>NZ_JBFAPV010000016.1:0-223070 GCF_040676925.1 Nonomuraea sp. NPDC049486
GGTAGCGCTGCGGGGGCATCCGGACACCTTGGCCGCTCGCGAGCCGGTCGTCACGCTGCCACGCCGTACATGAACGATCTTCTCAAACACGCACTAAGTGACGCTCCAGCCGGCTGATGTACGATCCAGGCCAGAAACGCAGGTGACAGCCAAGGATGCCAGCCCTATGCAAGGCATGATCGAAGCGTTAGTCCAGGTCAGGTTCCAGGTCATCGCTCTGGCGATCGGCACTCTATTTCTTCTTGTCTCTTTCTTTCAGGTCAAGGATATCGCCAAGCTGGATATAGTGCCGCTCGCGGCTCCGGTCTATCCGGTGGCCTTGGTGGGGTTGGGACTCGTTGTACTCGCCGCCGTCAGCACCTTGCAAACTCCCGCCATGGCCTTTCCCGTGCCTGCCAAGCGTCGAATAAGAATCACCTCGGACGCTGACTCCGTCAGTACGCGCATCGGTGAGAATGAACTGTCCATCAGGCTCGGCCGCATAGAAGAGATCGCCGGCGACCCGTCGTGCGCTCTGATCGTCCTGCCCGCCAACGAGTACTTCAACGGCACGTGCCTGAGTGACACCAGAAGCGCCGCGGGGGCCTTCGTCCATGCCCACTACAGGGGGCGCGTCGCCGATCTGGAGCGGGCCATCGCCGAGAGTCTGGCTGGTATGCCTGCCCAGATCGTCAAGATCAACGGCAAGGAGACCCGCAGCTACAGGCTGGGGACGGCGGCCTACATCGACCGACCCCTGGAAGGGAACTTTCACCTGCTGGTTGCTGCCGCCACCACCGAACGGGAGGGCGAGGGGCTACGGGCGGATCCGGTGGCGCTGGCTCTGATCGCTCGCAGGGCGAGCACCGTGGCCCGCGACCGTCGTCTGTCCACCGTGTATCTTCCTCTACTCGGTGCCGGGCACGGCTCGATCAAGCCCACCCGTGCACTCCTTGCCCAGCTGCTCGCCTGGTCGGAGATTCTTTACGCTGACGCTTACCGAAGAATCGGCATCAACGTGGTCGTCTTCCGTGCTGACGACAAGAGTCCTCCCCAAGTCTCCCTCCGGGAGGCGGCACATCTCCTCAGAATCGCTGTAAGCGTCTGCGAGCCGACATCAACGTGAAGAGCCTATGAAAACCAGCGCTGTCGTCGCCTTCTACCGGCAGATCGGCACCGATGACCGCGGACGTTCGCTTGATGATGTCCGCAGCCAGGACTTCCTTGCCCTGGAAGCGGTCCACGACTACATCCAGTGGCTTTTCCCGCTACCAGAGCCCAGTATGGCGAATCACAACGCACCAGTCCTCAACGAGAACGACATCGAGGCGTTCAGGTCCGATCGCGGCCTTCAGAACGAGCTGACGGAATCCTTGCTCCGGATGCTCGCCTTCTATGGCTTGAGGCTCGACGGTCCCTTCGAGTCGCCTCGGGTCTCACCCGGTGGTGACTTCTCCGACCGAGCCTCTGTATGGCTCACCCCGTACAACCACAATTTCTTGCGTATCAGCAGGATCCTGCGTTCGCTCACCGTTCTTGGTCTTGAGAAGCACGCTCAAGCGCTCCTGGCTTGTCTGGAGGAGATATATCAGGAGTATGCCGATGTCATCGGTGCGACGAGCGTCCGCTACTGGCGCAACGCCGTGGTCAAGTGACAGGTGCCAAGCGGGGTAACCAGTGCTTGAATATCAGTCCGTTGTGCCTGCCCTTCGCATGACCACGGATCCTCTGCCGGGCTTCGTGATGATCAGCCCGCGCTCGCGGAGGATTTCGAACGCCTTGCGAATGGTGGTGCGTCCCGTACCGAAATATCCCTGGAGCTGAATTTCGGAGAGCACGGTTCGTGGAGGATATTCTCCCGCTTCGATCCGTTGCTGGATCCAGTCCGCGATCTGCTCGTACCGATAGAACTCCGGATTCCAGTCGTCTTCAGTCCACGGCGTATCAGGCAACATCACGGCCGAACCCTAAACCGTCACTGACTTCCATAGCTAGACCAAACAGTATAGGTCGGGCTTGGACTAGCCATGAATAGGCGGGTACAGGTACCGTTCGTGGGCCAGAACGGAGCCCGACCCTGAGGGCTCGGACGAAAGGAAGACCACGCAATGGATCTGTATGGCTGTCACCTCGAAGGGGTGTCGTTCAGCCGGGCCTGTGGCGGCAACCAGCAGGAGGAGGAGATGGACACCTGTGTCCTGATCGCGCCCATCCCGGGGGAGGAGGACGCTTACGCGGTGCGTGACTCGAAGAACCCGGATGCCGGGACGCTCCGGTTCACCGGTGACGAGCTTCGCGCCGCCGGCCTGTCCACTCTGTAGGCATCACCCGCGTCGACGGCGGTCCCTGCCTGATCACAGCAAGCAGGGGCCGCCGCCCCCAACCGTACCCGGAGCGCCTCACCATGCATTGGCACGCCTACCAGTGGACCGGCCCGGGATCGGAACGTGCGAACGAGGCCGGTCGCCGCCCCACCTCGCCGGACTTTCCCGCGTCGCTCCTCCCTCCGATGCGGACCGGCGACTGGCTGCTCAAACCCCCATCACGGATCGCGGCCACCTTCGACCAGGTCGGCCCCGCCGTGGCCTGGCTGGCTGAGGAGTACGGCAGGACCTGCACCGCGCTGCTGTGGCCCGACCGCATCCCGATGAAAGATCGGTTGCAGTCCGCCCGCGACCTGTTGCCCCGCGGGGTGGACGTGCAATGGGGTGAGTGGTTGCACGGCGGCCGGTTCGCCACGATCGGCATGATCTGCTGCCCGAACCGGCATGTCCCGCACCAGTGCCCGGGGTCTGCTTGAAGCAGCCACTACGGCGACATGCTTATCCGGGGCCACGGCCCCCCGGAAGGCGCGTTCATCACGAACGTGCCTTCTGTTTTGGCCCCGGCAGGCAAGCCTCCGCACACCGTCTCGGTGCCGAGCACAACCTCGTGGTCGTTGCCGTCCTCATGGGTAACCGAGGGCAGATCATGGAGGTCAGCCCTCAGGCCGAACCGGCGGCACCGCGCAGGGGGAGCGTCAGTGGTTCGAGCGGGGCGACGGCTCACTGCTGCCGGTCTCCCGGATGGCCACCACCTGCCGGATCGGCGGAGGGCCGGAAGAGGGCTCTTCCACGAGGTCGGCTCCACCGTGCACGCCGAGGAGGCGACGTGCCCGTGCCCCTCCCAGGGCGGGAGGGGCACGGGCACATGAGGGTCAGCGGGTGGCGTGCAGCGGGCGCGGCAGCTTGATGGTGATGAACTCGTTGTCGTCCGGCTTGCCGGGCGTGCGGCCGGTGGAGAACGGGAAGTTGTTGTCGTTGGCGACGATCAGGGTGCGGTCGTCGAGGATGGCCACGTCCTCGATCGTCTCGAACGGGAAGCGGAACGTCCTGCCGAAGCCGCCGAGGCCCTTGGGGTTGGCGATGTCGAGCAGGTCGGCGACGAGCGTCTTGTCCATGGCGCCGTCGTGGTTCCGGTCGCGGACGTCGGCCAGGTAGATCTTCTTGGTCCTGGCCGCGTCGCCCTGGGCGCCGTCACGCTCGATGATCAGGAACCGGTTCCGGTCCACGACGACCGCGTCGCCGATGGCGTGGCCGGGGGCGTCCAGCGGGTAGGTCCAGCGCTTGCCGGTGTAGGCCCGCTCGCGCACGTCGAACTCGTACATGCGCAGGGTGCCGGCCGGGTCGCCGCTGACGGTGCCCTCCAGCAGCGGGTAGAGCCGCTTGCCGTCGAGCGAGCGCGCCATGCCCTCGAAGCCCTTGCTGCGGCCCAGGTTCGGCTCGGCGCCGTTCAGGAACGGGTTCTCCGGCGCCTGGACGCCGGGCAGGGGGATGGGCGCTTCGAGCAGTCTGCCCGTCGAGGAGAAGTGCAGCAGGAACGGGCCGAACTCGTCGCCGATCCAGTAGGTGCCGTCGGTGGCGCGCACGATCGACTCCACGTCGAAGTCGGCGCCGGTCAGCCGGCGGTCCTCCCTGGTGATGGGGAACGTGATGTGCCGGTCGGGGTCGGCGAGGTCGAACCCGCCGAGCACCTTCACCGTGCCGCCCCGCAGGTCGGGCTCGACCCGGTGCACCCGCAGCAGGTAGTCCGCGCTGTTGCCCTTACTGCCGAAGCCGTTGTCGGACAGCATCTCGTAGACGCCGCCGCCCCGGGGCACGATGCCGCTGAAGCCCTGCACGGGCTGGCCGGCGAAGGGCGGGGTGAGGCCGTTGACCGGGTCGGGGCCGAGCTGGGTGCCCGAGGTCTCGCTGTTCGGTACGAAAGTCTCGGCGGGCAGCGAGGCGAACCCGGTGAGGGTGGCCCGGCCGGGGGCGGCGGGCTTGGCCGCGGCGGGCGCGGCGAGGCCGGTGACCAGCGTGGCGACACCGAGGGCGAGCAGTGCACGTTTCATGTCGGGCACGCTAGGGAGGCCGTGTTAATCGACGCCCAACGTCGGACGTCCTTCCGGCAGGGGGCCGGCGAACTCACGCGATCGCGGACGTACTGGCGAAAACGCCGACTATAGCTACAAATCGGCACACTACGATCTTTACCTTTGCTGGTCCGACCAGTAGCCTCAGTGCACTCAGTAGCGCGCGCACTCCCCGACGTCCCTTCCCGCCCCCCACTGGAATGAGGGATCCATGAAGCCACGCCTCGTCGCACTGCTGGCCGGAGCACTGATGCTCACCGTCCCCGGAAGCGCGTCCGCGCAGGCCGCCACCGCCGCGAACACCCCCGGGCTGCCCGGCCCCGACAACGCGATCACCGACGTGCCCGGCATCAAGGTCGGGCAGGTCCAGTCGGCCAGGGCGCCCTACCTGACCGGCACCACCGTGATCTACACCCCGACGATGTCCGTGGCCGGCGTCGACCAGCGCGGCGGCGCCCCCGCCACGAAGGAGACGGACCTGCTCGACCCGCTCAACTCCAACCCCGGCGTGAACGCGGTGATGCTCGGCGGCAGCAGCATGTACGGGCTGGCCGCCACCGACGGCGTCATCCGCTGGCTGGAGGAGCGCGGCGAGGGCGTCAGGGTCGGCTCGGGAGTCGCGCCGATCGTCCCCGCCGCCGACATCTACGACCTCGGCCGTGGCGGCGACTTCAAGGCCCGCACCACGCCCGAATGGGGCTACCTCGCCGCGCAGGCCGCCAAGGAAGGTCCGGTACGTCAGGGCGTCGTCGGCGGCGGCACCGGTGCCCGCGCGGGCGGGCTGAAGGGCGGCGTCGGCACCGCCAGCATGACCCTCAGCGACGGCACCGTGGTCGGCGCCATCGTGGTGGTGAACTCGGCCGGTTCGCCGGTCGACCCGCGTGACTGCTCGCTGTTCGCGGCCCGGTACGAGGTGGCGGGCGAGTTCCGCGGCCTGGAGACGCCGAAGGCCAAGGAGTGCCGGCCGGAAGCCAAGGCCGACGCCCCGTCGCTGAACACCACGATCGCCGTGGTCGCCACGAACGCGCCGCTGGAGAAGGCCGCCGCCGCGCGGATGGCCGGCAACTCCCAGGACGGTCTGGCCCGCGCGATCAGCCCGATCCACACGCTGGGCGACGGCGACACGATCTTCGGCATGTCGACCGGCACCGGCACCCCGCTGCGGGTCAACAACCCGGCCGACTCGCGCCGGCTCAACGAGATCTTCAACGCCGCCACCGACACGCTGACCCGGGCCACCGGCCACGCGATGCTGAACGCCACGTCAGTCGGCACGACCCAGAGCTACTGCGACCGCTACCCGTCCGCCTGCAAGAAGGTGAAGCCGCTGCCGCAGAACAAGCAGGGCGAGGCGCCTGAGGTGACCAGGGACTCGCTGGCCGCCGCCGCGGAGAAGGTGCGCGAGGTGGCCCCGCTGCCCCAGTAGCACCGCATCGGGCCGCTTCCCCGCACGTGCCGGGGGAGCGGCCCCCTCAGTGCTGCGGATCACCTCCGAAGTGACGTCGTGCCTGCCAGGCGCTGTAGACCGGGTGGGCGGCCAGCGCCTCCTGGTGGGCCTGCGTGGCGAGGGCGACCAGTTCGCCCGCCCGGTCGGCGAGCGCGCCGTCGAGGCGCCAGGCGACGAGGTGCCTCATCCACAGCGGGGCGCCCGCAAGCGGGCGGACCACGATGCCGTCGCCGGGCGGGAACGTGGCCTGGCACGGCGTGACGGCCTGCCCCGCGGCGACGAGCAGCCGGATCATCGGCGCCTCGATCATGATGTGCGGCACCCGAGGTTCGAAGCCGGCGTCCCGGCACGCCGTGACGAAGCACTCGGGCCAGCCCGCCCCGTCAGGAGGCGACAGGACCCAGTCGTCGTCGGCCAGCCGGGCGAGGGGCACCTCTTCGAGTGACACGAGAGGGTGGCCTGCGGCCATCGCGACGAAGACCGGCTCCATGGCGATGGGGCGCACGCCTATCGCGGTGGGCACGGCCAGTTCGTGGCCGGGGTAGTCGACGAGCGTGGCCGCGTCCAGCCGCTTGGAGGCGAGCAGGTCCATGAGCAGGCGGGGCGAGTGCTCGGTGTGCACGGTGATCGGCGTGCCCGGCGTCCCGAACAGCCTGCGCAGCAGGCCGCCGAGCACCGGGTTGGCGTAGCCGCCCATCCGGGCGACGCGCGGCCGGTCCGGGGCGGGCGTGGTGTCCGTCATCAGCTCGTCCACGATCTGGAGCGCCGCTCTGGCCCGGATCAGCACGAACCGGCCGAAGGGGGTCGGGGTCATGCCCAGCCGGCCGCGCCGGTAGATCTGCCCGCCGAGCGTGGCCTCGATCCGCCGCAGCTGGGCGGTGAGAGCGGGCTGCGAGACGCCCAGGACGACCGCCGCCTTGCTGAGACTGCCCGCGTTCGCGATCTCGCACAACGTCCGAAGGTGCCGCAACTCCAGCTGCATGCGGCAAATCTAGTACGACATAACCCTAGGGTGATCGGGCGCGCGTGGGTGCCCGTACCCACGAGGAGGGCCATCCCGAAAGGGGATAACTCCCGGGTTATGTGGCGCGCCGACCTGCGGCCCGCCGGACGCCCTCTGCCGCCGGCCCGGATCGACACCGCAGCGTTATTGCCCCATGAACGCGCAGCCGCGAACAATCTGCGCCATATCGCTGTCGATGGAGACAAATATGCGCAAACTTGGCTTGGTCGTGGGGGGCGTACTCCTCGCGACGTGTTTCTCGGTCCCGCCCGCGACCGCGTCCGATGACCACAAGGTGGAGATCTTCGACGAGAGCGGGCCGCGGGGCTACACCGACGTGCCGGGCGAGATCGGCCCGCGGGCGAGGTCCCGGCAGGCGCCGTCCGCCACCGTGACGCCCATCGAGGTGAACGGCCCCAGCGACAAGCGCATCGACCTGGTCTACCTGGGCGACGGCTTCACCGAGTCCGAGATGGACCTCTACACCTCCCAGGTGGAGACCAGCTGGAACCTGCTGGCCGAGCGCGAGCCGTTCAAGAGCTACCGGAAGCTGTTCAACGTCTGGCAGGTCAACGTCGTCTCCAACGACTCCGGCTCCGACAACGACCCCGCCGAAGGGATCGAGAAGGACACCGCGCTCCACAGCACCTACTACTGCGACGGGCTGGCACGCCTGGTCTGCGTCGACGTGCCCGCCGCCGAGTCCTACGCCGCCCTGGCGCCCGCCTTCGACCAGATCGCCGTGGTCGTCAACAGCGGCACGTACGGCGGAGCCGGCTACATCGAGGAGGACCTGGTCACCTTCTCCGGCGGACACGTCTCCGGCCCGGAGATCCTTCCCCACGAACTCGGCCACTCCCTCGGCGACCTCGCCGACGAGTACCCGTACTGGGCCTATCCCGACGACGGCAGCGTCTACACCGGCGAGGAGCCGCCGGACGCCAACGTCTCCGTCCACGACGCCGGAGAGCAGACCGCGCGGCGGACCAAGTGGTGGCGCTGGCTCGGGGCCGAGACCCCCGACGGCGGCGTCATCGGCGCCTTCGAAGGCGCCTACTACCACAATCTCGGCATCCACCGGCCCAGCGACGACTCGCTGATGCGCACCCTGCGCAAGCCCTTCAACTCGGTCGGCCGCGAGGAGATGACCCGCAAGTTCTACGAGCTGACCGGCATCGTCGACGCCGCCACCCCGCCGAGCGACAGGCCGATCCGTAAGTCGGCCACCCTGACCGTCACCCACGTCGACATCCCGACCGTGTCCACCCGGTGGTTCGTCAACGGGCACGAGATCGCGGAGTGGGCCGGCCTGGCCTCCGTGCAGGCCGGCGAGCACAAGCCGCCCAAGCAGCGCGGCAAGCCCGAGGCTCCGTGGTGCGGGCGCAAGGACCTGCGGTCGAAGCACTCGTGCACCTATACCGTCGTCGTCTCCGACTCCACCGGCTTCATCCGCGATCCCGCGTACCGCGAGAACGCCCTCACCTCCACGATCACCTGGACGTTCGGCCACAAGCACGCCCACTGACAGGGCCGCGCCCATCCTTCCCGTACGCGACAAGGCCGGGCATAAGGTGTGGGCCATGGCGGAAGTGACGTACCGGAGCCGGGTCCGCGGATGCGTGCTGGGCGGGGCGATCGGCGACGCGCTCGGCGGGGCGATCGAGTTCGACTCCATCGCGGGCATCCGCGCCCGTCATGGGCAGGCCGGGGTCACCGGCATGGTGACCGACGGGATCGGCCGCGCGGGCCTGATCACCGACGACACCCAGATGACGCTCTTCACGCTGGAAGGGCTGATAAGGGCCGAGCTGAGGGCCGCCACCCGGGGGTTCGCGGACACCCCGGAGGTGGTCCGGTCCGCCTACCTGCGCTGGCTCGACACCCAGCGGCACGACGCCCCGCCCCCGCCCGGCGACCCGCACCACCGTACGGGCTGGCTGCGCGAGCAGCGGTGGCTGTACGCGCGGCGGGCGCCCGGCAACGCGTGCCTGTCGGGGCTGCGCGCGCGGCCCGGCCGGGACGGGCCCCTGGGAGAGCCGGGGCCGGTCAACCGCGACTCCAAGGGCTGCGGCACCGTCATGCGGTCGGCGCCGTTCGGGCTTCTCGGGGGCTCCGCGCGGGAGGCGTTCGAGCTGGCCGCCGCCTGCGCGCGGATCACCCACGGCCACCCCACCGGCTACTACGCGGCCGGCGCCTTCGCCGCCCTCGTCCACTTCGTGGCCGAGGACCTGACCCTGTACGAGGCGGTCCACGAGACGCTCCGCCTGCTGGCCACGTACCCCGGGCACGAGGAGACCAGCGTCGCCCTGCGGGCGGCGGACGAGCTGGCAGGAAAGGGCGAGCCGAGCCCGGAGCGGGTGGAGAGCCTCGGCGGGGGATGGGTGGCCGAGGAGGCGCTGGCCATCGCCGTCTACTGCGCGCTCACGCGCGAGAAGGACTTCGCCGCGGCGCTGCTGCTGGCCGTCAACCACTCCGGCGACAGCGACTCCACCGGCTCCATGACCGGCAATCTTCTCGGCGCCGTGCGCGGCGAGGACGCCCTGCCGGTCGCCTGGCTGTATCTGCTGGAAGGCCGCGAGACCATCACCGAACTGGCCGACGACTTCGCCGGCCGCGGGCGCGCCGACCCGGCCAAGTATCCGCCGGGCTAGAACCCGTACAGGCCGAAAGCCTCACCGCGCCCGATGCCGCGCAGCGCCTCGGCCGGATAGCCGACCGTGTCCTGCGGCAGCCGGTCCAGCGGGAACCAGCCGAGCTCGGAGCACTTGTGCGGCTCGGCGTTGTACGGCTCGCCCGCCCACCTCTCCGCCACGAAGAAGAGCCCCACCCGCTCCGGTGCCCGGTGCATCACGTGGGCGAAGACCAGGTCGGCGGGGTCGACGCGGACGCCCACTTCCTCGCGGGCCTCCCGCGCCGCCGCCTCCGTCGCCGACTCGCCCGCCTCCAGATGGCCGCTCGGCAGGTGCCACAGCCCGTCGGCGTATCCAGTGCCGGATCGGCGCCCCATCAGCACCTCGCCGTCGCGGACCAGCAGCACGTGCACGTCCACGATCGCCCGGAACCGGTCCCGGGCGGCGCGCCGGTCGATGTCCTGGATCCACTTGACCGCCACGGCCGCCACCTGCGTCAGCTCCGCCCGCAACCGGTCGGGGTCCTCCTCGGCGAACGCCTCCAGCACCTCCTCCACCAGCACGTGCCGCCAGGTCAGCCGCCCCTCCCGGGACGCCTCCCCGGTCTCCCGCTTCGCCCGCTCCGCCTCGTCGCCGTGCTGCGGGCCGGTGCCGTCGGTGAGGCCCTCCTGGACGCCCCACCGCCGGTCCTGCGCCACCCGCTCGTCCGCCACCGCCCGCAGCACCCTGCCGAGCGAACCGGGCAGGCCGTAGTCACCGTCGATCGTCATGGGTCGGCAGCATAGGGAATCCTGTGCTCATGGAGGATCTCGTACGGCGGGCCACCGAGCGGGCGGAGCGGGCCGGGTTCGCGTACTCGTGTGACCCGGGTGTCGGACGGCTCCTCGCCGTGCTCGCCGCCGGGCTGCCGGCGCGGGCGCGGGTGCTGGAGATCGGGACCGGGACGGGAGTGGGGACGGCCTGGCTCGCGTCCGGGCTGACGCCGCGCACGGACGTCACCGTCACCACCATCGAGCGCGACGCCGGGCGCGCCGGGCTCGCCCGGCAGGGGGAGTGGCCGGGGTTCGTGGAGTTCCGCACGGGCGACGCGCTGGAGATGCTGTCCGCGCTCGGGACGTTCGACCTGATCTTCGCAGACTCGCCGGCCGGCAAGCACGCGGCGGGCGACGCCCGGCCCCGCCGAACCCGGGAGGGACAGGACGGGGCTCAGCGGGGTCGAGGAGGTACGGGATCAGGAGGTGGCGCGGGCCACGGCGATCACGGTGGAGCCGCGCTGGCCCGCCTCGTAGAACATGTACGAGACGCCGCCGTCGGTGCCGAAGGCCGGGGCGGCCGAGCGCCGGGAGTCGGGGCCGCCGGTCAGCGGGGTGTGGAAGACGCCGAGGTGCACCTCCCGGTCGAAGGAGTTGCCGACCTCGGTGAGATACATCTTGCCCGAGTTGCCGTGGTAGACGACGTACGTGGTGCCGTTGCGCTTGAGCAGGTGCGGCCCGCTCAGGTCGGTCAGGCCGTCGCCCGCGGGGGAGATGAGCGGGTTAGGGGCGAACTGCCAGCTCACCGCGTCGCCCGACCAGCCCCAGAAGATCTTGCGGTTGCCGCCGTGGTTGCCCATGAACACCATCACGTACCGGGCGCCCCGCGCCGGGATCGCGTGGTCGAAGACCCGCGCGTAGGAGGCCTCCGAGATGCCGGGCACCATCGAGGTGTTCAGCACGACGCCGTGGTAGCTGAAGTCGACCCCGTTGGCCGAGGTGGCGAGCCGGGTCGTGCTGTTCTCGCCGTGGAAGTACAGGTACCAGCGGCGGGAGGCGGCGTGCCAGAGCACGTGCGGTGACGACACGTGACTGACGTTGAAGTGCGAGCCCCACTGCCGGCTGACGATCGGGTTGGCGTGATACTCGGTGAACGGCCCGGCGAGTGAGTCGCCGTAGGCCAGGCAGATGCCGCCGGGCGCGTCGTGCGGGGCGTAGTAGAGGTAGTACCTGCCGAGCCCGCCCGGCATGCGGTCGTACGTTCCGCGCACGCACGGGAAGATCAGCTCGCCGGTCGGGTTGTAGCGCAGCGCCGAGGTGTTCAGCGACCGGCCGAGGTAGGCGTACGAGGGAAAGCCCGCGGGCCCGGCGGCGGCAGCGGCGGCGGGGGAGGAGAGTGCGGGGAGGGCGACGGCCGTGCCTGCGGCGGCGCGCAGGATCGTGCGGCGGTCGAGGATCGGATCGGACATGCTCTGCCCTTTCGTGATCACACCGGCGGGGGGCCGGTGTGATCACCGAGCATCGGTCAGCGAAAAGCGCGAGTCAACCTGCTAATACGAATTACTTCAGTGCGTGGTGAGCCCTCGAAGGTGGCGCCGCTTCCCGGGATGCCGGCGGCTCCTTAAGATCAATGGACTGGATCGTGTAGTCGCAGGGGGTATGTCGTGCTTGTTCCCGCCGTCCAGCTCTACTCCGTACGCGCCGAGATGACCGTGCGGCCGACGACGACTCTGACGTCCCTCGCCGCGATGGGGTACCGGGCCGTGGAGCCCACCTTCGGGCTCCTGGGCGACGACCCGCGCGCCTTTCGCGACCTGCTGGAGGCGAACGGGCTCACCGCCTGCTCGCTGCACGGGCCGCTGCTGGACGAGCACGCGCCCGCCGTGCTGGAGGCCGCCGCGGCCATCGGCACGGACACGGTGATCATCCCGGCGATCCCGCCGGACGGGTTCTCCGATCGTGCCGCCGTGGAGGAGAGCGCCCGCCTGATCAACGCCGCCGCCGCCCGCGCCGCCGGGGCGGGGCTGCGGCTCGGCTACCACAACCACCACTGGGAGCTGTCGGCGCGGATCGGCGACCGGCACGCCCTTGAGGTGCTCGCCGAACTGCTCGACCCGGACGTCCTGCTGGAGGTGGACCTCTACTGGGCCGTGGTGGGCGGCGCCGACGTGCCCGGCCTGCTGGCCCGGCTCGGCGACCGGGTCACCCACCTGCACGTCAAGGACGGCCCCGGCACCGTCGACGACGCCATGACCGCGGTCGGCTCCGGCACGCTGCCGATCCCGGACATCCTGGCGGCCGCCCCCGCCGACGCCTGGCGGATCGTCGAGCTCGACCGCTGCGACGGCGACATGCTCGAAGCCCTCGCCGCCTCCCGCGCCTATCTCGACGGGCTCGGCGGGTAGTCCACGTTCCGCCGGCTCAGGCCTCGGCATCCGTGCCGCGTTCTTGACCCTCACACCGTGTCAGGCGGTCGACTTGGAGACATCATGTTCACCATCGGAGACTTCGCCAGGCACGGTCGCGTCTCGGTCCGGATGCTGCGTCACTACGACGCCACCGGTCTGCTGCGCCCGGCCCACGTCGATCCGGCCACCGGCTACCGCTACTACACGGCCGCCCAGCTGGCCCGCCTCAACCGCGTCATCGCGCTCAAGGACCTCGGCTTCACCCTCCAACAGGTCCGGGCGATCCTGGACGAGAAGGTGACCATCGGGGAACTGCGCGCCATGCTCCGGCTGCGGCGCGCCGACCTGGAGGCGGCGATCACGGCGGCGGCGGCCCGGCTGGCCCAGGTCGAGGCGAGGCTCCGCTCGATCGAGAGCGAGGGGCAGATGCCCAGCAACGATGTCGTACTGAAGAGCCTGCCGAGCGTGCGGGTGGCCGAACTGACCGCGGTGGCACCGGACTTCGACACCGTCGGCCCGGTCATCCAGCCGCTTTACGAGGAGCTGTCCCGGCGCCTGGAGGCGGCGGGCATCGCCCCCTCCGGGCCCGCGGTCGCCTGCTACGAGGACGCGCCGGACGGCGGGATCCTCATCCGAGCGGGCGTCGAGGTCTCCGCGC
The DNA here is from genome assembly GCF_040676925.1 of Nonomuraea sp. NPDC049486. NCBI lineage: Bacteria > Bacillati > Actinomycetota > Actinomycetes > Streptosporangiales > Streptosporangiaceae > Nonomuraea > Nonomuraea sp. NPDC049486. Next base: position 13,271 of record NZ_JBFAPV010000016.1, read on the forward strand.
CCCTCGGCGAGGACGACGGGCTGCGGATCGTGGACCTGCCGCCCGTCGAGCAGGCGGCGACCGTCATGCACCGCGGCTCCATGGAGACCGTCCTGCCCACCGTCCAGACCCTCGGCCGCTGGATCGACGCCAACGGCTACCGTTCCGTCGGCTACCCCCGGGAGATCAACCTGGAGTGTCCCGACAACCACGACGAGTGGGTCACCGAACTCCAGGAACCGGTGAACAAGGTCTGACACGTTACGGCAACACGGCTCCCGGAGAATCTCGCCGGGAGCCGTGATCGGCGATGTCAGAAGTCGAAGATGCCATTCTCCTACCACCCGGCCCCGCCTCTCAGCGCAGGTAGCTGGCGCCGTTCAGGTCGATGATGGTGCCGCTGGCCCACTCCGCCTCCGGCGAGCCCAGGTACACGACGGCGGCGGCGATCTCCTCCGGGCGGGCCACGCGGCCGAACGGGCTCTGGGCGCGGATCTCGTCGCCCCTGGGCGGTTTGAGGTGCTCGTTCGTCATGTCCGTCTCGACGAAGCCCGGCGCGACCGCCGCCACCGCGATGCCCTTCGGCGCCAGGGACACCGCGAGCGACTGGGTGAGCGCGTTCAGGCCCGCCTTGCTGGCGCCGTACGCGGGACTGTCAGGCTCGCCGCGGAAGGCGCCGCGCGAGGAGACGTTGACGATGCGGCCGCCCCGCGGCATGTGGGGGAGCGCGCACCAGATCATGTTCGCCGCGCCGGCCAGGTTGAGGTCGAGCGTCCGGCGCCAGGCCGCCTGCCACTCCTCGTAGGTGAGGTCCGTGACCGGGTGGTGCAGGAACACGCCGGCGTTGTTGACCAGCACGTCGATGCCGCCCAGGGCGGTGGCCGCCTCGTCCACGACGCGGCGCACCGCCTCCGGGTCGGCCAGGTCCGCCTGGACGACCGTGTGTCCCTCGCCCGGCAGCTCGTCCAGCAGGCCGGAGGCGAGGGCGGGGGAGTCGCGGTGGTGGACCGCCACCCGGTCACCCAGCTCGGCGAACGCCGTCGCGACGGCTCGTCCGATGCCCCGCGACGCCCCGGTGACGAGAACCCTCCGGCTCACCATCGGTCGTGCACCTGCGGGCGGATGAGCTCGTCGTACACGTCGCGTACGGCCTGGAGGGTCTCCGGCGGGAGGGGCGGGAGCGCGGCCGCGGCGGCGTTGGCGGCGGCCTGGGCCGGGTTGCGGGCGCCGGGGATGACGACGGACACGCCGGGCTGGTCGAGGATCCAGCGCAGCGCGAACTGCGCCATCGTCGCCCCCTCGGGCACCAGCGGGGCCAGCCGCCGGACCGCCTCCAGGCCGGTGCGGAAGTCCACGCCGGAGAACGTCTCGCCCACGTCGAACGACTCGCCGTGGCGGTTGAAGGTGCGGTGGTCGTCGGGCGCGAACGTGGTGTTCTCGTCGTACCGGCCCGACAGCAGGCCGCTGGCCAGCGGCACCCGGGCGATGATGCCGACACCCGCCTCGCGGGCCGCGGGCAGCACCCGCTCCAGCGGCTTGAGCCGGAACGCGTTCAGGATGATCTGCACCGTCGCCACGCCCGGCCGGGCGATCGCCGTCAGCGCCTCCTCGCACGTCTCCACGCTCACCCCGTACGCGGCGATCTTCTCCTCCGCGACCAGCGTGTCGAGCGCGTCGAACACCGCGTCGGACGAGTACACCGGCGTGGGCGGGCAGTGCAGCTGCACCAGGTCGACGGTGTCGACGCCGAGGTTGCGGCGGGAGCGCTCGTTCCAGGCGCGGAAGTTCGCCATCACGTAGTTCTCCGGCACCTGGTCCATCCGGCGGCCCATCTTGGTGGCCACCGTGAGGTCCGGGTGGGCCTTGGCGAACCGGCCGACGATCTGCTCGCTGCGGCCGTCGCCGTAGACGTCGGCGGTGTCGATGAACGTCACCCCGTCGCCGACCGCCGCCGAGAGCGTCGCGACCGCGTCGTCCTCGCTCACCTGCCCCCAGTCGGCCCCGAGCTGCCAGGCTCCCAGTCCCACCACACCGACTCGCCGTCCGGTACGTCCCAACACACGCTGTTCCATGGACGGCAACTCTTCCATACCTGGCTTGAGGTCGCCGGATCGGTGAATTGTCGGGCCGGGTCAGTAGGGTCCGCGCCATGTCCGCACCGTGGAAAGATCTTCTCAAGCTGATCCAGGCCGGCGACACCGCCGGCACCGTCCGCTCCGTCGCCGCCTTCGACGCGGACGCGAGGAAGGCCGTCGCCGCCGAGCTCGCGCCCTACCTCGCGGCGCAGAACAAGGCGTACGCCGGCAGGTTCTGGGAGTGGACGGGCCAGTTACGGCCCCTGCTCATGGCGGGCGTCGGCTGCCTCGGCGGGGCGGCGGCCGTGACCTCGTGGATCTTCCGGCGCGAGCTCCGGTGGCGCGATCCGGCGGGCGACGACGCGCCGCGCGTCCTCGGCCTGGTCCGTACGCGCCCGGTGGAGTGGCAGGAGGATCTCGCCCGGCGGACGGTGCTGCGGCTGCGGGCGGACCAGGAACGCGAGTGGGAGATCGTCGCGGCTCTGGTCAGGGCGACCGGCATCGAGCCGCCGGACAGCGACCCGTTCCTGACCGGGTGGGTGCGGCGGCTCGGATCCGCGCCGGGCGCTGACGATCCCCTGTTCCCGCACCTCGCGCCCAGGATCTTCGAGACGGCCGGGCTGCGGGAGGCGTTCTCGTGGCCGCAGCGCGATGGCGTGCTGCGGCTGATCGAGAGCGGTCGCCTGGATCGCGGCGAGGTGCTCGGCCAGGTCATGGGACGGCTGCTGCGCGACGGGCCCGACGCGCCGCCGGTGCTCGCCCAGCTGCACGACGACCTGGCTCCGGACCTCGACGAGGTGGCCGGGCGGGTCCGCGACTACGCGGCGATCCTGCCCGCCGCGCCTGTCACCGTGGCTGACATGGCCCTGGCGCGGCTGCGGCAGGCCGACGAGGCGGGGCGGCTGGAGGCGGAGCTGTTCGCCGAGGCGGCGGGAGCGCTGGCGTTCCGGCAGGAGAAGAAGCTCGTGCGGGCGGCCGTCGCGTGGGCGCGTGACGCCGCCGGGCGCGGGCCGGAACGGGTCGACGCCGCGCTGGCGGTGGTGGCGGCGGTGTTCCGGCAGGACACGCTCGCGCTGCAGGAGTACGCCGTCCGGGCGGCGGTGCGGTTGGCCGGACGGGCGGGCGAGGAAGGGCGGCAGGCCGTCCTGGACGCCGCGGGCGGGCTCCCCGCCGAGCTGCGGGAGAAGATCGCCGGCGCGTACGGGGAAGCCGTCGAGGCCGATGCGGCCGAGGCGCCCGCGCTGGTCGCGGCGCCCGCGCCGAGCCCGCCGCCGCCCATCGCGTCGCCGGGCGAACTCGCCGAGGCGGTCGCCGCCGTGGGGCCGAAGTCGGGAGCGGACACGTTCGAGCGGGTCCTGGCCGGGCTCGCCGAGTGGGCGCACCGGGAGCCGGACACCCTGCGCGAGGCGCTGCGACCCTGGTGGCATCCGCTGGACCCGCACCTGTTCGGCTGCCATCACCCGTATGGGAGCGACGAGCGGCTCCACCAGCTGCTCATGCGGGCGGTGCTCGCGTTCGCCTCACCGGAAGACAGCCTGCGGCTCACCGCGCTGATCCGCGGCGGCCGGGTCAACCGCGAAGGCGGCGGGCTGGACCGGCTCTACGAGGCGCGGGCCCGCGAACTGATCGCCGCCTACGAGACGGCGTCCGCACCGCCCCTCCTGCTCGCCACGCCTACCTCCGGCACCGGCCACATCGCTCCCGAGGTGCTGCTCGACCGCCTCGAACGGCTGGCGTCGGCCGGCCTGGAGCCGTTGCCCGCCGACCTCGCGCACGCCCTCCTGCGGCTGCCGCGTACGGTCGGCGAGGCGGTGGCGGAGCGGGCGGAGAAGCTCGGCACGCGGGCGGGCCGGGAGTGCGCGGCGTGGCTGCGCGGCGGCGGACTGCCCGACCCCGAGGTCCGGTGCTCGATGGTCAGGCGCGTCGGATACGGGTGGGCGGGCGAGGAGCTCCAGTCCGAGCTGGAGCTGCCGGAGCCGCTGCACGACCTGGCGCGGCGGGACACGTCCTGGTCCTCCACGATGCGCTGGTGGCCGATGGCGGCGCCGTCGCATCGCGAGCTGGTGGCGGCGCATCTGCTGACCGCCCTCGACGCCTGGGGCGACGGGCATCTCGCGCTCGCCGCGCTGGCGCACGGCGACGGGCCCGCCGGGACGGCGGTGGCGCACGCCCTGGCCGTCGGGATGAGCGAGCCGGACGTCGCGAAGCGGGCGGCGGCCGTGGACGCGCTCCTCACCCTGGCCGCCCGGGACGAGGTGCCCGCGCAGCGGCTGGCGGGGGCGGTCGCCGGGCTGCTGCCGCCGGGGCTGGTCATGCTGTCGCGGGTGGTGTCCGCGCTCGACGAGGCGGTCCAGGCCGGGGCGCACGCGGCGGTGTGGCCGGTGGTGGCCCCTCTGCTGCCGCGCGTGCTGCCCGCCGCGGGGGAGCGCCCGCGCAACGGGCTCGCGGACCTGCTCGCCGTGGGCGCCCGGGCCGCCGCGCTCGCCGGGGCGCGCGGCGAGATCCCGGAACTGGCGGCCGTAGCGGCGCGCAAGGGCTCCACCCGGCTGGTGCGGGAAGCACGACGGCTCCACCAACTGCTCGCGGGGTGAAACCGCATATGACAGTCGGCGCATGACCCGGCAAGGGGAGACGGGGTCAGGCGGACTCTCGGATGATGAGCTCTGTCGGGAGCACCACCGGTTCGGGCTTCTCGGCGCCGTCGAGCCGGGCCAGCAGCAGGGTGATCGTCGCGTTCGCCATCTCCGCCAGCGGCTGCCTGATCGTCGTGAGCGGCGGGAGGGTGGAGGTGGCCACCGAGGAGTCGTCGAAGCCGCCCACCGCCACGTCGTCCGGCACCCGCCGGCCCGCCGCGCGCAGGGTCGTCAGGGCGCCGGCCGCCATCAGGTCGGAGGCGACGAACACCGCGTCGAGGTCAGGGGTGCGCTCCAGCAGCTCGGCCATGGCTCGCTCGCCGCTGGCCTGGGTCCAGTCGCCGTGCGCGATGAGCTTCTTGGACGCCTTGCGGCCCAGCACGTCGGCGAAGCCCTCCAGGCGCTGGATGCCGCCGGGGGTGTCCATCGGGCCGGTGATCATGGCGATCCGCTTGTGGCCCCGGCTCACCAGGTATTCGGTCATCTGCCGGGCGCCCAGGCGATCGTCCGCGGCCGCGTACGGGATGACGTTCTCGCGCCCGATGACCGCGCCGCACGAGACGGCGGGGGCGGCGGCGGCGAGGGCGTCGGCCAGCGGGTCGCCCGCGTGGGTCGTCACCAGGAGCACGCCGTCGGCGTGGCCGCCGCGCACGTAGCGCACCACCCGGTCGCGGTCGCCCTCGTTGCCGGCGAGCATCATCACCAGCGAGATGTCGCGCTCGGCCAGGCGGCGGATCGCCACCCGGATGAGCGTGCTGTAGTTGGGGTCCTCGAACAGCATCTGGTCCGGCTCCGACAGCACCATGGCCACGGAGCCGGTGCGCTGCGTGACCAGGCTGCGGGCGGCGCGGTTGACGACGTAGCCGGTCTCGGTGATGGCCCGCTCGATCGCGGCCCGCGCGGCCGGGCTGACGTAGCGGTCGCCGTTGAGCAGCCTGGACACCGTGCCGCGGGACACGCCCGCGGCAGCGGCGACGTCGTGGATGGTAGGGCGCTTCATTTCACCGCTCCGGAGGACAGGTCTGTCCTCCAGTATCGCTGCATCGTGAGGAAGAGCGCGATCAGCGGGATGATCGACAGCAGCGCGCCGGTCAGGATCAGGTTGTACAGCGCCGGCTGGTTGGCCCCGGCCGCCAGCAGCGTGTAGAGCCCGACCGTGAGCGGGAACTTGCCGTCGTCGCCCAGCATGATGAACGGCAGCAGGAAGTTGTTCCAAATGGCCACGAACTGGAAAAGGAAGATCGTCACCATGCCCGGCACCATCAGTGGCAGCGCCACCCGCGACATGAGCGTCCACTCGCCGGCCCCGTCGATCCGCCCGGCCTCCAGCAGCGAGTCCGGGATGGCGGCGGTCGCGTACACCCGGGCGAGGTAGATGCTGTACGGGGACAGGATCTGCGGCAGCAGCACCGCCCAGTACGTGTCCGCCATCCCCACCTTCGAGAACAGCAGATACTGCGGGATGGCCAGCACCACGGCCGGCACCAGGATGCCGCCGATCAGCAGGTTGAAGATCAGCGCCCGGCCCGGGAAGCGGTACTTGGCCAGCGCGTACCCGGAGACCGCGGCGACCACGGTGGCCAGCAGCGAACCGCCGCCCGCGTAGACGAACGTGTTGACCAGCCACAGCCAGAACACCCCGTCGCGGTAGGCGAGCAGATCGGACACGTTGGAGAGGAAGCCGGTGCCGAAGGCCATGGTCGGCGTGGTGAACAGCTCCCCGGGCGACTTGGTCGCCGCGATCAGCACCCAGCTCACCGGGAACAGGCAGTAGATCGCGCCGGCCAGTAGCACGGCGGTCGGCAGCAGACCGGTGGACCGGCGGGTCGTGACGGCGGCCATCAGCCCTCCCCGAAGGCGCGGTCGCGGACCACGCGCAGAAATCCGAACGCCAGGACGAAGGAGACGGCGGCGATGACGATCGAGGTGGCCGCCGCCGCGTACAGGTCACCGGTGACGAACGCGTCCCGGTAGACCTTCATCAGCGGGCTCCACGTGGAGCTGATCGTGTTCGTGAACGGCCGCAGCGTGGTCGGCTCGGTGAACACCTGGATCGTCGCGATGATCGAGAACACGGTGGTCAGGATGATCGCCGGCATCAGCAGCGGGATCTTGATCCGCAGCGCGATCTGCGTCTCGGTGGCGCCGTCGAGCCGCGCCGCCTCGTAGTAGTCGCGCGGCACCGCCCGCAGCGCCGTGTAGAGCACCAGCATGTTGAAGCCGGTCCCGCCCCACACCGCCACGTTGGCCATCGAGTACGTGACCGTGGTCGCGCCGAGCAGGTCCACGTCCAGCACCGCCCGGATCGGGCTGAGCGACGGCAGGTAGAGGAACCCCCACAGCAGCGACGCGGCCACGCCGGGCACCGCGTACGGCAGGAAGATCGCGATCCGGCCGAAGCGGGCCAGCCGCACCCGGGCCGAGTCCAGGGCCAGCGCGAACACGAGCGCCAGCCCCAGCATCACGACCAGCACGATCGCGCCGTACCCGAGCACCCGCAGCCACCCGGCCCACAGCTCGCCGTCGGTGATCGCGGCGGCGAAGTTGTCGAACCCGGCGAACACCTCGCGCCGCGACCCGCCCCCCAGCCCGAGCCCGGACACCCGGGTCCGGCGCATCGCCAGGTAGGCGGTGTAACCGATCGGCACCGCCAGGAACAGCACGAACAGCACGATCGCCGGGGTGAGGAACAGGTACGGGGCGAGCAAGGGGCGGCGCGCGGCGCGCCGCCTCTTCGCGGAGTACGTCATGACGCGAGCGAGAACCCGGACTTGCGCATGTCGGCGACGGTGGCCTCGTGCATCGCCCTGACGGCGCCGGAGAACGGGCTGCCGTCCTGCAACGCCTTGTCGAAGCCGTCCCTGAAGGCGTTGTACGTGACGCCGACGTTGGGCCCGAAGGTGAAGCCGCGCGCCCCGGCGGAGGCCTGGGCGGCCTGCTGCCAGAAGTCCGGCTGGTTGGCGAAGTAGCCGGGCGCCTCGGTGAGCGCCGTCTGCGCCTTGGTGGCCGCCGGATAGATCGCGGCCTCCTTCACCAGCGCGCCGACCGCCTCCGGGTCGGTGTTGAGCCAGGTGGCGAACCGGGCCGCGGCGGCCCTGTTCGGCGACTTGGCGGCGACCGCCACGGAGGAGCCGCCCCAGAAGCCGGTGTGGTTCTCGCCGGCGTTCCACTGCGGCATCGGGGCGATCGCCCACTTGCCCTCGGCCTTGGGCGCGTTGCTCTCCAGCGTGCCCGGCGCCCAGATCGCCGACGGCCAGGTGAGCAGCTTGCCGTCGGCGAGCGCCTTGTTCCACTCGGGGGTGAAGTACGGCGTGTCGTCGATGGCGCCCTCCTTGACCAGGCCGTCCCAGTAGTCGGCGACCTTGACGGTGGGCGCGTCGGCGATGTCCACCTTCCAGGCCTCGCCGCTGATCGACCACCACTGGGCGCCCGCCTGCTGGGCGAGGCCGGTGAACGCGCCGGGGTCCTTGCTGGAGAAGGTGCCCAGGTAGACCTTGGGGTCCTTCTTCCGCACGGCGCGGGCCGCCTCGGCGTACTCGTCCCAGGTCTTCGGGACCTCGATGCCGTACTCGTCGAACAGGTCCTGGCGGTAGAAGAGCATCATCGGGCCGCTGTCCTGCGGGACCGCGTACACGCCCTCGGTGCCGAGCGTGACGAGCCCCCACACGCCCTCGCCGAACTCGCCCTTGACCGCCTCCGTCTCGGCCTTGAGGTCGGCCACCGCCTCGGCCGCCACGAACGACGGCAGGTGCTGGTATTCGGCCTGCACCAGGTCCGGCGGGTTGCCGGCCTTGGCCGCGGTGAGGAACTTGGCGGCGGCGTCGTCGCCCCCGGCCTGCTTGCTGACCGTCACCTGGATGTCGGGGTGCGCCTTGTTCCACACCTCGACGACCTTGTCCATGTTCGGAGCCCACGTCCAGTACGTGAGCTTGACCGGGCCCTGCGGGGCCTGAGACTGCGTCCGCGCCGCCTCCGGAGTGCCGGCGGGCTCGCCGCCGCCACATCCGGACAGGGTCAGGGTGGCCGCGAGCGCTGCGGCCAAGGCGGCTCCGAGGCGTGTGGCACGCATGCATACCTCCAGATGTTCTCTGTGAACGTGCACAGACTGGATCAGCCATCAGTGCGGGGTCAAGGGCCCGTTATGTTCTCGTTAGTCTCCTGGTCGGTTTCCAAGAACGGTGACGCGCGCTACTGTGCACGTTCACAGAAGTACGACAAGGGGGATGGATGTATCCGGAGCGTCCGGCCGGTATCGCCTACGGCGGGGACTACAACCCCGAGCAGTGGCCGCGCGAGGTGCACGAGGAGGACGTCGCCCTGATGCGCGAGGCCGGGGTCAACCTGGTGAGCCTCGGCATGTTCTCGTGGGCGCTGATGGAGCCGGAGGAGGGCCGCCACGAGTTCGGCTGGCTGGACGAGATCATCGACCGGCTGCACGCCGCCGGCATCGCGGTCGACCTGGCCACGCCCACCGCCGCGCCGCCCGCCTGGTTCACCGCCCGCCACCCGGACACGCTGCCCGTCGGCCGCGACGGCGTGCGGATCGGCTTCGGCGGCAGGCAGAACGCCTGCTCCAGCGCGCCCGCCTTCCGCGAGGCCACCGCCCGCCTGGTGCGCGCGCTCGCCACCCACTACCGCGGCCATCCCGCCGTGGTCATGTGGCACGTGCACAACGAGTACGGGGCGCCGCTGGGCGAGTGCTACTGCGAGCACAGCGTCGCCGCCTGGCGCGACTGGCTGCGCCGCGCCTACCGCGACCTGGCCGAGCTCAACGACGCCTGGGGCACCGCGTTCTGGGGGCAGCGCTACACCGACTGGGCGCAGATCGACGCCCCCCGCCACAACCACACCGCCGTCAACCCGGCCCAGCGGCTCGACTTCGCCCGATTCAGCGACGGCCAGCACCGCGAGCACTACGCGCTGCAGCGCGACATCCTGCGCGAGATCACCCCCGGCGTGCCGGTGACGACCAACTTCGCCGGCACCGTGAACTGCAAGTCGACCGACCTGTGGCAGTGGGCGCGCGAGCTCGACGTGGTCGCCAACGACCACTACCTGAAGGCCGAGCAGCCGGACAACCACATCGACCTGGCCATGTCCGCCGACCTGGCGCGCTCGGTGGCCGGGGGAGAGCCGTGGATGCTCATGGAGCACTCGGCCGGCGCGGTCAACTGGCAGCCGCGCAACCTCGCCAAGCGGCCCGGCGAGATGCGCCGCAACAGCCTCGCGCACGTCGCCCGCGGCTCCGACAGCGTGCTGTTCTTCCAGTTCCGCGCCTCGCGGTTCGGCGCGGAGAAGTTCCACTCCGCGATGGTGCCGCACGCCGGCGCCGGCTCCGCGCAGTGGCGCGAGATCGTCGAGCTCGGCGCCGACCTGCGCAGGCTCGCCGGCGTGCGGGGCAGCCGGGTGCGCGCCGACGTCGCCCTGGTGTGGGACTGGGAGTCGTACTGGGCGCTGGAGCTCGACTGGCGGCCGTCGGTGGACCTGCGGTTCCGTGAGCGGGCCGACGCCTTCTACGAGGCGCTCTGGCGGGAGCACGTCACCGTCGACTTCGTCCACCCGTCCGCCGACCTGTCGCGTTATCGGGTGGTGGTCGCGCCGAGCGCGTACCTGCTCACCGACGCTTCGGCCAAGAACCTGCACCGGTACGTGGAAGCAGGCGGAAACCTGCTCGTCTCGTACTTCTCCGGCATCGTCGACGAGCACGACACCATCCACCCCGGCGCCTACCCGGGCGCGCTGCGGGAGGTGCTCGGCCTGTCGATCGAGGAGTTCCACCCGCTGCGCGAGCACGAGACCGTCGCCGTCACCGGCGGGCTCGACGGACGGATCTGGTCCGAGCGGATCCACCCGGCCGGGGCCGTCGCCGAGCGCGAGTTCGCCTCCGGGCCGGACGCCGGGCATCCCGCGCTCACCCGCCACGACCTCGGCGCCGGCACCGCCTGGTACCTGGCCACCGCCCCCGTCACCGGCCTGCGCGAGCTGCTGGCCGGGGTGCTCGACCGCGCCGGCGTGAGCCGCCCGCGCGGCCTGCCCGACACGCTGGAACTGGTCCGGCGCGGCCGCCACCTGTTCCTCATCAACCACGGCGACGAGCCGGTGACGGTCGAGGGGGTGACCGGCACGGGCGTGTTCGACGGGGCGCACCACGACGGGCCGGTGACCGTCGCGGCCGGCGCCGTGACGGTCGTCGAGGAGCAATCCCCCCACCCCTAGGAGAGCACTCCCATGAGACGGTTACTGGTCGCTCTGCTCTGCCTCGCCACCCTGGCCGCGGCGGCTCCCGCCGCCCAGGCCGAACGGCGGCTGCCCGTCCGCGGCGCCGACGTCTCCAGCCTCGCCAAGTCCGAGGCGCTCGGCGGCGTCTACCGCCACGCCGACGGCCGCCGCGACGACGCGCTGCGCATCCTGGCCGAGGCCGGGCTCACCCACATCAGGCTCAAGGTGTGGGTGGACCCGGCCGACGGCTACAACACCAAGACGCAGGTCCTGGCCGTCGCCAAGCGGGCCAAGAAGGCCGGTCTCCGGCTGCTGGTCGACTTCCACTACTCCGACACCTGGGCCGACCCCGGCAAGCAGTTCAAGCCCGCCGCCTGGGCGAGCCTGCCCTTCGACGAGCTGGTCCGGGCCGTGTACGCGCACACCTTCGACGTGCTGGACGCGCTGCGCCGCCAGGGCACCCCGGCCGACCTGGTCCAGGTTGGCAACGAGATCAACGGCGGCCTGCTGTGGCCCGACGGGAGCAACCAGAACTGGGCGAACACCGCCCGGCTGCTCAACGCCGGATACGACGCGGTCAAGGACGTCTCCCGCCGCACCGACGTGGTGCTCCACCTGGCCAACGGCGGCGACAACGGCCTGTACCGGTGGTGGTTCGACAACGCCGCCGCCCACGGCATCCGCCACGACGTGATCGGCCTGTCGTACTACCCGTACTGGCACGGCACCCTGGAGGCGTTCCAGGCCAACATCGACGACGTCGCCACCCGCTACCGCAAGCCCGTGGCCGTCGTGGAGACCGGCTACCCGTTCACCACCGCCGACGACGACGGCTGGGAGAACCTCATCCTGTCGCCCGAGCCGTACCCCGGCTACCAGGCCACCCCCGCCGGGCAGGCCGCCCTGCTGAGCAAGGTCTCCGACATCGTACGGAACGTCCCCGACCGGCTCGGCCTGGGCGTCTTCGCCTGGGAGGCCACCTGGACCGGCGTGCCGGGCAACGGCTGGGACCCCGCCGACCCGTCCACCGGCAACGCCTGGGAGAACCAGGCCCTGTTCGGCTTCGACGACCGCGCCCTGCCCGCCATGCGGGCGCTCGGCCGCGGCTAGACCTCGATCTCGGGCCCGTACAGCTCGCGCAGGCACTCGCGGGCCAGCTGGAGCTCCTCGTGCGGTTCGACGACGAGCACCGGCACCGCGGTGCCCGCCGGGCTGATCAGGCCGTCGTCGGCGCGGTTGCCGCCCACCGGCGGCTCGACCCCGAGCAGGCGCAGGCGGCGGCAGACCGCCTCGCGCACCTCGGGCTGGTCCCAGCCGATCTCCCCGGTGAACACCAGCGCGTCGACGCGGCCCAGCGACGTCGCCGCGGCCGCGATCTCCCGGCTCACCCGGTGGCAGAACACCCGCAGGGCCAGCGCCGCCTCCTCGTCGCCGTGGCGTTCGGCGGCGACGAGGTCGCGGGTGTCGCCCGAGCGGCCGCCGGACAGGCCGAGCAGCCCCGACTCGCGCTCCAGCCCGTGGCGCAGCTCGTCCGCGCTCAGCCGGCCGTCGAGCAGCCACATCAGCATGCCCGGGTCGACGCCGCCGGAGCGCCTGCTCATCGGCAGCCCGTCGAGCGGGGTGAACCCCATCGAGGTGTCGAGGCTGCGCCCGCCCGACACCGCGCACACCGACGCGCCACCGCCCAGGTGGGCGAGCACCAGGTCCAGCTCCGCGACCGGACGGCCGAGCAGTTCGGCCGCCCGGTCGGTCGCCCACGCGTACGACAGGCCGTGGAAGCCGTAGCGGCGCAGCCCGTACCTCTCCCGCCACGCCTTGGGCAGGGCGTAGACCGCGGCCGCGTCGGGCAGCCCGGCGTGGAAGGCGGTGTCGGGGCAGAGCACGTGCGGCACCGCGGGCAGCAGCTCGCGGGCCGCGTCCAGCAGGTCCAGCGCCGGCGGCAGGTGCAGCGGCGCAAGATCGGTGATCCGGCGCAGCGCGGCCGCCAGGTGGTCGTCGGCCACCGCCGGCGCGGTCACCAGCTCGCCGCCGTGCACCAGCCGGTGCGCCACCGCGCCCACGTCCCTGTCGAGGTGGCGGCCCAGGAACTCCGACACCTCCGACCGCGCGGACCCCGGCTCCACCGCCCGCTGGGAACGCGCGCCGTCGACGACCACGCCGCCGTCGACGAGGTCGAGGCGGAGGCTCGACGAGCCGGCGTTGACCGTCAGCACCGCCGCTTCCGCCCAGCTCTGTCCCTGATCCAGCATGCCTGACGCCTACCCGGCGCCGCCTGGGCGACACCACGGTGTCTAGGACATCCGCCGCCCCTGACGGAGGATGGTGCCTATGATCGGATTCGGCTACGCCCGCACCCCTTTAGGACAGATCCACTACGCCGAGTGCGGCACCGGCGAGCCGGTGCTGCTGCTGCACCAGACGCCCCGCTCCTGGGACGAGTACCGCGAGGTGCTGCCGCTGCTCGGGGCGGGCCACCGGGCGATCGCGATGGACACGCTCGGCTTCGGCGCCTCCGCGCCGCCGGCCGAGCACACGATCGAGGCGTACGCGGACGGGGTGCTGGCCTTCATGGACGCGCTCGGCCTGGAGACGGCCGCGGTCGCCGGGCACCACACGGGCGGGGTGATCGCCGTGGAGGTGGCGGCCCGCGCCCCCGGGCGGGTGAGCAGGCTGGTGCTGTCGTCCACGCCGCTGGTGGACGCCGAGGCGCGCCGGCGGCGTGAAGGCCGGCCGCAGGTGGACCACGTGACCGAGCGGGAGGACGGCTCCCACCTGGTCGAGCTGTGGGCGGGCCGGGCCGGCTTCTACCCGCCGGGCCGCCCCGACCTGCTGGCCCGCTTCGTCCGCGACGCGCTGGCCGCCCGGCCCGGCCTGACCGGCGGGCACCGCGCTGTCGCCGCCTACCGGATGGAGGACCGGCTCGGCCTGATCCGCTGCCCGGTCCTGTGCGTGGGCGCCGCCGAGGACCCCTTCGCCTTCCCCGAGCTGCGCCCGCTGGCCGACCGGCTGGGGGCGCCGGCCGCGGTCATCGCCGGCGGCATGGTGCCGCTGGAGTACCAGGCCGCCGAGTTCGCCCGCGTGGTCGGAACGTTCCTGGCGGGCGGGGAGTTTGCGATCCCTTGACGTTGGCAGTACCCCCTTGACTTTCGAGATGTATTGGAACAGGTGGGAGGCGGTCCTCGTGCAACAGGTGCCGGAACAGGAGAAGGAGACCCGGCAGGAACGCGCCGATCGCAACTTCGTCGAGTTACTGCAGGGCGCCCGCGTCGCGGTGACCGGTGTCCAGGTGCTGTTCGCCTTCCTGCTCACCGTGCCGTTCTCGCAGGGCTTCGAGCGGCTGAGCGCGTTCGACCGGTGGTTGTTCTTCGTGGCGCTGGTGTCGGCGGCGTGCGCCTCGATCTGTTACATCGCCCCGGCCAACCAGCACCGGGTGCTGTTCCGCCAGGGGCTGAAGGAGAAGCTGGTCCGCCGCTCCAACCACTACGGTCTCGCGGGCGCCCTCGCGCTGGCCCTGTCGATGACGTCCGCGACGATGCTGGTGGTCGACTTCCTGTTCCACTCCACGCTGGCGTGGGTCACCGCGGGCGGGGTGGCGGCGCTGGCCGCCTGGGCGTGGTTCGGCCAGCCGGCGCTCGACCGGTCCGCCCGCCCCGACGACACCGCGCCGGACGAGAGCGACGGCCGCCGCTCAGGAGGAGCCGCCGCCGGCGTCTGACCGGCGGTAGTCGGCCCGCGCCACCACGTACGCGGCCACCGACACGGTGATGATCTGGGCCACGGCGACGATGAGCAACGGCCCTGCCGTGGCCCAGGTCGGCTGGCGCAGCCACATCGCCAGCAGCACCAGCAGCACGCAGAGCACCTGGGGCTTGGTGGCGACGTGCATCCGGTCGAGTGTGGTGCGGAAGCGCACCATGCCCCATCCGGCGGTCAGCGCGAGTGCCGCCCCCGCCAGCAGGCAGACGGCCGCCGCGACGTCCAGCACGTTCACTCGTTCCCCTCCGGGAAGTAGCGGGCCAGCGAGACGGTCCCGACGAACCCGAGCAGCGACAGCACCAGCAGGATCGGGACGTCGGAGTAGTCGCCGTAGACGGCGGCGTACGCGCCCGCGCCGCACATGGCCAGCGAGGTGATCATGTCCACCGACACCGCCCGGTCCAGCGTGGTCGGGCCCCTGCCCAGCCGGTAGAGCGCCCCCGCCGCGCCGACGGCGAGCAGCACCAGCGTCACCAGATACACCGTGGTCATCCGAGCTCCTTCCGGTCGGCGCGCGTACCGAACGCCGCCACGATCCGCGTCTCCAGCGCGGTCACCTCGTCCTGGGTCAGCGCCGCCACCACCGCGTGGGGGCCGGACCGGCCGAGCACGTGGATGGTCAGCTCCCGCCGCTCCCGGTCGGCTCCCAGCACGAGGCTGCCCGGCACCGTCGTCACCCCGATCATGATCATGACCGTCATGGCCTCCGACGAGGTGCGCAGGCGTACCGGCACGATCGCGGTCGGCGGCGACGGCGACCGCAGCACCCAGAACACCACCCGCGCCGTCGAGGTCACCAGGTCGAGCAGGAACCAGGCCAGGAACCGGACGAACGGCAGCGGCCGGAACCGGATGCCGGGATCGAGCACCGGCAGCGGCAGCAGCCACGTGACCACGGCTCCGGCGATCAGCCCGCCCACCAGGGTGCCGAAGGACAGATCGCCCCAGAGCATCATCCAGATCAGCGCCAGCCAGCAGACCAGCGCCAGCGGCACCGGCCGGCCGAACAGCCGCGGCGCCAGCCGGTCGCGCGTCTTCCCCTGCCGCTCCGGCTCCTGAGGGCCGGCCTCCGAAGGCTCCGTCATCCCGACCCCAGGACCGCGGTGATGTACGGCTGCCGCGCCAGCAGTTCGTCGGCCGCCCGCTCGGTCAGCGACGACAGCGGCCCGGCCAGCACCGTGTAGGCCAGCCCCAGCACCACCAGCGCCGTCACCGGCCCGTACAGGCCCGGCGTGTTCGCCGCGCTCCGCTCCATCTGCTCCTCACCGGCGTCCGCCCGGCTCTCGCCCTCGCCCTGCGGCTCCCGCCAGAACGCCTTGCCCCACACCTTCGCCACCGCGTACAGCGTGAGCAGGCTCGTCACCAGCGCGGCCGCGACCAGCGCGATGGGGAGCGCGCCGCCGACCTCCAGCCCGGCCTGGATCAGCGCCAGCTTGCCCAGGAAGCCGGACATCGGCGGGATGCCCGACAGGTTCATCGCGGGCACGAAGAACAGCACCGACAGCAGCGGCGCCTTCCGCATCAGCCCGCCCAGCCGGTTCACCGACGTGGTGCCCGAGCGCCGCTCGATCAGCCCCGCCACCAGGAACAGGCTCGTCTGCACGGTCATGTGGTGCACCGCGTAGAAGACGGCGCCCGCCAGCCCCGCCACGGTCGCCAGGCCCACCCCCATCACCATGTAGCCGACGTGGCTGACCAGCGTGAACGACAGCATCCGTTTGATGTCCGTCTGCGCCACCGCGCCCAGCACGCCCAGCAGCAGCGTGGCCAGCGCCGCCCACAGCAGCAGCGTCCCCACCGGCCCGCCGGGGAACAGCAGCGCCTCCAGCCGGAAGATCGCGTACACGCCGACCTTCGTGAGCAGCCCGGCGAACACCGCCGTCGCCGGCGCGGGCGCGGTCGGATAGGAGTCCGGCAGCCAGCCCGACACGGGGAAGATCGCCGCCTTGATCGCGAACGCCAGCAGCAGGAACAGCTCCACCAGCAGCTTCACCTGCGGCGTGAGGTCCGCGAACCGCACGGCAAGCTGGGCGATCGACAGCGTCCCGGTGGCCGCGTACACGATCGCCAGCGCGATGAGGAACAGCATCGACGACATCAGCGCCATGACCGTGTACGTGGCCCCGGCCCGGATCCTGGACTGGGTCCCGCCGAACGTGAGCAGCACGTACGACCCGCTCAGCAGCATCTCGAACGCCACGAACAGGTTGAACAGGTCACCGGTCAGGAACGCGTTCGCCACCCCGGCCAGCATCACCAGGAACGCCGGGTGGAAGATCGCCATCGGGGCGACGTCCTCCTGCCGGTCGTAGGCGCTGACCACCGAGTACACCATCACGCACAGCGTCACCGCCGACGAGGTCACCAGCATGAGCGCGGACAGCCGGTCGGCGACCAGCGAGATCCCGATCGGCGTCTCCCAGCCGCCGATCCGCGCCACCATCGGCCCGTGCTGGTCGACCTGGGCGAGCAGCACCGCCGACACCACCAGGTTGACGGCCAGGGCGAAGATGCTGATGACACCCTGCAGATGCCGCAGCCGCGCGCCGATGGCCAGCTTGATGCCCGCCGCCAGCAGCGGCAGCAGCACCGGGACCGGGATCAGCGCCTCCACTACTCGTCGCCCTCCAGCTCGGGGTCGAGCGCGAGCGCCTGGCGCTCCCGCTCGGCTCTGATGGCCCGCCGCATCTGCTTGCGCGCCTCCCGCTGGCGGGCCTTGAGGCGCCTGCGGTCGGCCCGCCGGTGCGCCATCCGCTCACCCCTGGTCGGCTCGTCACGCAGCTCGGCGTGCAACTCGGCGCGCTGCTCGGCGACCAGCCGGTCGTACTCCGCCTGCCGGGCGCGCACCCGCTCGCCCAGCTGCCCGCGCCGGGCGCGCAGCCGCACCCAGCGGTCCTCGGTGTCGTCGCTCACCTCGTCGGAGCCGCGCAGCTGCCAGGCCCGGTGCACCATGGAGAGCAGGAACGCGGTGACGCCCAGCGTGATGACGATCGCGGTCAGGACCATGGCCTGGGGGAGCGGGTCGGCCATCTGGTCCGGCTCGGCCCGGCCGAGCAGCGGCGGGTCGCCGGCGTCGCCGCCGGTGGTGAGGATCAGCAGGTTCACCCCGTTGCCGAGCAGGATCACGCCCGCCAGCACCCGGGCCAGGCTCCGCTCCAGCAGCAGCGTCATCCCGGCGGCGACGAGCAGCCCGCACACGGCCAGCGGCACCAGCGAGATCGTCATCGCGCCTCGATCTGCTCGTCCACCTCGGCGCCGAGCGCCCGCAACACGTCCTGCACCATTCCCACCACCGTCAGATAGATCCCCAGGTCGAACAGCAGCACCGTGGACAGGTGCAGGGTGCCGACCAGCGGCACCGCCACGTCGGCGGCCAGCATGCGCAGCGCCTCACCGCCGAACGCCATCCCGATGAGCGCCGTGCCGACCGACATCGTGAGCCCGACCCCGAGCAGCACCCCCGGGTGCACCGGCACCGCCCTGGCCAGCTCGTCGCGCCCGCCCGCCAGGTAGCGGACCGTGATCGCCAGCCCGGCCACGATCCCGCCCGCGAAACCGCCGCCGACCCGCCCGTGCCCGACGAACAGCAGGAACACCGAGAGCAGCAGGACCGTGTGGAAGGTCAGGCGGGCGGCCACCTCGAACGCGAGCGACCGATGCTCCTCCGGCAGCGCCGACGCCAGCCAGGGCCGGCCTGGGCGCGGGGGCGCCGGCCGCCTGTCGATCGCGTACGAGGTGCGGCGCAGGTACACCAGACTGGTGACGCCCAGCGTGAGCACCAGGATCACGGTGCTCTCGCCCATTGTGTCCCAGGCCCGGATGTCGAGCAGCAGGGCGCTGACGATGTTGCCGGCCCCGGCCCGCTCCGCCGCCCCGGCCATGAGGTCGCCGACCGGTGGGGCCTGCCGGGCGTCCATCGCCAGGATGCCCGCCACGACCACCACCGCCCCGGTCACGAGACCGATGCCGAGCCGGAGCGCGAAAGGCAGCCTGGCCGGCACCGGCGGGTTCGACACGCGTCTCAGCACCAGCACGAATATGACCATGCTGAGGGTCTCGGCCAGGAACTGGGTCAGCGCCAGGTCGGGGGAGCCGTGGGCGAGGAACAGCAGCGCGACCCCGTACCCGGTCATGCCGCAGGAGATGGCCAGCAGCAGATAGCTGTGGGCACGCAGGGCGAGCACGACCGCGGCCGCGATCAGCACGGCGAGCAGCGGCTGCTCGGGCCGCTGCCACCCCGTCACCGGCGCGTCCAGCGCGAGCGGAGGACCGTAGGACAGGGCGAGCGTCCCGATGCCGGCCAGGGTGGCGAGCGTGAGGAGCACGTAGTCGGGCACCGAGCCGCGCTGGACGATGCCGGTGAGCTGGAGCGCCGCCAGGTCGGTGCGGCGCAGCGCGTTCCAGAACGCCACGCCGGAGTCGGTGATGTGCATCGCCGACCCCAGCCGCGCCACCGGCTCGCGCGCCAGGAACAGCAGCACGCCGACGACCAGTGTGGCCGCCGACAGCAGCAGCGGCGCCCCCACCCCGCTCCAGAGCGCCAGGTGGGTGCCGTGCCCCGGGTCGGGGAAGGAGGCCGTGTAGCCGGACATGGCCGTCTCGAACATGCCCGCCAGCGGCGCCAGCACCAGCCCGAGCCCGGCCAGCAGCACGGCCGGCGCCACCATGAGCACCAGCGGCCGCTTCAGCTTCGACCGCTTCCTGTGCGGCTTGTCCGCGAACGCCCCCCACAGGAACCGCAGCGTGTAGGCGGCGGTCAGCGCCGACCCGGCCACCACCGCCGCCAGGACGAACGGGTCGGCCAGCAGCGCCTCCAGCGCCGCCTCCTTGCCCACGAACCCGACCAGCGGCGGCAGCCCCACCATCGACGCCCCGGCCAGCACCGCCGCCGCGCACGTCCACGGCATCGAACGGCCCAGCCCGCTCAGCCCGCGCAGATCACGCCGGCCCGCCGCGCGGTCCACCACCCCCACGACCAGGAACAGGGTCGCCTTGAACAGCGCGTGCCCGAGCAGCATCGCCACCCCGGCCAGCGCGGTCGCCCCGGTGCCGGCGCCGAACAGCACGATCAGGAAGCCGAGCTGGCCGACCGTCCCGTACGCGAGCAGCCTCTTCAGATCGGTCTCCCGCAGCGCCCGCCAGCCGCCCAGCAGCATCGTCAGCGCACCCAGCGGCACCGCCACCGCCCGCCACACCGTCGCGTCGCCGAACGCCGGGCCCAGCCGGGCCAGCAGGTAGACGCCCGCCTTGACCATCGCCGCCGCGTGCAGGTAAGCCGACACCGGCGTGGGGGCGGCCATCGCCGCGGGCAGCCACGCGCTGAACGGGAAGATCGCCGACTTGGACAGCGCCCCGACCAGCACCAGCACCAGCGCCACCGGCCCCACCTCGGGCGGGTCCGCCAGGATGGCGGAGATCTGGTAGGTGCCCGCCGACTGCCCGATCATCACGAACCCGGCCAGCATCGCCAGCCCGCCCAGGGTGGTGACGACCAGCGCCTGCATGCCGGCCCGCCTGCTCGACCGGCTCTCCGGGTGATGCCCGATCAGCAGGTACGAGAAGACCGTCGTCAGCTCCCAGAACACGTACAGCAGCAGCAGGTCGTCGGCCGTGACCAGGCCCAGCATGGCGCCGGCGAACGCCGTCATGGCCGCGCCGAACCGCCCCAGGCCCTCGTCGCCCCGGTAGAAGTAGCGCGAGCTGTAGACCATGACGAGCGCGCCGACGCCGGTCACCAGCGCCATCATCAGCAGGCCCAGCGCGTCGGCGCGGAACGCCAGCGAGATGCCGAGCGCCGGAGCCCACGGACGGACGGACGCCTCCGGCCCCAGCAGGGTGTAGACGAAGCCGGCCGCCGGTGCCGCCGCGAGCAGCAGCAGCGCGTCCCGTCCGAACCGCCGGACGAGCCAGGGAGCGCAGAACGCGGCCGCCGCGTGCAGGATGAGCAGCCACTCCATCCATTCAGCCCGAGTTGTTCAGGCGGTTACCGATCTCGTCCTGCAGGCGCGAGAGCGACTCGTCGAGCATGCCGCGCACCTCGTCGGCACGCTCGCGCGGCGTCTCCTCCTCCGGCTCGTCCAGCAAGGAGATGTGCACCGTCACCTCACTCGTGCCGCTGTCGGCGTCCGAAACCTGCAGCCAGCCCGAATAGTCCGGATGATCACGGCCGCCCCACTCCACCCTGAGCTGGTCACGCTGGGCGCGGAACAGGCCCTCATGCTCGCCCTCACCGGGCACCACCTCGCCGCCCGCCTCCACGGTGTTCGGCCCGCTGCCGCGGACCCACAGTCCGTGCGGCAGCCACCTGTTCATCAGCGTGACGTCGGACGCCACGCCGAACACCACACCACTTTCGGCAGGCATGCCACGCGTCGCCTCATACTCGGCCATGGAAACTCCCGGTTCGTCCGTAGCACCTCGTCTGCCCCGGTCACCCCTGTGGCAAACCGCGCCCCTCGCCGCACGGGCATGCCGTCGCGCGGGTGTGACGCGGGTGTGACACAGGGAGGCTGTGACACAGTAAGGCCATGTCCGAGAAGCTTCCCCGGTCAGTCCCCGAAGCCGTGGCCGCAGAGCTGGCCGGGCGACCGCCGCGCTATCTCTACTTCTGGGGCCACCAGCCCGCCCGCGACGGCACGGCCGGCCGCGGCTGCCTCAGCCAGTGGTGGCCCGCCGGCTTCACCGAGGACGGGCGCCACTACCGATCGGCCGAGCACTACATGATGGCGCACAAGGCGCTGCTGTTCGGCGACGAGGTGGCCGCCGAGAAGATCCTCGCCGCCGCCCATCCCGGCGAGGCGAAGAAGCTCGGGCGCGCCGTCGGCGGCTTCGACGAGGAGACCTGGGCCGCCCACCGCTACGAGATCGTGGTACGGGGCAACCTCGCCAAGTTCGGGCAGCACGCCGAGCTGAAGGAGTTCCTGCTGACCACCGGCGGGCGGGTGCTGGTCGAGGCCAGCCCGCTGGACCGGGTGTGGGGCATCGGGCTGGCCGCCGACGACCCGGCCGCCGCCTCGCCCGCCACCTGGCGCGGGCTCAACCTGCTCGGCTTCGCCCTCATGGACGTCCGCGACGCGCTGGCCCGCCCGCGCTGACGCTCAGCGGCCCGCCACCGCACCGGCGTCACGGGGGAGGTCGGCGCCCCGCACCGTGCAGGCCAGCGCCGCCACCTTCGCCGCGAACGCCGCCGCCTCCCGCGCCGTGGCCGGATCCAGCCCGTCCAACCGGCCGCCGAGCAGCCCGCGCCCGTCGAGCCAGTGCAGCAGCCCGGCGGTGAACGCGTCGCCCGCGCCCACCGTGTCGACCACGTCCACCTGAGGCGCGGTCACCTCCGCCCGGGCCCCGCCGAGCGACACCAGCGCCCCGGCCGGGCCCCGCGTCACCACCACCAGCCGCGCCCCGGCGGCGTGCCACTCGTCGCACACCCGCTCCACCGGCTCGCCGGGCCGCAGGAAGGCCAGGTCGTCGTCGCTGAGCCGCAGGATGTCGGCGAAGGCGCACCACCGCTCGACCGCGTACGCCTCCCGCGTGGCGAGGCTCGGCCGTACGTTGGGATCGACCGAGACCGTCACCCGCCGCGCGGCCGCCGCCGCGAACGCCTCCACCACGTCCCGTCCCGGCGGCCTGACCAGCGCCAGCGACCCGGTGTGCAGGCACCGCACGCCGTCCAGCACCGGGCCGGCCAGCTCGGCGCCGGTCCACTGCCAGTCGGCGGTGCCCTCGGCGTGGAAGCCGTAACGCGCCTTGCCGGCGTCGTCCAGGCCGGCCACCGCGAGCGTGCTCGGCTCGCGGGCCTCGACGGCGTACGTCAGATCCACCCCGGCCAGCCGCTCCCGGAACAGCTCCCCGAACACGTCACCCGAGATGCGCCCCAGGAACCGCGCCGGCGTGCCGAGCCCGGCCAGCGCCGCCGCCGTGTTCGCCGGCCCGCCGCCCGGCAGCACCCGCAGCGTCAGCTCACCCGCCCGCCGTTCCGCGAACGCGTCGGCGACGCACTCACCCAGCACCGCGATCACCCGCCCACCCTCTCACGCCACCCCCCGCACGATCAGCCGGTGTCCGGAGAGGATCCGTCCTCCCGCGCCGGCCCGATGCGTGTGGAGGGGCGGTGGCCGCCCGATGCGTGCGCCAGGGCCGGTGACCGCGGAGGTCATCGGCCCTTCCTTCGCCCGGGTCGGAGCGGGCAGAGCCGCCTGGCAGGTCGAGGAGGGTCGCGTCAGCGGAGGCCGGTGAAGAGGTCGTCCTCGTGGGCCGGGGTCTTGACGCGGCTCTGGACGCGGGTGAACGCCTCGTGGGAGAACATCTGCTGCTGGGCCTGCGGGGGCATGCGCAGCGGGAAGATGTTTTCGCCCTGGCTGGCGTGCGCCTCCAGGGCCTTGAGCTTGCGGTCGACGTAGGCGGAGACGTCGACGATGGCGTTGACCAGCTCGTCGGGGGTGCCGAAGTCGTCGTCGGGCTCGAAGCCCAGGTCGATGCCCGACTCGCGGAGGGTCGCGGCCATGTTGGCGATCGCGGCGCGCGGGATCGCGGTGTAGTAGAGCTTGTCGGGGACGCCGCCGCCGTTGACGGCGGCCACGGCGACGCGGTGGGCCTGGACGTGGTCGGGATGGCCGTAGCCGCTGCCGCCCGTCTCGTCGTAGGTCACCACCACCTGCGGGCGGTAACGCGCCATCAGCTCGGTCAGCCGGGCGGCCGCCGACTCCACGGACACGTTGGCGAAGGCGTCAGGGTGGTCGTTGGTCGACCAGCCCGCCATGCCGGAGTCGCGGTAGCCGAGCAGCTCGACGTGCTCGATGCCGAGATGGTCGGCGGAGGCGCGCAACTCGGCCAGCCGGCGCTCGGCCACCTCGGCGGCGTCGTGGCCGGCCTCGCCGGGCTTCACCCCGCCGGGGCCGTCACCCTGCTCGCCGTTGGTGCAGGTGACCAGAACCGTGCGGACGCCCTCCGCGGCGTAGCGGGCGAGCACCCCGCCGGTGCTCAGGCACTCGTCGTCGGGGTGGGCGTGCACGGCCATCAAGGTCAGTCGGCTTTCCATGGCCGAAACCCTACTCGGCGCCCCCGACAGATCCTCCCGCCAGGGCCAGCCGGGCGGCCTCGTCCCGCGCGGCGGCCGCGGCGGCGCGGTCACCGAGCGCCTCGGCCAGGGCGCCCCGCTTCAGCCAGTTGAACGGGCTGCACGGCCGCAGGTGCACCCGCTCGCTCACCAGCACCCGCGCCAGCTCGTGCCGCCCGGCCCGCAGCGCCGACTCCAGCAGCGTCCTCTGCACCGCGTCCCGCTGCGCGTGGCTGCCGCCGGCCTCGTTCACCCGGTGCCTGACCGGCTGGAGCAGCTCGACGACCCGGTCATGGTCGCCCCGCCCGTAGGCCACCAGCGCCCGGCACACCGGCAGCCCCACCCGCGCGGTCATCGCCTGGTTGGTGACCCCGGGACGCGGCTCGCGCACGTACGCCTCCCGCGCCGCGATGAGCCGCTCCGCCTCGCCGGCGCGGCCCGCTCCCACGTACGCCATGACCGCGTGCATGTCGTTGAACGCGTGACAGGCCTCGTCCATCTTGTCCGGCCACGCGTCCGCCAGCGCCGCCCACCGCCCGTCCGGCACGACGCCCTCCAGGTAGAGGCGCCACAGCAGGGCCGAGGCGTCCAGCAACTGCATCGCGGTCTCGCCGCCGGCCAGCACCGCGTCGTAGATGTCCAGCACCCGGCCGGTCTCGCCGCGTTCCAGCGCGTACAGGGTGTAGTGCCACCAGGTGTGCACGTTGAAGAACGTCCCGGTGGACCAGTCGCCGACCCGCTCGTCCAGAAAGCGGATGCCGTCACCGAAACGTCCCTGCATCTCGTACGTGTGCGCGACCGCGTGGATGCCCCACACGTCGCGCCGGTTCAGCTCGACGGCCCGCAGCCCCACCTCCTCGGAGCGGTCGTAGTGGCCGGCCTCCTCCAGCCCGAACGCGTACATCCCGAGCAGATGCCCGTAGTGCGGGTCGTCGTCGTGCCAGGCGCTGAGCGCGCCGCCGATCCGGTCGCGCAGGGAGCGGGCGTCGCCGGTGAAGAAGTCGACCTGGTGCCCGGCGGCCAGCGCGAGCGCGTCGCGCGGGTGCCGCTCGGTGATGCGCGCGAGCAGCGCGCCGCAGCGCGTGAGGTCGCCGCCGAGCAGCGCGCCGGCCGCCTCGGCGTGCGCCCGCTCGCGCGGTGACCACGCCGTCGGGTCCGCGCGGCGCAGGAAGGCGGCGAAGCGCTCGCGAGCCTCGCGGGCCGGGGCCGGCTCGGTGGTGAGCATCCCCAGGTAGGCGCTCAGCACGTTGGCCATGGGGAAGCCGGGCGCCTCGGCCAGCGCCGCCGCCGTCTCGGCCTCGACCTCGGGACGGAAGTGCAGCAGCGCGTCGACGGCCCGGTCGTAGTGGCGGACGGCGGCCCGCCCCGCCCCGCTCACGGCGAGCCCGTGCTGGTCGGTCGTCATGTCAGCGGGCGTGACGCGAGACGACGGCCCGGCCCATCGCGGGGTCGTCGCAGAACGCGCCGTCGACGCCCAGCTCCAGCAGCCGGCCCAGGAAGCCCGCCACGTCACCGGTGGCGCGCGGGTAGGCGGGGCTGTCGGGGTTCCCGAGCCGGTGGTCGGCGGGGAGCTGGGAGTTCTCGTTGCGCACGGTCCACACGTGCACGTCCAGCCGCCCGCGGTGGGCGTCGCGGACCAGGGCGGTCGGCTCCAGGGTCCGGCCGTCGGCGCCGACGGGCAGCACGCGCCGGGTGTCGACGCCGATCGCGCCGGCGTACCGGGCGACCTCCCGCAGGCCCTCCGGGGTGACCATGTCGTCGTAGGTGCGGCCGTTCCCGGCCGCGACCCAGTCGTAGGGGGCGCCGGTCGCGCCGATGAGCTGGACGAGCGGCAGCCGCGTCCTGCCGGACAGCTCGCGCAGGTTGGCCGTCTCGAACGACTGGATGTACGCCTTCCGCACGCGGTTGCGCTCCAGCGTCTCCAGCAGCGGCTCCTCCAGCGACAGGCCGATGGAGTCGAAGTAGGTCGGGTGCTTGGTCTCCGGGTAGACGCCCACCCCGTGCCGCAGCGCCAGCTCGACCACCTCCTCGAAGGTGGGGATCTGGGCCGTCCCGTCGAAAGCAGTGTTGTCCGGGCGCAGGTCGGGCACCCGCTCCCTGGCCCGCAGGGTCTTCAGCTCGGCGAGCGTGAAGTCCTCGGTGAACCACCCGGTCACCGCGCGGCCGTCGATCGTCTTGGTGGCGCGCCTGCCGGCGAACTCCGCCCGCTCGGCCACGTCGGTGGTCTGCGAGATCTCGTTCTCGTGCCGGGCGACGAGGACGCCGTCCTTGGTGGGGACGAGGTCGGGCTCGATGTAGTCGGCTCCCATCGCGATCGCGGCCTCGTACGAGAGCAGCGTGTGCTCGGGGCGGTGGGCACTGGCGCCGCGATGGCCGATGACGACGGGCGGCTGGGCGCGGCGGCCGTGGTCGGCGGCCGTCGCGGCGGAAGTCGATGGGGTCACCACGAGGGCGACGGTACCGGCCGACAGCACGGCCAGCACACTCGCGAACAGGCTGCGGATCGTCATGGGCGCACCGTAAACCCGCGAGAGGGGTTCCCGGAGTTACTTGGATGAGTTACTGTTTACTCATGCAAGTAAGAAAGCGGACGTTCACGGGGGACGCCAGGCGCGCGCAGATCATCGCCGCGACTATCGAGACCCTCGGGCGGCTCGGCTACGGGCACACCTCGTTCGCGAAGATCGCCGAGCGGGCGGGGCTGAGCAGCACGCGGCTGATCTCGTACCACTTCGCAGGCAAGGACGAGCTGATGGCCGCCGTGGTCGGGCACGTGCACGAGAAGCTCGGGCGGTTCATGCACGAGCGGGTCAGCGCGCAGCCCGACGCCAGGAGCCGGCTGCGCGCCTACATCGGCGGCCTGGTCGCGTTCAACGCCGCGCACCGCGACGAGATGGAGGCGCTGATGACGATCTTCCTCAGCCATCCGGGCGAGGCCGGCTCCTACGGCCCGGAGGAGGAGATTCGGACGCTGAGCCACCTGGAGCTCATTCTGCGCGAGGGCCAGGAGCGGGGGGAGTTCCGCGCGTTCGACCCGTTCGTGATGGCCGCCACGATCCAGCGCTCGCTCGACGGCCTGCCGTTCCTGCTGCGCTCCAGGCCCGGCCTCGACCTGGAGCTGACGGCGCGCGAGCTGGAGACGATGTTCGACCTGGCCACCAGGGCGGAGCCGTGAGGGGGCGGTGGCTGACGATCGCCGTCAACATCGGCGTGCCCGTCGTGATCTATTACGGGTTACGCGCCGCGGGGGTCAGCGTCTACCTGGCGCTGCTGGCCGACACGCTGGTGTCGGCCGGGTTCACCGGTTACAAGCTGCTGCGCGAGCGCAAGCTCGACGGGCTGAGCGCGTTCTTCACCGCCATGTTCGCCGTCGCCGTGGTGGTGACGCTGGTCAGCGGCGACGAGCGGATGCTGCTGGCCAAGGAGGGCTGGGTCACGGCGGCGGCCGGCATCTGGTTCCTGGCCTCGACCAGGATGTCCCGGCCTCTCGCCTACCTCTTCACCCGGCCGCTGCTGGAGCACCGTTACCCGTTCGGGCCGGTGCGCGAGCCGTGGGAGGTCTACTGGGAGCGGCTGCCCAGGTTCCGCCGCGTCTGGCGGGTGTCGTCCGCCGTCTGGGGCGTCGTGCTGCTGCTCGACGCCGCCGCCCGGGTGGCCATCGCGTACGCGCTGCCCGTCGACACGGTGCGCGTGACAGGGATGCTCCTGTACGCGGTCGCGACCCTCGTCGCCGTGATCATCACCAACGTCCACTACGTGCTGAGCGGGCTCTACAACGGCTGGAGCAGCCTGTACGAGCCGCTCAGGAGAGAGGAGTCGCGCGCATGACCCGCCGCCTTCCCACCATCGCCGTCGCCGTCGCCGCCACACTGGCCGTCTGGCTCGTGGCCGTCCCGATCGCCGGCGTCGACCTCGCCGCCCGGGGCGGAGCCGGGACCATCGCGGTCGGGCCCGTGGCGGTGGTGATCGCCACCGCCGTCGCCGGGCTCGCCGGCTGGGCCCTGCTGGCCGTCCTCGAACGCCTCACCCGGCGCGCCCGCGCCATCTGGACCGCGGTCGCCGCGGCCGTCCTCGTGCTGTCGCTGCTCGGCCCGCTCGGCGGGGTGAACGCGGGCTCACAGCTCACGCTCGCCCTGATGCACCTGGCCGCCGGAGCGGTGATCATCTTCGGGATGCGCGGCACGGCGACGCGCTCTCATGGGGTGCCCGCCAACAGCCGCGCGCACACGTAACACTCGTAGAAGATCGTCGCCAGCTCCCGCCAGTCAACTCCGCCCACTCGTCCCGTACGTAGCGCAGCCCCGAGAAGGAGAAGCGCAGCAGCGAACCGGGACCGTCCCAGCACGTGGTCGTCCTCCAGCAGCTCGGCGAGCGCGGTGAAGCGGTCGGCGCGCTCCGGCGGCGGCCCGTCCCGCGCCGGGCGGGGCCGCCGTGGGCTCGCCGGGGGGCCCGGACAAGACGGCGGCTTCGTCAGAAGGCGTAGCGGATCCGGCAGAAGGGCAGGCGCTCATCGATGAGATCGGTGAGCGCGGCTACGTACCGGCCCTTCTGGCCCGTGCGGTAGCGGACGTTCCAGCCGCCCGTCTGCGAGCGCTTGGGCTGCTGCAGGTCCGGCCGCCACAGCACCTCCTCGGCCTTCGGATGCCAGCCGAGGTTGACCTCGTGCAGCCGGTCGTTGTGGGTCAGGAAGATCACCTCGGCGGCGAGCCGCTCGCGCGCCGCCGCGCCGATCCCGTCGCCGAGCCGGTCCAGCAGCTCGGCCCAGTCCTCCAGCCAGCCGTCCCTGACCACCACCGGGCTGAAGTTGACGTGCACCTCGTACCCGGCCGCCACGAAGTCGTCGATGGCGGCGATGCGCTCGGCCACCGGGGAGGTGCGGATGTCGAGCAGCTTGGAGTCGGCCTCCGGCATCAGGCTGAACCTGATCCTGGTGCGCCCCCGCGGATCCCAGCCGAGCAGGTCGCGGTTGACGTACTTGGTGGCGAAGCTGGCCTTGGCGTTCGGCAGGTCCCGGAACAGCTCCACCAGGTCACGGACGTTCCTGGAGATCGTCGCGTCCACCGAGCAGTCGGAGTTCTCGCCGATGTCGTACACCCAGGCGTGCGGGTCCACCTGGTCCGGCTCCGGCTTGACGCCCTGCCTGGCGGCGTGCCTGGCGAGGTAGCCGGTGATCTTGTCGATGTTGGCGAACACCGTGATCGGGTTGCTGTAGCCCTTGCGGCGCGGCACGTAACAGTACGCGCACGCCATGGCGCAGCCGTTGGCCGTGGACGGCGCGACGAAGTCGCTGGAGCGGCCGTTCGGGCGGGCGGTCAGCGACTTCTTGGTGCCGAGCACCAGCGACTCGGTCTTGATCCGGACCCAGCGGGCCACGTTCGCCTCGTCGCCGTACAGCTCCGGGATGCGGTCGTGCCGCTCGACCTCGACCAGCTCGGCACCAGGGAAGCGGCCGAGTATCTCCCGGCCGCGCGGCAGCTCGGCGGCGGCGGGCTCGAAGTAGATACGTCGGATGTCGAGAAGGTTGTCGCGCACTCCCGTACAACACCGTGACTCAGCGTCGTCTTCCCTGGTCAGCGAGCCCTTGCGAGAGGACCGGCGCGGCGGTCAGAACGCCTCGCGCAGCTCCCGCTTGAGCACCTTGCCGCTGGCGTTCTTGGGCAGCGCGGCTACGAACCGGACCTGCTTGGGCGTCTTGAACGGAGCCAGCCGGCCCCGCAGGAACGCCACCAGCTCGTCGGCGGTGAGGCTCGCGCCCTCGCGCAGCACGACCGCGGCCGTCACGGCCTCGATCCACCGCTCGTCCGGCACCCCGAACACGGCCGCCTCCGCCACGGACGGGTGCTGGTAGATCGCCTCCTCGACCTCGCGGCTGGCCACGTTCTCGCCGCCTGTCTTGATCATGTACTTCTTCCTGTCGACCACCGACAGGTATCCGTCCACGTCCATCACACCCAGGTCGCCGCTGTGGAACCAGCCTCCGCGGAACGCCTCCGCGGTCTTCTCCGGGTCGTTCCAGTAGCCGAGCATCGCGTGCGGGCTGCGGTGCGCGATCTCGCCCACCTCGCCCGGCGGCAGCGGTTCGCCGTCGTCGCCGACGATCCGCGTCTCCACGTTCAGCGCGGGCCGGCCGGCCGAACCCAGCCGGGTCAGCTGCTCCTCAGGGCGCAGGATCGTGGCCACCGGCGCCATCTCCGTCTGCCCGTAGAAGTTGAACAGCCGCACCTCGGGCAGCCGGGCCGCGATCTCCTTCAGCACCTCGACCGGCATGATCGAGGCGCCGTAGTAGCCCTTGCGCAGCGACGACAGGTCACGGCGGTCGAAGTCTGGGTGGCGCAGCAGCCCGATCCAGACCGTCGGCGGGCAGAACAGCTTGGTGGCCCGCTCCGACTCGATCGCCGCCAGGATCGCTGCCGGGTCGGCGCCGGGCAGCACGATGTTGGTCGCCCCCAGATAGATCCCGGGCGTGAGGAAGCAGTGCAGCTGGGCGCAGTGGTACAGCGGCAGCGCGTGCACCTCCACGTCGTCGCCGCTCATCTCACCGTCGACCACGCACGTCACGTACTGGGAGATCAGGCTCCGGCTCGACAGGGTCGCCCCCTTCGGCCGGGACTCGGTGCCGCTGGTGTACATGAGCTGGATCGGGTCGTCGTCGCCGATCTCCACCACCGGCTCGGCGTCGTCACCGTGCGCCATCCAGTCCTCGACCGGCTCCCACCCGTCCCGGCCCGCCCCGATGACGCCGCGCACCGCGACCCGGTCGCTCACGGCGCCCTCGGCCACCGGCAGCAGGGCCTCCTCCACCAGCATCCCGGACGCGCCCGCGTGCTCCAGGATGTACGCGACCTCCTCCGGGCCCAGCATGAAGTTGATCGGCACCGAGATCGCGCCCAGCCGGGCCAGCGCGAAGTAGGCCACCACGAACGCGTGGTCGTTGTGCGAGAGGATCGCGAACCGGTCGCCCTTGCCCACGCCCCGCGAGGCCAGCGCGTTGGCGGTGCGGTTCACCGTACGGTCGAGCTCGGCGTAGCTCTGCCGCAGGTCGCCGTGGACGATGGCGGTCTTGGCGGGATAGCGGGCCGCGGAGCGGCGCAACAGGTCTCCGATGGCATGCTGGCGAGTAGTCATACCGGACATCCCTCACTTGGCCGAACTTCGTTCGGGAATCCTAGCCTTCGCCGGCCCGAGGTTCACGAAGATCTTTCACCAGAATCCGGCACACGTCGGGCACCTGCTCCACCCGCCCGCCCGGCAGGTAGATCCGGCGGGTGGTCGGCACGGGAGGATGCGGCCACTCCACGTAACCGAGCCGCCTGTAGAGCGGCCACACCCGGCGGTTGCGCGGATCCACGCCCAGCGCCACCCGGTCGTGGCCGAGCTCGCGTAACCGCCGCTCGGCGGCGCCCATCAGCCGGGTGCCGATCCGCTGGTTGCGATGCTCGGGAGCCACCTCCAGGTGGGTCAGCAACGGCACGCCGGGCAGCCGCTCCCGCACCTCTGGCTCCTCGGCCGGGTCCAGCCACAGGTACACGTCCCCGATGGGGGTGAACCCGTCCCACGCGACCAGCAGCACCCCGTGCTTCTCCCGCTGACCCGCCAGCCGCTCCCGGAAGTACGGCTCCTGCCCGAGGGAGTTGACCAGGGCGACGAGATCCCCGTGCACGGCGGCTCGGATCCGGACATGCAGCATGACTTCTACAATCAAGCGGCGAAACGGCTGGCAACCAGCTTATCGCGGTGATCTGTCACAAAAGGATGAAAGAGCTACGCCCGAGGGTCACGGCGCGCCCCGGCCGGGCGTGGCGAGATAACGCAACGCCTGCTCGACGGGCCTGCCGCGGGGCAGCAGCTCCACGAACTCCCGCCACACCTTGCTGTCGGCCCGCCACCTGTCGAGGTATCCGAGACAGAGCTCGGGGCTGATCAGGGCCAGCCGCCCGCGCGCGGCCTTGAGCGACTCTTCCATCCGCCGCCGCTCGTCCGGGCTCACCCGGGCCCGCGGCAGGCGGTCGAGGATGCTCTCGATGAACAGGCGGCGCCTGGCCAGGAACTCCGTCCAATGCCGCAGATCGGCCTCCCGCAGGGTCCTGCCCTCGTCGAGCAGCCAGAACACGCCCTCGGCCAGCACGTCGCCCGTCTCCTCCGCCCTGGCCCTCTCGGTCGTGCGGAACGGGTCGTAGGGCGCCTGCTTGACCAGGCCCGTGACGGCGAGCGGGCGCAGCCCGTCCTCTTTCAGCAGATAGAACCAGTCCTCGTTGTAGACGTCCGGGAAGAACGCGACGTCGCGCACCGTCTCCACGACCAGCGCGCCACCGCCGACGAAGGTCTCCTGATGCCCGCCGACGGCGCGGAAGGCGTGGCACACGACCGAGTTGTCCGGGAACCCGCCGATCGACAGCCCGGCCGCGTCGAAGGCGTCGAGCAGCCCGGCCGCCCTGCGGAGGTCGTCAGGCGCTCCCACCTCGATGTCGTCGTCGAGGAACACGATGCGCTCCCAGCCGGCCATCCTGGCCAGCGCCAGCGCGAAATTGCGCTTGGCGGCCGTGTCGGTGTGCCGTCTCAGCCTCGGGGGGAGCGCGGTGGACGTCTCGAGCGCGGGCAGCCGCGCCGCCGACCTCGCCGTGAAGTCGATGGCGATCACGTCGGCGCCGGGAGCGGCCCCGGCCCGCACCCGCTCGGCGCTGGTCCACCTGCCGCTGCACAGCACGACCAGCGGGCAGCCCAGGACCTCCGCCAGATGGGAGGCGTGCCGGAGGTAACGGCTCGGGCGGGCGGTGGGCACCACGATCGCGTCGATCCTGGCCATGCCCGCGGGCGCGCCGGTCGCCTGGAGCAGATGCCGGTGGGAGGGATGGTGATGCGACGCCGGCGAGGTCAGCCGGGCCATTCGACCAGCCTCA
Source organism: Nonomuraea sp. NPDC049486 (assembly GCF_040676925.1). Classification (NCBI taxonomy): domain Bacteria; kingdom Bacillati; phylum Actinomycetota; class Actinomycetes; order Streptosporangiales; family Streptosporangiaceae; genus Nonomuraea; species Nonomuraea sp. NPDC049486. Next base: position 45,882 of record NZ_JBFAPV010000016.1, read on the forward strand.
GCTCGTCGAGCGTCCAGTCGGGGGTGATGACCTTGCCGTTGACGACGCGGACCTTGCTCAGCAGCGCGTAGGCCTCGTGGCCGCCGAAGCGCTCCTGGAGCCAGGCGGTGTTGCGGTCCCTGAACTTGACGTCGGTCAGGGCCCGCGCCACCCCGAGCGTGCCGCGGCCGTACATGCCGTTGCAGATCGTGAGCGTGCACTCGGCGTTGTAGGGGTTCTCTCCCCGGTAGAACAGCGCCACGTCCTCGCGCAGCCGCCCGCCGCTCAGCTTGGGATGGAAACGCCGGTCCGAGGAGGAGAAGTAGGGGCCGTGCTCGCCGTCCCAGTCGTTCACCTGCTCGACCGGAAGCCCGAGGTCCTGGAAGACGTTGGTGGTCAGGTCGTTCCAGTCGACGCCGCCGAGCAGCACCAGATGCGAGGTGAGGTCGTCCGGCTCCAGCTCGTCCGGGGTGTGGCGGCGGACCTCGCTGGCCGGGTTGAAGGCGCGGATGTGGCCGTGCAGCTCGAAGAGCGCGTCGAGGTCGGCGTAGGTGTAGAGCTCGATGTGGTGCGGGTCGTCGGGATCGACGTAGGGCATGCGCGCCAGCCACTCCCCGGGAAGCCGCGCGCAGACGATGACGACCTGCTTGCCGTCGTCGAACTGCCACGGGTTGACGACCGCGCTCGACGGTCTCTGGTCCAGGGCGGCCGCGCGCAGGTCGAGCAGCTCCTGCAGGAGCTTGTCGCGCAGCTGTGACTCCTCCGCGGTCAGCTCGTCCTCGGCGACCGGGACGAGGTCGTCGTCCCTGAGCGAGCGGCGGCTGCAGAAGATCAGCGCGTAGGCCTCCAGGCGGGAGACCGGCGGCACCTTGGGGTTGCCCTCGTTCTCCCACGACGAGATGAGGGGCACGCTGACGTTGAGCGCCTGGGCCAGCTGCGGCTGCTTGACTCTCCTGCCGGGCCACTGCTGAAGGCGCAGTTGCCGGAGCCGGTGCGCTAGGGCCTGGCCGGAATCCGCCATGAGGACACCCCCATCCGAGGTTCAACACCTTAAGTAAACCTCTACCCACTGCCGGGGGCGAGGGCATACACGCAGGCCAACGCCGAAACTTCGGGGCCGCATCGGCGAAGCGGCCATTCTAATCCACTACGACTTACCCAGGAGAGGGATTAATGCATCAAAGGGAGGGCAAGTCTTCAGTCAGGGGCTGAAGATTTACTGAAGTTCAGACGGGGATTCAGATGACGATCAGAGACCCTCCGGCGAGACCGCGCCGCCCGGGCGAGCATCCTCACGAACAGGCGTCACTCCCCGGAGTGCCGCACGCTCCAAGGCCCCTCGATGCCGAACCACAGGGACCCCACCATGTTCGTCACCTCTGCCCTTCCCGCACTCATGGAAACGATCGCCAGCCCTGAGGGCGTCGCGATGGCCCGCGGCCTCCTCTACCTCCTGGCCGTCCTCGCCGGCTGGACCGTGATCTCGGCCGTACGCCGGCTCGGCAAGGTCGTCACCGCGCTGTTCCGCGCGTCCCTCATGGTCGTCGCGCTGGCCGCCGTCGGCACGGTCGCCGTCGTGCTCATCGCGCAGCTGGCGCTCATCCTGGAGCTCAGCTGACGGCCGTACGGTGAGATGGGCGCGAAGACGGCGCCCATCTCTCACGCCAGGGCGGCCAGCCGCCGGTACGACTCCAGGCGGTCGTCCAGGTCGTAGGTGTTCATCGTCACCAGGACCTCGTCGGCGCCCGTCACCGTCACCAGGTCGCGCAGCCGCGTCGCGACCTCGTCCGCCGTCCCGCTGATCTGGCCCTTGCGGGCGTCCTCCAGCAGCGCGCGCTCGCGCTCCGGCAGGTCCATCCGCAGGATCTCGCCCGGCGGGCGCAGCGGCGGGAACACGCCGCGGACCCGCGAGTGCGCCGTCGACCACGCCTCCGGCACCTGCAGCAGCGCCGCCTGCTCGGAGGTCTCGCCGACCGCGATGTTCGCCGCCACCATCACGTACGGCGCCGCGCTCCACTCCGACGGCCGGAACGCGGCCCGGTAACGGGCGGCGGCCCCTGCCGGGGCTCCGCCGCCGATCACCAGGGGGAGGCCGTGCGCGGCGGCGATGTCCGCGCCCGCGCCCATGGCCAGGACGAACACCTGCGGGCGCAGGCCCTCCGCAGGCAGCGCGTGCACCCCCGGGTACGCGTCCTGGGCGCCGGTGAAGAAGCCGAGCAGCTCCGCCAGCTGCCCGGAGAAGCCGTCGGCGGCCTCCCTGCCCTGGCCGAGAGCCTTGCGGATGCCGCCGGTGAACCCCACCGACCGCCCCAGGCCCATGTCGATCCGCCCCGGATGCAGCGACTCCAGCACGCCGAACTGCTCGGCCACCACCAGCGGCCGGTGGTTGGGCAGCATCACGCCGCCGGTGCCCACCCTGATGCGGGAGGTGGCCGCCGCGACGGCCGCCGCCAGCACGGTCGGCGCCGACCCCGCCACACCGGGGACGCTGTGGTGCTCCGACACCCAGAACCGGTGGTAGCCGAGCTTTTCGGCCTCGCGGGCGAAGCGCACGGTGTCGCGCAGCGCCGACGCGGGCGACTGCCCCTGCCGGACCAGCGAACGGTCGAGGATCGAGAGCGGTGTCATATCCCGGTGCAACAAGGGCGGGCGGGAAATGGTTCCTACTCGCCGTAGAGCCCGATCGACCAGCGGACGGGGCGGTTGGGGTGGCCGCCGTCCACGGTGATCCTCGCGGTCACCACGACCCGCTCACCGGGCCGCGCCTCATGCTCGCTCATCGCCGTCGGGAACGCGCCGGACCGCCACACGCCGCAGCCGCTGCCGTGGCCCACCCCGCCGTCGACCGTGATCTCGAACCGGAGCCGCTCGGCGAGGTCGCCGGCGCAGATCTGGTCGAGGCCGAAGGACCGACCGGTGGCGTCGAACTCGAACCGCACGGTGTCGTCCGCCGGCCACATCCCGGTCCGCGAGTCCAGGAGCGGCCGGCCGCCGAGCCTGTCCGGCAGGTCCTTGACCGGCTCCGGCCGCACGGGCGCGTCCGGCGGCGTCCAGGCGTAGACGCCCAGCGTCCAGGTGCCCTCGGTCCGCGGCACGGGCCGGCACGTCCCACCCTGCACCACGCAGGCCGTGCCGGTGGTGGTCGTGTCGAAGGTGACGCTCACCTCCCGGGCGCCGGTGGGCACCGTGAGCGGCTGGAGCGCCCGCCTGGCCGAGCAGCGGCCGAGGCCGGGGCCGCTGGAGCGGCCGTCGACCGCGACGCGCACGCCGGTGTTCACCTGGAGGTCGCCCTCGCACACGGCCGCCACGTCGAGCCGCTCGCCGGTGACCGGTACCCGCACCGTCGCCCGGTCCGCGCCGCCCGCCCTGATCGTGGTGACCGCCACGCGCCGGTACGCGGTGCCGTCCGGGGCGGTGAACCGCTCGGGCAGCTTCGCCGCCGGCCGCACCGCGACGGTGGTCTCCGGCGCCGCCGGGCCGGGCATGACCGCCGCGCCCAGCACCACGGCGGCGGCCACCGCCGCCCCCGCCGCCACGCCTGCCGTCACCCGTCTGCCCAGGCGGGCCCTGCGGACGCGCGCCAGGACCTGCTCGTGGCGCGACGGATTCGCCGGAGAAGGTCCGTCGGCCCGCTCGCGCAGCGCGTCCCGGAGATCCTGAACGGTCATGACCGCAGCTCCTTCATGATCGACTCGTTCACCCGCAGCTTGGCCAGCGCCTTGGCCGTCTGGCTCTTGACGGTGCCGGTCCCGCAGCCGAGCAGCGCGGCCACCTCGGCCACCGGCAGGTCCTCGTAGAAGCGGAGCACGATCACCGCGCGCTGCCTGGCCGGCAGCCCGCGCACCGCGCGCCACAGCTCCGCCCGCTCCCCGGCGTCGTCATCCCGTACGGGGAAGTCCGGCAGGCTCGCGCTGGGCACCTCGGCCCGCCACCTGCGGCGCCACCAGGAGGTGTAGGTGGTGACCAGGACGCGGCGGACGTACGGCTCCGGCTCGTCCACCCGCGGCCAGGCGAACCACGCCTTGGTCAGCGACTCCTGCAGCAGGTCCTCGGCGAGGCCCCAGTCGCCGGTCAGCAGGTACGCGGTGCGTAACAGCCGGTCGGACCGCGCCACCACGAAGTCCTGAAACATGGCTCTATCCGCCACGGGATGCGCCTCCCCATCAGAGCGTTGCTGACGGTACAGACGCGATGGGACGACGGCCCGGTTGCCCGGCGGCGCTCAGGCGCGGGTCACGGTGAACGGGACCAGCTCGCCGAGACCCCGGACCGACAGCCGGTCCACCGCCCTCAGCTGGAACGCCCGGTTGTCCTCCAGCTCCTCGGCCGCCTGCGGGTCCGCCAGGATCGTCCCCGGCAGGGCCAGCGCGGTCAGGCGGCTGGCCAGGTTGACGGTCGTGCCGAAGACGTCGCCCATGCGCCACACCACCGGCCCGGCCGCCAGGCCCACCCGCAGCTCCGGCATGCCCCGGCCCTTGGCGTGCGTCTCCACCAGCCGCAGCCCGATGTCGGCGGCCACATGCGACTTGTCCGCCACGAACAGCACCGAGTCGCCCAGCGTCTTGACCACCCGGCCGCCGTAGGAGGTGACGATGTCGGCCGAGCGGCCCTCGAACCTGTCGACCAGCGCGGCCAGCTCGGTCTCGGTGATCTGCCTGCTCAGCCTGGTGAACCCGACCAGGTCGGCGAACCCGACCGTGACCCGTACGGCGCTGAGGTCCTGGACCGCGAGCCGCCCCGCGGCGGCGGCGAGCTGGCGCCGCCAGGCGTAGACCAGCAGCCCGGTCAGGTCGGGCACCACCCGCTCGGCCCGCCGGCGCCACGCCCTGGGCCGCTCGGCCAGCGGCACCCCCGCCTGGTCGAGCTCCTCGGCGCCCAGCTCGGCCTGCGACTCGGCCAGCCGGGCCGTCGCCCGCCCGAGTGAGCGGGCGATCAGTAGCATGTGCTCCTCGTCGTAGAGGCCGTCGCTGACCATGCCGAGCAGGGTCCTGAGCGCCTCGACGTCGGAGTCGGTGAACTCCACAGCGTCGTCGGCCACGTTCGCGAAGCCGAGCGCCCGCCAGAACCGCCGCGCGCGGTAGACCGGCACCCCTGCCATCTCGGCCACCTGGTGGCTGGTGTAGCGGCGGGGCTCGCGCAGGAACGCCTCGGCCACCGACTCCTCCCCAGCCACGGCTGCAACATAACACTCTTTACCCGGATTGCGCCGCCGGCACCATTCACTCTTCCAGCAGTGCGCGCAGCGCGGGGCGCTCGTCGGCCGGGACGTAGTCGACGTAGTAGTCGTACATCGTCTCCCGCGACAGGCGGGCCGCCAGCGGCCCGTCGCCGGCGCGCACGGCGTCGAGCACCTCCTCGTGGTGCCGGATGCTGCGCCGCATGAGCGCCACCCGGTCGTCCGACGAGGCGATCTTGCCCGCTATCAGGTTGAGCACGATCGACCGGACCACGCCGGTGCTGATCTCGATGAGCTTGTTGCGCGAGGCCCGCGCCACCGCGTCGTGGAAGGCCACGTCGGCGGCGCTGAACTCGTCGTAGCTGACCTCGGCGGCCCGGCGCATCCGCTCGATGGCCGCGTCCATCTCGGCGAGCTGCTCGTCGGTGCGCAGCCGCGCCGCGAGCAGGTTGGCCGACGCGTCCAGCACCATCCTGAACTGCACCAGCTCGCCCAGCGACAGCTCGTCCACCCGGGCGAGCGTGGTCATCGACTTGTGCAGCGCGGCGGGCGAGAACGGCTGCACCTCGGCGCCGTTGGGATCCCCGGGCCGCGACTGGACCAGCCCGCGCGCCTGCAGCACGCGCAGCGCCTCACGCACCGTGGAGCGGCTCACCGAGAACTGCGCCATGAGATCGCGCTCGCTCGGCAGCCGCTGGCCCGGCGTGAGCGCCCCCGTCTCGACGGCCTCCTCGATCTGCTCCACGATCCGCTCGTAAGCGCGTACGGTCCGCACCGGCTCGAACCGTGGACCACCCATTGAAGCCCCCTTGACCTGAGCCGTAGCGGACTGGCAATGTGCAGCCTACTGGTCAGACCAGTGCACTAGCCAGGAGGCTGAAGGACATGAGGCGAATCGGGACCTGGATCGCCGCGGGCGGTCTCCTGTTGAGCATCGCCGCCTGCGGCGGAGGCGGCGGATCCGAGACCGCGGGCGGCGAGCAGCAGGCCCCCCAGGCGCAGACGTTGTCGGTCGGGTTCGTGGCCGAGCCGGCCAACCTCGACTTCACCTCGACCGAGGGCGCCGCCATCCCGCAGGCGCTGCTGGTGAACGTCTACGAGGGCCTGGTCAAGCTCGACCAGGACGGCAAGATCGTCCCGCTGCTGGCCGAGAAGTGGGAGGTCTCGGACGATCTGAAGACCTACACCTTCACCCTGCGGCCGGACGTGAAGTTCACCAACGGCGCGGCCTTCACCGCCGACGACGTGGTCTTCTCGTTCGAGCGGCTGAAGAGCGACTGGAAGCTGAAGATCACCTCCCAGCTCGACGTGGTGGAGAAGGTGGAGAAGAAGGACGACGCCACCGCGGTCGTCACGCTCTCCAAGCCGAGCAACAGCTTCCTCTACACGATCGCCACCCGGCTCGGCGCGATGTTCAGCCGCACCGGCGTCTCCGACCTGGCCAACACCCCTGTCGGCACCGGCCCGTACAAGCTGGGCGAGTGGCGGCGCGGCGACCACATCCGCCTCGACTCCAACGACGGCTACTGGGGCACCAAGCCGCAGATCGGGTCCGTGACGCTGAAGTACTTCAAGGACGCCACGGCGATGAACAACGCGCTGCTGACCGGCGGCATCGACGTCATCTCCGCGGTCCAGGCGCCCGAGTCGCTGCAGCAGTTCGCCGACCCCAACCGGTTCGAGACCATCGAGGGCACCACCAACGGCGAGGTCGTGCTGTCCATGAACAACGGCCGGCCGCCGTTCGACGACAAGAAGGTGCGCCAGGCCGTCCGCCACGCCATCGACCACCAGGCGCTGCTCGACACCGCCTGGGCCGGGCGCGGCCAGCTGATCGGCTCGATGGTGCCGCCGACCGACCCGTGGTACGAGGACCGCACCGGCGACTACCCGTACGACGTCGCCAAGGCCAAGGAGCTGCTGGGCGGCAAGACGTACGACGTGAAGATGCGCATCCCGAACCTGCCGTACGCGGTCGCCAGCGCGCAGGTCGTCAAGTCGCAGCTGGCCCAGGTCGGCATCAACGCCGAGATCGAGCCGCTGGAGTTCCCGGCCCGCTGGCTGGACTCGGTGTTCACCAAGGCCGACTACGACCTGTCGATCATCAACCACGTCGAGCCCCGCGACATCCGCATCTTCGCCGATAAGTCCTACTACTTCCGCTACGACAACCCCGAGTTCGGCAAGCTGCTCGCCGCCGCCGACGAGGGCACCGAGCAGGAGCAGACCGACAACTACAAGGCGGCGGCCAAGCTGCTGTCCGAGGACGCCGCGGCCGACTTCCTGTTCGGCTTCCCGAACCTGATCGTGGCGAAGAAGGGCGTGACCGGCCTGCCGAAGAACGCCATCTCCGAGTCCTTCGACTTCACCGGTCTCGCCAAGCAGTGATCCTGTACCTGCTGAAGAGGGCCGCGGTGTTCGTCCTGAGCGCCGCGGTCGCCGGTGTGCTGGTGTTCTCGTTCATGGCCGTGCTGCCGGGCGACCCCGCCGAGGTGGCGCTGGGCGTGAACGCGACCCCCGAGGCGGTGGCCGAGCTGCGCGAGCAGTTCGGCACCGACCGGCCGGCGGCGGCCCAGTTCTTCGACTGGTTCGGCGGGCTGGCCACCGGCGACTTCGGCACCTCGTACGTGACCAGCTCCCCGATCGGGGAGCAGATCAACGACCGGCTGGGCGTCACCGCCGTGCTGGTGGGCGGCGGCATGCTCGTGGCCCTGCTGATCGCGGTGCCGGCCGGCACGTTCGCCGCGGTGCACCACCGCAACCCGCTCGGCGTCGCCATCAGCGCCTTCAGCCAGGTGGGCATCGCGATTCCGGCGTTCCTGGCGGGCATCCTGCTGGTGTTCGTGTTCGCGGTGCAGGCCCAGGTGCTGCCGTCGGGCGGCTACGTGCCGCTGGCCGAGGACCCCGTCGAGTGGTTCCGCGGCCTGCTGCTGCCGTGGCTGTCGCTCGGACTCGTGCAGGGCGCGGTGCTCACCCGCTACGTCCGCTCCGCCGTGCTGGACGTGATGCGCGAGGACTTCCTGCGCACCGCCCGCGCCAAGGGACGCGGCCGGATGGGCGCGCTGTGGCGGCACGGGCTGCGCAACGCCTCCGTCCCGGTGGTGACCGTGCTCGGCCTGCAACTGGCCACGCTGCTCATCGGCGCGGTCGTGGTGGAGCGGGTGTTCGTCATCCCCGGCCTGGGCGACCTGCTGCTGAACGCCGTCGCGGGCCGCGACCTGCTGCTCGTCCAGGGCGTCGTCATGGTCCTGGTGCTGGCCGTCCTGCTGATCAACTTCCTGGTCGACGTGGCCTACGCGGCGCTCGACCCCCGGCTGCGGGGGGCACGATGAAGGGCCGGCTGAACGCGAGCCTCGTCAGCGGCGCCGTCCTCGTCGGGCTGGTCGTGGCGATGGCGCTGGTGTCGTTCGTGTGGACGCCGCACGACCCGGTGCTCGTCGACGCGGGCAACAAACTGCACGGCCCCGGCGACGGCTACCTGCTGGGCGCCGACAAGTTCGGCCGCGACACCTTCAGCCAGCTCATGGTGGGCGCGCGCACCACCCTCTACGTCGGCATCGTGGCCGTCGGCATCGCCGCGCTGATCGGCACGCCGCTCGGCGTGATCGCCGGCATGACCCGCTGGCGCTGGCTGTCGGAGCTCGTCATGCGGGCCAACGACCTGGTGTTCGCGTTCCCCGCGCTGCTGCTGGCCGTCATGCTCGGCGCGGTGTACGGGGCCGGCACGCTCACCGCGATGATCGCCATCGGGGTGGCGACGGTGCCCGCCTTCGCCCGGGTCGCCCGCGCCGCGACCATGCAGGTCATGGTGACCGACTACATCCTCGCCGCCCGCGCCGCCGGCCGCCGCCGCCTTCCCGTGGCGTTCCGGCACGTGCTGCCGAACATCGGCTCGATGCTGATCGTGCAGGCGTCGGTGTCGTTCGCCATCGCCATCCTGGCCGAGGCCGCGCTGTCGTTCCTCGGCTTCGGCACCCGCCCGCCCACCCCGTCGTGGGGGCGCATGCTGCAGGAGTCGCAGGAACTGCTGTTCTCCACGCCGCGCCTGGCCCTGTGGCCCGGCCTGGCCATCGCGCTGGCCGTGCTCGGCTTCAACCTGCTCGGCGACGGCCTGCGCGACTACCTCGACCCCAAGCTCAGGAGGATCCGTGCTGAGCGTTGAGGGCCTCACCGTGCGGGCGCACGCGGCCGAGCTCGTGCACGACGTGTCGTTCCGGATCGGGCCCGGCGAGCGGGTCGGCCTCATCGGCGAGTCCGGCTCCGGCAAGTCGCTGACCGCGCTGTCGCTGATGGGCCTGCTGCCCGAGGGCGTCACCGCCGCCGGGCGGGCCCGCCTGCGCGACCGCGACCTGGTCGGCGTGCCCGAGTCGCGGCTGAAGGACCTGCGCGGCCGGGCCATGTCCATGGTGTTCCAGGAGCCGATGACCGCGCTCAACCCGCTCATGCGGGTCGGCGCCCAGGTCGCCGAGGTCATGACCCTGCACGGGAAGCCACGCGAGCAGGCCCGCGCCCGCGCCGTCGAGCTGCTCGGCCGGGTCCGCCTGCCCAGCCCCGAACAGGTCGCGCGCGCCTACCCGCACCAGCTCTCCGGCGGCCAGCGCCAGCGCGTCATGCTCGCCATCGCCCTCGCCAACGAGCCCGAGCTGCTCATCTGCGACGAGCCCACCACCGCGCTCGACGTCACCGTGCAGAAGCAGATGCTCGACCTCATCGCCGAGGTGGCGCCCGCACTGCTGTTCATCACCCACGACCTGGCCGTGGTCGCCTCCGTCTGCGAGCGCGTCCTGGTCATGTACGGGGGACGCGTCGTGGAGAGCGGCCCGATCCGCGAGGTGTTCACCAGGCCCCGCCACCGCTACACCGAAGGCCTGCTGGCCGCCTCCAAGCTGACGCCGCGCGGCACCCGCCTGCCCACGATCAAGGGCAGCGTCCCGCCCGCAGGCCAGTTCCCCGGCGGATGCGTCTTCCGCAACCGTTGCCCGCACGCCGACGTGACGTGTGAGAAAGTCCCGGCGCTGACAGGAGAGGGCCATGCCCACGCATGCTGGCACCCCGCTGATCGAGATTAGCCACCTCACCCGCGTCTACCAACGGCCCCGCACCTCGCTCACCAAGCCGGGCGGAGCCGTGCACGCACTGCGTGGCGTGTCGCTGACCGTGCACAAGGGCGAGCGGTTCGGCATCGTCGGCGAGTCCGGCTCCGGCAAGTCCACGCTGCTGCGGCTGCTGTGCGGGCTCGACAAGCCCACCGCCGGCTCCATCCGGTTCGACGGCCAGGAGATCACCGGCCTGCCCGAACGGCGGCTGCGCTTCCTGCGCCACAGCCTGCAGATCGTGTTCCAGGACCCGATGAGCTCGCTCGACCCGCGCATGCGCGTCCGCGACCTCGTCGCCGAACCGCTCGTCGCGCTCGGCGAGCCCGTCGGCGGCCGGGTGGCCGAACTGCTCGACGAGGTCGGGCTGCCCGCCGCCGCCGCCGACCGCTACCCGCACCAGTTCTCCGGCGGCCAGCGCCAGCGCATCGCCATCGCCCGCGCGCTCGCCCCCCGGCCCAAGGTGCTCGTCGCCGACGAGCCCGTCAGCGCGCTCGACGTGTCCGTACGCGGGCAGATACTCAACCTGATGGCCGACCTCGTCGACGAGCACGGCCTCACCCTCGTCTTCGTCTCGCACGACCTGTCCGTCGTCCGCCACGTGTGCGAGACGGTCGCCGTCATGAACGACGGTGAGATCGTGGAGACCGGCGCCGTCGACGACATCTGGATCGAGCCGAGCCACCCCTACACCCGGGCGTTGCTGCAGGCCGTACCCACCCTGGAGGGATTGCTGTGATCGAAGTGGACGCGCAGGGCGTCGTCGAGTTCACCCGGGCGCTGGTCCGCGTCCCGAGCACCAACGACCCGGCGCGCGGCCGCAACGAGCAGCCCGCCGCCGACCTGGTGGCCGCCAGGATGCGCGAGTGGGGCTGGGAGCCGGTCGTGTACGAGGCCGCCCCCGGCAGGCCGAACGTGGTCGCCGTGGTCGAGGGCGGCGGCGGCGACGGGCCCACCCTGATGTTCGAGGGCCACACCGACGTCGTCACCGAAGGCGACCTGTCGGAGTGGACCGTGGACCCGTTCGGCGGCGAGATCCGCGACGGCAAGCTGTGGGGGCGCGGCAGCGCCGACATGAAGTCCGGCCTGGCCGCCACGCTCTACGCCACCCGCGCGCTGCAGCTCGCTGGACCGTTCCCGGGACGGATCAAGGTGTGCGCGCTGGCCGACGAGGAAGGGCTCATGATCGGCGCCCACCACTTCGTCGACCAGGGCCTGGCCGCCGACGTGGACGGCGCCATCGTGGCAGAGCCCGAGGCCGGCGAGATCTGCGCCGTCGCCAAGGGCGCGCTGCGGCTGCGCGTCGACTTCACCGGCAAGATGGCGCACGGCGCGATGCCGCAGCACGGCCGCAACCCCGTCCAGGCCGTCGGCGCGCTGCTCACCGGCCTGCGCGAGCTCCAGGCCGAGCTGCAGAAGCGCTTCCCCGCCCACGAGCACCTCGGCGAGGTGTACGTGACCCCGACCGTGGTCCGGGCCGGCAGCGAGGAGCAGGTCAACGTCATCCCCGCCACCGCCTCTGTGTTCGTCGACGTGCGCACCATCCCCGGCGTCGGCCACCAGGACGTCGCCGGCCGGGTGGCCGAGCTGGCCGCCTGGGACGGGATCGCGTCCGAGGTGGGCATCCTGGTGGACCGGCCGCCGGTGGACGTGCCCGTCTCCGACCCGGTGGTGGCCGCGCTGGCCGCCGCGCACCGCGACGTCACCGGCGAGGAGCCCGTCTACGGCGGCGTCCCCGGCTCCACCGACGGCACCGTGCTGACCCACTGGGGCGGCGTCCCGTCCGTCGTGTACGGCCCGGGCGGCAAGTGGATCGCCCACCAGGCGGACGAGTACGTCGAGGTGGACGAGATCGTCCGCTGCACCCGCGTGTTCGCCGAGGCGGCCAGGCGCTTCCTCACCCGGAACCTGACGTGACACCGGGTGCCACCAACTCCCTGCTGGACGTGGCCGGCCTGCGCGTCGGCCACCACCACAGGGCGGGCGGCGGCTACCGGACCGGCACCACCGTCGTGCTGGCCCCCTCGGGCGGCATGGTCGCCGGGGTCGACGTCCGCGGCGCCGCCCCCGGCACCCGCGAGACCGAGCTCCTCGACCCGCGCAACCTCGTGGAACGCGTCCACGCCATCGTCCTGACCGGCGGCAGCGCGTACGGCCTCAGCGCGGCCTGCGGCGTCATGTCCCGCCTCGCCGACGCCGGCGTGGGCTTCCCCGTCGAGGGCGGCGTCGTCCCCATCGTCCCCGCCGCCGTCATCTACGACCTCGGCCGCGGCGGCGCCTTCCGCGCCACCCCGGACGCCGCCTTCGGCGAAGCCGCCCACGACGCCGCCCTCCACCCCGCTCCCTCTCTCACGGCGACCCCGGCCACCGGCGTCAAGCCGGCCCGCCCGGCCGCCCCCGTCACGGGCCACGGCACCCTGCACGCCGCGCCCGGCGCTTCTCCCTCCGCGCGCGCCTCCTCGGCCGCCGACGTCGAGCCGGCCGGTACGAGCGGTGTCGCGCCTGCCGGCCCCGCCGGTGGTCCGTACGTCGCGTCAGGTGGCGCTGCTGTGTCCGCGCGGGGCTCCTTCACCTCGGCCTCGGCCCCCGATGGCGAGGCGGGCGCCGCGTCTGGAGGGGCGTGCGGGGAGAGCGCGGCGGGGCATGTGAGCGGGTCCGTCGGCGCGGGCGCGGGTGCGGTGGCCGGAGGGCTGGCCGGCGGGGTGGGGACCGCGAGCGTGGTCCTGCCCTCCGGGGCCACCGTCGCCGCGCTGGCTGTGGTGAACGCCGCCGGGTCGGTGCTCGATCCAGGAAGCGGCGCCCTGGCCGGGGCCAGGTACGGGCTGCCCGGCGAGTTCGACCACCTGCGGGAGCCGAGCGCCGAGGAGACCGCCGCGTGGCGGCCGTCCGGGGTGACCTCGCTGAACACCACGATCGGCGTCGTCGCCACCGACCTGACGCTGACCAAGGCGCAGTGCGCCAAGCTGGCCGCGGTCGCGCACGACGGCCTGGCCCGCGCCATCCGTCCCGCGCACACCATGGTCGACGGCGACACGATCTTCGCCGTCGCCACCTGCGCCCTGCCCGAGCCGGGCGGCGAGCAGCGGGTGTTCGGGGAGCGGGCCGGGGAGGACGAACCGCCGGGGGCCGAGCTGCACGACCTGCTCGCCGCCGGGGCCGACGTGTTCAGCCGGGCCGTGGCGCACGCCGTGCTGGCCGCCACCGGCAGGGAGGGCGCGCCGGCCTATCTCGACGTGTTCCCGAGCGCGATGCGTACGTCATGAAGCACACCAAGGGGGATCAAAGCGTGAAATATCAGGATGCGTGGCCGTCCGGGCTGCCCATCGGCGACGGATGGGTCGAACCGGCCGCCGAAGCCGACGTGATCTTCCCGTACGACGGCTCGGTGGTGATGCCCGCCCCCGTCGGGGACGCGAAGCTGGCCGCGCGGGCGGTCGAGGAAGCGCTCGCGGTCGCGCCCGCGATGGCGGCGCTGCCGTCGCACGTTCGCCGCCGCGCCCTCATGGCCGCCCACGACGCGCTGGCCGAGCGGCGCGAGGAGGTCGAGCGGCTGCTCGTGCTGGAGACCGGTAAGCCGCTCGTCGACTGCCGGGTCGAGGTGGCGCGCACCCTGGTCACGCTGGTCACGGCCGCCGAGGAGGTGGCCAGGCTGCACGGCGAGACCGTGCCGCTGGACCTGCTGCCCGCGGGGGAGGGCCTGATCGGGTTCTGGACGCGGCGGCCGATCGGGGTGGTGGTCGGCATCACCGGGTTCAACTACCCGCTGCTGCTGGCCGCCCACAAGATCGCGCCCGCGGTGGCCGCCGGGTGCCCGGTGATCGTCAAGCCCGCCCCGGCGACGCCGCTGGCGACGCTCTGGCTGGTGCACCTGCTGCGCGAGTCCGGCGCGCTGCCGCGGGCGGCGGTGCAGCTCGTCACCGGCGACGTCGAGGTGGGCCGGACGCTGGTCGAGGACCGGCGGATCGGCGCCGTCTCGTTCACCGGCTCGGCCGCGGCCGGGCACGCCATCGCCCGCAACGCCGCCCCCACGAAGGTGCTGCTCGAACTCGGCTCGAACGCCGCCCTCGTGGTGGCCGCCGACGCCGACCTGGAGGCCGCCGCCGACGCGGTGGTGCGCGGCGGCTACTACGCCTCCGGCCAGGCGTGCATCTCGGTGCAGCGGGTGCTCGTCGAGGAGCCGGTGGCGGCGCGGTTCCGGGAGCTGCTGGCCGCACGGATGAAGGACGTGGTGGTGGGCGACCCGCGGCTGCCCGAGACCCGGGTGGCGCCGCTCATCGACCCGGCCGCCTCCGACCGGGTGCTCGACTGGGTCGCCTCCTCCGGGGCCGAGGTGGTGACGGGCGGCGTGCGCGACGGCCGCGCCATCGCGCCCACGCTGCTGGCCGGCGTGCCCGACGGGGCCGCCGCCTGGGACGAGGAGATCTTCGGCCCCGTCGTGTGCGTGCGCCCGGTGCCCGACCTGGAGGCCGCCTTCGCCGCGGTCAACGCCTCCCGGTACGGGCTGCACGCCTCGGTGTTCACCCGCTCGCTGGCCACCGCCTTCGCCGCGATCGAGCGGATCGAGGCCGGGGGAGTGGTGGTCAACGAGGTGCCGGGCTTCCGTGCCGACAACATGCCGTACGGGGGCGTCAAGGACTCCGGCGTCGGCCGGGAGGGCCCGCGGTTCGCGATCGAGGAGCTCACCGTGACCCGGATGGCCATCATCCGCCCCTGAGGACGGATGACAGGCGTCCGGCAGGGACGGGTGGCTCCTGGTCCGCCGTCAGTTGGGCGGGTCGAAGCGGCCGTCCACCGCCGTCCAGCCGCCGTCGACGTACAGCACCGAGCCGGTGACGAAGCTGGCGGCGTCGCCGGCCAGGTAGACGACCGCGCCCGCCAGCTCCCCGGCGGTGGCCCAGCGGCCCAGCGCGCTCTTGGCCGCGTACGCCCCGTACCAGCCGGGGTCGTCCTTGATCTGCTTGGTGAGCGGTGTCTCCACCACGCCGGGCGCGATCGCGTTCACCCGCACCCCGTGCGGCCCGAACTCGGCCGCCGCGGTGCGCAGCAACTGCACCAGCCCGGCCTTGGTGGCCGAGTAGACGCCCTGGCCGGGCTCGGTGACGGCGGCGCGGATGGAGGCGAAGCCGATGATGGACCCG
Organism: Nonomuraea sp. NPDC049486; assembly: GCF_040676925.1. NCBI lineage: Bacteria > Bacillati > Actinomycetota > Actinomycetes > Streptosporangiales > Streptosporangiaceae > Nonomuraea > Nonomuraea sp. NPDC049486. The sequence goes on from NZ_JBFAPV010000016.1 coordinate 61,268, forward strand.
CGGCCGCGCGCCACCATGCCCGCGCCGAACGCGCGGACCACCTCGAACGAGGCCTTCAGGTTGAGGTCGACGACCCGCTGGAACTCCTCGGCCGTGTAGTCCAGCAGCCGCTTGCGCACGTTGGTGGCCGCGGTGAACACCACCACGTCCGCCTCGAGCTCGGCGCCCGCGGCGTGCACGGCCGCGCCGTCCAGCACGTCGAGCGCCAGGGACGTGCCGCCGCAGCGGGACGCCGTCTCCTCGGCGGAGGGCAGGTCGCGGTCCGCGCACACCACCGTCGCGCCGTGCGCGGCCAGCGCCAGCGCCGCCTCCCTGCCGATGCCGCTGCCCGACCCGATGACCACCGCACGCCGCCCGTCCAGGCGGAACAACCCCTCGTATGCCTTCATGGCAGCACCTTAGTCACTGGTCAGACCAGTGCACCAGGTGGTGTCGCGCCTCCCACTCCTCCCGGAGCAGCTCGTACTCGACCTCGCCCTGCTCCGCGCCGTCGATCGGGTCCTCCCAGTCCTCCCAGAAGGTGCGTACGTGCCGCAGCCCGCACTTCTCCATGACCCGGCGCGAACCCAGGTTCACCGCCATCGTCTGGGCGTAGACGCGGCGCGCGCCCAGCTCGGCGAACGCCCGCTCGATCAGCCGCAGCGACCCCTCGGTCGCGTACCCGCGTCCCCAGGACTCCCGGCGCAGCCGGTAACCCAGCTCCAGCTCGCCCTCGCCGCCCGGCCGCAGGTGGAACCAGCCGATGAAGGCGCCGGTGCGCCGCTCCTCGGCGGCGAAGAACCCCGACGCCATGAACCGGGGGAGCGTCTCGCGCACGATCGTCTCGCGCGGCGTCGGCCTGCCGCCGTTGAGGAAGCGCATGACGTCGCGGTCGTTGTGGAGGCGGACGAGCTCGCCGGCGTCGTCCATCGTGAAGGGGCGCAGGATGAGGCGTTCCGTGTCCATCCGGCACACGGTAATCGCCGGTCCCGCGCCCCTCGACGGATTTTCGGCGCGGCGGCCTAGCCCTTCAGCTTGTGGCCCTGCCTGACGTACACCGGCTCCCCGATGGTCACCATCCGGTAGAGGCGGTCGGCTATCGACATGGGGAGGCGCACACAGCCGTGGGAGCCGGGCCACGACGGCACCTTCCGGCCGCCGTGGATCGCCACCCCGCCCACGAAGTACAGCGAGTTGTACATCGAGCCCAGCGGGCCCGTCGTCCAGCCCGGCGCGCGCTTGTAGACGCGGAAGTCGCCGATCGGGGTGACGGCGACGCGGCAGCGGCCGCCCTGGCAGAACCGCACCCCGGCGCCCGTCGAGGTGTGCGAGATGAGCACCGGCCGGCCGCGGCGGTAGACGGTCAGGAGCTGGCGGCGCAGGTCGATCTCGACCCGGTTGGCCGACCCGGTCTTCACCAGCGGGCGCACCTTCCTGGGCCTGGTCAGCCTCCGCCACACATCGGTGTCGACGATGTTCGCGGCCTGCATGCCCTGGCTCTTCCTGAACGCCCACACCGCGAAGCGGGTGTCCTTGTCGTAGCTGCCGGTCGCCTTGGTGAACAGGTAGCCCATCTGGCGCAGCCGCTGCTGGAGCCACCTGACGTCCTCGCCGCGGTCTCCGGGCCGCAGGTCGATCTCCTCGTCCTCGCCCCAGCCGTCGTCGGCCGCCGCCGGGGAGATGAAAGGGGCGGCCGTCGGGAGAGCGAGGCACAGGACGAGCGCGAGAATGCGGCAGGCGTTGATCACGGAGTTAACGTATCCCTTGTTAGGAAATGGTGATCCCGCCGGAGGGTCTCATTCTGTAAAGAGCAGGCCAGGACAAATTCGGACATTTTGGGCCGCCTTCTTTTTGGTTCCCTAGAATGGCGTTTTTTTGAACCGGCATTGCTGAGTGGCGAGATAGTCCTGCTTCGCGGCAAGGGTATGTTCGCGGCTGTCGCGAGGCGTTTCAGAGCCCGCTTCCAGATCGATGAACCATGAACGGAAACCATCGCCCATGAACATTGCAAGCCGTATCCGCTCCGGCAGGCGGGTCGCCGGTCTCGCGCTGGCGGCGGCCGCCGCCGGAGCGACGCTCCTCCCCGCGGCACAGGCCGTCGCCGGTACCGGCCAGGTGGCCGGCACCGCCGTCGTCGTGCACGAGAAGCCGATTCTCTGCAAGCACCGCAAGTGCGGGCACCGCTACAGGTGCCACAGCTGCGGCCACCGTCGCGGCTGCCACAACTGCGGGCACCGCCACCACGACGGCAACTGGTTCTTCAAGAACAAGGGTCACCACCACCACCGCGACCTCGACGATGACGTCGACGACGACGAGTTCGAGCACAAGGGCCGCCACCACGACGACGGGTTCAAGCACAAGGACCGCGAGGGCGACTGGGGCAAGCGCAAGGGCGACGACGAGCGCGGCGAGTGGGACGGGCGCAAGGGCTACCAGGACCGCGGTGACTGGAAGCAGTACAACGAGGACCGCGGCGAGTGGGACAAGTACAAGGGCGACCGCGCCGAGTGGGACAAGTACAACGGCGACCAGAACCGCGGCGAGCGGGACACGTACAACGGCATCCAGGACCACGGTGACTGGGGCAAGTACAAGGGCGACCACGGCGAGTGGCAGAAGTACAACGGCGACCGCGGCGAGTGGGAGAAGTACGGCGACGGCGACCGCGGCGAGTGGGACACGTACAACGGCGACCACGCCCGCGGCGACTGGGGCGAGTACAAGGCTCCGCACAAGGAGAAGTGGGGTCACGGCTCCTACGCCAAGAAGCACCACCACCACAACAACAAGTGGTGGGTGTGGCCGTTCGTCGAGAACGGCAGCGAGCCGTGGTGGCGCACCGACCAGAAGAAGAAGACCGCCTGAAAAAGCCGCTGGGGCTCGTCGCCCGTAGCGGAGGGGAATGAACCCGCCGCTCGTTTTCCGGCCCGGCCGCAGGCCGTGGCGAAAATCCGGCAGGCGGATTCCCTTCGGTGATTCATCGTGCGGACGAAATGCCGCACCCGTTTCGACGGGTGCGGCATTTCGCGTTCCCCGGGGTTGGCGGGCCGACCCGAAGAAGTCATCATGTGATGAAATAAGGGGTGGGCCATGCGCAGGACATCAGCCGCGATCGGCAGTGCGATCTTCTTCCTCGCCGCCCCGGGCGTCGTCGCCGGCCTGGGCCCCTGGTGGGTCTCCGGCTGGGAGCCGCGCTCGCCGCTGCCCGGCGCCTGGATGATCCCCCTCAGGGTGGCGGGCGTGCTGCTGCTCCTGGCCGGGGCGGCCGTCGTCGTGGACGCGTTCGTCCGGTTCGTCGCCGAGGGCTCCGGCACGCCGGCCCCGATCGCGGCGCCCGGGCGGCTGGTCGTCGGCGGCCTCTACCGCCACGTGCGCAACCCGATGTACGTGGGCGTCCTGGCGGCGATCCTGGGGCAGGCGCTGCTGTTCGGCGACGGCGGGCTGCTGGTGTACGCGGCGGTGGCCGGGGCGGCGATGGGCGCTTTCGCGCACTGGTACGAGGAGCCGCGCCTGCTCGGCAGGTTCGGCGCCGACTACGAGCGATACCGCCGCGCGGTGCCCGGGTGGTGGCCGCGCGTCCGGCCGTACCACCCCTGACGCCGGTCACTCCAGCGGGTGCCCCAGGCGCAGGATGCGCCGGTCGCCGCTCACGGTCACCTCGCTGACGGTCCACATGCGCTCGTCGACGACGGTGCCGTCCATGGTCATGTAACCCCCGACGACCAGCAACGGGCGGCCGCCGATGAAGAAGAGCTCGGCCCGCGCCTCGGTCTCGTCGCCGAACCCCAGGATGAAGTCGTCGTAGTCCAGAGGGGCGTCGAGGATCATGCCCGGCGCCAGGTGGGGGCGGGATGTCTGGAACAGGTGCACGTTCACGGGGGTCAGCTACCCGGATTCCTGATGATCGTGCACGCTGTGGCGCTGATGTGCGTGGATGCGATGAAATGTCTCCATCCCGAAAGGTTGGAGTATCTGTGCCCCTGTTCGATCTGCCGCTTGAGCGACTCCGCGACTACCGCCCCGACCGTGACGAGCCCGCCGACTTCGACGCGTTCTGGGCCCGCACGCTCGCCGAGGCCCGCGAGTTCGCGCTGGACGCGGAGTTCACCCCGTACGAGCTGCCGTTCGCCCACGTGGACGCGTTCGACGTCTCGTTCGCCGGGTGGGGCGGGCACCGGATCAACGGCTGGTTCCTCATCCCGCGCGGCGCCGGGGCCCCGCTGCCGTGCGTGATGCACTACATCGGCTACAGCGGCGGGCGCGGCTTCCCGCACGACCACCTGATGTGGCCGGCGGCCGGGTACGCGGTGTTCGTGATGGAGACCCGGGGCCACGGCGGCGCCAGCGTGCAGTCGCCCGGCTCCACCGGCGACCCGCACGGCGCGGCGGGCCCGCAGGCTCCCGGCATGATGACCCGCGGGATCATGGACCCGGACGACTACTACTACCGCCGGGTGTTCGCCGACGCGGTCAGGGCCGTCGACGCGGCGGCGGCCCACCCGTCCGTGGACGCGGGCCGGATCGTGGTTTCAGGCGGCAGCCAGGGCGGCGGCATCGCGCAGGCCACCGCCGCGCTGCACCCGTCGGTGGCGGCGGCGCTCGTGGACGTGCCGTTCCTGACGCACTTCCGCCGGGCCGTCGAGATCACCGACCGCGACCCGTACCAGGAGCTGGTCCGGTTCCTCGCCACCCGGCGCGAGGCCGCCGACCAGGTGTTCCGGACGCTCGCGTACTTCGACGGGGTCAACTTCGCGGCTCGTGGCACGGTGCCGGCGCTGTATTCGGTGGCGCTGATGGACTTCGTCTGCCCGCCGTCGACGGTCTTCGCCGCCTACAACCACTGGCAGGGGCCGAAGGAGATCACGGTGTGGCCGTGGAACGGCCACGAGGGCGGGAGCGGCTACCAGCGCGAGGAGCAGCGCCGCCACCTGGCCGCGCTGTTCGCCTGACCCCGCCTGGCACGCCGCCGATCCGGCACGTGGATCGTGCCGGACCCGGCGGCGTGCCGAGCTGCGGTGTCAGCCGGCGCGCTCGGTCACCAGGAAGGACACCGCCCCCTGGTCGTCGGCGCCGGCGTCGAGTGACTTGTCGTCCAGCACCGTCGCGGCCACCGGGTCGAGGTAGACGCGGGCGCCCTCCGACTCCACGACCGCGTCAGCCGGCTCGGGAGCCGTGGCCAGGGACAGGGTCAGCGAGCTGGCGTCGTCATCGCTGGAGGCGATGCGGATGCCGCCCTGCGCCGGCTCGGGCGCGCCCGCCGTGAGATTGCGGATCGCCTGGGCTGCGTTAGCTGTCAGGGTGAGCACTACGGCTCCTCCTCGGATTCGACGTACATGAGTCGGCTGCCATTCCCCGGTCTGTCCGGGTCCTAACCTTTGTGGCCGGGACTTTTACCGGCGAACCGGCGTGGCGTGGCGGGCCGGGCCCGCCGGGCGCGCTTGGATGACTCTCCGTCAACGCACCATCACAGATCGTCGGGGGATTCAGCATGTCCGTTCCGCGCCCGTACCTCGCCCTGCTCCTGGCCGCCGTGACCGCCGTCACCGGCTGCAACAGCGGCCCCAGCACGTCCGCGGGGCTCGCCTCGCCGGCCTCGCCCACCGCGGCCTCGCCGGGGACGGCCTCTCCCGTTCAGCCCTCCGACCAGGACCGGATCTGGCTCCGGGAGATCCACCAGGGCAACATGGCCGAGACCCAGGCGGGGGACCTGGCCCAGCACAAGAGCACCTCCGAGGCGGTCCAGAGGCTGGGCACGATGCTGGTCGAGGACCACACCAAGCTCGATCAGGAGGTCGTGAAGACCGCCGAGCAGCTCGGCGTCAGCCTGCCCAAGAACACCTCGGGCGAGCAGAAGAAGGTCATCGCCGGGCTCCGCGACGCCTCGCGCGCCGACTTCAACCAGGAGTTCCTGATCGCCATGCGCAAGGCGCACGAGAAGGCCGTCACCGCCACGCAGGCCGAGATCCAGAGCGGCACGTCGCCCCAGGTGAAGCAGCTGGCGGAGAAGGCGCTCCCGGCGCTGGAGATGCATCTCGACGAGATCGGCAAGATCCCCGGCGGGGAGGCGCCGGCGCCGGACAGCGGCGCCCCGGCCCCGGAGAACTCCTGAGGCGTCAACCCCGAATTACGCAAAACATCCCGGGTGAGCGTGCGTTTGTGCAGGTATGGGGGTATTTGCCCGTCTTGAGCCACCTGTCGGTCCGGCGAAGCGGCCGTCAGAACGAACAATTCGGGGGAATCGTCGTGGCTATGCAGACAGAGATCCGGAGCCTTTTCGACTGCGATGTCATCGACTCCGATGGTCAGCGGGTCGGCAGGGTCGGCCAGGTCTACCTCAGCGACCGCACGGGGGACCCGGAGTGGGTCACGGTGCGCACCGGGATGTTCGGCATGAAGCAGAACTTCGTGCCGCTGACCGGTTCGCGCCGGTCCGGGAACGAACTGCGCGTCCCGTTCGTGAAGGAGATCATCAAGGGCGCGCCCAGCATCGACGTGGACGAACACCTGACCCTGGAGGAGGAGGCCGGGCTCTACCGCTACTACGGCATGCAGCCGTCCACCATCCCCAGCCAGCGCAAGCCCGAGGGCACGACCGGAACGACCACCGGAACGACCACCGGAACGACCGGAACGACCGGAACGTCCGGAACGACCGCCGGGATGACCGGAAAGGTCACCGGCCCCGCGCCCGAGCGGCGCGGCGCGCGGGGGACCGAGCGGGATGTCGACATGACCCGCTCCGAGGAGACGATGCACGTCGGCAAGGAAACGAGGGAGGCCGGCCACGTCCGGCTGCGCAAGTACGTGGACAGCGAGAACGTCCAGGAGAGCATCCCGCTGGAGCACGACGAGGTCGTGATCGAGCGCGAGCCGATCTCCGGCGGCCAGCCCTTGGAGGGGCGCGAGCTGGAGGAGGACGAGGAGTCCATCACCCTGTACGAGGAGCGCCCGGTCGTCGGCAAGGAGACCCGGCCCGTCGAGCGCGTGCGCCTGCACAAGGAGAGAGTCCGCAAGGACGAGACGGTGCAGGGGGAGGTCCGCAAGGAGCGCTTCGAGGTCGACCGGGACGGCACGACGATCGACGAGGGCGACGAGCGCGACGACCGACGCGGGCGCTGACGCCCTCTTTCGCGCGGTTTTCAGGCGAGGGCGCACGGTCGCGCCCTCGCTTTCAGATGATGAAAGAACTCACATAGCGCAACGAAACCCCCGAATTCGGGCGGGCCTGATCCCGCTTGCGGGCTGTCACGACCCGTTACTCCGTGGTTGCTCTCTTACCCTCCCGCAGGGTAGCCGCGCCTGACCTTCGGGTTACATGGCGGACGGCTCGCCCGTGGCCCCCTTCCGCGGCCGAGATCCCCTTTCCGAGCACTACCGGAACGGTTTCGCGCGGTCTTCCACGCCGGCTGACCGGCGCGCCTGGAGGTTCCTGCGAGCCGCCCTGTGACCCACGGGGGCATTCCAACGCATTCGTTAAGTAGCAGTTGACAGCTTGACGGTAAATGGCAGGATCAGGGCGTGAACAAGTAGTTCAGGGTTTACAGAGCACTTCGCGGATGTCCTGAAAGGGGAGGTGACCAGCGAGATGAGCGTTACCCCCGACGGCGCCGCACCGACGTCACGGCCGACCGCGACCCAGAACCCGTTCGGTAGGAGCCCCGCCATGCACGTCCACCCCGATTACCGCCACCCCTACGACGGAGACCGGCAGCCGCCCAAGCCGCGTCTGGCCGTCTACGACCACCTGGAAGAGATCGCCGCACCCGAGCCGATCGAGCCTGACACCCAGGTCACCGAGCGGCTGTGGCAGATCCGGGAGATATCGAACAGGGCCATCGGCTCCATCGACGACCTGCTCAAGCGCACCGCCTGATCGCGAACCAATGAGGGGGGAGACCCGGCGAAGCGGCCGGCGACCCGCGGGGAATGTCTCGGCTCACCAAGGAGTGTCATGCAAGGTCACACGCGACTGGCGTCAGCAGTACGCGACGTCGGAGCACACCGCGCGCGGATGATCGCGGGCGTCGCGCGGCCCCAGAACGTCGACGAGGTACGCGCCGTGGTGCGGCGGGCAGCCGTCGAGGGGCGTCGTCTATATCCGCTGAGCACCGGGCGCAACTGGGGCATGGGCTCCGGCGTGCCGGCCAAGGACGAGAACGTGGTCGTCGACCTCAGCGCCATGAACCGCATCCGCAGCCTGGACCTGGAGAACGGCTTCGCCGTCATCGAGCCCGGAGTGACCCAGCGCCAGCTCGCCGAGGAGCTGCGCGACACCGACTGGATGCTCAACGTCACCTCCTCGTGCGCCGACACCTCCGTGGTCGGCAACGCGCTGGAGCGCGGCGACGGCTCGATCCGCTCCCGCGTGCACGACCTCGCCGGGCTCGAGGCCGTGCTCGCCGACGGCAGCCTCGTCAGCACCGGCGGGCTGGACCACTGGGGCCGCTACCGCGGCGCCGTCGCCGGCCCCGACCTGACCGGCGCCTTCGTCCAGCACAACCTCGGCATCATCACCGCGGGCGTCATCGCGCTGGTGCCCCGCCCGCAGGCCATCGGGCTGGTGCACGCCCGCATCCCGCGCGACCAGGCCGGCCGGGCCGTGGGCGCGGTGGGTTCGTTCCTGCGCAACGGCAACCCCGCCGACGGGCTGCTGCGGGTGCGCGAGCTGTCGCTGACGCCCAGCCGGGGCGGCTGGATGCTCCCGGACGGGGTGGACCCCGAACTGCTCACCATCGTCGGCCCGCTGCTCGGCAGCGGGGAGACCGTCCGTCTGGCCGAGGACCTGCTGCGCAAGCACCTGCTGGAGGTCGAGGGCGCCGAAGGGCTCCGCGTCCTGGACGCCGCGGCGGTGAGCCCCGACGACCCCCTCTACCCGCGGGCGCTCATGGCCCAGGGCATCCCCAACTGCCTGAGCGTGCACAACGCGCTCGGCGTCACCTCCTGCGACGACGTCGACGCCGGCCAGATCGGCTTCCTCGTGCTGCTGCCCAAGCTCCCGATGGACGAGATCTCCACCGAGAACCTCCTGACCGTGCTCCGCGCGGCCGTCGAGTGCAACGGCACCGCGGCGATGATGGAGTGGAACATGGTCAGCAGGAACCTCGCCAACGGCGTCATCCAGATCTTCTTCGACCGTGGCGTGGCGGACGCGCCGGCCCGCGCCCACCGCCTGCGCCAGGACGCCAACGGCCTGCTGCGCGGCTACGGCTGCCCCATCTACCGCTCCGACATCGACAACGCCGCCGCCGACGTCTACGCCCAGTCCTCGACGGCGACCCTGTCCATGCTCTACCGGCTCAAGGGCGCGCTGGACCCGTACGGACTGGTCTCGCCGGGACGCTACAGCGCCTGACGGCGGCGGGGACGGGAAGGCACGACCGCCGCCCGGCGCGCCGGGCGGCGGGAACGACATCCGGGCTCTCATGGAGGTGGCCACGTTGCGTCAGTCGCCAGTCGTCGAGACGGGCTCATACCCGGTCACGCGAAAGCCCGCACGCGGGCGCGGCACGCTGCTGCGGCTGGTAGGCGCCGGCGTCATGTTCACCGTCATGGCCGACACCACGGCCACCACGCTCGCCGTCGGCCTGATGCAGCACGGCGACGCCGGGAACGCCCTGCCGCTGAACGACCTGCTCTGGCTGACCAGCGCCGCGTTCGTGCCGATCGCGGCCCTGCTGGCCACCGCGGGACGCTGGGCCGACCTGTTCGGCCGCCGCCGCGTGCTGATCATCGGGCTCGTGGTGTTCGTCCTCGGCGGGCTCGCCACGCTCACCGTGCCCGACTGGCCGATGGTCCTCGCGGCCAGGGCCGTGCAGGGGGTCGGCGCCGCCGCCATGATCCCGGCCAGCCTCGCCGTGCTCCTCGGCGAGCTGCCCGAGCACCAGCGGCGCGGCGCCATCGCGCTGTGGAGCTCCGCGTCCGGCGTCGGCTGCCTGCTCATGCAGGCGGGCGGCGGCTGGCTGGCGGAAGGGTTCGGCTGGCGCGCGCTGTTCGCGCCGGTCGTCGTGGTCGGCATGCTCCTGCTGCTCGCCGCCACCTGGCTGCCGCCCGGCCTGCCCGCCGGCCGGAGCGGCGCCCGGACGCGGCCCGACATGCTCGGCGCGGTCCTGCTGGCCGCCTCGATCGGGGCCATCGTCCTGGCCATCTCCAAGGCGACCTCGTGGGGCGTGGTGTGCGCCTACCTGGCCGCCGGCGCGCTCGTCCTGCTGGTCCTGTCGCTCCTGCGGTCCCGCCGGCACCGGGTGCCCGCCGTCGACCTGACGCTCTGGCGGCGGCCCGGCTTCGCCTGGGGCTGGCTCGCGACCTGGGGATTCGGCGTGCTGTCGTACGGCCTGCTCGCGCTGCAGCCGCTCTACCTCCTGCACCTGGGCTTCCCCATGCTGGAGGTCGCGCTGTGGCTGACGCCTACCTCCGTCGCCGTGGCGGTGACCGCGTGGCTGGGCGGCAAGGTCGTGCGCAAGCTGGGCCCGTACGGGCTCATCTACGTCGGCGCCACCGCGTGCGGCGGCTCCTGTGTCGTGGCGCTGGCGCAGAGCGGTCCCACGCTGTGGGGGCTCGCGGCGAGCGTCGGCGTGGGCGTCGGGGTGGGGGCGCTCGCGCCCGGCACCTCCATGGCCACCACCCTGGCCGCCCAGCCGCACCAGTACGCCTCCGCGGTGGGCGCGGCCGTCATGTCCCGCATGGTCGGCGGCGCCGTCGGCGTGGCCACCGTGTCGGTCGTCATCGGCCACCCCTTCATGGTGGGCCCCATGGGCGGTCTGGCCAGCGCGCTGGCGGTGTGCGTGGCCGTCTCCGTGCTGGTCGGCACGCTCGCCCTGATCAAGATGCTGCGGATGCCGCACGCCACCGGCGAGGTCATGGTCCTGGTGCCTCGCAAGATGCTGCTGGAGCTGCGCATGCAGCTGGCCACGGTCGCCGCCGAAGCCGACGCGCTGCTGCCCCCGCAGCCCGCCGCCGACCCCGGCCACGCCGCGGTCCCGGCGGTACCGCCCCAGCTGGGGCGGGGCCAGGCCCACGCCATGAGGCCCGGCTCGCAACCCCGCGTGCACGGGGGCACGCGTCTCGCAAGAACACCAGAAGGGCTCTCATCATGGCAATGACGACATCCTGCGACGTAGCGATCGTCGGCGCCGGTCTCGGCGGCTGCTTCCTGGCCCTGTTACTGGGCCGCAGCGGCCGGAGCGTCGTCGTCGTGGAGCAGGGCACGGCCATCCCGGCCGCCGGCGCCGACTTCGTCAAACGCCCCGGCATGGCGGTCCTGGCCCGGCACGGGCTGGGGAGCCTGGTGGAACGGCACTCGCTCAAACGCGACATCGTCCGCTACTACCACGACGGCGAGCCGATCCAGGAATGCCGTTACCCCGACGGCTTCCTCATCCGCCCCTACCGCGAGCTGGTCGAGGTCATCTACTCGTCCTGCGCGATGGAGGGCGTCGAGTTCTGGTTCGACTCGCGGATCGAGAGCCTGGAGCGCGACGGCGACCGGGTGGCCCGGCTGGTCCTGGCCGACGGCCGCGAGCTGCGGCCCGGGGTGGTCATCGCCGCCGACGGCACCCGCTCGATGGTGCGCCAGGAGCTCGGCATCACCAAGGAGACCACCTCCTACCCGCACATGCTGCGGGTGGCCACCGTGCCGCTGACCGCCAGCGTCGCCCGGCTCAACCGGCTCTACTTCAACTCCGAGGGCTGGTTCAGCTACCTGTATCCGGTCAACGAGGAGCAGGCCCGGGTGTTCGTCGGCCTGCCGCTGGAAGACGACGACGAGGTGTTCGGGCACGGCCTGCTCGTGGACGCGCTCAAGGAGTTCGTCACCGAGAACGACGACGCCTACGACGTCCTCGGCCCCGCGCACTGGCAGAAGATCCCCGTGGCGGCGATGCGGGTGCCGGTGTACCACAAGGGCAACGCCGCCCTGCTCGGCTCGGCCGCGTTCGCCTGCCACCCGATGACCGGCATGGGCATGAGCTACACCATGCACGACGCCGAGATCCTCGCCGGGATCATCTGCGCCGCCGAGGGAGACCCGGCGCTGCTGGAGAAGGGGCTGGAGACCGGGTACGAGCCGCGCAGGCACGCGCACGGCGAGCTGATCGACTACGGTGACGCGCTGTCAGGGACGTTCCACGACAAGGCGGCCTACCTGGACGTGTTCCGCGAGGACCTGCACGTGTTCGGCGACACCGAGCCGATCGGCGACGGGTACGTCAGGGTGCTGCGCTGAGCACCGCCGAGCCGATCCGGTCCACGGTGGCGAAGTCGCCGATGCGGTTCTTCAGGATCCCGACGGCCAGCCCGGTCCGGGTGTCGGCGAAGGCCACCGTGCCGCCGCTGCCCGGCATCCCGAACACGGTGGGCGCGGCCAGCCCTGGGGTGAGCCCGATCGCGTAGCCCAGCCCCCACGCGGCCTCGACGCCGGTGACCTCGTCGAGGCCGCGCACCGCGGGCGCCGACAGCTCGCGCAGCCGCGCCGGCGGCACCAGCTCGCCCGTCAGCAGCGCGTCGTAGACGCGCGCCACCGCACGGGCGGTCATCGTGCCGCCGGCCGGGATCTCGGCCGTGAGCACGTCGCGCCGGTTGCTGAACCCGGCGTCCGGCATGGCCGCCATCGGCGCCGCCGTGTAGCCGCCGACCACCCGGAAGAACGGGATCCCGTTCCGCAGCGACGGCGGCGGCGTCACCGGCGGGGCGACCTCCTCGATCCGCGCCAGCCGGCCCAGCTCCGCCTCCGGCACGGCGAAGAACAGCTCGCCCGAGACGCCGAGCGGCCCGGCGACCTCCTCCTCCAGCACCTGCGAGATCCGCTTGCCCGTGGCCCTGCGCACCACCTCGCCCAGCAGGTAGCCGAAGGTCTGCGGGTGGTAGCCGCACCGGGTGCCCGGCTCCCACCACGGCTCGGCGTCCGCGATCGCCGCGCACATCAGGTCCCAGTCGCACAGGTCCTCCGGCGTGGTCGCCTCGGGCACACCGGGCACGCCGGCCTGGTGGGAGAGGGCGTGGCGGATCGTCGCCCGCTCCTTGCCGCGCGCGCCGAACTCCGGCCACAGCTCGGCGATCGGCGTGTCGTACGAGAACACCTTCCGCTCGGCCAGCACGTGCACCACGGCCGCGGTGACGCCCTTGCCGGTCGAGGTCGCGTACACGGGGGTGCTTGACGTGAACGGCCGCCCGGTCGCCGCGTCCGCCACCCCGGCCACCACGTCCGCCAGCAGCTCTCCCCGCCGGTAGACGGCCACCTGCAGCCCGCGCTCCGCGCCCGACGCCACCAGCTCGTCGGCGATGTCCTGCACGATCTTCTGCATGTCTGTCACCTTAACGCTGGTATGACCGCCCCGGTGGCAGGAAGCCATCGGCGGGCCGGCCCCGCCACGGAGGACGCGGCGTCATGGCGTCGTGAGCCCGGGCTTCGCGCCGTCCTCACGTGGCGGGCGGCCCGCCGCGGTGACCACCAGCTCCGCCCGCCCGGCCACCTCCGCCACCTCGAACCCGGCCGCGCCGAGGATCGTGCGTAACGCGAGCCGGACGGCCGTGCGGATGGTGTCGTGACGGGAGGGGTCACCGGACGGGACGCTCCAGCGCACCACCACGCCGCGCTCCGGGTCGCACCACACGCTGAGCCCGCCGTCGCTCGGCTTGCGGGACGGCGCCACGGCGAATCCGGCGTCTCTGAGCTCCTGGCACACCAGGCGTTCCAGCTCGGGATCCGCCACGTTCATGTCAACTCGCTGCCCATGACCGCCCGCCGCGAACCTACCCTCAGGTGCGAGCGCCGTACCTCCCGTACGATGGCGGGCGTGCGCGTGGGGGAAGCCGTGGACACGGCCCGACGGTGGGTGCGCGACGAGGGCGCCCGCCTGCCCGGCTTCGGCGGCGCGTTCCTGACCGGCTCGGCGCTGTGGGCGCCGCCCGGCTCCGCGCTGCCGCCGCACTCCGACGTGGACGTGATGGTGGTGCTCGACGAGCCCGCCGGGCACGGGCGCAAGGTCCGGTACGGGGGAGCGCTCCTGGACGTGTCGTTCCTGCCCGCCACCCGGGTGGAGTCGGCCGAGGCCGTGCTGCGCGACTACCACCTGGCCGGCGCCTTCCACCGGCCCGGCGTGCTGGCCGACCCCACCGGGCGGCTGAGGGACCTCGGCCGCGAGGTGTCCCGCCGGTTCGCCGGGCGGCGCTGGGTGCTGGCCCGCTGTGACCACGCCCTGGAGACGGTCCGCGCCCGGCTGGCCGGCGCCGGCTCGCCGGGGCCGCTGCCCGGCCAGGTGAACGCGTGGCTGTTCGGCACCGGGGTGACGGCGCACGTCCTGCTGGTCGCCGGGCTGCGCAATCCGACCGTCCGCCGCCGGTACGCGGCCACCCGCGAGCTGCTCGACGGGCGCGGCCTCGCCGACCACCACGAGCACCTCCTCGACCTGCTCGGCTGCGCCACCATGACCCCGGGCCGGGTCCGGCGCCATCTGGACGGGCTGGAGCGGCTCTTCGACACGGCCGCGCGGGTGGACGCCCCCGCCTACCGCTTCGACTCCGACATCACCGCCGCCGCCCGGCCGATCGCCGTCGGCGGCAGCCGCGCCCTCGTCGACGCCGGCCTGCACCGGGAGGCGGTCTTCTGGCTGGCGGCCACCTACGCGCGCTGCCTGCTCAAGCTCGCCGCGGCTGGTCGGCCGGCCCCCGAGGACGCCCTCCTCGAACTGCTCTCCGACCTGGGCGCGGACACCCCCGCCGCCCGCCAGGCCCGCGCCGCCACCGTCCTGGCGGCCCTCCCGTCCCTCCGGCGCACGGCCGGACACCTGGCCCCGCCCGCCTGACCACGCGCGCACTCCCCGCGGCGCCCTGGGTCAGGCGGTGACCGCGTGGAGGGCGCCGGGCTGGCGGCCGGTCAGGTGGTCCAGGGCCGCGGCCGTGGTCTCGTCGGCGGGGAGGTAGACGACGAGCCGCTGGTCGGCGTCCGCCAAATCGAGGGACTCCACGACCAGCCGGAGCTCGCCCGCGCCCGGATGGGCCAGCCGCTCGCGGTAAGGGGTCGCGGGCGGCGCCGGCGGGGCGTGGAGCAGCTCGGTGAACACCGCACCGGCCGTGATCGTCAGCTCCTCGACGAGGTGTCCGGCCCGCCCGTCACCCATGGCGGCCGCCAGCCGCAGGGCGGTGGCCCGCCCGGCGGCCACCGCGCCCCACTCGGGGAAGGCGGCCCGCGCCCGGGGGTCGGTGAACACGTAGCGGGCCAGGTTGGGCCGGTCGTCGTCGAGGACGCCCAGCGCCGCCACCATCAGGGCGTAGCCGGCGGTGTGCGCCAGCACGTCGTCCAGCCGGTTGAGCAGGACGGCCGGGGCCGGCTCCAGCCGGTCGAGCAGCGCACGGAGCGTGGGCCGCACCGTGCGCGCGGGCGAGGACGCGGCGGCGGAGCAGAGCAGCGCGTCGCCGCCGGCCATCTTGGCCAGGTGGCGCAGGTGCAGCCGCTGCTCGAAGCTCAGCCCGAGCACGTCGGCGAGCGCCCCCAGCACCTGGGCGGACGGGTTGCGGTCGCGGCCCTGCTCCAGCCGGGTCAGGTACTCGACGCTGATGCCCGCCAGCGTCGCCAGCTCGGCCCGGCGCAGCCCGGGGGTGCGGCGCCGCGGCCCCTCCGGCAGGCCGACGTCGCCCGGTCTGACCGCTTCCCGGAGGCCGCGCAGGTAGGCGGCCAGCTCGTTCCCGCTCACGCAGGGCAGTCTAGGCGGGACGGCGCCCGCGCATCGTGGCCCTGTCAGGGCCAGTCTCCGCCCGGTCTCCCTCCCCGGCCGGCGGCCCCGCCATGGTGGACCCCGTACGGAATGACGAGTGAAGGGAAGACGGCCATGAGGTACCGGTTGCTCGGGCGTACCGGGTTGAGGGTGTCGGAGCTGTTCCTCGGCGCCATGACGTGGCGGGCGGTGACGCCCGGGGTGCGCGCGATGATGGACCTGTACGAGGACGCGGGCGGCAACGTCGTCGACACGGCCTCCGCCTACGGCGAGTCTGAGAGCGTGGTCGGCGAGGTGCTGGAAGGGCGGCGGGACCGGTTCGTGGTGGCGACCAAGTACACCCTGACCCGCGACGCCGGCGACCTCAACGCGGCGGGCAACCACCGCAAGAACCTCGTGCTCTCCCTGGAGCGGAGCCTGCGGCGGTTGCGCACCGACTATGTGGACCTGCTCTGGGTGCACATCTGGGACCGGCACACGCCGCTGGAGGAGACGATGCGGGCCCTCGACGACGTGGTACGGGCAGGCAAAGTGCTCTATGTCGGGATATCGGATGCGCCGGCGTGGGTGGTGAGCCGGGCCAACACGCTGGCGGAGTGGCGCGGATGGACGCCGTTCGCCGGCCTGCAGGTGCCCTACAGCCTGCTGTGGCGCGACGTCGAGCGCGAGCTGCTGCCGATGGCGGAGGAGTCGGGGCTGACGGTGGCCGCCTGGGCGACGCTCGCCCAAGGCGTGCTGTCCGGCAAGTACACCGCCGGCCCCGCTCCCGAGACCCCCACCAGGATCGAGCCCGGGGCGGTGACGGAACGCGAGCACGCGGCGGCCAGAGCCGTCATGGACGTGGCCGACGACCTGGGCGTCACGCCGTCGCAGGTGGCGATCGCCTGGACCCGGGCCCGCTCGCGCGTGGTGCACCCCATCGTCGGCGCGAGCACCCCCGGCCAGCTCGCCGACAACCTCGCCGCGGCGGACGTCACCCTCCCCGAGGAGGCCATGGACCGCCTCGCCCGGGCGGCGCCCTTCACCCGCGGCTTCCCCGCCGACTTCATCGCCGAGGCCGGCGGGGTCTTCGGCACCCGGATCGACCGCCTCGACGGCCGCCCCTGACACCGGATCAGGGGAGGACCTGGAGACCCAGGGCGGTGACGATGACCGTGGCCTGGTGGGGGTCGACGGTCGCGTCGCGCAGGGTGACCGCCGACGGGTCGAGCGTGCTCAGGTCGCTGCCGCGCAGATCGCACGAGGTCAGGTCGGCCCGGCGCAGCGCGGCGCCGCTGAGGTCGCAGCGGCGCAGGGTGGCGCCCGTCAGATTGGCCCCCGACAGGTCGGCCTCGCGCAGGCGGACCCCGTCGAAGGTGCTGCCCCGCAGGTCGGCGCCCGCCAGCGAGGTGAACGACCAGTCGCCGCCGTCGACCTTGAGCAGCCCGTAGGTGCACCCCGAGAACGTGCTGCCCGTCAGCTTGCAGCCGTTGAACGTGGCGTCGAAGAACGAGCAGCTCCCGAACGTGCACGCGACGAAGGCGGCGTCGGCGTGGACCGACACGTTGAAGCGGACGTTGCTGAACGTGCACTCCTCGAAGGTCGTGCCGTCGTCGGCCATCTCCATCATGTCGAGGTCGACGAACCGCACCCGCCGGAAGGTCTCGCCGTCGAGGTCGCGGTCGTCCCACTCGTCGGGGCCGATCGTGGTGTCGGCCGTCACGCGTGTCGTCATCGCGCGCCCGCCTCCACCCGCTCGCCGGCGACGACCACGCGGTCGCCGCCGGCGTTGTCCGTGAACTCCACCGTCAGCCGCCTCCTTCGATGATCGGAGGCAAACCTCCCACACCCCACCGACAGAAACGGAAGAGCGCGCGGCCGGTCAGGCGCGCTTGGCGATGGCTTCGAAGAGAGGCTGGACGAGCTTGGCCGCGAGCGGGCCGAAGGCGGCCAGGATCAGGACGTACGCGGCCGCCAGCGGACCCAGGTCGGGGTGGGCGCCGGCCGCCACCGCGAGACCCGCGATGACGATGTTGAACTCACCGCGCGGCACCAGGGCGATGCCCGCCCGGGCCTGACCCGCTTTGGAGATGCCGGCCCGCCTGGCCGCGTACATGCCCGTCGCCAGCTTGGTGAGCATGCTGACCAGCGCCAGCGCGGCGGCGATAGCCGCCACCGGGAGGATCTTCGTCGGGTCGGTCTGCAGGCCGAAGAAGACGAAGAACACCGCCGCGAACAGGTCGCGCAGCGGCGCGAGCAGCGCCTGCGCGTCGTGCGCGAGCTGGCCGGACAGGGCGATCCCGACGAGGAAGGCGCCGACCGCCGCCGACACCTGGAGCTGCTGGGCGATGCCGGCCACCAGCAGCGCCAGGCCGACGACCTTCAGCAGCAGCACCTCGTTGTTGGGGCTGGAGACGAACGCCTCGATCCACTTGCCGAACCGCAGCGCGATCAGCAGCACCACGGTCACCGTGGCCAGCGCGATGCCCACCGCGATCGCCCCGCTGAGCAGGCTGAGCCCGGCCAGGGTGGCGGTCAGGATCGGCAGGTAGACGGCCATCGTGAGGTCTTCGAACACCAGCAGCGACAGCACGGTCGGTGTCTCGCGGTTGCCGATCCAGCCCAGGTCGCTCAGCACCTTGGCGGTGATGCCGGAGGAGGTCGCGTACGTGACGCCGGCCATCGCCAGGGCGGCCACCGGCCCCCAGCCGAGCAGCAGCGCCAGGATCGCGCCGGGCGCGGCGTTGAGCACGAGGTCGACGATGCCGGCGCGGGCGTTGCCCTTGAGACTGGAGACCAGCTCGTCGGCGTTGTACTCCAGGCCGAGCGTCAGCAGCAGGAGGACGACGCCGATCTCCGCGCCGATGGAGATGAACTCCTCGCTGGTGGCCAGAGGAAGGACGCCGCCGGTGCCGAAGGCGAGCCCGGCGATCAGATAGAGGGGGATGGCGGAGATGCCGGCGCGCAGCGCCAGCGCTCCGAGCACGCCCAGGCCGAGGAGAACGGCCCCGAATTCGAGGAAGAGTATCGCTGTGTGATGCACCCGGCCCTAGCCTTCAGCCAATATGTCGCCGACTTCGGCCGTGCTGTCCGCGCTGCCCACCACGACCACGATGTCGCCGGGAAGGAGCACGAAGTCGGGGCCGGGGCTGGCGTAGACCTGCCCGTTGCGGACGATCGCGACGATCGACGCGTTCGTCCGGGTCCGCACGCGCGCGTCGCCCATCGGCCTGTTCACGTACGGGGAGGTGGCCGGGATCGGCAGCTGGAGGCTGACCAGGCCCTCGACCTCGGCGTGCGCCTGGTTGAGCCGCGCGACGATGCGCGGGGCGCCGAGCAGCTCGACGAGCGCGTCGGCCTCCTCGTCGTTGAGCTTGACTGCTTCGCAGGCCCGGTCGGGGTCGTCCTTGCTGTAGATGACGAGATCACGCCGCCCCGTGCGGTGCGAGATCACCCCGATTCTTCGGCCTGAATGGGTGGTGAACTCATGGCGCAGCCCTATCCCCGGCAGCGCCGTCTGCTCGACCTCCACGGCTGTATCCCATCCATCTTGATCCGAAAACAACGGGAGAACATTACCAATCTCCACCCATAGTGTCGGCACCGAGAGGAACCGACATAGCAGGTGAACGGTAGTGTGCGGAGAAGACAATCGTCGGGAGCAGGTAAAAGGGGAGCTGCCGTGTCACCCTCGCAGGGGCCGCACCCGCCCGCCCCCGTGCGACTTCTGCTCGTGGAGGACCACGACATGGTGGCCGAGGCGATCGCGATGGCGCTCGACCACGACCCCGGCATCAAGGTGGTGGCCAGGTCCCGATCGGTGGCCGCCGCCGTGGCCGACGCCCGCGCCCACCTGCCCGACGTGGTGGTGCTCGACCGGCGGCTGCCCGACGGCGACGGCATCACGGCCATCGGCCGCATCTCGCAGGCCGCCCCCGGCGCCCGCGTGCTGGTTCTGACCGCCGAGGCGACGCCGGCGATCGCCGTGCGCGTGGTGGAGGCCGGTGGCGCGGGCCTGGTGGTGAAGTCGTCGGGGCTGCGCGAGCTCGAGTCGGCGGTGATCGAGGTGGCCTCGGGCGGGGTGGCGTTCGGGCCGGGCCTGCTGCCCGCCGTGCTCGACCAGCTCGCCGGCCGCGGGCGGGCGGGCCGGGGCGCGCTGACCGGGCGGGAGCGTGAGACGCTCCACCTGCTCGCCGAGGGAGTGAGCACCGACCAGCTGAGCGAGCGGCTCGGCATCGCCCGCAACACCGCCCGCAACCACATCCAGCGGGTGCTGGAGAAGCTCGGGGCCCGGTCCAAGCTGGAGGCGGTGGCCATCGCCCGGCGTGAGGGCCTGCTCGACTGATGCACCTGCACCAGTCCCGTTCCGCACCAGCACCAGAAAGGTCGGCGCGGTTGCGTCTCGCGGCCGGGCTTCGGGTGGCCGAAAGTAGGACCATGGGCACGGGACTCGACTCGCACATGGTGGAGCACCACCTCGCGGAGGAGATGGGCAGCATCTCCGTCGCCCGGCAGGTCGCCCGTGACACCCTGATGACGTGGGGCTATCGAGGCCGCTTCGAGGACGTGCTGCTCGTCGTCTCCGAGATGGTCACCAACGCCCTCGTGCACGGCGCCGGGGCACCCGTGCTGCGCATCGCCGGCGGTCTCGGCCACATCCGCGTCGAGGTCGGTGACTCCAGCGACGCGTTGCCCAGGCCGCGGAGCCCCGGCCCGTCCGACGGCTGGGGGCTGCACGTCGTCGAAGAACTGAGCATCGCCTGGGGCACCTCGCTCCAGGAGGGCGGGAAGGTGGTCTGGTGTGAGCTCGCGGCCCCTCTCACCGCTGTCACCACCGCCGATTGAGGGGGTGCGGGTCCCTCAGAGGGACACCGCCGTGCGAAGCTGCACTATGCCCGAGCACGAGCACGTCGACCTTCAGCTCCTCCTGCAGAGCCTCGGCGACTACGCGATCTTCATGCTGGATCCGGGCGGCCGTGTCATGAGCTGGAACTCCGGCGCCCAGCGCATCAAGGGCTACGCGGCCGACGAGGTCACCGGCCGTCACTTCTCGATCTTCTACCCGCCGGAGGACATCGCGGCGGGCAGACCCGCCCGCGGCCTGGAGACCGCCGCCGCCGAAGGCAGGTTCGAGGACGAGGGCTGGCGGGTGCGCAAGGACGGCACCCGGTTCTGGGCCAACGTGGTGATCACGGCCCTGCGCGACGGCGAGGGCCGGCTGCGCGGGTTCGGCAAGGTGACCCGCGACATGAGCGAGCGCCGCAACGCCGAGCGCGCGCTCGACGAGCGCGGCAGGCTCCTCGCCCACCTGGTGCAGGCCCAGGAGAAGGAGCGGCGGCGCATCGCCTGGGACGTGCACGACGACACCATCCAGTCGATGGTGGCCGTCGGCATGCGCCTGCAACTGCTGGCCTCCCAGCTGCCGGGCGACCACGCCGAAGCCGTGCTGCGCCTCAACGACACGGTCAACGCCGCCGTCGGCCGCCTGCGCAACCTCGCCTTCTTCCTGCACCCGCCGGGCCTCGACAGCGGCGGCCTGGTCGACACCCTGTCCGGCTACCTGGAGCAGGTCGTCTCCACCGCGGGCCTCACCTACGACTTCGTCCCCGACCTCGACGAGGAGCCGCCGCCGGAGACCGCGATCACCGTGTTCCGGATCTGCCAGGAGGCCCTCACCAACGTGCGCAAGCACGCCCACGCCTCCTCCGTGCGGGTCTCGCTCGCCTCCGCCGACCAGGGCGTGCACGTCAAGGTCGGTGACGACGGCGTCGGCTTCGCCGATCAGGGCGACGGCTCCTCCCGGATGGGGCATTTCGGGCTGATCGAGATGCGCGAGCGAGCCGAGATCTCCGGCGGCTGGTGGCAGCTCCACAGCAGTCCCGGCGAGGGGTCCACGGTGGAGTTCTGGGTGCCCGCGGTGCGGCCGAGGCGGTCATGAGCGCCGCGCCGGACCGGCTCACCGTCCTGATCGGCGACGACCAGCCGCTGATCCGCGAGGTGCTCACCGAGGTGCTGACGGCCGAGCCCGACCTGGACGTGGTCGCCGTGGCCGCCGACGCCCGGGAGGCGGTGCGGCTGGCGGTCCGCCACCTGCCCGCGGTCGCCATCCTCGACGTGCGGATGCCCGGCGGCGGGGCGTGGGCGGCGAGGGAGATCCGCCGGCTGTCGCCCGCCACCAGGGTGATGGCGTTCTCCGCCTACGGCGACTCCCGCTCCGTCGACGAGATGCGCCGCGTCGGCGTCCGCGAGTACCTGCTCAAAGGGCTGCCCAACAGCGACATCGTGGCGGCCGTGCGGCGCACGGCCGCCACCTCCTGACCTCCCTCAGATCAGCTCCAGCGCCTGACGGGCGATCTCCCACTCCTCGTCGGTGGGGATGACCAGGACCGCGACCTCCGCCCCGGGCGGCGAGATCGCCCGCTCGCCGCCGCCCGCGGCCTCGTTGCGCGCCGGGTCCACCGCGACGCCGAACCTCTCCAGCCCGGCCAGCGACGTGGCCCGCGTCGCCGCGTCGTTCTCGCCGACGCCGCCGGTGAACACGATCGCGTCCACCCGGCCCAGCACCGCGTAGTACGCGCCCACGTACTTGCGGATGCGCCGGCAGTAGACGTCCAGCGCCAGCCGCGCCTCGCCGTCGCCGTCCGCCGCGCGCCGGCGCACCTCGCGCATGTCGCCGGTGCCGGCGAGCGCGAGCAGGCCGCCGTGGCGGCCGAGCGCCTCCTCCACGTCCTGCGTGTCGAACCCGGCCACCCGGCCCAGATACGCGCAGAGCGCCGGGTCGACGTCGCCCGAGCGGGTGCCCATGACCAGGCCCTCCAGCGGGGTCAGGCCCATGGAGGTGTCGACGCTGCGCCCTCCCTCGACCGCGGTGGCGCTGGCGCCGTTGCCCAGGTGCAGCACGATCAGGTTGACTCCGGCGGGGTCGCGGCCCAGGAACGCGGCCGCCCTGCGGGACACGTACGCGCACGAGGTGCCGTGGAAGCCGAACCGGCGCACGCCCAGCCGCTCGCGCCACTCGCGCGGCACCGCGTAGGTGTACGCCTCGGGCGGCAGCGACCGGTGGAAGGCCGTGTCGAACACCGCCACCTGCGGCACCCCGGGGAAGGCGGCCTGCGCCACCCGGATGCCGGTCACGTTCACCCGGTTGTGCAGCGGAGCCAGCGGCGCCAGCTCCTCGATGGCGGCCACCACCGGCTCGTCCACCAGCACCGCCTCGCCGAACCGCTCACCGCCGTGCACCACCCGGTGGCCGACCGCCACCGGGTCCAGCTCCGGCCCCACCGTCCGGAACGCCTCCAGCACCGCTTCGAGGCCCTGCTCGTGGTCCGCGTAGACGCACTTCCTCCGGTACGGGGGAGCGTCGCCTGCATGGTGGGTCAGCAGGCCCTCGCCCTCGTGGATCCGCTCGATGACGCCGCGCGCGGGGCGGGCTCCCGACTCGGCGTCGATCAGCTCGTACTTGATGGAGGAAGAGCCCGTGTTCAGGACGAGGATGTGTGCGGCCATGTCCACGAACTGATCTCGGGGGCGTCCTCGCCGTACATGCGGGTGTAGGCGCGGGCCTGCAGCCGGGCGTCGGACATGCGCTGGCGCAGGTGGGCGGCCTTCGAGCCGAGGCCGGGCACCCGGTCGATCACGTCCATCACCAGGTGGAAGCGGTCGATGTCGTTGAGCATGCACATGTCGAAGGGCGTGGTCGTGGTGCCCTCCTCCTTGTAGCCGCGCACGTGCAGGTTGTCGTGCCCGGTGCGCCGGTAGGTGAGCTGGTGGATCAGCGTCGGGTAGCCGTGGAAGTTGAAGATGATCGGCCGTTCGGTGGTGAACAGCGTGTCGAACTCGGAGTCCGGCATGCCGTGCGGGTGCTCCGACGGCGGCTGCAGCCGCATCAGGTCGACCACGTTGACGACCCGGACCTTCAGCTCCGGCATCTCCTCGCGCAGGATCGAGGCGGCGGCCAGCGTCTCCAGCGTCGGCACGTCGCCCGCGCAGGCCAGCACCACGTCCGGCTCGCTGCCGGCGTCCGTGGACGCCCACGGCAGGATGCCCAGCCCGCGCGTGCAGTGCGCGATGGCCTCGTCCATGCCGAACAGGTCCAGCACCGGCTGCTTGCCCGCCACGATCACGTTCACGTAGTCGCGTGAGCGCAGGCAGTGGTCCGTGACCGACAGCAGCGTGTTCGCGTCCGGCGGCAGGTACACCCGCACCACCGATGCCTTCTTGTTGACCACCACGTCCAGGAAGCCCGGGTCCTGGTGGCTGAAGCCGTTGTGGTCCTGCCGCCACACGTGCGACGACAGCAGATACGTCAGCGACGCCACCGGACGCCGCCACGGGATCTTCTGCGACGACTCCAGCCACTTGGCGTGCTGGTTGAACATCGCGTCGACGATGTGGATGAACGCCTCGTAGCAGTTGAACAGGCCGTGCCTGCCGGTCAGCAGGTAGCCCTCCAGCCAGCCCTGGCACAGGTGCTCGCTGAGCACCTCCATGACCCGCCCGGCCGGCCCCAGGTGCTCGTCGGTGGGCAGCAGCCCGGCCTCCCACGTCCGGTCGGTCGCCTCGAAGACCGCGCTGAGCCGGTTCGAGGCGGTCTCGTCCGGGCCCATCAGCCGGAACGTGCGCGGGTTGCGCTCGATGACGTCGCGCAGCAGCCTGCCCATCACCCGGGTCGGCTCGGTCGACTGGGTGGCGGGGGCCTTGACCTCGACGGCGAGGGCGCGGAAGTCCGGCAGCCGCAGCGGCGTGAGCAGCTCGCCGCCGTTGGTGTGCGGGTTGGCGCTCATCCTGAGCTCGCCGCGCGGCACCGTGTCCAGGATGCCCTGGACCGGCCGCCCGCCGGAGTCGAACAGCTCGTCGGGCCGGTAGGAGCGCATCCACTCCTCCAGCATCGCCAGGTGCTCGGGGTTGTCGTGCACCGCCGACAGCGGCACCTGGTGGGCGCGCCAGGTGCCCTCCACCGGCAGCCCGTCGACCACCTTCGGGCCCGTCCAGCCCTTCGGCGTGCGCAGGATGATCATGGGCAGGCGCTTCTCGGCGCCCTCCCGGTACGCGGCGATCTGCTCGAACGCCTCGTCCAGGGTGCGCGCCATCTCCTCGTGGTCCGGGCCCACGAGGTGCGGGCGGTAGCCGTACCCCTCCATGAGCTTGAGCAGCTCGTCCTCGGGGATGCGGGCGAGCACCGTCGGGTTGGCGATCTTGTAGCCGTTCAGCGAGAGGATCGGCAGCACCACGCCGTCGCGCTCCCGGTTGAGGAACTTGTTGGAGTGCCAGCTCGCCGCCAGCGGGCCCGTCTCGGCCTCGCCGTCGCCGATGACGCACGCCACCACCAGGTCCGGGTTGTCGAAGGCGGCCCCGTACGCGTGCGCGAGCGCGTACCCCAGCTCGCCGCCCTCGTGGATTGAGCCGGGGGTCTCCGGCGCCACGTGGCTGGGGATCCCGCCGGGGAAGGAGAACTGCCGGAACAGGCGGCGCATGCCGTCCTCGTCCTGCGTGACGTCGGGGTAGCGCTCGGTGTACGAGCCCTCCAGCCAGGAGTGCGCCACGGCGGCGGGGCCCCCGTGCCCGGGTCCGGCGATGTAGATCATGTCCTGGTCGCGCTCGCGGATGACGCGGTTCAGGTGGGCGAAGCAGAAGTTCAGCCCGGGGGTGGTGCCCCAGTGGCCGAGCAGGCGCGGCTTGACGTGCTCGCGCCGCAACGGCTCGGTGAGGAGTGGGTTGTCCAGCAGGTAGATCTGGCCCACCGACAGGTAGTTGGCCGCACGCCAATAGGCATCGATGTCGTCCATGCTCCGACAAGTGCCCCCGTTATGGCCATGGTGAACAAGGCACGTTCCGTAGACGATTGCTACCGTTAGCCATGATTCGATGGCTAAGGTGCCGTTATGGTTTTGCGCAGCTCGCACTGGTACGCGGGCGATGACAGGAACTCGTACATCCACCGCGCGTGGATGCGCCGAGGACTGCCCCGGGACGCCTTCGACGGCGAACGGCCGCACATCGCGATCGCCAACACCGCCTCCGACCTGACCCCCTGCAACTCCCATCTCAACGAGGTCGCCGACAGCGTCAAACAGGGCATCTGGGCGGCCGGCGGCGTCCCCCTCAATCTGCCCGCGCTCTCCATCGGCGAGACCAACGTCCGGCCCACCGCCATGCTCTGGCGCAACCTCGCCGCCATGGCCACCGAGGAGATGCTGCGCGCCAACCCGATCGACGGCGTGGTGCTGCTCGGCGGCTGCGACAAGACCATCCCGTCGCTGCTCATGGCCGCCGCCTCCGTCGACCTGCCCGCCGTCGTGCTGCCCGGCGGCCCCATGCTCACCGGCCGCTTCCGCGGCGTCCCGCTCGGCTGCGGCACCGACGTGTGGCGGCTCAGCGAGGAGGTACGCGCCGGGACGCTCTCCCGTGAGGCGTTCCTGGAGTCCGAGTCCTCCATGATCCGCAGCCGCGGCCACTGCAACACGATGGGCACCGCCTCCACCATGGCGTGCATGGCCGAGGCGCTCGGCATGACCATCCCCGGCACCGCAGGCATCCCCGCCCCCGACAGCAGACTGCTGGAACGCTCGCACGACACCGGCCGCCTGGCCGTCGAGCTGGTGCGCGAGGGCCGCCGCCCCAGCCACGTGATGACCCGCGCCTCGTTCCTCAACGCGATCGTCACCCTGGCCGCCGTCGGCGGCTCCACCAACGCCGTCGTCCACCTGCTCGCCATCGCCGGCCGGCTCGGCGTCGAGCTGAACCTCGACGACTTCGACCGCACCGGCTCCGGTGTGCCGCTCCTCGTCGACCTGCAGCCCGCCGGCCGGCACCTGATGGAGGACATGTTCAGGGCGGGCGGCCTGCGGGCCGTGCTGAACGAGGTCGCCGACCTGCTCGACCCGTCCGCGATCACCGTCACCGGCGAGCCGCTCACCGGCTCCCTGGCCGGGGCCGAGATCTGGGACGAGACCGTGATCAGGAGGCGCGCGGAGCCGCTGCTGCCCGACGCCGGCATCGCCGTGCTGCGCGGCAACCTCGCCCCAGACGGCGCCGTCATCAAGCCCGCCGCCGCCTCGCCCGAACTCCTGCGTCACCGGGGCCGGGCCGTCGTGTTCGACAGCGTCGAGGACGTCTACGCCCGGCTCGACTCGCCCGACCTGGACGTGGACGAGACGTCGGTGCTCGTGCTGCGCGGCTGCGGTCCCCGCGGCTACCCCGGCATGCCCGAGGTGGGCAACCTGCCGCTGCCCGCCAAGCTGCTGGCCAAGGGCGTGCGCGACATGGTGCGCATCAGCGACGCCCGCATGAGCGGCACCGCCTACGGCACCGTCGTGCTGCACGCCGCGCCCGAGGCCGCCGCCGGCGGGCCGCTCGCCAGGGTGCGCACCGGCGACCCGATCGTGCTCGACGTGGCGGCCAGGCGGCTCGACGTGGACCTGCCGGAGGCCGAACTGGCCGCCCGGGAGCCGGTCATGACCGGCCACGCCCGGCCCGTACGCGGCTGGGAGCGGTTGTACGTGGACCACGTGCTCCAGGCCGACCGGGGCGTCGACCTGGACTTCCTCACTGGTTCGAGCGGCGACGGGGTGGGCCGCGAGTCCCACTGAGCGGTTTCACCGGAAGCGCGGCGCCCGGAGTCTCTGGCCGACCCCGGGCGTCAGTGACGGCGGCGACGGCGGCGCTTGAAGACGGCGCGCAGCGTCAGCAGGAGCACCACGGCGACGATCTGGCCGCCGGCCACGATGCGGTTGACGTCCACGGCCGGCTGCCAGCGCACCTCGCCGTCCTTGACCACGAACACCCCGGCGGGGGTGGCCGCCACGCCGTAGCCGACGCCGCTGCCGCTGCCGCTGTCGCCCTTCTTGTCCTCGCCCTGGCCCGTGCCGCCGCCACCGCCGTAGGCGATCCTGGCGACGGGGATGACGACCACGTCGCCGTGTTGCACGGGGTCGCCGAACACCCTCTTGACGTTCGCGGAGTCCCTGGACTTCTCCGCTATCTCCATGATGTCCATGCCCTCATCGTGGCTCACGACGGGCGGCCGCGCAGCTCGCGGTAGACGCGGACCAGCCGCTCGGTCGAGGGGTCGGGGAAGCCGGCCTGCGGCTCGTCGGAGGTGAGCGCGGGGGCCAGGTCGAGCGCCATCTTCTTGCCCAGCTCGACGCCCCACTGGTCGAAGGAGTCGATGCCCCAGATGGTGCCCTCGACGAACACGACGTGCTCGTACAGGGCGACGAGCTGGCCGAGGGTCGACGGGGAGAGCTTCGGGACGAGGATGGTGGAGGTGGGCCGGTTGCCCGGCATGACCTTGTGCGGCACGACCGCGGCGGCGGTGCCCTCGGCGGCGATCTCCTCGGCCGTCTTGCCGAACGCGAGCGCCGAGGTCTGCGCGAACAGGTTGGCGGTGAGCAGGTCGTGCATGCCCTCGCGGTCCTCGTACGGCTCGGCGAAGCCGATGAAGTCGGCGGGCACCAGGTGGGTGCCCTGGTGGAGCAGCTGGTAGAAGGCGTGCTGACCGTTGGTGCCCGGCTCACCCCAGAAGATGGCGCCGGTGTCGCAGGTGACGGGGGCGCCGTCGGCGCGCACCGACTTGCCGTTGGACTCCATGGTGAGCTGCTGGAGGTAGGCGGGGAAGCGGTGCAGGCGCTGACTGTAGGGCAGCACAGCACGGGTCTGGGCGCCGAAGAAGTCGGCGTACCACACCCCGAGCAGGCCCATCAGCACCGGCATGTTGGCCTCGAAAGGAGCGGTGCGGAAGTGCTGGTCGATGGCGTGGAAGCCGGCCAGCATCGCGCGGAACCTGGCCGGCCCGACGGCGATCATCAGGGACAGGCCGATGGCGCCGTCGTAGGAGTAGCGGCCGCCGACCCAGTCCCAGAAGCCGAACATGTTGTCGGTGTCGATGCCGAACTCGGCGACCTTGGCGGCGTTGGTGGAGACGGCCACGAAGTGTTTGGCGACGGCGTCCTCGCCCAGCGCGCCGACCAGCCACTGCCGGGCCACCCTGGCGTTGGTGAGGGTCTCGAGTGTGGTGAAGGTCTTGGAACTGACCACGAAGAGCGTGGTGGCGGGGTCGAGTCCGCGGAGGTTGCCGGTGATGTCGGCCGGGTCGATGTTGGAGACGAACCTGGCCTCGATGCCGGCGTCGGCGTAGTCGAGCAGCGCCTCGTAGGCCATCGCGGGGCCGAGGTCGGAGCCGCCGATGCCGATGTTGACCACGGTGGCGATGGGCCGCCCGGTGGCCCCCCGCCACTCCTGGGCGCGCACCCGGTCGGCGAAGGCGGTCATCTTGTCGAGCACCGCGTGCACGTCGCCGATGACGTCCTGGCCGTCGACCACGAGGGCGGCGTCGGCGGGGGCGCGCAGCGCGGTGTGGAGGACGGCCCGATCCTCGCTGACGTTGATGTGCTCGCCGGTGAACATGGCCTCGATGCGCTCGCGAAGCCCGGCCCGCTCGGCCAGCCGCACCAGCAGCCCGATGGTCTCTCTGGTGACGCGGTGCTTGGCGTAGTCGAGGTAGAGGTCGCCCGCCGTCAGCGTCATGCGGCCGGCCCGGCCGGGGTCGTCGGCGAACAGCTCGCGCAGGTGTATGCCCGCCAGCTCACCATGGTGCTTCTCCAGCGCCGCCCACTCCTGGCTCTGGGTGATGTCGCCGTTCACGTCGCCCTCCTCGCGGCCGTCACAAACCGATCACGCCATCGTCCCGTATCCGCATACCCGGAGGTTCCGATTCCGCGCATGGCGGAGCGGACTCTTTGCCGGAGCCGGGTTCCGCGCATGGATCAGCAGACGGCTGGGCCGGGAGACGGCTGGGTCTAGGAGACGGCGACGCCGAGCAGGTGGCCGATGCCGAAGGTCACCGCGGCGGCGCCGACGCCGAGCACGAGCTGGCGCAGGCCGCCCACCCACCACGGGCGGGCCGTGAGGTGCGCCACGACCGCGCCGAACCCGAACAGGGCGAGCACGCTCAGCACCACCGCCAGCGCCAGCCCCGACGCCCCGAAGAAGAACGGCACCAGCGGCACCAGCGCCCCGGCGGAGAACGCGCAGAACGACGACACGGCCGCCAGCTTCGGCGAAGGCAGGTCGTCAGGATCCACCCCGAGCTCCTCGCGCACGTGCACCCGCAGAGCCTGCTCGGGATCGGCCGACAGCCCGGCCGCGACCTGTTCGGCCAGCTCCGGCTCCAGCCCGCGGGACCGGTAGAGCGCGGCCAGCTCGGCGCGCTCGCCCTCGGGGTTGCGGGCCAGCTCGCGCCGCTCCACGGCGATCTCGGCGCGCATCAGCTCCGTCTGGGACTTGACCGACGTGTACTCGCCGGCCGCCATCGAGCACGCACCCGCCACCAGCCCGGCGAACCCGGCGAGCACGGCGCCCCGCCCGGGACCCGAGGCCCCCACCACACCGGCGATCAGCGCGAAGTTGGAGACGAGCCCGTCCATCGCCCCGAACACCGCCGGCCGCAGCCACCCGCCGGTGACGTCACGGTGGCTGTGGTGCATTTCGGGGGAGTACGTCCGCTCCAGCTCGATGGTCATGAAATCCCTCCTATTGCTGCATTTCCATCGACATTAGGTAAATGCCGGAAAGATCCGCAACGAAGGAGAGGCTTGCCTGACCTGCGGTTCTGCACCGTATACGAACAGGTGGACGAGTGTTTTAGGCCCTCCTAAGTAAGGCGGGCCAGGGTGACGAACGACACTCTCAAGACGCCGGCTGCGCGACGGGCAGCGGCACGGCCGGGTTCGTCGTCCCGGTGTCCTGGATCAGGCGGGAGCAGTCGTCGATCGCCGCCGTCAGCAGGTCGCGCAGCATCGTGTCCGGGTCCTCGATGCAGGCCTGCACGATCCCGACCACGGCCAGTTGCACCGCGTTCGGGGCCGCGTACCTGCGGAAGCCCTTCTCCGTGATCTTGGCTGCCCGGCTGAACCTGCGCGCCTGGGCCGCCGCCTGCGGGACCTGGTCCATCGCCTCCTGGCTGCGCGGGCTCAGCCGTCCGGGCGGGACGCCGTTCAGCCGGGCCAGCATCTCCTCCGCCGCGAGCACCGAGACCGCGAGGGCGAGCTGGCGCTCGGCGGCGGCGACGGGCAGGGCGGTGGTCGCGCAGCGGAGCGCGATGTGGGCGTCGACCCGGAGGTCCGTGCTGGTCAGGCCGATGATGGACGGGACCAGATGGATGAGGCGGCTCCGGCTCTCGTCGGTGGTGTTGTCGTTGACGAGGCGGGCCAGCGCGGCCAGCAGCGGGTGTGTGCAGGCCGGGTGGTCGCTCCACCGTTCTCCGGCCAGATAGGACGCGAACTCCATGAAGCAAGCACCACGCTTCGGGTTGCGATGCCTGCCACGGGACAGAACCGGCATGTGATCAAGGTGATTGTCCACGGGTGCTCCACTTTGTGGTGTATCGCCGTCTTTCCAGTCTGCGCTGACATCTGCCCCAATGCCAGTGAATAAGACTCCCGGCCTTGTCGGAGGCGGTGGGGTTACATGGGGGTTATGATGGGGGCAGTCCTTGGGGAGGTGACGTGCCGAAGATCAACGTGTATCTGCCGGACGACCTGGCGGAGGCGGTCAAGCAGGCGGGCGTGCCGGTCTCGTCCATCTGCCAGCGCGCCCTGGAGCAGGCCGTACGCCGCGTCACGGCCATCCGTGAGACGGCCCTGTCCGACGTCGACCTCGACCGTCCGACCGGCGCCCTGACCCTGCTGACCCCGCGCACCCGCACCGTACTCAAGCTCGCGGCGGCTCGGGCCGGGGCGGGCGGCGTCGAGACCGAGCACCTCCTGGCCGGCATGCTGGCGGAGGGCACCAACCTCGCCCTCCACGTCCTGCGCGCCATGGACATCGACCCCGGCCAGGTAACCCGCGACCTCGCTGGCCGGATGTCCGTGGGAGGTGGTACGTCTGCGGAAGGGCGCACGTCCCCGGGAAGTCGTGCATCTGCGGAAGGTTCTACGTCCCCGGAGAGTCGTACGACTGCGAAAGCTTCTACGGGCCCGGGAGGTGCGGAAGGTCCTGACTCTCCGGGCGGTCGTATGTCGTCCGGAGGTCTCGGAGCCGGACAGGATCCTGGCGGCGAGCCGGGACGGGCTGCGGGTTCTGAGCCCGAGCCGGGCAGCGGCCCGGTGCAAGAACCCGGGGCGGGCGAGCCGGGTTCAGAGGTGCGCCGGTTCGGCGTGGGCGCGGCGAACGCTCTGGAAGCCGCGGTCAACGAGGCGACCTCGCTCGGGCACAACTACGTCGGATGCGAGCACCTCCTCCTCGGGCTCGTCGCCGAACCCGACGGGATCGCCGGTCAGGTGCTGCGCGGGCTGGGCGCCGAGCACCGGCCGACCCGCCGCGCCGTCGTGGCGGCCCTCGCCGGCTACGTCCACCTACGCGCCGAGTCCGCCGCGCAACCGTCCGGCCAGTCGCCCGGCGCGCCGGACCTGGCGGCGCTCGTGGCCGTGGCCGTGCGGCAGCAACTCCAGCCCCTCGTCCAGCGGATCGCCCGGCTGGAGGAGCATCTCGGCCCGGCCTCCGGTGACTGACAATGCGGATCACCCGAGTCCTGCGCGCCAGAGCGTTCCGCTACGCCGTCGTGGCCGTCGTCATGGTGGGCGTCGTCATCGCCGCCACCTGGTGAGGCGGTACCTTTCCCACCGTTCCTGGCCGGGGCGTCGACGGCAACCGCGTCATGGCCGGGACACCGCCGGCCTCCCGGTGGAGCGGGGGGCTATCGAAGACGTCCCGCGGACTGAAGCGCGATGTCCGTCGTACGGGGGACATGTCAGGATGCGCGCATGGTGCGGAGCGCGTTGGGGCTGGCGGAGGGGTTACGGGCAGGCGAGACGACCGCCGTCGACGTCGTACGGGAGGCGATCGAGCGGGTGCGGTGGGCGGGGGAGCGGTTCGGGGGTGTGGCCGCCGTTGATGCCGGGTGGAGTATGGCGGAGGCGGAGCGGGCTGATCGGCGGTTGCGGGCCGGTGAGGGCGGGGTGCTCGAAGGGGTGCCCGTCACCGTCAAGGACTGGATCGATGTCTCAGGCTGGCCCGTGAGCGGGGCGGCCGGGGGGACGCCGGGGAGCCCGGGGCGGCGGCCTGAGCGGGATGCGACGGCCGTGGCGCGGCTGCGGGCCGCCGGGGCGGTCGTGGTCGCGATCAGCAGCGCCATGGCAGACAACCCCGTGCACGGGAAGACCGGCAATCCGCGCGATCCGGGCAGGGCGCCCGGCGGGTCGTCGTCGGGGACGGCGGCGCTGGTGGCCGCCGGTGCCGTGCCGCTCGGGCTGGGCAGCGACTCGGGCGGGAGCGTACGGCTGCCCGCCGCCTGGTGCGGGGTGGCCGGGCTGAAGCCGACGTTCGGGCGGGTGCCGCTGACCGGTCACTTCCCGCGCTGCGGATCGCTGGAGGACGGCAGGACCGTCATCGGCCCGATCGCCGGGACCGTCGCCGACCTCGCCGCCACGCTGGAGGTGATCGCCGGGCCGGACGGGATGGACGGCGGGACGCCGCCGGTGCCGCTCGGCGACCCGGGAGCCGTGCGCGTCCCAGGGCTGCGGGTGGCGACCATGGCCGGGGCCGGCGGCCACGAGGCGACGGCGCGGGCGGTGCGGACGCTGGCCGAGGCGGGGGCGGCCGTCGCGGAGCGGCCGCTGCCCGACGTGCGGGAGGAGGCGCTGGAGCTGACCTGGCGCTACTGGGACCGGGCTGGGCTGAGCGGAGAGGAGAACGTGCGGGTGCTGCGGGACTGGGACCGGTTCCGCAGGCGGATGCTGGCCGCCACCGCGCGGGCCGACGTCCTCGTCATCCCCGCCGCCGAGGAGCCGCCGCCGTGGCGGGAGTCCGAGACGGCCGACTACCTGTGGACGCTGCCCTGGAGCCTCACCGGCGCGCCGGTCGTGGTGGTGCCCTGCGGCGGCTCGGCCGTCCAGGTGGTCGGCCGTCCGTGGGAGGAACACGTCGTGCTGGCCGCCGCGGCGGAGATCGAGCGCGCGAAAGCCCCCGGATAAGGAGGGAGCCTAACCACGGGGTGGCGTGCTACGTTGCCTGCTGATCCCCGGCGGCCGGATCCGCGTCGCCGTACCTGACTCCTTCTCCGCATGGGGGCAAACGGTGAGGTGGGCGTACTTCCTGCTGGTCGCGTCGGCGCTGTGGTGGATCGCGCCGCCCGCGCACGCCGCGCAAGAGGAGCCCCCGGTCGCGCTCATCGGCGTGCCCGGTCTGCTCTGGGAGGACGTCGACCCGCAGGCGACCCCCAACCTGTGGCGGCTGGCCGGGGAGAGCGACCTGGGGTCGGTGTCGGTGAAGACCGTGGGCACCCTCGCCTGCCCGTTCGACGGCTGGCTGTCGGTGTCCGCCGGCGTCCGCTCCGCCGTCGGGCAGCGCTGCGGGCTGCCGCCCGAACCGGAGCGCACGGGCGAGGGCGCCCGGGTGCCGGGCTTCGACGGGCTGCGCGCGAGGCGTGACGGCACGTACGCGGGCACGCTCGGCGCGGCCGTGCACGCCGCCGGTCACTGCACGACCGCCGTCGGCCCCGGCGCCGCGCTGGCGCTGGCCGACGCCGGCGGCAAGGTGGACGTGTACGCGCCGGAGCCGGCCGCGCTGGCCGACTGGTCGCGCTGCCGGGTGCTGGCCGTGGACGTGGACGAGCTGATCCGCCCCTACCTGGCGGGCGGCCACCTGCCCGCGGTGCCCGACGCGCTCGGCCCGGAGCGGCGGCGCGAGGCCGTGCGGGCCGCCGACGCGGAGGTCGGCGCCGCGCTGGCGAAGCTGCCCGCCGGCGCCCAGGTGGTGCTCAGCGGCATCGGCGACCACGGGTCGGTGCCGCACCTGCGGGTGGCCATGTGGAAGCGGGCCGAGGCGTCCGGCGCGCTGCTCGGCACCGCCTCGACCCGGCGCGGCGACATCGTCATCATCACCGACACCACGCCGACCGTGCTCACCGCCGCGGGCATACCCGTCCCGCCGACCGTGATCGGCCTGCCCTGGCAGGCGGGGGAGCGGCTGCCGCTGGAGGAGGCCGTCGCCGAGCTGCGCAGGGCCGACATGATGGGCACCGGCATCCGCAACACCACCGGGCTGTTCTTCACCGGCTTCGCCGTCATCACGGTGTCGTTCTACGCGATCGCCTACTACGTGCTGTCACGCCGCAGGAACGCCGGCGCCGTCGGCGTGGTCGCGCTCGGCCTGGCGGCGGTGCCCGTCTCGACGTACGCGGTGAACGTGTTCCCCTGGGGGCACGGCCCGTACCCGATCGCGCTGGTCCTCACCGGCG
Organism: Nonomuraea sp. NPDC049486; assembly: GCF_040676925.1. Classification (NCBI taxonomy): domain Bacteria; kingdom Bacillati; phylum Actinomycetota; class Actinomycetes; order Streptosporangiales; family Streptosporangiaceae; genus Nonomuraea; species Nonomuraea sp. NPDC049486. The sequence continues at coordinate 96,170 of NZ_JBFAPV010000016.1, forward strand.
TGGTGGCGATCGCCTCGGCCATCACCGCCTTCGCCGTGCTCGGGCCGTGGCGGCGCGGCCCGCTGGGGCCGCCCGGCGTGGTGGCCGCGATCATCGGCATCGTCATGGTGGCCGACCTGCTGACCGGCACCAACCTGCAGTTCAACAGCCTCATGGGCTACACCGCCGTGGTGGGCGGGCGCTACTACGGGCTGGCGAACATCCCGTTCGCGCTGCTGGCCACCTCCGTGCTGATGACCGCCGCGGTGGCCGCCGACCATCTGGTGCGGGCCGGGCGGCGGCGGGCCGCGGTGGCGCTGGTCTCCACGCTGGGCGTGGCCGCGATGCTGCTGGCGGGCTGGCCGGGGATCGGCAGCGACTTCGGCGGCGTGATCGCGTTCGTGCCCGGCATCGCGGTCACCGCGCTGCTGGTGGCGGGCAAGCGGGTGTCGGTGCTGAAGTTCGTCGGGTTCTGCGCCCTGGGCGGGGTGACCGTGTCGGCGCTCGCGGTGCTCGACTACCTGCGGCCGGCGCCGTCGCAGACCCACCTGGGCAGGTTCGTCGGCATGGTGCTCGAAGGGACGTTCATGCCGATGATCCTCCGCAAGCTCGGGGCCATGCTCAACACCATGCTCTCGCCCAACCTGATGCCGATCGTGATCACCGGCCTGGCGTTCCTGATCTTCGCGATCATGCGACCGGGCAAGATCAGCGCCGGGGTGGTGCCGCAGGCGTTCGAGCGCGCGCCCATGCTGAAGGCCGGGCTGATCGGGGCGCTGGTCAGCGGGGTGGTCGGGATGCTGGTGAACGACTCGGGCACCGCCGTGCTGTCGATGGTCGTGGCGGTGGCCGTGCCGCTGGTGCTGTACGCGGGGATCCACAGCGAGCCGCTGGCGGAGCCCGCGTCCGAGGAGGCCCCTGTCGCCGCCAAGATCTGAAATTTTCTTTTAGTTCACCCCAAGGTCTTGAAAGTTATATGCACGGACGATTGCATTCGGTCGTGCAGACCCTCCGTTTACTCGCCGCGGCGACGCTCGTGCTCACCGCCGCCGCGCCCGCACAGGCCGATCCCGCACCCCCGATCGAGGACGCGCCGACGGCGTCGTCCTACCCGCCCCTCTCGACGCTGGTCGCCGCCCAGGCGACCGGCGACCGGCTCGACACCGCCAAGAAGACCAGGCCGGTGGCCCCGGGCATCACCCTCACCTCCTTCGACCGGCTGGACCCGCTCGGGTGGCTGCGCGCCGACGCGCTCACCGCCGACCTCGCCGGCGGGGCGAGCGCCGACTACGTGTACTCCGGCGAGGTGTCGAAGACCGAGCCGCTGTCCGGCCCCGCCCAGCGGTCGCGGGCGGTCGCCGCCGTCAACGGCGACTTCTTCGACATCAACAACTCGGGCGCCGCCCAGGGCATCGGCGTGCAGACCGGAGAGCTCGTCCAGTCGCCGATGGCCGGCCACGACAACGCGGTCGCGATCAGCGGCGACGGCGTCGGCCGGGTGCTCAAGATGCACTTCGAGGGCACCGCCACCCCCGAGGGCGGCTCACCGGTCACGCTCACCCAGTTCAACCAGCGCATCCAGTCAGGCGGCGTCGGCCTGTTCACCCCGCTGTGGGGGTCCTACACCCGGGCCCGCGCCGTCGAGGGCGCCACCGCCGTCACCGAGGTGGAGCTGAAGGACGGCGTGGTCGCCGCGGTCCGCGGGCAGGCCGGTGAAGGCCCCATCCCGGCCGGGACCTCGATCCTGCTCGGCCGCGACGCCGGCGCCGCTGCCCTGGCCGGGCTCAAGGCAGGCGACAAGGTCGAGGTCGCGTACCGGCCGAAGGCCTCCGACGGCGGGGACGTCAAGGCCGCGGTCGGCGGGAACTGGGTGCTGGTCAAGGACGGCAAGGCGCAGAACTCCACCGACCAGTCGGCGCACCCGCGCACTGCAGTGGGTTTCTCCGCCGACGGCAAGAAGATGTACCTGCTCACCGTGGACGGCCGCCAGGCCGACAGCCGCGGGGTCACGCTCAACGAGCTGGCCGCGATGATGGTCGAGCTGGGCGCGGCCGACGCGCTCAACCTCGACGGCGGCGGCTCCTCCACCATGCTCGCCCGCGAGCCGGGTCAGGCCGCCCCGCAGGTCGAGAACAGCCCGTCCGACGGCGGCGAGCGGCACGTACCCAACGGCCTGGCGCTCTACGCCCCCGAGGGCAGCGGCAAGCTCAAGGGCTTCTGGGTCGAGACCGCCGTCGACCCCGGCCGGGCCCCCGGCGCGGCGCCCATCGGCGGCGGGCGCCCCGAGCGCGTCTTCCCCGGCCTCACGCGACGGCTGACCGCCGCCGGATACGACGAGACGTACGGGCCCGCGTCCGGGGCGCCGATCTGGCGGAGCAAGCCCGCGGTCCACGGCATCGTCAGGGACGGCAGGTTCCACGCCCTGGTGCCCGGCACCACGACCGTCACCGCCGCCCGCGGCAAGGCCACCGGCTCCCTGGAGCTGACCGTGCTCCAGCCGCTCCAGCGGCTCGGCGTCACCAGTGACCGGGTCGGCCTGGCCGGCGCGGACGACACCGCGACCTTCGGCGTCGTCGGCTACGACCGCAACGGCAACACCGCCCCGATCGAGCCCGCCGACCTGTCGCTCGACTACGACCGCGCCCTGCTCGACGTCACCGCGAACGAGCACGGATCCTTCACCGTCAAGGCCAGGAAGGACACCGGCTCCGCCCTGATCACCGCCAAGGTCGGCAAGATCAGCACCGCCCTGCCGGTGACCGTCGGCTTCGAGGACCAGCCGGTCGCCGACTTCGAGAACGCCGCCTCGTGGACGTTCGCCGCCGCGCGGGCCACCGGCTCGCTCTCGGCCGCGCCGGGCCAGAGCGGCGGCGGGCTCAAGCTCTCGTACGACTTCACCCAGTCGACGGCGACCCGCGCCGCCTACGCCAGCCCGCCCGAGCAGCTCGTGGTGGAAGGGCAGCCGCAGGCGTTCGGGATGTGGATCCACTCCACCGGCAAGGGGGAGTGGCCCAGCCTCGAGTTCTACGACGCGCTCGGGCAGTCGCAGATCCTGCGCGGCCCGTACATGACGTGGACCGGCTGGCGGTTCGTCGAGTTCGCGGTGCCGCCGGGCGTGAGCTACCCGCTCAAGCTGCGGCGCTTCTACGTGGCCGAGACCAAGGCCACCGCCTCCTACACCAACGAGATCCTGATCGACGGCCTGGTCGCGAAGGTGCCGCCGTCCGTGGAGACGCCGGAGCCGGAGAAGGTCGCCGACCCGGTGGTCAAGCCGGACGTGGCCGACCGGCCGTGGCGGTTCGCGGTCATGTCGGACGCGCAGTTCGTCGCCCGGGACCCGGACAGCGACCTGGTCGCGGGCGCGCGCCGCACGCTCCGCGAGATCAAGGCGGCGAAGCCGGACTTCTTGTTCGTCAACGGTGACCTGGTGGACGAGGCCTCGCCGGAGGACTTCGCGCTGGCCAAGCGGGTCCTCGACGAAGAACTCGGCGATGACCTGAAATATCACTACATCCCGGGTAACCACGAGGTGATGGGCGGCAGCATCGACAACTTCAAGGCCGTCTTCGGCGACACGTACACCACCTTCGACCACAAGGGCACCCGCTTCGTCACGCTCGACACCTCCCGCCTCAACCTGCGCGGCGGCGGCTTCGAGCAGATCGAGCTCCTCCGTACGGAGCTGGACCGGGCCGCGGACGACCGCTCGATCGGCTCGGTCGCGGTGCTGTTCCACGTGCCGCCGCGCGACCCCACCCCCGGCAAGGGCAGCCAGCTAGGCGACCGCAAGGAAGCTGCGCTGGTGGAGGGCTGGCTGGCCGACTTCCAGCGGGAGACCGGCAAGGGCGCGGCGTTCATCGGCGGGCACGTGGGCACCTTCCACGCCTCCCGGGTGGACGCGGTGCCTTACGTGATCAACGGCAACGCCGCCAAGAACCCGTCCACCCCGGCGGGCGACGGCGGCTTCACCGGCTGGTCCCTGTGGGGCGTCGACCCGGTCACCGGCAAGGAGGCCGAGCACGTCAGGCGCAACTGGTTCGCCGACGCCCCCGAGTGGATCGGCGCCGAGCTGCGCCCGCACGTCGACCGGCTCACGCTGACCGCCCCGTCCAGGGTCGAGACCGGCACCCCGGCCACCGTCACCGCCACGGTCCGGCAGGACGGCCGTGACGTGCCCGTCGCCTACCCGGTGTCGGCGGCCTGGTCCGGCTCGCCCAACCTGCACGTGGGACCGCGGGCCAAGGCCAAGCCGTGGCACGTCGCCGTGCTCGACCCCGAGACCGGCACGCTCACCGCGCTGCGCAAGGGTCAGGTGACGGTCGCGGTCACCGTCAACGGCGTCACCGAGCAGGCCGCCGTGGCGGTCGCCGCCAGGTCCGCCGCCTGATCGACCGCCTGATCCGCGGGGACGGGCGCGCAGGTCGTGCCCGTCCCCACGTTCATCGGCCCCGCACGCGGGCACGGTTCGGGTTGAGGCCGTTGTCCGCGAAGGGGAAGAACGTACGTGTCGCGCGTAGAGGTGAAGCCGGGCGGGGGCGCCGATGGCCAGTGAACTCACCGTGCTGTCCGGGCTCCATCGGACGATCGAGGAACTGCCGCTGGTCGACCAGCACGCCCACGGGGTGACGGGCCGCGACCTGTCGCGTGCCGCGTTCGAGGAGCTGATCACCGAGGCCCACGGGCCGGCGCCCGACTGGATGACGCCGTTCGACTCGCAGCTGGGCCACGCCATCCTGCGCCACTGCGCGCCCGTGCTCGGACTCGACGCGTTCATCTCGCCCGAGGAGTACCTGGCCCGCCGCGCCCGGCTGGGCGTCGTCTCGGTGAACCGGTTGCTGCTCGGCGCCGCGGGCGCGGGCCACTACCTGATCGAGACCGGTTACCGTGCCGACGAGGTCGTCGGCCCTTCCGGCATGGCCGAGCTCGCCGCGGTCCCGGTCGACGAGGTGGTGCGGCTGGAGGCCGTGGCCGAGCAGGTCGCCGCCTCCGGCGTGTCCGCCGCGGGCTTCGCCGGCCGGTTCGCCGAGGCGCTGGGGGAGCGGATCCGCACCGCCCGCGCGCTGAAGAGCATCGTCGCCTACCGGCACGGGCTCGACCTCGACCCGGACCCGCCCTCGCCCGCCGAGGTGACCGAGGCCGCGGGCCGCTGGCTCGCCGCCGGCGGCCGCCTGGCGGACCCGGTGCTGCTGCGGCACCTCATCTGGACCGCGCTGGAGACCGGCCTGCCGCTGCAGTTCCACACCGGGATCGGCGACCCCGACCTGGACCTGCGCCGCGCCGACCCGCTGCTGCTGCGCGGGCTGATCGAGCGGACGCAGCCGGCCGGGGTGCCGCTGGTGCTGCTGCACTGCTACCCGTTCCACCGCCACGCCGGATACCTGGCGCACGCGTACCCGCACGTGTTCTTCGACCTGGGCCTGGCCGTCCACCACACCGGTGCGGGCAGCGCCGCGGTGGTGGCCGAGAGCCTGGAGACCGCCCCGTTCGCCAAGATCATGTTCTCGTCCGACGGATGGGGCCCGGCCGAGCTGCACTTCCTCGGCGCGGAGCTGTGGCGGCGGGCCATGACGCGGGTGCTAGGCGGCTTCGTCACCGAGGGGGAGTGGTCGGCGGGCCAGGCCGTGCGGGTCGCCACCATGATCGGCGCCACCAACGCGCGCCGCCTCTACCGGCTCGGGGGCGCCGCGTGACCTCCTATCCCCGCCCGGACGGCCACTCCGACCGGCGTACGGACCACCGTGCTGAGCTGCGATCCGATCAGCTCTCCGGCCGGCGCGCGGACGCCCGCGCCGACCTCGGCTCCGACCACCGCGAGGTGCTGCTTCGGGAGGCGCTGCACGCCGAGCTGCCCGCCGCCGAGCGGCTGCGGCGCGAGCTGCACGCCGACCCCAGGGTGTCGGGCAAGGAGGCGCCCACGCTCAGACGGGTGCTGGACGCGCTGCCGGAAGGGCCGGTGGAGCACGTCGCCGGGACCGGCGCGCTGGTCAGGATCGGCGGCCCCGGCCCCGCCGTGGGCGTGCGCGGCGAACTCGACGCGCTGCCCATCGTCGAGCGCACCGGCGTGCCCTGGGCGGCCGACAACGGCGCCATGCACGCCTGCGGCCACGACGTCCACCTGGCCGCCGTCGTGGCGCTGGCCCGCGCGGTCGCCAGGGTCACCGCCATCCTGGAGACGCACGAGAGCCGGCCGGAGGCCGGGTACGAGTCCGTGACCGCCCAGCAGCGGCCGGCCCCGCTCATGGTCGTGCTGCAGCCACGCGAGGAGAGCCACCCGTCGGGCGCCGCCGACATCGTCCGATCGGGAGCCCTGGCCCGCAACGACGTCTGCGCCATGATCGGCGCGCACGTGCAGCCCGTGCTGGACGCCGGGGTGACCGCCTGCACGCCGGGCGCGGTCAACGCCTCCGCCGACGAGTTCCGGGTGACGCTCAGGGGCGTGAGCGGGCACGCCGCCTACCCGCACCTGGCCCGCGACCCGATCGTCGCCATGGCGCAGGTGATCACCGGAGCCCAGCACCTGGTCAGCCGGACCGCCGACCCGATGGTGCCGACCGTGGTGACGTTCGGCACCGTGCACGCCGGCACCGCGCCGAACGCCATCCCCGCCGAGGCCGTCGCCCACGGCACCCTGCGCACCCTGTCACAGCCGGCGCGCGAGACGCTGCACGCCCAGTTCGCCCAGCTCGTCGAGGACATGGCGCGCACCTACGGCTGTGAGGCCGACGTCCGGGTCCACCGGGGCGAGCCGGTCCTGGTCAACGACGCCGCGCTCGCCATGCGCACCGGCGCGCTGCTGCGTCAGAGCGGGCGGTCGGTCAGCGAGGAGCTGCGCTCGTGCGGCGGCGACGACTTCGCCCAGTACGGCGAGCTGATGCCGTCGCTGATGATGTTCGTCGGCGTCGACACGCGGGCCGGGCTGCACACCCCCGAGTTCCTGCCCGACGACGCCACCGTGGGCGAGGTCGCCGAAAGCCTCCTGGCCGGCTATCTCGCCGCGTCCCCGTCGCCGGGCGTCAACGGGAGGGGTGTCCGCCGGCATCCCGAGGAACGGGTGATCCCCTGACGGGGTCAGGCGTTCCTGGCGACCCGGAACGTCAGGTGCGTCATGCCCGGCGTCGTCACCGTCCTGACCTCCTCCAGGTCGGCCGGCAGCGGGAGCTTCCCGAACAGCGGCAGCCCGTCGCCGAGCAGCACGTGCGCGACGTGCAGCCGCAGCTCGCCGACCAGTCCGGCGGCCAGCGCCTGCCGGCACACGTCCGCGCCGCCGACCACCCACACGTCCCGCTCCCCGGCCGCCGCCCGCGCGCGGGCGACCGCGTCCTCGATCCCGCCGGTGACGAACGTGAACGTCGCCGGCGGCTTGACCAGCGGCTCCCGCTCGGTGTGGGAGAGCACGAACACCGGGTGCGGGAACGGCGGCGCGTCACCCCACGGCTCCAGGCCCGACCGGAACATGCCCATCCCCATCACGTACGCGCCCGGCTCGGCGGCGAACTCCGCCATGATCTCCGCGTCCTCCGCGCTCTCCGCGAAGATCCACCGGTGGAGCCGCTCCAGATCCTCGTCCGGCCCGGTGGCGAACCCGTCGACCGAGACCGTCATGTTCAGCACCACATCGCTCATACCCGGTAGACCGCCGTCCCGCCGGAAACTCGTCGCTGACGAAAGCGCGCCGAACCTCTAGGCTCGGCAGGCGATGGAATGCGAACGTTTCACCCCTGGTTCCGGCCGCCTCGACCCTCGCGCGGCCCTGCGCTCGGACGCCCCCTCGCTCGATCTCAACGGCACCTGGCGGTTCCGCCTGTCACCGGTGGCGACCGTCTCCGAGAGCTTCGCCGACCCCGGCTACGATGACACGGGCTGGGACGACTTACCGGTGCCGTCGCACTGGCCGCTGCACGGCCACGGCGCTCCCGCGTACACCAACGTGTCCTATCCCTTCCCCGTCGACCCGCCGCACGTGCCCACGGAGAACCCGACCGGCGACTACCGGTGCGCCTTCGACCTGCCGGACGGCTGGAGCGGCGGCAGGCTCCGCTTCGAGGGCGTCGAGTCGTACGCGAAGGTCTGGCTGAACGGGCACGAGCTGGGCTTCACCACCGGCAGCCGGCTGCCCGCCGAGTTCGACGCCGGCCCGTGGCTCAAGCCGGGACGTAACGTGCTGGCCGTGCGCGTCCACCAGTGGTCGGCCGCCTCCTACCTGGAAGACCAGGACCAGTGGTGGCTTCCCGGCATCTTCCGCGACGTGACCCTCACCCGCTCGGCCGCCGACGTGTTCGTGCGCGCCTCGTACGAGGAAGGGCGCGGCACGCTGAGCTTCGACGGCGACGGCGCCCTCGACGTGCCAGAGCTGGGCATCACCGGGCTCGGGCCGGGCGAGCGCGTCACCGTCGGAGCCGAGCCGTGGAGCGCCGAGACGCCGCGGCTGTACGAGGCGGTGCTGCGCGCGCCGGGGGAGACCGTCCGGCTGCGCGTCGGCTTCCGTACCGTCTCCATCGAGGACGGGGTGCTGCTCGTCAACGGTCGGCCGCTGCTGCTCAAGGGCGTCAACCGGCACGAGTTCCACCCCGAGCACGGGCGGGCGGTCTCGTACGAGACCATGCGCGAGGACGTGCTGCTGATGAAGCGGCACAACGTCAACGCCGTCCGCACCAGCCACTACCCGCCCCACCCCGCCTTCCTCGACCTCTGCGACGAGCTGGGGCTGTGGGTGATCGACGAGTGCGACCTGGAGACGCACGGCTTCGGCCAGGTCGGCTGGCGGCGCAACCCCAGCGACGACCCGCGCTGGGAGGAGGCGTGCCTCGACCGGATGCGCCGCATGGTGGAGCGTGACAAGAACCACCCCAGCGTCATCATGTGGTCGCTGGGCAACGAGGCGGGCGTCGGCCGCAACCTCGGCGCCATGGCGGAGTGGACCCGCGAGCGGGACCCGTCCCGGCCCATCCACTACGAGGGCGACCGCTCGTGCGAGCACACGGACGTGTACTCGCGCATGTACGCCTCGCACGCCGAGGTCGAGGCGATCGGCCGGGGCGCCGAGGACCCGCTGGACGACCCCGAGCTGGACGCGCGGCGGCGCGCGATGCCGTTCCTGCAGTGCGAGTACGCGCACGCGATGGGCAACGGCCCCGGCGGGCTCGCCGAGTACCAGGAGCTGTTCGAGCGCTATCCGCGGCTGGCCGGCGGCTTCATCTGGGAGTGGATCGACCACGGCCTCGCGCATCCCGCGCTCGGGTACGCGTACGGCGGCGACTACGGCGAGCCCGTCCACGACGGCAACTTCGTCGTCGACGGCCTCGTCTTCCCCGACCGCACGCCGTCACCCGGGTTCCTGGACCTGAAGAAGGTGTTCGAGCCGGTCGCGTTCACCTTCTCGGCGGGTTCGGTGACGATCCGGAGCAAGTACGGCTTCCGCGACCTGTCCCACCTGGCCTTCTCGGGCGAGGTCGAGGCGGAGGGCGTGCCCCTGGGGTCGTTCCCGCTGGAGGTCCCGGCCGAGGGCGGCGAGGTCAAGCTGCCGGTCTTCCCGGAGAGGGAAGGCGAGCGCTGGCTCACCGTCCGCGCCTCCCTGGCCCGCGACGAGCCGTGGGCGGACGCGGGGCACGAGGTGGCGTGGGCCCAGGTCCCCCTCGACACGGACGGCACCCCGTACACGGGGCCGGACGACCTCCGCGCCGTCCCGCGCCGTGCCGATGGACCCGCTCACCGCAGGGACGCCGCCTCGGCCGCTCATGGTGCGGAGATCGAGGTCGGCGGGGCGGTGTTCGACGGGGCGACCGGCCGTCTCACCCGCCTGTTCGGCCTCGACGTCGAAGGTCCTCGGCTGGAGCTGTGGCGGGCGCCGATCGACAACGACCGCTACGACGGCACCGAGTTCCGCTGGCGCCTGCTCGGCCTGCACCGCCTCACCCACCGCGTCGACGCGGTCGAGCCCGGCGACGCGCTCACCGTCCGCACCAGGGTGGCGCCCGCCGCGACCGACCTCGGCATGCGCGCCACCTACACCTGGACCGCCTCGGGCGACGCCCTCGACCTCCGGGTCGACATCGTCCCCGAAGGCGACTGGCCCGAGCCGATCCCGCGCCTCGGCCTCGCCCTGACGCTTCCGTCCGTCCCTCGGACGGTCACCTGGTATGGCCTCGGGCCGGGGGAGGCGTACCCGGACACCGGCATGGCCACCCGGGTCGGCAGGTGGACCAGCACGGTGGAGGGGATGCAGACCCCGTACGTCTACCCCCAGGAGAACGGCCACCGCGCCGCCGTCCGCTGGGCCGAGCTCGCCGGGATCAGGATCACCGGCGCCCCGGTGTTCGGCCTGACGGTCCGCCCTTGGAGCACCGCGGCCCTGGACGCCGCCGCCCACCGCCCCGACCTCGTCCCGGATGGCCGCCTCCATCTCACCCTGGACCTGGCCCAGCACGGCATCGGCAGCGCCGCCTGCGGCCCGGCCACCCTGGCGCGTTACGAACTGCGCGCCCGCCCGGCCACCTTCCGCCTCCGTTTCGAGCCGTCGTGACTCCCTTGGAACGGGCTCTGGAGACGGTCATCGCCGACCTGCCGCCCGAGGTCAGGGCCCGCCACCGGTTCCACTTCACGGAATGGCAGGACGAGTACCGGTACCTCGCCCTGGAGGACGGCAGGTCCTGGAGCGGGGGAGCGTTCCTGAACGCCGACACCGAGTACGACGTGGCGAACGTCGCGGAGTGCATGCAGGACCTGATGATGGAGGTGCTCTGGATCGTGTGGCCGGAGTGCCCGGCACACGAGTTCGGGCTGCACGTCGACTTCGAGGCGCGGCGGCCCGTGTGGCGCTGCAAGGGCGGCTCCCACGTGGTCGCCCCGATCGGAGCTCTTCACGACGCGCCGTCGTGAAGACGGATCAGCCTTCAGGGCCGGATGCGACGAGCGGCTTGGTCCCTTTGTCGACCATTCTTTCCAGGTACCAGAAAGGAGGAACCGGCGAGCCGTCGCCCTGCGGCTCGGGTCGGCTGCGAGCATCGTACGGACCCGGTCGAAAGGAAGCTCACCGACATGTCCACGGCGAAACCAGGAAGAGTGGCCTCGTCCGGGCCGGGAAGGCGTCGCCCGGCCGGGAGATCGGCGATACTGGTCGCGGCGGGCACCCTGTCCGCGGCCCTCGTCGCCACCCTGTCCCCGTCGGCGAGCGCGGGCCCGACCCCGAGTCCTACCCCGACTCCCACGCCCAGCGCCACGGAGAGCCCGACGGAGACCCCGACCCCGACTCCGCGGGTGAGGTGGGGCTTCGGGGACGTCGACGCGACGTGCGAGTCCAGGGTCTTCTTCAAGATCCACCGGCTCTCGCCGCGGAACTTCTACATCCCACGCACCCGTTTCATCGACGGGCCGGGCGGCACGATGACGGTGAGTGTGACACGTGAGCACGAGGTGCTCGCCTTCCTCGAGACCGAGTCGGAGAAGCAGATCTCCCTCACCACCGGAGACGTGGTGCGCAACCTGCGCCGGCTGGGAATCCCGCACCTGGAGGAGCGCCACATGGTCTTCGCCGGCCACGAGTACACGCGGGAAGTCAGCAAGGGCATGTACGGCAACATGCGCTACCGCGTCTTCGGTTACCGCGTCGGCTGGTCGGCCTGGTCGGTGCTCGGCACCTGCCGTCACCGTCTCATCGACCGCGGCATAGCCAACGTCCCCGCCAAGGTGGAGGGCTGGCGCTACTGGGAGACCAAGCACCCGAAGTACCACGGCCGCATCCTGTCCCTCAAGTAGGGTCAGCGGCTCCACCCGGCGGAGTCGGTCACCGGTCTGAGCTCGGAGGCCGGAGGTTCGACGGGACGGCCCTCGTACTGGGTGGACAGGACGACGAACGAGGTGAGCTCGCCGTGCCCGCCGAGGCGTTCGAGCAGTCCTTCCAGATGGCGCATCGAGGCGGTGCGGATCTTGAGCATGGTGCACGAGTCGCCCGTCAGTTTGTGCACCTCGACGACCTCGGGATAGTCCCCCGCCGTGGTGGTCTTCAGCAGGCAGCGGCCCGGCGCGCAGCGCATCTGGACGAACGCGGTGAGCGGCAGCCCCGCCTTGGCCGGATCGATCGTGACCTGATATCCGGTGATCACTCCGGCCTCCTCCAGACGGCGCACCCGCTCGGCCACGGCGGGCGGCGACAGGTTGACGAGGCGGCCGAGCCGGTTGTACGAGAGACGGCCGTCGCGCTGGAGTTCGGCGAGGATCCGCCAGTCCGTACGATCCAACTGTCTGTCCATTCGTCAACCTCTGACCGGATCATGCATCACGTTCGAGAAGCGTAACCGCCGCAGGACCGTTCAGATCCCCTTCATTCTCAAAACCGACATTCCTATCGTAAAGGGATGATCAATAGACACCGGCGCAGCATAACCGCCCTGTTCACGGCGACCGCGCTCATGAACGCCGCGATGGCGGCGGCGAGCGCGGTCAGCACCCTCGTCGCCACAGACCGCCTCGGCCTCGCGTGGGCCGGCGTGCCCGTGACGGCGGGCATCGTCGGCACCGGCGCCGGCGCCCTCGCACTGACCCGCGTGATGAACCGCGCCGGGCGGCGTGCCGGGTTCGTGCTCGGCTTCGCGGTGGCGACGGCGGGGGCCTGCCTCGCGCTCGTGGCCGTCGCCTCGTACGACATCGTCACGCTGACCCTGGGCATGCTCCTGCTGGGGGTGGGCAACGCCGGGGCCCAGCTGTCCCGCTACGCGGCGGCGGACCTGTATCCACCGGCGCGGCGCGGGTTCGCGATCGGGACCGTGGTCTGGGGCGGCACGCTCGGCGCGGTCGGCGGGCCGTTGCTGCTCGCACCGTCGAGCACGGTCGCGACGGGGCTGGGATGGATCGCCTTCACCGGCCCCTTCCTGCTGGCCGGTGTCGCCTGCGCCGCGGCCATGGCCGTCTCCGCCGCCCTGGCGGGATCCGGGGCACGCCCGGTTCCTGGGCGGGCACGGCTCAGCGACCTGGTGCACGGGCCCGCCGCGCGGTCGGCGTTCGCGGTGATGGCCGCGGCGCAGGTCGTGATGGTCGGCATCATGACCGCGGCCCCGCCGGACATGCACCTGCACCACCACGGCCTGGATGCGGTCGGCGCCGCGCTGGCGGCGCACACCTTCGGCATGTTCGCGTTCTCGCCGCTCACCGGCCACCTGATCGACCGGTACGGCGCGCGGCCCGTGATGGCCGCCGGGCTGGCGATCATGGCGCTGTCCGTGGCCCTGGCCGCGGCCGGGCCCGGCCGCATGCCGATGCTGACGGCCGGCCTGTTCCTGCTCGGGTACGGCTGGAACCTCTGCTTCATCGGCGGCAGCGCCGGCCTCGCCACGGGGCTGCCGGAGGGGGCCGACCGGATGCGCGTGGAGGGCGCGGTCGACGCCGGACTCTGGGGCGCGGCCGCCGTGGCCGGCCTGGCCTCCACCATGGTCCTTTCCTCTGGTGGGTACACCGTCCTCGCGCCGGTCGCCATGGCCCTGCTCGTCCTGGCCGCGGTCACGCTCGCCCGGACCCGGCGCGCCGCCCCTGCGCGAAGGTGACCCTCTCGTGCGCGCACCGATGAGTTCCGGCTCGTTCGGCGGTCACAACCACGACGGTCAGGACGAACTCGGCAGAGGAGCAGGACATGGTCATCGTCGCGGGGCACATCGTCGTCGATCCGCACCGGCGCGAGCGCTATCTGGCGGATTGCGAGGGCGTCGTCGAGCTGGCCCGCCGCGCACCCGGCTGCCTCGACTTCGCCATCGGCGCGGACCTGGTGGACGCCGGCCGCGTCAACATCTTCGAACGCTGGGAGTCGCGGGCGGCCGTCGAGGCGTTCCGCGGCAGCGGCCCCGACGACACCCAGCAGGACGCCATACTCGCCGCCTCGGTGACCGAGTACGACGTCGCGGACCTGCGCTCGCTGACCTGAGCCGTCAGCCGGTCCTCAGTCGCCCGCGTAGCGTGCCGAGACGTCCTTCCGGATACCGATGATCATCGCGACGACCAGGAAGAACAGTGAGACGACCAGCCCTGTGGGAAACGGCCAGGCGAGCACACAGCCGAGGTACAACGCCACGGCTCCCACGAGCGTCCAGGTGAGAGCGCCGAACACGTCACCGGTCCCGCGCGCGCTCCCGTGGCGCAGCCGGCGGACGCCGATGTAGCCGATCACCGGAAGGCAGGCGATCGCGCCGGCCCAGAGGACGTTGTTCCCCAGCGCGCAGGCGCTCGTCAGGAAACCGAGGGCGATCACCAGCCATAATCTGACGGACTCGAACATGGCACCTCCATGCCGCGGGGCCGCCAGTATGCCATGGAGCACCACCACGCCCAGATCATTAGGATCATTGCCGTTGCGATGACCCCGGCGATCGGGAGCCCCGATGAGCGACCCCCGCGGCTTCGGCCCCCGGGCGATGGACGAGCCAGAGATGATCGGCCCGTACCGCGTCGAAGGCCGGATGGGCGCCGGCGGCATGGGCGTGGTCTACGCGGGGGTGGCGGCGGACGGCGCCCGGGTGGCGGTCAAGGTCATCCATCCGGGGCTGGCCGCCGATCCGCAGTTCCATGCCCGTTTCGTGCGCGAGGTCGATCTCCTGTCCCGGGTGCGCGGGCGCTGCACGGTCTCGGTGCTGGCCGCCGACACCGCCACGATGCCTCCCTGGCTGGCCACCGAGTTCGTGCCCGGCCCGACGCTCAGCACGCACGTGCAGGGCAACGGGCCGCTGCCGCCGGACGAGTTGCTGTCGTTCGGCGCCGACATCGCCGAAGCGCTCACCGACATCCATCGAGCCGGCGTCGTGCACCGCGACCTCAAACCCGGGAACGTCATCCTCTCCGCCTCCGGCGCGAAGGTCCTGGACTTCGGCATCGCCCGCGCCCTCGACGAGAGCGGGCTCACGGGCACCGGCGCGCTGATCGGCACCCCCGGCTGGATCAGCCCCGAGCAGTACCGGGGCGACCAGGCGGACGCGGCCGCCGACGTCTTCGCCTGGGGCGCGCTGATGGTGTACGCCTCGACCGGGCGCCCGCCGTTCGGCACCGGCGCCCCCGATGTCCTGGCCTACCGCGTCATGAGCGTCGACGCCGACCTGTCCGGCGTGCCGCCGCGCGTCCGCGACCTCGTACGGAGCGCGCTCGCCAAGGATCGGAAGGCGCGGCCGGCCACGCACGAGTTGCTCGCCCGGGTCACCGCGCTGAGGAGGGGCGCGACGACCCCCATGCCGGTGCCCGGCAGGCGCCCCGTGGTGCCGCTGTGGTCGGCCGTCGCCGTCGTGGCGGCGGTCTCGGCCGTCGGCGTGGCCTTCACGGTGAACGCGGCGGGGACGCCGGAGGCGCTGCGGAGCCCGGGCGTCTCTTCCTCGTCCACGCGGTCCGGAAGCCCGGAGCCGGGCGGGAGCGAAAGCCCGGAGCCGGATGAGAGCGAGAGCCCGGAGGAGACGGCGACGGCGGACGAGACCGCCGAGGAGTCGCCCACTCCCAGCAGGACCCCCGTGAAGACGCCCACCGCGAGGAAGACGAGCCCGCGCCCCTCGGCCACCACCGCGCCGTGCCCGTCCGACAGCGCGATACTCCAGCAGGTCGCCGCGATGAACGGCGGCAGCCTGCCGCAGGACGCCGCGGTCGGGGGCAGGAAGTGCGCGGGCTCCTGGCTCGCGGCCGAGATCGAGTCCCCGAGTGTCGGCGGGATCTCCCTGATCGCGACGCGGAACAGAGCCCGGTTCGTCGACGCCGAGATCGGCAGCAACTTCTGCTCACTGTCGGACCGCCCGGCCCTCCTCGCGAGAGCGCCGGGCAGCATCAAGACCTTCCTCTGTCCCCAGGGCTTCAGCTGATGCCGCTGGTCGCCGGGACCTCCGAAGAGATCCCGGCGACCACGGTTCAGTCCGTCACGGCGAGCACCGTGCCGGCGCCCACGGTCAGGCCGCCCTCGCGGATGGCGAAGCCGAGGCCCGGCTCCAGGGCGACCGGCTTGCCGAGGGTGACCGGGACCTCGATCGTGTCCCCCGGCCGGGCCGGCGAGGTGAGCAGCAGCTCACCCGGCACGTCCGTCGTGCGCAGGTAGAACTGCGGCCGGTAGCCCGAGGCGATCGGCTTGCGCCGGCCGCCCTCCTCCGCCGTCAGCAGGTACACCCGGGCGGTGAACGCCCGGTGCGCCGCCTGGCTGCCCGGGGCCGCGAGCACCATGCCGCGCCTGACCTGGTGCCGCTGGACGCCCCGGAGCAGGAGGGCGGCGTTGTCGCCCGCCTCGCCGCGCTCCATCGTGCGGCCGAACGTCTCGACGCCGGTGACGACCGCGGACAGGTCGCCGCCCAGCCCGACGGCCGTGACCGGGTCGCCGACGCGGACGGCGCCGCGCTCGATGGCCCCGGTGACGACCGTGCCGCGGCCGGTGATGGACATGACGTTCTCCACGGGCATGAGGAACGGCGCGTCCACGTACCGGACCGGGACCGGGATGTGGTCGTCGACCGTACGGAGCAGCTCGTCGATGGACGCCGTCCAGGCCGGGTCGCCCTCGAGCGCCCGCAGCCCGGAGACGCGCACCATCGGCGAGCCGGCGAAGCCGTGCTCGCCGAGCAGGTCCTGCAGCTCCAGCTCCACCAGGTCGGTGAGCTCCGGGTCGGCCCCGTCGGCCTTGTTGACCGCGACGACCAGGTGCTCGACGCCCACGCGCCGGGCGAGCAGGACGTGCTCCCTGGTCTGCGGCATGATGCCGTCGCGCGCCGACACCACCAGGATGGCGCCGTCGAGCTGCGCCGCCCCCGTGATCATGTTCTTCACGTAGTCGGCGTGGCCCGGCATGTCCACGTGGGCGTAGTGCCGCGTGGCGGTCTCGTACTCGACGTGCGAGATGTTGATCGTGATGCCCCTGGAGTGCTCCTCCGGGGTGCGGTCGATCCGCTCGAACGGCGTGTACGTCGCCTGGCCGCGCTCCGCCAGCACCTTCGTGATGGCGGCGGTCAGCGTGGTCTTGCCGTGGTCGACGTGGCCCATCGTGCCGATGTTGAGGTGCGGCTTGTTCCGCACATAGGCCTGCTTGGCCATGATCCCTTCCTTGCGAACCTGGATGCGTGGTGACCCGTGCAGGGCCGTCTACCTCTCCCCGCCGGGTCACACTCCGGGACGAACGGGAAGAGGTCAGCGCTCCAGGCCGTCGCAGGCACGCTCGAACGCGCCCGCGCGGGCGGGCGTCGTCGGGAGCGCGTGCCGGATCATGATGACCATGGTGCTGCTGTCAGCAGCGATGGGCAATCGAATATTCCCTTTGGTCCGGCGGACAAGGCGCGGGCCCCGGTTCGTCCTGCAGACCGAAGAAGGCGTGACGGTGCTGGCCTAGCGTTCGCTCATGCCCCGCATCACGCTGGACGACCTGTTCCGCCTGGCCGTGCCGTCCGATCCGCAGCCGCGGCCGGACGGCGGCGCGGTCGCGTACACGCTCACCACGGCCCGGCGCGAGCCGGACGGGAACCACGACGAGATCTGGCTCGCCGCCCCCGGCGCGGAGCCCCGGCGGCTCGCCGAGGGGAGCTGCCCGCGCTGGTCTCCGGACGGGCGCACGCTGGCGTACCTGCGGCCCGTCGAGGGCCGGCCGCAGATCCACCTGCTGCCCATGGACGGCGGTGAGCCGCGCGTCCTCACCGCCGCGCCGCTCGGAGCGGGCGCGCCGGTGTGGTCGCCCGGCGGCGACAGGATCGCGTACGCGGGTCCGCACGGCGAGCTCGACCCGCACGCTCCCGTGGTGGCGGACCGGCTGGACTACAAGGCCGACGGCGCCGGGCTGCTGCGCGGGATCACCACGCAGGTCTTCGTCGCCGAGGTGAGGTCGGGGGAGACCGTCCGGCTCACCGAGGGCGGCTTCCACGCGGGGGAGCCTTCGTGGGCGCCGGACGGGGAGCGGCTGGCGTTCACCGCCGGGATGGAGCCCGACGGCGACCTGCGGCTGTCGAGCTCGGTGTACGCGGTCGAGGCGGGCGGGGGTGAGCCGAAACGGCTGACCGGTCCCGAGGTGATCGCCGCCGGCGTGTGGTGGCTCGGCGGGCGGCTGGTGGTGGCCGGGCCGGTCGAGCCGGTCGGGCACACGCGGCTCCACCTGGTGGAGGCGGACGGGGCGCGGGAGCTGGAGACCGGGCTGGACCGCAGCGTCATGGTGGGCGCGCCCGGCTACCCCGGCGCCGCGCCCCGGCTCGCCGGCGGGCAGTTGCTGTTCGCGGCCCGCGACCGCGGCTGCACGCACCTCTACACCGTCCCCCTGACCGGGGGAAACGCGGTCAAGGTCGTCGGCGGCGACGCCGTGGTGGCCGGTGCGGGCACCACCGCCGGGAAGCTCGCGTACGTCGCCGCGACGGCCCGCAGCGCTGGCGAGGTGTACCTGATGGATCTCCCGTCGGGCGGAACATCCGAGACATCGGGAGAGTCACCGCCGGACACCTCCGAGACCCCGGCGCCTGAGAGTGCGCTCACCTCGTACGCGCTCGCCGGCGTGGACCTGTTCACCCCCGTCCGCCGCACGTTCACCGCCGCCGACGGCACGCCCGTCGAGGGGTTCGTGCTGCGCGACGAGACGCTGAACGGGCCGGGGCCGCTGCTGCTCGACATCCACGGCGGCCCGCACAACGCCTGGGCGCCCGTCTTCGACGGCGCGCACCTCTACCACCAGGTGCTCGCCGCACGCGGCTGGACCGTGCTCACCCTGAACCCGCGCGCCAGCGACGGGTACGGTGAAGCCTTCTACAAGGCGGCGGCCGGAGCCTGGGGGCTGGCCGACACCCAGGACTTCCTGGGCCCCCTCGACGACCTGGTGGCCGAGGGCGTCGCGGACCCGGAGCGGCTGGCCGTCACCGGCTACAGCTACGGCGGCTACATGACCTGCTGGCTGTCCACGCGGACCGGGCGGTTCAAGGCCGCCATCCCCGGAGGTGCCGTGACTGACCTGGTCAGCATGGGTGGAACCTCCGATATGGGATATTTCCTGAAAATGTTTGAATGCGGGGGTGACGTCGTACCCCAGTCCCCGCTCACCCACGTGGACGACGTCACGACCCCCACCCTCCTGCTGCACGGCGACACCGACGACCGCTGCCCCGTGGGCCAGGCCGAGCAGTGGTTCGCGGCGCTGCGCGAGCGCGGCGTGCCCGTCCGGCTGGTGCGCTATCCAGGCGCCTCCCACCTGTTCATCCTCAACGGACGCCCCTCACACCGGATCGACTACAACGAGAGGATCATCGCGTGGCTGCAGCAATGGGTCACCGGCTCGCCGAGCTGATCGCCGAATACGAGGTGCCCGGCGCGGCCCTCGCCTACCTGCACCAGGGGGAGCTCCACGAGTTCGCCGCCGGGGTGCTCAACAAGGCGACGGGGGTCGAGAGCACCCCCGACTCGCTGTTCCAGATCGGCTCCGTCACCAAGGTGTGGACCGCCACCCTGCTCATGCAGGACATCGAGCAGGGCAGGCTCACCCTGGACACGCCCGTCGTCGACGTGCTGCCCGAGTTCAAGGTCGCCGACCCCGAGGTGACCAAGACCGTCACGATCCGCCACCTGCTCTCCCACACCAGCGGCATCGACGGCGACCTGTTCCTGGACACCGGCCGCGGCGACGACTGCGTCGAGAAGTACGTGGCCGCCTGCGCCGACCTGGCCCAGAACCACCCGCTCGGCGTCACCCAGTCCTACTGCAACTCCGGCTTCATCGTCGCCGGGCGGGTGCTGGAGAAGCTGGCCGGCAAGCGCTGGGACGACGTGCTGCGCGAGCGGATCATCGAGCCGCTCGGCCTCACCCACACCGCCACCCTGGCCGAGGACGTGCTCCGCTTCCGCGCCGCGATGGGCCACATGGAGAACGGGGACCCCGCCCCGGTCTGGGGGCTCATGCGCTCCGCCGGACCCGCCGGGCTCATCTGCGCCCGCCCCGCCGACGTGGTCGCCTTCGCCCGCGCCCACCTCGAAGGCGGCCTGCTGGAGAACCCGGCCGCCATGTGGGAGCCGCAGATCGACATCCCCAACCCGCACACGCTCGGCAGGCAGTGGGGCATCGGCTGGATCCTCGACGAGTGGGACGGCCAGAAGGTCGTCTCCCACGGCGGCAACACCATCGGCCAGCACGCCATGCTCTGGATGCTGCCCGGCACCGGCACCATCGCCTGCGTCACCGTCAACGGCGGCCACAGCGGCGCTTTCACCCACCGGGTCGTCACCGAGCTGTTCGCCGAGCTCGACGGCGTCACCGTGCCCGCCAGGCTGGGCCCGCCCGAGCAGCCCGTCCAGGTCGACTCCGCCCGCTACGCCGGCGTCTACGAGCGCGCCGGGTCCCGCATCACGATCGGCGAGCGCGAGGGCGGGCTGCGGCTGCGCATGGAGTCCACCGGCGAGCTGGCCGCGCTGGACGAGCCCGTCGAGCTGGACCTGCGGCCCGTGGACGAGGCCACCTTCGTCGGCCGCAGGGACGGCGACCCCGACTGGCTCTCGGCCGTGTTCTTCGAGCTGCCCGACGGCTCCCCGTACGTGCACCTGGGCGCCCGCGCCACGCCCCGGACGGGCTGAAAGGCGTGCGTGAGGTGTTCGAAGGCGCGGGCGCGCGGGGTTTCCTGCACGCCCGCGACGTCGACGGCGACCGCGAGTCATGCCACGACGCGGACGAGCCCGTCGTCCTCGCGTCCGTGTTCAAGATCGCCGTGCTGCTGGAGTACGCCCTGCAGGCGGCGGCGGGCGAGGTGGCGCGGACCGAGCGGCTGACCGTCACCGCCGCCGACAAGGACGGCGGCATCGGCACCTCGGGCTGCGCCGACGACGTCTCGCTCACGCTGCGGGACCTCGCGCACTTCATGATGACGATGAGCGACAACGCCGCCACCGACGTGCTGCTGCGCCGGGTCGGCCTGGACCGGGTGCACGCCACGCTCGCCCGGCTCGGGCTGCGCCGCACCCGGCTCATCGGCGGCTGCGCCGAGCTGTTCGCCCAGGTCGAGGCCGAGCTCGGCACCGTCGAGCTCGACGGGATGCCGCGCGAGCTGATCGAGCCGCTGGCCGTGCGCGACCCGGCGCGGACCACGTCGGGAACGCCGCGCGAGATCACCACGCTGCTCGCCAGGATCTGGCGGGACGAGGCAGGCCCCGCCGAGGCGTGCGCCGAGGTCCGCGCGGTCATGGGCAGGCAGATCTGGCCGCACCGGCTCGCCTCCGGGTTCGGCGACGAGGTCCGGGTCTCCGGCAAGACCGGCACGCTGTGGGGGGTGCGCAACGAGGCCGGCGTCGTCGAGTACCCCGACGGCGGCCGCTACGCCGTCGCGGTGTTCCTGCGCACGGACAAGCTGGGCGGGCGCGACCCGGCCGCCGACGCGGTGATCGGGCGGGCCGCCCGGCTGGCGGTGGACCGGCTGCGCGGCCCATGACGGCCGCCCCCTATGGTGAGTGGATGACCACCCGCCCGCGCGCCAGCCTGGGGCGGATCCTGCAGGACCTGGGCAGCACCGTCCTCGACGTGGCCGCCGCGCCCGGCGACCTCGACGCAGAGGTCACCGGCGTGCACATCTACGACCCGCACGACGAGCCGATGGTGGCGCCGGGCGGGATCGTGCTCGCCGTCGGGGTGCGCGGCGCCGACGGCGTCCGCGCCCTGCTGGAGCGGGCGCCGAGGGCGGCGGGCGTCGTCGTCAAACTGCCGGTCGAGGTGGACGAACGGGTCCGCGCCGCGGTGACCGAGACCGGAGTGGCCGTGCTCGGCCTCACCCGCGCCGCCTCCTGGTCGCAGGTCGCCGCGCTGCTGCGCTCGCTGCTGGCCGAAGGCGACCTGGACGGGCCGGAGGACGAGCCGCAGGGCGACCTGTTCTCCCTCGCCAACGCCGTCTGCGCGCTGCTCGACGCGCCCGTCACCATCGAGGACCGCTCCTCCCGCGTCCTGGCCTTCTCCGGCCGTCAGGACGAGGCCGACCCCGGACGCGTCGAGACCGTGCTCGGCCGGCAGGTGCCCGAGCGCTACCGGCGCATGCTCGACGAGCGCGGCGCGCTCAAGGAGCTCTACCAGAGCCGCGACCCCATCCACATCGAGCTGCCCGCCGACATGCTCGACCGGGCCGCCGTCGCCGTCCGCTCCGGCGACGAGATCCTCGGCTCGATCTGGGCCGCGGTGGGCGAGCCGCTCACCGAGCAGCGGCAGCGAGCCCTCGCCGACGCCGCCAAGATCGTGGCGCTGCGGCTGCTGCGCGACCGGGCGGGCGCCGACGCCCAGCGGCGGCTCCGCGCCGACCTGCTGTCCACCGTCCTCGCCGGCGGGACGGGCGCGGCCGAGGCGGCGGGCCGGCTCGGCATCGCCACCCAGCGGCTGTGCGTGCTCGCCGCCCAGCTCACCGACCAGCAGGAAGGCGACCCCGCCCGCGGCGAGAGCGACCGCCAGCGCTTCTGCGACGCGCTCGCCCTGCACGTCGCCACCATCCACCCGAAGGCCGCCGCCGCGCTCGTCGGCTCCGTCGCGTACGCCGTGCTGCCGCTCACCGCGGGCCCGGAGGACGAGGAGGCCCGCGCGGTGCGCATCGCCCAGGACTTCCTGGCCCGGGTCGGCCCCCGCCACCCCGCCAACATCGGCGTCGGCCGGCTCGCCGGCACCCTCGCCCAGGCGTCCAGGTCCCGCGCCGACGCCGACCGGGCGCTGCGCGTCCTCCGCGCCCGGGGCACCTCCGGCCAGGCCGCCGGCTACACCGATGTCCACTTCGAGTCGCTGCTGCTGCAGGTCGCCGACGTGGCCGGCGCCGAGGAGCAGACCCCCACCGGCCCCTACCAGCGGCTGCTGGAGCACGACCGCGAGCACGGCAGCGAGCTGGCCGCCACCCTGCGGGCCTACCTCGACGCGTTCGGCGACGTGAACGCCGCCTCGGCGCGCGTCCACGTGCACGCCAACACCTTCCGCTACCGGCTCAAGCGGCTCGTCGAGATCAGCGGCCTGGACCTGTCCGACCCCGAGGCCAGGCTCACGGTCATGCTGCAGATGCGGATCTTCGGACCGTAGCACGACGGCGCGCGCGGATTTCGTGGGCGGGCACGAAGAACGAGCCGCCGCAAGCGGAAAAGGTGGGGCATCACCTCCCACCTCCCGGAGTTCCCATGAAGAAAGCAGCAGGCGCCGCCGCGCTGGCCCTGTTGGCCACCGCATGTGGCGCGGGCACGCCTGAGGCGGCGCCCACGTCCACCGGCGGCACGTTCACGTACGCGATCCCGGCCGACCCCGGCGTGCTCGACCCCGCGACGGGCGTGCTGTCGGTCACCAACACCGTGCTCTCGATCGCGTACGACACGCTCGTGCGGGCCGGCGAGGACGGCGGCATCGTCCCCGGGCTGGCCGAGAAGTGGGACGTCAAGCCGGACGCCGTCACCTTCACCCTGCGCAAGGACGTCACCTGCTCCGACGGCTCCCCGGTCACCCCCGAGGACGTGGCGGGCACCATCAACCACATCGCCGACCCGGACACCAAGTCGCCCGTCTACGGCGTGTTCGTACCGGTGGGCATGAAGGCGGAGGCCGGCGACGGCACCGTCACGCTGTCCACGCCGGAGCCGTTCGGGTTCATCCTGGAGAGCGCCAGGGACATCTTCATCGTCTGCGGCAAGGGGGTGGAGGACCGCTCCCTGCTCGCCCGCGGCACCTCCGGCTCCGGCCCGTACGTGCTGTCCGAGGCCGCGCCCGGCGACCACTACACGTTCAAGGTGCGCCGCGACTACGCCTGGGGGAGCAGCGGCACCGGCGCGGACCTGCCCGAGCAGGTCGTGCTCAAGGTCGTGCCCAACGAGCAGACCGCCGCCAACCTGCTCGTCGCCGGCACCCTCAACGGCGCCCAGTTCCTCGGCCCCGACCGCGCCCGCATGGAGTCCACCCCCGGCATCGGGCAGATCGTCACCCCCGTCGGCAACGGCCAGTTCTTCTACCACCAGGGCGACGGCCGGCCCGGCGCCGACCCCGCCGTCCGCAAGGCGCTCACCCAGGCGCTCAACCTGACCGAGCTGGGCGGCATCGCCTCCGGCGGCACCGGCCGGCCCGCCACCGGGCTCGTCGTCGAACCCCGCGCCTGCCCCGGCGACACCGTCACCGGCCACGTGCCCGCCTTCGACGAGGCCGCGGCCGCCGCCGCGCTCGACGCCGCCGGCTGGAAGCCCGGCCCCGACGGCATCAGGGTCAAGGACGGCGAGCGGCTCAGCCTGCGCCTGCTCTACGCCACCACCCGGGGGCCGGGCGTGCAGGCCGCCGCCGAGTACATGGCCGCCGCCTGGAAGAAGGCCGGCGCCGAGGTGAAGCTCAACGGCGTGCTCGACACCAAGCTGTCGGAGTCGCTCAACGTCACCCAGGACTGGGACGCCGTCTGGCTGCCGATCACCGTCACGCTGCCGTCGCAGCTCGTCGGCTTTCTCTCCGGCCCGGCCGCGCCCAAGGGCGCCAACTTCGCCCACCTGGACAACGACCGCTACACCGAGCTGGTGACCGAGGCCAACGGCACGCCCGGCGAGAAGGGCTGCGCGCTCTGGGGCCAGGCCGAGTCCGCCCTGTTCGAGAGCGCCGACCTGGTGCCCGTCGTGGGGAACACCACGCTCATCGCCACCAAGAACGCCGCCTTCCGGATGGCCGGCGGGCTGTTCGACCCGAGCTCGTTCCGGCTCACCCAGGGAGGCTGAGTGCGCCGTCCGCTCATCCGGCGGCTCGTCCGGTTCGCGGTGTCGCTCGCGGTGCTCGTGCTGGCCGCGTTCGCGATGATCCACCTGATCCCCGGAGACCCCGTGCGGGCCTCGCTCGGCCCGGCCGCCCCGGTCGAGCTGGTCGAGACCCGCCGGGCCGCGCTCGGCCTGGACCTGCCGCCGCACGAGCAGCTCGCCGCGTACGTGTCGGGGCTGGTGACCGGCGACATGGGCACCTCGTTCCTCACGGGGGAGCCGGTCACCGCCGTGATCGCCGCCCGGCTGCCCAACACGCTGGCGCTCGCCCTGCTCGCCACCGTCGTGGCGCTGCTCGCCGCCGTCCCGCTCGGCATGTGGGCCGCCGTACGGACCGAGAACGGCCGCAACCGGGGCACCGAGGCCACGTTCGGCTCCGTCACGAGCGCCGTGGTGGCCATCCCCGAGTTCCTGTACGCGATCGCGCTCGTGGCGGTGTTCGCCATCGGCCTGGGGCTGCTGCCGCCCGCCGGGAAGGCCGGGCCCGAGTCCTACCTGCTGCCCGTGCTCGCGCTGGCACTCGGCCCGGCCGCCATGATCGCCCGCATCGCCCGGGTCGAGACGCTGCGCGTGCTCGGCACCGACTACGTCAGGCTGGCCAGGGCCAAGCGGCTGCCCGCCGCCCGGCTGCACCTGCGGCACGTGCTGCCCAACACGCTCACCGCCACCCTCACCCTGGGCGGGCTGCTGCTCGGCTCGCTCATCGCCGGCAGCGTGCTGGTCGAGTACGTCTTCGCCTGGCCAGGACTCGGAGGGAAGATCGTCGAAGCGATCACCCAGAAGGACTACCCGGTCGCCCAGGGCGTGATCCTCGTCTACGGCGCCATCGTCCTGCTCGTGAACCTCCTGGTCGACGTCGTGCTCGGCGTGCTCGACCCGACCTCCGCCATCAAGGAGTCGTGATGCTCCGCACCCCCGCGGCCATCGCCGGCGCCGCCCTGGCCGCGCTCATGGTGGTGCTGGCCGTGATCGGGCCGCCCATCTGGGGGGACGCGGCCGAACTCGTCGACGCCGGCGCGATCCTGCAGGGCTCCTCGGCCGCGCACCCGCTCGGCACCGACAACCTCGGCCGCGACCTGCTCGCCCGCGTCCTCGTCGCCGGCCGGTACTCGCTGCAGCTCGCGCTGGCCGCCGCGCTCATCGGCGCGAGCGCCGGCATCGTGCTCGGCGCGCTCCCGTCCGTGCTGCCCGCCCGCGCCGGACGGCTCGTCACCGGCGCCGTCAACGCGCTCGTCGCCTTCCCCGGCCTGCTGCTGGCCATGTTCACCGCGGTGGCCGCCGGGCTCGGCGCGCGCGGCGCGGTGCTCGGCATCGGCGCGGCCATCGCCCCCGGCTTCGCCCGGCTCACCCAGACGCTGGCCGCCTCCGTGTCCGGGGCCGACTACGTGGCCGCGGCCCGCATGCTGCGCGTGCCGCGCCACCGCATCCTCGCCAGGCACGTGCTGCCCAACATCGCCGAGCCGCTCATACTCAACCTCACCCAGGCGCTCGGCGGGGCGCTGCTCGGCCTGGCCGGGATGTCGTTCCTGGGTCTCGGCGTGCAGCCGCCGGACTACGACTGGGGCAGGCTGCTCTTCGACGGCTTCGGCCGCATCTACATCCACCCGGAGGTCGCGCTCGGCCCGGCCGCCGCCATCGCGCTCGCCGGCATCGGCTTCAACCTCCTCGGCGACGCCCTGGCCAGGCGGGCCGCCCGCACCCCCGTACGGACTCCGCGCTCCCGCCAGGAACGGCCGGCCGCCGCCGCGGACGCGGGGGAGACCCAGCCCGGCGCCATCCTCGACGTCGCCGGCCTCACCGTCACCTTCCCCGGCGGCGTCACCCCGGTGCGCGGCGTGTCACTGAGCGTGCGGCCCGGCGAGATCGTCGGACTGGTCGGCGAGTCGGGCAGCGGCAAGTCGCTCACCGCCGCCGCCGTCGGCGGGCTCGTCCCGTACCCCGGGACCGTCAGCCACGAGCGGCTGCGGCTGTGCGGCGAGGACGTGGCGGACCTGAGCCGCAAGCAGCTCGGCACCTCCCTCGCCATGGTCTTCCAGGACCCGATGGCCTCGCTCAACCCCGCGCTCAAGATCGGCGGCCAGCTCGCCGAGGTCGCCGTCGTGCACCAGGGCGCCACCCGCGAGGACGCCCGGCGGCGCGCCGTCGACCGGCTCGGCCACGTCCACCTGCCGGAACCGGAGAAGCAGGCCGCGCGGCACCCGCACCAGCTCTCCGGCGGCATGCGCCAGCGCGCCGTCATCGCCATGGGCCTCATGGGCGATCCCAAGCTGATCATCGCCGACGAGCCCACCACCGCGCTCGACGTCACCGTCCAGCGCCAGATCCTCCGCCTGCTCCGCGAGGTCGTCGAGGAGAGCGGCGCGGGCGCGCTGTTCATCTCCCACGACATCGCCGTGGTCGGCGAGCTGTGCGACCGGGTGGTGGTCATGTACGCGGGCCGGATCGTGGAGGAACTGCCCGTGGACCGCCTCGCCGAGGGCGCCGCCCACCCGTACACCCGGGCGCTCATCTCGTCCCTGCCCGACATGGACACCGACCGGGCGCTCCCGCTGGCCAGCATCCCCGGCCGCCAGCCGGCGCCCGCCGAGGTGGGCGCCGGCTGCGCGTTCGCCCCCCGGTGCCCCCTCGCCACCGGCCGCTGCGCCACTGACCGGCCCGCGCTGGAGGCACACGGCCACGACCACCGGGTCGCCTGCTGGGAGGCTTCGTGAGAATCGACGACCTGACCGTCCGGTACGGCACCTTCACCGCCGTCGACGGAGTGACCCTGGAGATCCCGCCCGGCCGCATCGTCGGGCTCGTCGGCGAGTCGGGCAGCGGCAAGTCGTCCGTGGCCCGCGCCGTCAGCGGCCTCGTCCCGCACACCGGCAGCGTCACCGGCGCCTCCCGCATCCAGATGATCTTCCAGGACCCGTACGCCTCCCTCGACCCGCGCATGCGCGTCGGCGACTCCGTCGGCGAAGCCCTCCTCCACCTCCCGCGCCGCGCCCGCGCCGCCGAGGTGACCCGCCTGCTGGGCATGGTGTCCCTGCCCCCGGAGACGGCGCCGAGCTACCCGCGCGAGCTGTCGGGCGGCCAGCGCCAGCGCGTCGCCATCGCCCGCGCCCTCGCCGCCGACCCCGACCTCCTGGTCGCCGACGAGATCACCAGCGCCCTGGACGTGTCGGTGCAGGGGTCCATCCTCAACCTGATCCGATCCCTGCGCGACCGGACGGGGCTGCCGATCCTCTTCATCTCGCACAACCTGGCGGTGGTGCGGTACGTGTGCGACGAGATCGCCGTCATGCACCGGGGGCGCGTCGTCGAACACGGCCCCACGGTGGACCTGGTCTCCAGCCCTGCCGACCCGTACACGCGGACCCTCCTGGAGGCGGTGCCGCGCCTGCGCCGCTGAAGTTTGTCGGCGTCGAACGACCCGGAGAGGTCCTGCGGCTCCTCCGTTTCCTCAGGGAGGAGGAAGCCGGCGATGTCTAGCCTTCTCTGGCCTGGAACTGATGCAGCAAGAGCTGCATGATATGGGGGTCTATATTGCTCAAAGCACCGGCTTGGGACTGGTGAGCTTCAGCCTCTTGGTCGCCGAGGATGTCCACTTGGCCGGGGGCGATGTTCAGTTGATTGATGAAGCGCTCGCCGAATTCGCGATCGAGTGACACGCCGACGAATCCCAGCCGCGTGCTGTCGCCTTCCCCGGATGCTCCCCCGCGCCTGAGCCCTCCCGGCAGCGACAGCAGCGCTCCTTCGCTGTTCAGGCCGTATGCCAGCATCTGATAGAAGCGCTGATAGAGAATCTTCCGGATTTGCCCGGGAGGTCTCAGTGCTATTTGGGATATAGCCCGGCGAGTCGGATCCGTGGCGCTGGCGGCAAGATCGAAGAACGAGGAGATGACGTAGCGCGACCTGCGCCACATGTAGACTCGGTAAGGAACTCTCGTAAGGATGAAGTTGGGGTTCGCGTTGAGCCATACCTCATCGAATGTTCTATCGCCCGCGGGATAGGCCAGATCCAATTCCTCGGCCCAGATGCCTGTGGTCCACCCATACCGCTCGCCTTCGATGATGAGTATCCTTCGAGGCAGATCGTCCAGCTCGTGGCAGGCCTGGTCGAAGATAGCCGCTATTGCGCCTACTGTCTGTTCGTGCCTTGCCCGCATGTAGCGCAGAAGGAGATTCGCATTCTCCAGCAGATACGACTCGGCGGCATTCTGGAACTGCTCGACGTAGCCTCGCTGGCGTGACAGGCCGACGATCTCCTCAGGGCTGGTGAGCGGGCCGACTTCGTCAACGAATCCGATGCCGGTGTTGCTGGGCTTCAGCAACAGGCTCCAAGGATTCGGAAACGTTTTGAACCTCAGCAGGAGATCCGGCGCCACCCTGTCGAAGTGCTGGGTGCAGAACGCACAGAAGCATGTGGCCTCCACGCGCCCCAGGCTTCCGCCCATCGGCCATAGGTCGGTCGCGTCGATGGCGATGCCCTGCAGCTTTCCCGGCTGCTGTGCGCATACTTCTCTAACGATATCGACGCCTGTGCCCAGGATGGCGGCGATCACCTCCACGCTCCGCGGATTCGCCACACACAGTTGTGGCGACGCGTCACCGAGGATGTCGCGAACCGATAGCCCTTCGCCTGGGATGAAAGACAGGTTCGGACAGATGGTGAGCACGATGCCCATGCCGCGGGAGGCGAACTCCTGGACGACGTCCTCAAAACCATTGAGGACGTTGGAGACGCTGGCATAAGTGGAGAACTTGATGCCCCGAAGTCCATCCACCCCGAAGAGAGGGCCGTCGAACTCTGTTGCCGGAAGACTCACCGCTGTGGGTTCGACACCCCACAGCTGGGTGAAATTGGAGATCAACTCTTCAGGAGTGCGGTACCGGAGTATGGCGAGACTCGGTATCTCCAGCACTCCTTCCCCCGCGTTCTCTTTGATTCTGCTGATCGGCCATGACCTACGCGCCATCAGAAGGAACCTCCCCGTGACAGTGCCTGCCGGCCCTTGGTCGTCACTTCGTATCTACTGTCAGGGCTGGAACGCATATATCCTTCGTTCATCAACGCCTCGACTATTCTTTCGGCTGGCTCGGTATTTTCGACAGAGCTAATCGTCTCTATCATCTCGGCGTGTTTGAGCCTGCCGTTCAGCGCGTGGCCCGATCGTTGCACCAGGGCGGTCAACACACGAAGCATTTCCGGCTCTATCTGCCAGTGCATGCGCTTCTTCACCGCGCTATCCAGCTCCCGCACATCTCTCACCGCCTCCTCCACGGCCGCGTGAATCTGTTCCAGTTTCTCACTGTGGCCGGAGTTCGCAGTGTCCACGGCAGTTATCACAGTGCCGATCTCATGTCGCAGTTTCTGGGTTTCCAGGCGCAGTTTCTCGGCCTCCTGCAACGTCTTCTCGATGTCCACTCTTATCTTCTCGGCCTCGAGTGGCACCTTCGTTGCGTCAGCCCCTAGTTTCGCAATTTCGGCCGCGATCTTCCTGCGATTTGCCCATACGCCGATCAGCACGCCTATGACTGCGAAAAGTCCCCCCGTTCCCGCTGCAAGTATCCCTTGCCACCACGTCATGCATCGGATCATATACAGCGAGAATCGCCGCGCAAGCTTGTTTGTAACATATTACAAGCCTAGGTGCGCTTATTGCCTGATTGGTGCGCGCCGAAATTGTATTGATAATACATTATAGGCATATGTGCGCTTTGTCCGATTGCATTATAGAGTGGATCTTTCTCGGCCAGCTGATCAGCGGCCCCCGCGCACCGCTACGACATGGGCAGAACGTCAAACGCAGCCCCATCCCCAGAGTCCTCACGACGATCTAGGGAACAAAGAAGCAAGCCTAGTACGGCAGCCGCCATTTGCTGTGTGAGCTGGGAAGACGTGGTGCCGGGCCGGACGTGAGTTTCTGGCGGGATCCCCGTACAACGAGAGCAGCCGCTCGTGATCATGTCTGTGTGACGAGAACAAGATCCAAAGCGGCTGCTGCCCTCATCGTAGAGGCCAGGCGGGCGCAACAAAACCTCGACGACCTCATGACCGCGCTGGCCCCGATGTTCCCCCGGATCGAACCGCGACTGCAGGCCGCCAAGTACGTCCGGGCCGTGATGTCCGAGCTGCCCCGGCGCAACGGCTGGACGATCGCCGAGTGGATCGGTGACCGCCGTCCGGACGCCACCCAGCGCCTGCTGAACCGGGCCCGATGGGACACCGCGGGCGCGATGAGTACCGTCCGCCGCTTCGCTGTCACCCGGCTGGATGCCGCCACCCGGCCGGGCAGCCTGACCGTCGGCGTGCTGGACGAGTCCGGCCAGGAGAAGAAGGGCACGGCCACGGCAGGCGTCAAACGCCAGCACATGGGCTGCGCCGGCGGCATCGACAACGGCATCAACACCGTCTACCTCGCCTACGTGCGCGCCGGGGCAGGGCACGCGCTGATCGGCGCCCGGCAATGGATCCCCGCCGAGCAGATCAGCGACCCGGTCACCGCCATCACCACCGCTCTTCCGCTGGACCTCAGCTTCGCGACCAAGGGTGAACTGGCCATCGGCCTGCTGCGCGAGGCCTACGCCGACGGCGTGCGCCTGGACTTCGTGACCGGGGACGAGGTCTACGGCGCCTGCACCACGCTGCGCACCTACCTGGAAACCCACGGCCAGGCCTACGTGCTGCGCATCCGCGCCACCTTCACCCTCACCCTCGGCGGCGGCGCCTGCCTGACCTGTGAACAAGCCGTGGCCAAGCACCTGCGGCCCAAACGCCGGTGGACCATTCGCTCAGCCGGGCACGGCTCCAAGGGCGAACGCACCTATGCCTGGGCGTGGATCGCCACCGCCAGCCCTGCCCACTTCCTGCTGGTCCGCAAGCACCGCACCACCGGTGAGCTGGCCTTTCACTACTGCTTCGTGCCCGCCGGTCAGCCGGCCACCCTGGCCCGCCTCATCTCAGCCGCCAGGTTGAGGTGGCCGGTGGAGGAGAGCTTCCAGGCCGGCAAGGACCTGTTCGGCCTGGACGAGTCCCAGGTCCGCCTCTATGAGGCACTACTGTGGCACCTCGTGCTGGTCATGGCCGGCCTGGCCGTCTGCGCGGTCGCCGCCGCAGCAGCCCGGCATGGAACCGACACCCACGCCGGCCGACCCTGGCCTGATCCCATTGACGGTCGCCGAGGTCAAGCGCCTGTTCAACGCCGTCACCGGACATCCACCGACGCTGGAACACACCGTCCACTGGTCGACCTGGCGACGCCGCCATCAAGCCCGCGCCCGCTGGTTCCATCACCGAGCCCGCCTGGCCACTGCATATAGCCAGGTCAACTAATGAATGGCGGCTGCCGTACTAGAGGGGGATCCACTCCTTGGACGTGGTGATCTCGTCCAGGATGGACGGGATGGGGTCCACGCCGAGGCCAGGCCTCGTCGGCACTGCCAGGTGGCCGTCCGAGAGTTCGAAGGGCTCGGTGAGGTCGGTGGCGAAGTAGCGGCGGGAGGCGGAGGTGTCGCCCGGGAGGGTGAAGCCGGGCAGGGCCGCCAGCGCCACGTTCGCCGCCCGGCCGAGGCCCGTCTCCAGCATGCCGCCGCACCACACCGCGATCCCGTTGGCCCGGCACAGGTCGTGGACGCGGCGGGCCTCCAGGTAGCCGCCCAGGCGGCCGGGCTTGATGTTGATGATGGAGCAGGAGCCGAGGGCGATCGCCGCCGCCGCGTGCTCGGCCGACTCGATGGACTCGTCCAGGCAGACGGGGGTGCGCAACCGGCGGGCGAGCGCGGCGTGCTGGACGAAGTCGTCGTTGGCCAGCGGCTGCTCGATGAGCAGCAGGTCGAAGGCGTCCAGGCGGGCCAGGTGGCGGGCGTCGGCCAGGGTGTAGGCGGCGTTGGCGTCCACCTGGAGCAGCACGTCGTCGCCGAAGCGCTCGCGGACGGCGCGGACCGGCTCGATGTCCCAGCCGGGCTCGATCTTCAGCTTGATCCGCACGTACCCCTCGGACAGGTAGCCCTCCACCGCGTCGAGCAGCCGCGGGATCGAGTCCATGATGCCCACCGAGACCCCGCACGGCACCCGGTCGCGCGACGCCCCCAGGTAGCGGCCGAACGACTCGCCCGACGCCCGCAGCTGCGCGTCCAGCACGGCCGTCTCCAGCGCGGCCTTGGCCATCCGGTGCCCCTTGACCGGTTCCATGGCCCGGCCGGCGGACTGCGCGTCCACGCTCGCGGGCAGCCTCGGCAGGAGGAAGCGCCGGATCACCTCGGCCGCGCCGTCCACGTACTCGGAGGAGTAGAGCGGCTCCGACATGGCCACGCACTCGCCCCAGCCCTCCGCGTCGGGCGTCACCACCCGCACCAGCAGCACGTCGCGGGCCGTCTCGGTGCCGAACGAGGTGCGGAACGGGGCCACCAGCGGCATCGCGACCCGGCGCAGCTCGACTCCAGTGATCTTCACGCTCTCTCCACTACGTAGTACGACTTGTCGTGAAATCCGGTGACTCTGCGTCCCTCAGCCAGCATGTCACCCAGCGTCTCCCGTACGGCATGCCGCCAGGCCTTGGCCGTGCCGGGGTCGGTGCGGCGCAGGCGCTCGACGTCCTCGGGCACGGCGACCAGGACGGTGGCGGCGTCGGCGCGGCCGGGCACCGGGCGCCCGCCGTCGCCGGCGAGCGCCACCACCGCGTCCGGCGGCACCGGTACGGGGGAGCGCGCCCCCGAGACGAGGGCCTCGACGCGCCGGTCGGTGATCGGCCAGACCGCGAGCACCCGGTCGGCCTCGTCGCCCTGGTTGATCGCGTCGTCCATGACGCCGTAGAAGGCCGGCAGGTACTCCTCGGGCCGGGCGCCCAGCTTGGCCAGATTGAAGTGGGCGTTGCGGCGCACCAGCGGGTCGAACGTCCAGGTGATCCGGCGCACCCCGCGCTCCAGCGCCCACTGCCGCTGGTGCAGCTTCAGCGCGAACCCGGTGCCGGGGGAGCCCAGCACGCCGGTGATGTGCGAGTGCAGCGTGGCGTCCGCGCCGAAGAACGCCACGGACGCGCCCACCAGCCGCTCGCCGTCGAAGGCGCCCGCCACGTAGTTGCCCGCGTGCGCCATGGCCAGCATCAGCTCGGCGGTGATCGGCCGTCCGGCCGGCTCGAAGTGCCAGATGTCCTCGAACAGCGCCATGACCTGCTCGAACTCCGCGATGCCGTGGAGCTCTCTGATGGCGTTCAAAACTGTCGGCCCTCTCCGTGGGTCGGATGTCACCGCGACGTTATGCCACCGCACCCCCGCCGGGATTCGTCCGGGCATACCAAGACGGCGGGCTTCTTCGTCGCCCCGCCCGAGGAGCCCGCTCTGGGCGGGGTCAGCGTTCGAGGACGGGGAGGGAGGAGGGGGCCGTGGTCAGGGGGCGGGGGCCGGATTCCGTGCACGCCACGATGTCGGCCACCCGGGCGCCGAACAGGTCCGGTACGTAGATCGCCGGTTCCAGGCAGAGCACCATGCCCGCTTCCAGCGGAGTGTCGTCGTCCGCGCGCAGCCGGGGGCTCTCGTCGGCGCCCAGCCCGACGCCCCGGCCCGCCCCGGGCGCCGCGAACCGCCCGTAGCCGCTGTCGTCGACGGCCTGCGCCACGGCCGCCGCCACCGCCGCGGCCGGGACGCCCGGCCGGGCCGCCGCCATCCCGGCGTGGCGGGCCGCCACCACGACCGAGTACACGGCGTCGTAGTCCTCCGGCGGCTCGGCGACCGCGAACACCCGGGCCACCTCGGCGCAGTAACCGTCCCAGCGCGCGCTCAGCGACACCAGCAGCGCGTCCCCCGGATTGATCACCCGGTCGGACGGGACGCTCCCCGGCGCGGCGGTGCCGGGACCGGCCGTGACCCGCACCGACAGCACCTCCTCGCACCCCGCCTCCAGCGCCAGCACGAGCAGCCGGGTCGCCATGGCCCGCTCGGTGGCGCCGAACCAGGACAGCTCAGGGGCGCAGGCCAGCACGGACTCGGCGGCGAGCGCGGCCCGCTCGACCATCGCGACCTCGTACGGCTCCTTCCGCAGCCGCAGGGGCGCGAGCACCTGCGCGGCCGGGACCAGTTCCGCGTCGACGGCCAGCCCGAACAGCTCCCGCACCCGCATCTCGGGGTCCACCCCGACCCGCCGCACCCCCGGCGGCAGGTACGGGCGCGGGTCCGCGGTCTCGGCGGCCCCGTCCATCGTCACCACGAGGAAGCCGTCACCGCGCCCGCCGAGAAACCGGAAGTCCGGCGAGGGCCGCAGCACCAGCGCGTCGATCCCGTCCGCCGCCATCCCCGCCCGCACGGCACTCAGCCGGTTCCCTCCGGAGACCGGAGCGGACACGGCGGGGCGCGTCCGCTCCTCCCGCACGCCGCCCACCGGCCGGAGGTCCGGCGAGGGCTGGGAGGGGTCCGGCGGGGTCACGACGGCTCGTGCAGCCAGCAGGCGACCGGCCCGAACTCCGGCTCCTTGACCCGGCACACGTCCATCACCAGCGGGCACCGCGGATGGAACCGGCACCCCTGCGGCGGGTCCGCCGGGTCGGGGACGTCGCCCGGCAGCTCGCCCGGCAGCACCCCCATCCCGTCCGGCTTCGGGATCGCCCCCAGCAGGGCCTGCGTGTACGGGTGACGAGGCTCGGCCCACACCTCGGCCGTGTCGCCCACCTCGACGATCCGCCCCAGGTACATGACCGCGATCCGGTCGGCGATCAGCCGCACCACCGACAGGTCGTGGCTGATGAACAGCAGCCCCGCCCCCGAGGAGACGGCCAGGTCCCGCATGAGGGTGGCCACCTGGGACTGGGCGGAGGCGTCCAGCGCCGAGATCGGCTCGTCGCCGATGAGCAGCCGCGGCCGCGCGGCCAGCGCCCGCGCGATCGCGATCCGCTGCCGCTGCCCGCCGGAGAACTCGTGCGGGTGCCGGGAGGCGAACTCGCGCGGCAGCCCCACCCGCTCCAGCAGGTCGGCCGGACTGCTCGTGGCGTCGCCCGCCACCCGCAGCCCGTCCGCGATCTGGTCGCCGACGCGGCGGCGCGGGTTCAGCGACGCGTACGGGTCCTGGAACACCATCTGGACCCCGGTCATCGTCCTGCGGCGCAGGCCCAGCGGCGTCACCGGCGTCCCCTCGAAGCTGATCGACCCCGAGGCGGCCCGGTTCAGCCCGACCACGGCGCGGGCCAGCGTGGACTTGCCGCAGCCGGACTCGCCGACCAGGCCCACCACCTCGCCCGCGCGCACCTCCAGGCTCGCCCCGGCGACCGCCCTGACCACGGGCCGGCCGGGGGTGCGGTGCTCGACGACCAGGTCGTCGATCTTCAGCAGGCTACTCATGAGACCTCCGCGTCGGGCAGCGACGCCAGTAGCGTGCGAGTGTACGGGTGATCCGGCTCGCGCAGCACCCGGGAGCGCGGCCCGGTCTCCACGACCAGGCCGTCCTTCATCACGCTCACCTCGTCCGCGACCGCCGACATGACGCCCAGGTCGTGCGTGACCAGCAGCACCGCCAGGCCCAGCTCGTCGCAGAGCCCGCGCAGCAGCCGCAGCACGCCCGCCTGCACGGTCACGTCCAGCGCGGTCGTCGGCTCGTCGGCGATGAGCACCTTGGGGGAGCAGGCCAGCGCCACCGCGATCGCGATGCGCTGCCGCATGCCGCCGGAGAACTGGTGCGGGTAGCGCCGGTACGCCTCCTCCGCGCCGGGGATGCGCACCTTGCGCAGCAGCTCGACCGCCCGGTCCCGAGCCTCGGCCTTGCCGAGGCCGAGGTGGTGGCGCATGTGCTCGGTGAGCTGCCTGCCGACGGTCAGCATCGGGTGCAGGCTGGTGGCCGGGTCCTGGAAGACCATGGCGACCTCGCCGCCGCGCACCTTGTTCAGCTCCTTGGGCGGCAGCGTGAGCAGTTCGCGCCCCTCCAGCGCGATGCCGCCGGTGACGCGGGAGCCGTGCGGCAGCAGGCCGAGCACGGCCAGCCCGGTCATAGTCTTGCCCGAGCCGCTCTCGCCGGCCAGGCCGTGCACCCGGCCGGGCTCCAGCGTCAGGTCCACGCCGCGCAGGATGTCCTTCCCGCCGATCGTCACCTTCAGGTCCGTGATCGCCAGCGTCACAGCGCACGCTCCTTGATCGCGCGAGCGGTACGGGGGTCCAGGGCGTCGCGGAGGGTGTCGCCGAGGAAGTTGAACGCGAGCACCACGGTCAGGATCGCCAGGCCCGGGAAGGTGGCGACCCACCAGCTGTCGAACACCTCGACGCCCGACGACACCATCGCCCCCCACTCGGGCGACGGCGGCTTGGCGCCCAGCCCCAGGAACGACAGGCCGGACAGCAGCAGCAGCGCGGTGCCGATGTCGAGCGTGGCCAGCACCAGGATGGGGCCGGTCACGTTCGGCAGCACGTCCACGCGGAGCGAGCGCCACGCGGAGAAGCCGAGCAGCCGCCCGCTCAGCACGAACTCCCGCTCCCGCACGCCCAGCACCAGCCCGCGGGTGACGCGCGCGTACGCGGGCCAGGCCACGACCAGCACGGCCAGCACCGCGTTGGTGAGGCTGGCGCCGAGCGCCGCGGCCACCACCATGGCCAGGATCACCGTCGGGAACGCGAACACCAGGTCCGCCAGCCGCATGATCGTCTCGTCCACCCATCGGCCGAAATATCCGGCGCAGGCGCCGAGGAGACCGCCGATCAGCAACGACAGCGCCACCAGCGCCAGGGTCAGCGGGATCGACACCCGCGCCCCGTGCATGACCCGCGACAGGATGTCGCGCCCGAGCTGGTCCGTGCCGAACCAGTGATCGGGCCCCGGCGGCGCCAGCCGCGGCAGCTCCTGGGCGAGCGGGTCGTGCGGGGCCAGCCAGGGCGCCGCCACCGCGATCACCAGCCAGGCCACCGCGATCACCACGCCGGACACGGCGAGCGGCTGCCGCCAGGCCTGCGGCAGCCGGCCCAGCAGCCCCTTGCGGGCCAGGGGATCCCGCCTCATCGCAACCTCACTCGGGGGTCGATCACGCCGTACAGGACGTCCACGATCAGGTTGATGACCAGGTACACCACGCCCACCACCAGGCCGACGCCCATCACCGCGGGCAGGTCGAGCGTGGTGGCGCTCTTGTAGGCGTACTGGCCGATGCCCGGCCAGGCGAAGATCGCCTCCACCAGGACAGTGCCGGACAGCAGGCTGCCGAACGCCAGGCCCGCCACCGTGATGACCGGCACCAGCGCCGAGCGCAGCACGTACCGGAACAGGATCACCCGTCCCGGCAGGCCCTTGGCGCGGGCGGCGCGCACGTAGTCCTGGCCGAGCACCTCCAGCACCGCCGAGCGGGTGAACCGGGTCAGCAGCCCGATCGTGTAGAGCGCCAGCACCAGCGCGGGCGTGATCAGGTGGCCGGCGGCGGAGCCGAACACGTCCCACTGGCCGGCCAGCAGCGCGTCCACCGTGTGCAGCCCGGTCACCGGGGGCGGCGCGCCGAGCGCCGGATCCACCCGGCCGCTGCCCGGGGTGATCTGCAGCCGGTAGAAGAACACGTAGAACGCCACCAGCGCCAGCCAGAACGTCGGCACCGAGATGCCGATCAGGCTCAGCAGCCGCAGCAGGTGGTCGGAGAGCCGGTCGCGGCGCAGCGCGGCGATCACGCCGAAGGCCACGCCGAGCACCAGCGAGATGAGGATGGCCGCGCCCGCCAGCTCCAGCGTGGCCGGCACCGCCTCCGCCAGGTCCTGGCTGACGGGCCGGTGGCTCTGCTGGCTGTCGCCCAGGTCACCCTGGACCAGCCCCTGCAGGTACAGGCCGTACTGCTCCCACAGCGGCTTGTCCAGCCCGTGCTCGGCCCGCCACTGGGCGACGATCTCCGGGTCGTTCATGGCCCGCTGGCCCAGGTTCGCCGCCACGGGGTCGCCCGGTACGAGGTTCGTCAGCACGAACGTCACCAGGGTGACCCCCCACGCGAGGAGGATGGCCATCAGCACCCGGCGGATCAGGAACCGGGCCAGCGGCGGCAGCGCCGGCCGCCGGGGGCGCGGCGGGGTGACCGCCGCGCCCTTCTCCACGCTCGCGGGCACTTCTACTGCACGCCCAGGTCGGCGACGTCGACCTGCCACACCGGGTGGTACTCGATGCCGGTGACCGAGGTGGCCGCGACGATGTTCTGGCTCGGCTGGATGAGCGGGACGAACGGCCCGGACTCGTTCAGCTTGCGCTGCACCTCCTGGTAGGCCTGCGTGCGGGCGTCGTCGCCGATCGCGGTGGCCGCCTTCTCGCCGAGCTCCTCCAGTTCCTTGTTCGCGCCGGCCTTCCACCCGGCGCGCTCGCCGACGAGCTGGCCGGGCAGGAACGCCAGGTAGACGTTCGGGTCGGGGTAGTCAGGGCCCCAGTACCACAGGCCCATCTCCTCCTTGCCGTTGCGGTAGTTGTCCAGCGCCGTCGTCACCGGGGCGGGCTGGAGGTCCACCGTGATGCCGACCTCCTTGAGGTTGGCCTGCACGCGCTCGGCCAGCGGCTGGAAGGACAGGCCGTTCACGGTCAGCTCGGTCGGGTACTCCAGCTTGACCGTCGGGTTGGACAGCCCGCTCTCGGCCAGCGCCGCCTTGGCGCCCTCCACGTCGCGCTGCACCGCCTCGCCCTCGGGCAGCGCGCCCAGGATCTGGGACGGGATCACGCCCGGCGCCCTGGCCGCGCCCTCGCCGGCCAGCTCCAGCAGGCCCGAGTAGTCGACGCCCTTGCGGACGGCCTCGACGAACTTGGCGTTCGTCGTCACGTCGCTGATCTTGGAGTCCTGGTTGGCCAGCAGGAAGAAGACGTTCGCCGAGGCGGTCTTCTTGACCTGCAGCGTGTCCGGCATGTTCGCCACCTGGTCGCCGGACAGGTTCAGCGCCAGCTGGCTGTCGCCGCGCTGCACGTTGAGCTTCTGCGTCGCCGACTCGACGTTGCGGATGACGACCTTCTCGTACGCGGGCTTGTCGCCGTGGTACTGCGGGTTCGCCTTCAGCACGACCTGGCTGCTGACGTTGAACGTCTCGATCCGGTACGGGCCGGAGCCCGCCGAGTTGGCGTTCAGGTACTGCTCGGCCTTGTCCTGGGCGTCGGCGGTGCCGCCGTTCTCCTTGACCACGTCGCTGTTGAGGATGCCGAGCGCGGGGTTCGGCAGGATGTACGGCAGGGCGGCGTTGGCCTTCTCCGACGTCATCGTGACCGTCGTGTCGTCGGTCTTCTCGACCTCCACGCCGTCGAGCAGGAACGACGGGCTACCCTTCATGTCGCGGACCCGGGTGAGCGAGAAGACCACGTCGTCGGCCGTGATCGGGGAGCCGTCGGCGAACGTGGCTCCCTGCTTGAGCTTGAGCGTCAGCACCTTGCCGTCGTCGGACAGCTCGTAGGACTCGGCGAGGGCGGGGACGGGCTTGGTCACGTCCGACCCGTCGAACGTGAGCAACGTCTCGTACGTGGCCTTGCCCACGATGAGGCCGGTCGGCTCGTACGTGCGTCCGGGGTCGGCCGTCTTCAGGTCGAAGGACGTGTCGATGACGAGGGTCTTGCCGCCGCTCTGCGCGGCGGGGGCCTGTGCGCCGCCGCTTCCGCAGGCGGCGAGGGCGAGCGCACCGGCGAGCAGCACTGCCGCCGTCTGCGAGCGGGTCGCCATGTAGGTCCTCCAAGTGGACGGTTCGAACGGGAACGCCCAGGATTGTCCGTCAATCTGTCCAGGTTCTGTGCGGTCACTGAGACGGATATAAATGAGTGCGAGGTAACAATGACTGAAATTTCCAGAAATGGTGGTACCGGGGGCACGCACCCTGGACGGATCGGCATCGGGCTCGACCTGGACTCCACCCATATGAAGATCCTTGAGGTCCTCCGCGAGAACGGCAGGATCTCGGTCGCGTCC
The DNA here is from genome assembly GCF_040676925.1 of Nonomuraea sp. NPDC049486. Classification (NCBI taxonomy): domain Bacteria; kingdom Bacillati; phylum Actinomycetota; class Actinomycetes; order Streptosporangiales; family Streptosporangiaceae; genus Nonomuraea; species Nonomuraea sp. NPDC049486. The sequence continues at coordinate 136,669 of NZ_JBFAPV010000016.1, forward strand.
CTGGCGGAGCGGGTCGGCATCTCCCGGGCGAACGCCTACACCCGCTTCGAGGCGCTGCGCGCGGAGGGCGCCATCAAGGGCTTCACCGCCGAGGTGGACCCGGTCAAGGCAGGACTGGGCATCACCGCGCTCATCTTCGTGACCGTCCGGCAGCAGATGTGGAAGCAGTTCAGGGCCGAGCTGGCGCGCATGCCGGAGGTCGAGTACTGCGCGATCACCACCGGGCAGCACGACGCGATGATCCTGGTAAGGGTGGCGGACGTGGCCGAGGTGCACGCCATGGTGACCGACCGGCTGGCCAACATCCCCGCGGTCAAGGCCACCGAGACCGTGTTCATCCTGGACGAGGTGCTCAAGCGGCCCTACGTGCTGCCGAGCGACCGCGAGCGGGCCCGCCCCGCCCGGCGGCCCGCCCCCGAGACGCCGGGGGACGTGCCGCTGGGCAAGATGCGCTTCGTGCAGGCCGCCGAGGGCAGGGCGGCGCTGCGCAAGGACACCTGACGGTCAGGCGACGACCTCGGTGCACACGCTCACGTGCGGCGTGTCGTCACCGGCGAACATGAACTCCTCCACCAGGCGCAGCCTGCCGTCCGACTCGTTCTCCACCCGGCTGTCGCTGCGTCCCGCCGCGGTGCCGCCCGCCACCAGCGCGTGCACGTACGAGATCGAGACCCGCTCGCCCTCCCGGGTGCCGACGAAGCGGCCGAGGGTCACCGTGTCGCCGGTGTAGCTGCCCCACACCAGGCCGTCCTCCTCCCAGTACTCGAACTCGGTGGGGCTGTCGGGGTCCACCTTGCTCGCGGTCGAGCTCACCATCACGAATTTGCGGCCGTTGAGTAGGTTCACGCGCTCCATCGTGGAGGCTGCGCGCCCGCGGCCGGGAACCGGCTGGACGGATGGCGCGACGGCGACCGGCTGGGCGGCGATCCGTCCAGCCGGGCCCGGCGAATCCTTGGCTATTCCGATCACATCGCTTAATGTGTTGGTCAAATCACCGTCGGTAACGAGGAGATCGTCATGGTGGCGTACGTGTTCTCGGTCATGGCGGCGGTTGCCCTGGTGGGGGCCGCCGCCTTCACGTTCCGGCTGGCGGGCAAGGGGAGTGACGACCGCGGCGCCGACGGGCCGTCTGCCGGGCACGCGGGGGCCATGCTCTCGGCGCTGTTCCTGCTGGTCTTCGCGATCGCCGTGATCGTCCCCTGGACCACCGCCGACGCGGCGAGACAGAACACCCAGGTCGAGAGCCGCGCCGTGGTCGACGCCTACTGGGCCGCCGCCGGGCTGCCGTCCGTCATGGTGGAGCCGATCCGCACCGGGTTGCGGGAGTACGCGACCTTTGTCGTGGAGGACGAGTGGCCGCGGATGGCCCGGGGTGAGCTCGACCCGATGGGCGGCGTCAGGCTCGACGAGCTGCGTTCCCGGGTCATCGAGCTGACCTCGGACGACGACGACGAGCGGGAGGCCAGGACCACCACGCTCGGCCACCTCTCGGCCATCGGCGCGGCCCGCGCCCAGCGTGCCGCGGACGCCGCCGCCACCCCGCCGGCGGGGCTCCTGTCCCTCACGGTCCTGACCGGGCTGGCGGTGATCTTCTTCCCGTTCCTGGCGGGGGCCCGGCCGCGCGGGATCACGTTGCTGCCGCTGGCGGCGATGGCCGCCCTCCTGGGCTTCGGCACGTATCTGACCTGGGACATCGCCCGCGCCTTCGACGGCCCGCTGGCGGTCGGCCCGGAGGCCTTCACGGCGGCGCTGAACGAGTTCGCCCGCATCGCCGGAGGCGTTTGACATGCCACGTCCCCTGGCCCCCCTGCTGGCAGCGATCACCCTGCTGACCCTCTCCGCCTGCCTGCCCGCCGAACCGGCGGCGCGCGGCAGCGGCCCCGCCCCACCGCTCGTCCGCCCCGTCGCGCCCTCGGATCTCCCGCCCGTGCGTGTCAGCCGCGTCGAGGGCGCGTCGTATCGCGCCGGGCGTTGGTCCGTGACGGGCGTGCGTGCCGATTACGGCCCTCCGGACCCCGCCGAGCTGGGGGAGCGCGCGGAGCGGCTGGCCAGGAACCTGTCCCGGCCGAGGTCCCGGACGCCGGATTCCCGGTTGTCGAAGCCCCGGCTGGCCGAGCCCCGGGTAATGAAACCCCGGGTGTCGAAACCCCGGGTCGAGCCGCCCGGGGTCTCCGTCGGGGAGGGCCGGGTGCCGGGGAAGCGGCGGCCGGGGCCGCTGGTGTCGGTGCCTGACGTGCGGGTGTACGGAGACGCGGTGTGCGTCGAGACCCCGCGCTCCCACGTCCACATCGGCAGATGCCGCGCCACCCCCGTCCCGGAGAGCACCTGGCGCGCCTCCCAGGTGTCGCCGCCCGTCGTGACCCCCACCCCGACCCCCACCAAGGCCGAGCCCACCCCCACCTCCAACCTGAGGATCGTGGCCGCACGCCCCGACCCACCAGAACGGCCCAACCCCCTCGCGACGGTCCTACTGATGGCAGTGCTGACCACCGTGATCGCCTCAGCCACCGCCGTCGCCTTCGGCGCCGTCAAATAACCACCCACAACCGGCCCTGACCGCCGGTCGCCCTCGACGCAGGCAAAGGAGCCGGCCCGCCGACATCAGACGTCCACCGCCCGCCCGGCCGGGTGAACCCCGCGCTGATCCAAGCCGGGCAAGCGCCGCCCGACTACCCGATCAGGTGAGTGCCGCTCGCTGGTCCAGGCCGGGTGGGTGTCCCGGTCGGGTGAGTGCTGTCCCGCCCTTCAGTCACTCCCCCCGGCCACCCCGGTCGGGTGAGTGCCGCTCGGTGATGCCGGTCAGCTGGTCGGTGCGTGGTCGTTTCGGTGGTGGGTCGCAAGGGGTGGCGTGACCGTTGCCAGGAAGGGCAGCAGGGCCTCGGCGGTCTGGTCGGGCATTTCGGCGTGCGGGTAGTGGCCCGCGCCGTCGATCACGCGTACCGTGGCCGGTCCGCCGAGCTTGGCCGCGGTGCGGGCGGCGTCGCCGGCGGGGTCGGGGAAGTCGGCGTCTTTGCCGCCCATCACCAGCAGGGACGGCTGGGTGACCTCGGCGTACCGGTTCTCCACCCCGGACAGGGAGAGCGCGATCTGCGCGCGCAACGGGACCATGCCGCCGGGCGCGCGCAGGGCCGCCTTCAGCTCCGCCAGGTACGCGTCGAAGTCGTCCGGCCGGGCCGAGGGGTAGCTCGTACGCAGGAACATCCCCCAAAGCCCGGCGTTCCTGCCGACGAGCCAGGACGCCGCCCGCATCCACGCCTTGACCTTCGTCTCACCGGAGAACGTGCCGATGAGCCCGAGGCCGGAGACGGACTCCGGCGACTCGGCCGCCGCCCAGACCGCTGACGAGCAGCCGATCGAGTGGCCGACGACCGTCGCCGGGCCGCCCAACCGGCGGATGAGGGCGAGCACGTCGGAGCCGATCGCGTCCACCCCGTACCCGGGCCAGCCGGTGCCGGAGGCGCCGTAGCCGCGCACGTCCATGGCCGCGACCCGGTGTCCGGTCAGCCGGGGGATGAGGTGGCGGAAGGTGCGGTGGGTGTCGCCCATGCCGTGGACCAGCACCACCAGCGGCCCCTCGCCGCTGACCCGGTACGCGATCCGGCCGCCGGGAACGTCCAGCGATTCCATAGTTCACCGCTCCAATCAGAGAGCACCGATCTCCATTGAGTGCAGTGAACCACGCGCCTGGCGTGAAGGCAAGGGCTCAGACGCTGGAACGGCGCCCGGTCAGCTGGAGGCTCTGGCCCCGTTCCAGATAGACCACGCGATCGTCCAGGCCGCAGCTCAGCATGTGCTGCTTGAAGTCGCTCAACGGCGAGGCGAACGCCGCGTAGTCGTCGAAGTGGACCGGCACCACGGTGGTGGGATCGACGAGGTCGACGTAGCGGGAGCCCTGCTCGCCGTCCATCGTGACCGTCATCAGGCCGAGCAGCTTCGTGCCGCCCAGGTGCACGACCGCCACGTCGACGTCGGGGAAGCGGATCGGGATCGACTCCAGCCGCCGGTCCATCAGCGTGTCGCCGCTGATGAGCAGCCGCAGGTCGGGCAGCCCTTCCGAGTCGCAGAACTCCAGCATGCTGCCCATGACGGGAGGCAGCAGCGTCTCGGCGGAGCCGGGCGCGTGGCGGGCCGGCAGCGCGGTGATCGTCACCGACCCGCCGGGGCCGCGCAGCTCGTGCTGCTGCCAGATGGACAGGCCCGTCGTCCGCTTGAACCCCTGCCGGCCCAGCCGCCGCGCCGCGTGCCGGGTCGTCACGATCTCCGTGTCCCGGTCCAGGCCCTTGCGGGTCACCCGGTCCCAGTGGTCGCCGTGCATGTGCGACAGCACCACCGCGTCCAGCGGCGGCAGCTCGTCGATCCGCAGCGCGGGCTCGGTCAGGCGCTTGGTCGTCAGCCCGTAGCCGAGGTAGGCGCGCTGGCCGCGGTGCAGGAAGTTCGGGTCGGTGAGCAGGTTGAAACCGTTGTAGCGGATGAGCGTGGTGGCGTTCCCGATGAACAGCAGGCTCCCCCGGCCGGTGGCGGGCATGGCGTCCTCATCTCCTGCGGGTGGAACGGTCGGGCAGGACTTTTGTCCCTTTTCGTCCAGTAAATGACCCCATGCCACCGATTGCTGACGCCAAACCCGCCCGTACGGGTCAGCCAGGGGCGATGCCACTGAGGCACGTCGCCACCAGGCGGTCGGTGAAGCCGGGCGGGACCCGGATCTCGCCGGCCGGGGTGCCCGTGAACAGGTGCGGCAGGATGAGCTCGTGGCAGGCCCCGACCACCATGGTCGCCGCGGCCTCGGCATCGGCCCGCGCCGCGACCTTGCCCGCCGCCTGCCCCGCCCGCAGATAACGCGTCAGCGCCCCCCGCAAACCGTCCGGCCCCTCGGCGTGCCCTCGGAGGAGGCCGGGGCCGCCGCCGAGCTCGGCGAAGCGGGCCAGGACGCCCGGCTGGGCCAGGAGGCCGGCGAAGGCGGGCAGGATCGCCAGGTGCAGCGCCACCCCGTAGTCGACGTACGCCCGCAGACCGGTCTCCAGGTCACCCTCGCCGGAGCCGTCCGGCAGCGCGGGGAGGCCGCGCTCCACCGTCCGGACGTGCGCCAGCAGCGCCCGCGCGATCAGCTCCTCCTTGTCGGCGAAGTGGTTGTACAGCACCCCGTCGGCGACCCCCGCCTCCTTGGCGATGGCCCGCACGGTCAGCCCCGCCGCGCCGTGCCGGGCGATCAGCCGCTCGGCCGTCGCGATGAGGTGCGCGGGCAACGACTCGCTGCCGGGGACGGCTGCCGCTTTACGAGGGCTCATGTCCGTACGCCCGATATCAGGTTGGCGTAGCCGCGCAGCCGTACCGCGCCCGCTCGCTCGTACGGGCGCAGGGCCGGCGCGAGGGCGGCCGTGGCGCGCTCGGCGGAGGCGGGATCGGCGAGGGAGAGCCGGTAGCGGATCGGCCCCCATCCGGCGAGGAACGCGGCCGCGTCCTCCGTGTCGCGCCCCCACACCTGGTCGGCCTCCACCGGGGTCACCTCCACATCGGTGAAGCCCGCGGCGGTGAACACCTCCTGGACGCGGGCGGGGTCGGCGAGCGAGGCGGGGGAGGTGCCGTCGGGCGACTCGGGCGGCGGCGGCAGGTGGGCCGCCATGGCGCCGAGCACCGTGACCAGCTCCGGTATGTCGCGCAGGCTGAGGAACGCCACCCGCCCGCCGGGCACCAGCGCGCTCCCGATGTTGCGGAAGGCGGCCACCGGATCGGCGAAGAACATGATGCCGAACCGGCTGACAGCCAGGTCGTAAGCGCCTTCGCCGAAGTCGTGCACCTGGGCGTCGCCCTGGGTGAAGGTCACGTTGCCGACCCCCTCGGCGGCGGCCAGCTCGCGGGCCTTGGCGAGCATGGGCGCCGACAGGTCGAGCCCGGTCGCCTCCCGGCCCCGCCGCGCCGCCAGCCTGGTGAGCTGGCCGGCGCCGCACCCGACGTCGAGCACCCGGTCGCCGTCGCGCACGAAACGGAGGAGGTGCTCGTTGTAGACGCCGTTCATGGCGTCGTAGCGGTCGTGGTGGCCGGCCCAGTGGGCCCCCTCGTAGCCGTTCCACGCCTCGGCCTGGTGAGTGTTGACGATCGCCATACCAACTCCTGGATGAACATGCGTTCATGAACGTGCATTCATGATGTTAGCATGCCCGCATGGCGATCTCCGCACATCCCGTGACAGAACCCATCGCCCACCACGGCGAGGGCCCCGCGTGGCACCCGCGCTGGGGCGGCCTGCGCTGGGTGGACATGCTGGCCGGCGACCTGCTCGCGCTCGACGCGCAGGGGCGCGTGCGGCGCAGGCACGCCGGATCGCTGGCCGCCGTCATCAGGCCGCGCGCGGGCGGCGGGTTCCTCGTCGCCGCCGAACGTGAGTTGCTGCTCGCCGACGCCGACGACCTCCACGCGCCGCTCCGCTCGCTGGGCGAGGCGTGGCAGGACCCGTCCGTGCGGATGAACGAGGGCGGCTGCGACCCCGACGGCCGCTTCTACATCGGCTCCATGGCCTGGGACGAGACCCCGGGCAAGGGCTCCCTGTACGTGGCCGCGCCCGACGGGTCGCTGACCGTGGTGCTGTCCGGGGTGGGCATCTCCAACGGCCTCGACTTCAGCCCTTCCGGAGACCGCGCCTACTACGCCGACACCATGACCGGCCGGGTGGACGTCCTCGACTACGACCGTGAGCACGGGCTCACCGCGCGCCGCCCGTTCGTCACCGTGGACCGGGGCAAACCCGACGGGCTGACCGTCGACGCCGAGGGCGGCGTGTGGGTGGCGCTCTTCGACGGCGGCGCCGTGCACCGCTACGCGCCCGACGGCACCCTCGACGCGGTGGTCGAGCTGCCGGTGCGGAAGGTCACCGCGGTGACGTTCGGCGGCGACGGCCTGGACCGCCTGTTCATCACCACCTCCGCGGTCGGCGTCGACCGCGCGGAGCAGCCCCTCGCGGGCGCCCTGTTCACGGCCGATCCGGGAGTACGGGGCCGTCCCGTCCTGGAGACGACCCTCTGACCTCCTCCGTCACTCCACGGCGGACAGCGCCTTCAACTGCTCGGTGCGCGTCCGTCCGAGATCGGCGGCCATGGCCAGGGCTCGCGGGTCCGCGCCCGAGTCCCGCTCGCCGCGGGTCACCTTGACCGACTGGTCCAGGTGCGCGCGCACGCTCTCCAGGAACAGCCGGTCGAACGCCTTGCCCCGGGCCCCGCGCATGGCGTCGAGCCGGGCCGCTGTCACCATGCCGGGCATGTCGTGCCCCTCGTGCACGTTCACGTCCGGCAGCCCCGCCGCGGCGCGCAGCTCGCGCAGCCGGTCCAGCTCGTCGCGGTGCGCCTCGGCCAGCGACGCCGCCAGCTCCCGCACCTCCGGCGTGGAACCGCGCCGGGCGCCCAGGTCCAGCATCGGGAGCGCGCGCCCGGCCATCGGGATCATGAGCTGCAGCCACGCGGCGTCGGTGCCGTTGAACCCGCTCGCCGACGCCACGGGGGTGGGCGGGGGAGCGTGCCCGCCCGTGCCGCACGAGGTGATCAGGAACGCGGCGAGCAGGGCCGCGCACGCCGGGGGACACCGCATGGACTCTCCTGACGACGACGGACGTGAGAGCGCTCTCTCAGAGTAGACGACCAGCGGGGAAGAGCCGGCTCGCGCGGATGGTTGGCATGGACATGGACGAGGTCGACGTGGTGGTGATCGGCGCCGGGCAGGCGGGGCTGTCCAGCGCCTACTTCCTGCGCCGGTTCGGCCACGACCCGCTGGTCCTGGACGCGGACGACGGGCCCGGCGGCGCGTGGCGGCACCGCTCGCCCACGCTCACCATGGACAAGGTCCACGGCGTCTTCGACCTGCCCGGTGTCCGGCGCGACCCGGCCCGCGACGGCGACGACCGGCCCGCCGCATCCGTCGTGCCCGCCTACTACGCCGCCTACGAGCGGGAGCTCGGCCTGGACGTGCGCCGCCCCGCCAAGGTCACCGCCGTCGAGCCGGGCCCCGCCGACCGCCTCCTGATCACCGCACGCCTCGGCACCGCCGTGACCGCCGCCACCGATGCGGCGTCGTCCGCTGCCGAGGCGAGCCCGTCCTCCCGCACTGGTGCGGCGTCCGCCGACGGCGACGCGGGCCCATCCTCTAGCGCGTCGGTCGATGCCGACGCGGGCTCGTCCTCCCGCGCCGGGTCGACGTCGTCCGGGTCCTCTCGTACGGGGGAGGTCGTCGCAGGGTGGGCCGCGCGGGCTGTGGTCAACGCCACCGGCACGTGGACGCGCCCGTACTGGCCCTACTATCCGGGCGCCGCGGATTTCCGCGGCCGGCAGCTGCACTACGTCTCCTATCGAGGGCCCGCCGAGTTCGCCGGGCTGCGGGTGGTCGTGGTGGGCGGCGGCCACTCGGCCGCGCACGTGCTGGCGGAGCTGGCGGGGGTCGCACGGGAGACGTTCTGGGTGACGCGCCGGCCGCCCGACCTGCGGGGCGACGACTTCGGCGAGCAGGCCAGGCGCGAGGCGGTGGCCCAGGTCGAGGCCCGGGTCCGCGCCGGGCTGCCGCCGCGGAGCGTGGTCAGCGTGACCGGCCTCGGCGCCACCCCCGTCGTCCGGCAGGCGCTGGAGGCGGGCGCGCTGCGCCGGTGGCCGATGTTCGAGCGGATCACCCCCGGCGGCGTGGTCTGGCCCGGCGGACGGTACGAGGAAGCCGACGTGATCGTCTGGGCCACCGGCTTCCGCTCGGCCCTGGACCACCTGGCGCCGCTCCGGCTGAGGGAGCCCGGCGGCGGCATCAAGGTCGACGGCACCCGCGCGGTCCGGGAGCCTCGCCTGCACCTGGTCGGATACGGGCCCTCCGCGAGCACGATCGGCGCCAACCGGGCCGGCCGGGAGGTGGCCCGCGCCGTCGACCGGCTCCTCACCCGAGCCGCCGCCTGAGCACCACATCCGATGCGGATAAATCATGATTGGCCACAGGTGAGCGAAAGATCCCCTACTATTTTGCCTCGATAGTGGGCGCGACCGGCCCGTGCAGTCCAGGCCCGGAAACGCGTCCTGCACCACGTGGCGAAGGAGAAGCGTGGCCGTTGCGTCCTCCGCCGGCAGGCGGCGCGGCCTCCTCCGAGTTCTGGGCACGACGGCCCTCCTGACGGCACTCTGCCCCGGCCTGACCGCGGCGGTCCCGCTGACGGCGCTCGCGGACCCGAAGCCCTCGGTCAAGAAGCTGGAGAAGGAGCTGGCCGCACTCCAGAAGGAGTCCGACAAGCTGATCGAGGACTACTACCACGGCCGCCGGGAGCAGCAGCAGGCGGAGAAGGCCGAGAAGGCCGCCCGTGAGAAGCTGGCCGGATCCCAGGAGGTGTTCGACCGGCACGCCACCGAGCTGCGCGCCATGGCGATCACCCAGTACATGACCGGCGGGTCCGAGAACATGGCGCTGCTCACCGGCGTCGAGGACCGGGGCGGCCTGATCCGCAGGCTGGCGCTCACCCGGCACCTCGCCGACGAGCAGCACGCCAAGCTGTCGGGCTTCGCCCGGGTGCGCGACGGCCACCGGCAGGCCAAGGAGGAGGCGGAGGCCCGCGCCGACGAGCTGGACGCCACCGTGAAGGACCTCGCCGGCCGGCGCGAGAAGGCCGAAGCCACGATCGAGAAGATCAGGGACAAGATCGACCAGCTGCACAAGGCGCCCGGCCGCCGCTCCGACGGCACGTTCGTGCCGCAGCTCCCCGACGGGTCCGACAACGTCACCCCGCGCATGCGGCTGGTCAAGTCGCTCATCGAGCGACGCTTCGGGACGGGGCCGGGCATCGGCTGCTACCGGCCCATCCAGGACGGCGGCGAGCACCCCCTGGGCCGCGCCTGCGACTTCATGCTCAGCCGGGGCGGCGCCTTCCCCTCGCCGGCCGAGGTCCAGCGCGGCCACGCGATTGCCGAATGGGCCATCAAGAACGCCCGGCGCCTCGGCATCATGTACATCATCTACCGGCAGCGGATCTGGCACGTCAGGACGGGTTCCTGGCGCGTGATGACCGACCGCGGCGGCACCACGGCCAACCACTACGACCACCCGCACATCTCGGTCTACTAGCCGCGCTTTCCTCGCCGTCGAAGCCGGGACGGCCGGGAAAACGCGGTAAGTCAGCGCTTGCAACCACGGATACAGTGCCCTGCAGGCGCGCGGCATCGCACGAGCAAGCGTCCGGCAGGCGGTCGGCCTTATCAAGGTGGTGCACACCCCGACAGCACACGGGGCCCCCGGGAGAAGCCCGGGGAGCACTCATCCCTCAAGGAGAAGTCATGCGCCGCTCGCTTCGCACCGTTCTCACGCTCGCCGCCGCCTCCGCCGCCACCGCCGTGGCCATGGGCGCCCCGGCCGCCGCCTCGACAGACCCGCAGCCCCTGATCATGAACCCGCCGACGCAGAACTGGGGTTCCTACTACTCCAGCAACTTCAAGGCCAAGGCCAAGGGCACCGTCAAGGCCAACTGGAACCCGGCCCACACCCAGAACGACGTCCGCATCAAGGGCAAGCTGTACGACCTGGACTTCCGCACCCTGCAGCAGGGCGGCAAGTGCGCGTTCGTGCAGATCCGGGTCCACCACCTCTACCAGCCGAACTGGAAGTGGGACGAGGCCGGGGCCTACAAGCTGTGCAACGCCGGCCACGTGAAGAACTTCACGTTCTGGAAGCACAACGTGGACAAGGTCCGCATCCGCGTCAGCCAGATCGGCTACTACAGCAACAACCTCACCAAGCGGGGCGCCTGGCACCAGGTCACCATCTGATCAGACGACCGCGACGAAGAAGGCCCGCTCGCCCGAGCGGGCCTTCTTCCATGACCGAGGTGATGGGGGTGCCGTGGCGCGCACCAAGGTGTACGTATACGTCATGTCGGCTCTGCCGGCCCGGCTGTCGTCCGGGGTGACCATCCGACCCGGCCGTCTCCCACCCCCCAACGGAGATATCCATGAAGACCCGCCATCGCGCCAGGGCGTTCGCGCTCCTGCTCGCCCTCCTCGCCGGGCTGCCGCTCGCCGCCCAGCCCGCCCACGCGGCGCCCGCCAAGCCGCCCCCGCTGTCGACCCCGTGGACGAGCCAGGCCCTCGACGGCACGCCCTTACCGGAGTACCCCCGCCCGCAGATGACCCGGCCCGACTGGCTGAACCTCAACGGCGAGTGGCAGCTGAGGCAGTCGGCGACCGACGGCGCGCCGCAGTTCGGCGTCACCCTGCCGGAGCGCGTCAACGTCCCGTTCGCGGTCGAGTCCGCCCTGTCGGGCGTGATGCGCCCCGCCGGCGACGACCGCCACTACCTCTTCTACCGCCGGACGTTCACGGTCCCGCCCGCCTGGCAGGGCCGCCGGGTGCAGCTGTACTTCGGCGCGGTCGACTGGGAAGCGTCGGTCTGGGTCAACGGCCGGGCGATGGGCACCCACCGGGGCGGCTACGACCGCTTCGAGTTCGACATCACCGACGCGCTCAACGGAGGCACGAACGAGCTGATCGTCAAGGTGTACGACCCGACCGACTCCGGCCACAACGGCAGCCACCCGGTCATCGGCAAACAGACCCGCGACCCGTCGGCCATCTTCTACACGCCCGTGTCCGGCATCTGGCAGACCGTGTGGCTGGAGCCGACGCCCCCGTCGTCCATCTCCAGCGTCGACACGTACCCCAGCCTGAGTGACGACACGCTCCGGGTGCGCGTGTTCACGCGCGGGAACGTCAGCGGGCACTCCGTGCTCGCCGAAGCCCTGGACGGCACCACCGTCGTCGGCACCGCCACCGGCGCGTTCACCGAGTTCCGCGTGCCCGTGCCGAACGCCCGCCGATGGACGCCCGACGACCCGTTCCTGTACGACCTGCGGATCTCGCTGCGCGACGGCGCCGGGCGGACCGTCGACCGGACCACGCACTACTTCGGCATGCGCGAGGTCGGCAAGCGGCTCGTCAACGGGGTGCTGCGGCCCACGCTCAACGGCGAGTTCGTCTACCACCTGGGCACGCTCGACCAGGGCTACTGGCCGGACGGCCTCTACACCGCGCCCACGGACGCGGCGCTCGCCTTCGACCTGCGGAAGCACAAGGAGCTCGGCTTCACCATGGTGCGCAAGCACATCAAGGTCGAGCCCCAGCGGTGGTACTACCACGCCGACCGGCTCGGCCTGCTGGTGTGGCAGGACATCCCGTCGATGCAGGCGTCCAACAGGGACATCACCCCCGCCCACGCGCAGCAGTTCGAGACCGAGGCGCGGGAGATCGTCGACGAGCACCGCAGCTCACCCGCGGTCGTCGCCTACGTCCCGTTCAACGAGGGCTGGGGCGAGTGGAACCTCGCCGACACCCGGCGCGTCATCCAGAACGTCAAGAACCAGGACCCGACCCGCCTGGTCAACGGGCACAGCGGGTTCAACTGCTGCAACTCGCTGGGCGACCCGGGCAACGGCGACATGATCGACTGGCACGTGTACACGGGCCCGGACGTTCCCGCGCCCTCCTCCACCCGCGTCTCGATCCTGGGTGAGTTCGGCGGCCTCGGCTTGCGCACGCCGGGTCACGAGTACAGCCCGCACGGCGGCTTCTTCGCCTACGAGCACCTGACCAGCGGCGCGCAGCTCGGCGACCGCTACACCGGCATGGTCCGCGACCTGCGGGAGCTGGTCACCAAGAAGGGCCTGAGCGGGTCCGTCTACACCGAGATCACCGACCTGGAAGGCGAGTACAACGGCCTGATGACCTACGACCGCCGGGTGCAGAAGGTCGACACGAACCAGGTGCGCGCCGCCCACCGGGACCTCCTGGCCGCCGCCGCGAACGAGAACGCGACGCCGCGGCTGACGGCCGGCCACGTGCGCTCGTTCCGCGTGACGACCCCCGGCCACACCGGCCGCTACCTGAGGCACGCCGACTCCGTCGCGCGCACCGACGTGATCACCACGACGAGCCCCGACCTCGCCCGCAGGGACGCGTCGTTCCGCGCCGTGCCCGGCCTGGCCGACGCCCGCTGCCACTCGTTCGAGTCGGTCAACCTCCCCGGCCGCTACCTGCGGCACGCGAACTCGGTGGTGCGGCTCGACGCGAGCACCGGCGGGTCGTTCGCCGCGGACGCCACCTGGTGCGCGCGCCCCGGCCGGACCGGCACGGGCGCCTCGTTCGAATCGCTGAACTTCCCCGGGGCGTTCCTGCGGCACCACTCGGACAACGTCTACCTGGCCAGGCCGAGCGGCCCCAACCCCTTCGACGGCGGCGCCACCTTCGACGCCGACGCCACCTGGGACGTCAGCGCCCCCGCCCTGTGGCGCAGCTCCGCCGACCTCCCCGTGGACGCGCGCCGGTCGCTGCAGGTGCGGACCTGGGGCTTCACCGACCGCTACCTGCGGCACGCCGACAGCCTGGCGTCCACCGCGGTGGTCAACTCCGGCAGCGGCGCGCTGCTGAAGAACGACGCCACGTGGACCATCCGCCGCGGGCTCGCCGACTCCAGCTGCTACGCCTTCGAGTCGGTCAACTACCCGGGACGGTTCCTCCGCCACGCGAACTCGCGCGTGCGCATGGACGCGAACGACGGAAGCGCGCTGTTCGCCCAGGACGCGACCTGGTGCGCCCGGCCCGGCCTGCAGGGCGACGGCGTGACCCTCGAATCGATCAACTATCCGGGTTCGTACCTGCGGCACTACCAAGCGGAGGTGTGGTCGGCGAACGGCACGGGAACCGCGTGGAACCGCCCGCAGACGCTGACGGCCGACAGCACGTGGCAGCTGGCCGCGCCGTGGGCCCCGTGAACGGCCTAGCGAACCCGGCCCCTGGCCTTGAGCCGCGTGCCGGGCAGCACGGGAGCGGGCAGCGGCGCGCCGTCGTAGCCGCGCACCGTGCCGAACCCGTCACCCTCCATCCACTCCTTGCGGAAGGCGGTGATCTCGTCGTGACTCCGGCCGACGAAGTTCCACCACATGACGATCTCCTCGGCGAACGGCTCGCCGCCGACGAGCAGCACCCGCCCGGCGCCGCTCAGCCGCACGACCTCGCGGCCCGGCGGCACGTACACCAGCGGCCCCGGCGGCAGCGCGGCGACCTCGCCGTCGAGCAGCAGCAGCCCGTGCTCGTACGCGGGATCGAGCGGCACCTCGGCGTCACCGTCGACCGCGATCTCCGCCCCCACGAGCGGGCTGTACGCGGTCGCCGGCGAGCGGACCCCGCCCAGCGCGCCCATGAACACGGTGGCCGCGTAGCCGGGCCCTGACAGCACGGGCAGCACGGCGTGGTGCTCGAAGGCGGGCGCGACCTCCCGGTGCCCGCCGGGCAGCGCCACCCACAGCTGCACCCCGTGCAGCGTGCCCAGCCGCGACTCCTCGGAGTGGGAGATGCCGCGCCCGGCCGTCATGAGGTTGAGACTGCCGGGCCGGATCGCCTGGAGGCTGCCCAGGCTGTCGCGGTGCAGCACCTCGCCGGCCACCAGCCAGCTCACGGTCTGCAGGCCGGTGTGCGGGTGCGGCGCGACCCGCATCTCCGCCTGCTCCGGGCCGTAGGCGTCGACGAAGCACCAGGCGCCGATCATGCGCCGGTGCACGTGGGGGAGTGTCCGCGTGACGGTCATGGCGCGCGGGCCGCCGAGCGGCACCGCGCGCCCTTCCAGCGTCTCGCCGCCCGCGCCGCCGCCGGGGCCGCAGAGGATCTCGGAGGGGTCCGGTTCCAGGTTGCTCACCCCCCGACTGTACGGGCCGGGCCCAGCATCTCCCACCAGGTGTCGACGGCGGGGAGGTCGGCGGTGTCGACGGCCTCACCGGGCCTGGGCACCACGAACGGCACGTCACGTGCCTTGGCCTCGTGCCACAGCCGGTCGACCGGCTCGGCCCACGGGTGCGGCGCCAGCGTGAACGTCGCCCAGTGCACCGGCAGCATCAGCCTCCCGCCGAGGTCGACGGTGGCCGTCACCGCCTCTTCAGGGGTCATGTGGATGTCCGGCCAGGACGGGCTGTAGGCGCCGATCGGCATGATCGTCAGGTCGAACGGCCCGTGGGCGGCGCCGATGCCCCGGTAGCCCTGGAAGTATCCCGAGTCGCCCGCGTAGAAGACCCGCCTGGCGGCCCCGGCCACCACCCACGACCCCCACAGCGTGTCGTTGCGGGTGAACGACCGGCCGGAGAAGTGGCGGGCGGCGGTGGCCGTGAACCGCAGCCCGGCCACCTCCGCCTCCTCGTCCCAGTCGAGCTCGATGATCCGGTACGCCGGCACGCCCCAGAGCTCCAGGTGGGCGCCGATGCCCAGCGGCACCAGGAACGGCGCCTTCTGGGTGTGGGTGAGCGCGCGCACGGTGGCCATGTCGAGATGGTCGTAGTGGTCGTGCGAGATCACCACGGCGTCGACCTGGGGCAGCCCGCCGATCGGCACCGGCACCGGATGATGCCGCTTCGGCCCGACCAGCTGCGACGGAGACGGCCGCCGGCTCCACACCGGGTCGAGCAGCACCCGCCTGCCCTCGATCTCCACCAGGGTCGAGGCGTGCCCGTACCAGGTCGCGCGCAGCCCGCCGGGAGCGGGCTCACCGGACGGCGGCGCCAGCACCGGGACGGGGCCGGGCGGCCGGCGCAGCTCCTTGTTCCTGAGCAGCCCGGCGATCGCGCCGACCGGCGGCGCGGTCATCAACGTGACCGGTTCCGGCATCCGATTGAAGAAGACACCGTCACGGAACTGCGGCGAGCGCCGCATCCGGCCCACTCGGACCGGCCCGGAGCCCAGGGGCCGCAGCCCCAGCTCCGCGGGCACCCGGCGCAGCGCCCAGCCCGCGGCCGCCAGGACCGCGCCACCCGCCAGCACGCGCCGTGCCGTCCGGAAACCCGCCATGCTCACACCCCCTGGAAAACGTCCTCCCGCGTCAACCCGGCGGGAGAGCCCCGATGTTCCCTATCGGTACGATAGATCGCGGAAGATCGGAGCGCGCCGACCGCACCGCCGCCGTGCTCTCCACGTCAACGCTCCCCGCGGCCACGCTCCGGGTGCGGCCACGGGTTCGGGCGGCAACCGTGCAACGACTTCGACTGCTGCGCCATCACCGGCGCGAGCCGGCCGCGTCTCGGGCACCTGGCGTGGCGGTGGCCGAGCGCGTGCCCCACCTCGTGGTTGATCAGATAGCGGCGGTAGGCGGCCAGGTCGCCGCGGTACTGCGGGACGCCCTCAGCCCAGCGGCGCGCGTTGATGACCGAGCGGGAGCCGTTCCAGCAGGACAGGTCGCCGCTGGTCCGCAGCGGCACGCACTCGCGGTCGGTGAGCCGAGGGCTGGACAGCGCGACCCGCAACCGCACCGGCGGCCCGTCCACCCGCCGGAACCGGCCCCAGCCGCGCGGGTCGTTGAGCGTCCGGTGCACCTCCGCCGCGAACGCCCGCGTCTCGAACGGCAGCCCCCGCTCGACCTCCACCAGGTAGCGGATCACCTTCCCACGTCCCCGCCTCGCCATCGCGCCGCCCGGGACCACCTCGTACCTCCCCGACGCCCGCCGCGGCACCTCGGGCTCCGCACGCGGCGGCGCGCTCGGCGGCGGCGCGCTCGTCCCCGGAGGAGACGGCGGAGGCTTCGACGGGACCGACACGGCACACCCCGCCACCACGACGAGCAGCACCACCAACGCGCGCAACGACGCCTCCCCACGACCACACGCGGGGGATGCCACGGATCGTACCCACGACGTCACCCCCCTTACCGGCGACCGACAGCCATCAGGGAACCCGGCTGCGCCGGCACCGGTGAAGACGAAGACCAGCGACCCGGCAGCCTTGTCAGAGGGCCCAGGTCAGCGGCCCGACTGGCCTGTCAGAGGGCCGAGGCGACGACGCGGCTGGGCTGGTGGTCGGAGGTCAAGGGAGTCGGGGGTGGTATGGGCGGAGGTTGAGGGGTGGTTCCTCGCCCAGTGCCAGTCCGGCCGCTATCCGTCCGGTGAAGGGGCCCGCTGTCAGGCCGTACGCGCCCAGCCCCGTAGCCACGATCACCCTGTCGTTCACCGGTCCGATGAGCGGCGGGCCCGGTGCGTGCACCGGCCGCAACCCCACCCGGGTCTCCGTCACCGTCGCCTCGGAGAGGCCGGGCGCCACCCGGAGGCCCGCACGGAGCACCTCGTCCAGGCCGCCCATGGTGACCCGCGGCGCGAACCCCGCGTCCTCGATCGTCGCCCCCACCACCACCCGCGAGTCCGGGAACCCCAGCAGGTACGGCCCGACGTGGGGCAGCACGATCGGCCACCGCGAGGTGTCCACGCCCTCCAGCGTCACGTGCACGATCTGCCCCCGGCGCGGGAACACCGGCAGCTCCACCCCGAGCCCCCGGCACACCTCCCCACTCCACGCCCCGGCGGCCACGATCACCACGTCGGCCTCGACCAGCGTCCCCTCACCGCCCGCCCCCGGCTCGTCCCCGTACGGTGAGCGGGGTTCGTGCGGGGTGCCCGCCGTACGCGTGGGCTCCGGCTCGTCCCCGTACGGTGAGCCGGGTTCGTGCGGGGCGCCTGCGGCGACGTCGCGGGCGGCCCCGTACGGAGATGCCTCGGACGCCGGATGCGTTCCGTGGGCGGAAGGCGGGCCTTGGGGGGAACCCGGGGTGGCCTGACGCCAGGATTCCCGGTCGGCCGGAGTCCCGGGCGACCCCGTGACGCGCCCGCGGGAGTCCGCCTCACGGACCGCACGCACCAGCACCCCGCCGTCCGAGGTGAGCGTCGCCGTGCCCGTACGCAGCTCCGCCCCCTGACGGAGGGCCGCGCGCAGGAGGGCGTCCCGCACCGCCCGCCCGTCCACGCGCGCCGCGCCCGGCACCAGGAGCGCGCTCAGGTCCTCCGCCAGGGGAGGGAACAGAACGGACGGCGCCGCCACGTCCACCACGTCCCCCATCTCCGGCGCCTCCGCGTGCCGCCGGGCCAGCAGGGCGCGCACCGGCTCCAGGTCGGAGGGCTCACCGGCGACCAGGAGCGCGCCCACCCGCGCGTACCCCAGGGACTCCCCGAGTGACGACACCAGCCCCGGGTAGTGGCGGGCGCCCTCACGGGTCAGCCGGTACCAGTCCTCGTCGTCCGGATGGTCCACCCACGGGCACACGATCCCGGCCCCCGCCTGGGTGGCCTGCCCCGGGTACGCCCCGTCCACCACCGTCACCGGCACGCCGCGCCCGCTCAGCCGGTGAGCCGCGGCGGCCCCGACGATGCCACTCCCGATGACCACGACACGCATGCCCCCATGATCCCATCCGGGTTAACGTCGGAGGATGACAGTCGTACTCATCGGCACCCTCGACACCAAGGGCGAGGAATACGGATGGCTGCGCGACCGGCTGACCGAGCTGGGCCAGGATGTCGTGGTGGTCGACGCGGGCACCGGAGACCCGGGCGTGCCGTACCCCGTCGACCACCCGAACGACCGGGTCGCGGCCGCCGCCGGCGCCGACCTGGAAGCCCTGCGCGCGGCCGGCGACCGGGGGGCGGCCGTCACCGCGATGGGCGAGGGCGCGGCGGCGGTGCTGGGGGAGCTGCACGCGGCGGGGCGGGTCTCCGCCGTGCTGGCCGTGGGCGGCAGCGGCGGGTCGTCGATCGCCGCGAGGGCCGTCCGCGACCTGCCGATCGGCCTGCCCAAGCTGATCGTCTCCACCATGGCGTCCGGCGACGTGTCCCCGTACGTGGGAGCGAAGGACGTCACGCTCATGTACAGCGTCGTCGACATCGCGGGCGTCAACCGGCTGTCCCGGGCGATCCTCGGCAACGCCGCCGCCGCGGCCGCCGGGATGGCCGCCGCCTACCGGGAGCAGCGGGCCGCCGAGGGCGACCGGCCGCTCGTCGGGGCCACCATGTTCGGGGTGACCACGCCCGCCGTCGACGCCGCCCGCGAGCGGCTGCGCGAGCTCGGGTACGAGGTGCTGGTGTTCCACGCCACCGGGGCCGGCGGCCGGGCCATGGAAGGGCTCGCCGCAAGCGGCATGCTCGCCGGGGTGCTCGACCTGACCACCACCGAGCTGGCCGACGACCTGGTGGGAGGCGTGCTGTCGGCCGGGCCCGACCGGCTGACCGCCGCCGGACGGCACGGCGTGCCGCAGGTGGTCGCGCCCGGAGCCCTCGACATGGTCAACTTCGGGCCGCGCGACACCGTCCCCGAGCGGTTCGGCCGCCGCAACCTGTACGCGCACAACCCCACGGTGACCCTCATGCGCACCACCCCGGAGGAGATGGCCGAGCTGGGCCGCAGGGTGGCGGCCAAGCTGGCCGGGGCGAGCGGGCCGGCCGAGCTGTTCGTGCCGCTCAAGGGGTTGTCCGCGCTCGACGCCGAGGGCATGCCCTTCCACGACCCGGAGGCGGACGGGGCCTGCTTCGCCGCCCTGGCGTCCTTCCCCTCGACCGTGCGGCTCGACCTGCACATCAACGACCCGGAGTTCGGGCGGGCGATGGCCGACCGGCTCCACGAGATGATCGGAGGCAAGCGGTGAACCGGCAGACAGTGCTCGAACGGCTCCACGCGACCGTCGCGGAGGGCAGGCCGGTGATCGGCGCGGGCGCGGGCACCGGGCTGTCCGCCAAGTGCGCGGAGTCCGGCGGCGTCGACCTGATCATCATCTACAACTCCGGCCGCTACCGGATGGCCGGGCGCGGCTCGCTCGCCGGGCTGCTCCCGTACGGCGACGCCAACCAGATCGTGGTCGAGATGGCCGCCGAGGTGCTGCCCGTGGTGAAGGACACCCCGGTGCTGGCCGGGGTCTGCGGCACCGACCCGTTCCGGGTCATGCCGCGCTTCCTCGATCAGCTCAAGGCCATGGGGTTCGCCGGCGTGCAGAACTTCCCGACGGTCGGTCTGTACGACGGCGTGTTCCGGCAGAACCTGGAGGAGACCGGCATGGGGTACGACCTCGAGGTCGAGATGGTCAGGCTGGCGCGCGAGCGGGAGCTGGTGACGGCGCCGTACGTGTTCGACGAGGACCAGGCGCGGGCCATGACCGAGGCCGGGGCCGACGTGCTCGTGCCGCATGTCGGGCTGACCACCAAGGGCAGCATCGGCGCCGGCACCTCGCTCACCCTCGACGAGGCCGTGACCCGCGTGCAGGCGATGCGCGACGCGGCCGTCGCCGTCCGGCCCGACGTCCTCGTCCTGTGTCACGGCGGGCCGATCGCCGAGCCGCAGGACGCCCAGCACGTGCTCGCGCGCACCAAGGGCGTGGCCGGCTTCTTCGGCGCGTCCTCCGTCGAGCGCCTGCCCACCGAGCGGGCCATCACCGAGCAGGTCGCCGCCTTCAAGAACCTGGAGATCTGATGCTCATCAATCCCGACGCGGTCCCGACGATGACGTTCGGCTGGGGCTCGATCAAGTGGTTCGTCACTCCGTCGGCGATCGCCGGCGCGGGCAGCACCCTGGGCGAGGTCATCGTGAACCCCGGCATGGGCCACGCGCGCCACAACCACCCGGACGCCGAGGAGATCCTGTACGTGATCTCCGGCGAGGCCCGCCAGATGGTCGGCGACGGCGAGGAGTTCCCGATCCGCGAGGGCGACGCCGTGCACATCCCGGCAGGCGTCTACCATTCGACGTTCAACACCACCTGGCGCCCGCTCCGCCTGATCGTCACCTACACGCCGGGCGGCGAGGAGAAGGCCCTGGAAGCCGCCCCCGACTTCCACCTCCACCAGGCGGGGGACATCCCCGCCTGGCGCCCCGCCTGACCGCCGCGGGAAACACCGCGGGACTCACCGTCCCGCGGCCCACCCGTAGGTCCTCATCAGCAGCGCGGCCAGCCGCGTGAACCGGTCGGCGTCGAGCACCGCGCCCTCGCGCCGGATGTCGTCCTCGTCCAGCTCGAACACCCGGTCCAGCCGGACGTACGAGGTCTTGCCGTCGCGGCCCCAGGCGCCCAGTTCGTACCAGTCGGGCCCGTCGTCGCCCCGGCTGGACAGCATCATGCCCAGCAGCCTGCGCCCGCTCCGGCCCACCACGAGCAGCGGCCGGTCCTTGCCCCGCGACGGGTCCTCCTCGTACGGCACCCAGGCCCACACGATCTCGCCAGGATCGGCGAGCCCGTCGAGATCGGGCGAGTAGGCCAGCGTGGCGGCCTCCCGCAGGGACCGCACCTCCCGCACGGCGCCCCTGACGGGCCGCGGGTCCTCTCCGATATCACGCACCCGCGGATTCTACGGGCCGCCCCGCCCGCCCAGCACCCGCGGTCACACCGGATCGTCAGAGGCGCGCTCTCGCCAGCCGGGTGACGGCGGCGAAGCGGGCCAGCTCCTCGGGGGCGGGATCCTCGGTGAGCAGGCCCAGCGCCACGAGCCTGAACGTCAGCGCGCGGGCGAGCCAGCGCGGCGCGTCCTCGCCGATGGCGTCCACCAGGTCCGGTTCGGCGTCGTGGTAGAGGAGGGCGTCCGCGACGACGATCGCGTCCGCGTAAGGGGCGGGCCGCCAGTAGGGGGAGAAGTCGATCACCGCGGGCGGGCTGCCCCGGTGGAAGAGCACGTTGCCCGTCAGGTCGCCGTGCACGAGCTGGGCGGGCGCGGCGACCGGCGCGAGCAGGCCGAGGAGTTCGGCAAGCATCGGCCCGGCGTCCCCCCGGAGCGCGACGTCCGCCTCCTGCCACGCCACCCGGTCCGCGACGGCCCACGGGTGCCCGCGCCGGTCCAGCAGATCGGGGCGCGGCACGTCCCGCAACGCCTCGTGGAAGGCCCGGCCGACCGCCAGCAGCGACGCCCACCTCCTGGTTCCCGTCCGGCCGGGAAGGAGCTCGGACGCCGTCCACCCGCCGACCACGTACGTGCCGGAACCGGCCCTGATCGGCCGGGGGACGCGGAAGGACACCGACGGCGGCAGGCGCTCGAACAACCCGGCGCTCCACTCGGCCTCCTCGCGGCCGTCGACCGGCTTCAGCACCGCGCCGCCGACCCGTACGGCGCGGCCCTCACCACCGGGCAGCGGCTCGGGGACGCCGGACAGGCCGAATGCGGCGAGCACGCCCGCGGGCGGTAGGACCGTCATATCTCCGATCTTCGCCGCCCCGCGAGGATGTTCAAGAGCCGGGGCGACTGAGCCGCACGACCTGGCCGGGCGGCTCTCCTCTAGAATCTCGTTCTGTGACGTCCCCGTTCTTCACCTCGCAAGGCGCCGAGTTCGTCCCGGCCGCCCACGCGCACAGCCCCTGGTCCCCGGGCATGCTGCACGGCCGCCTGCTCGGCGGGCTGGCGGCCCGCGCCATCGAGTCCCGCTACGCCGACCCCGACCTGCACGTCGCCCGGCTCACCGTCGACCTGTTCCGCAACAGCCCGATGCTGCCGGTCACAGTCGAGACCGCGCTCGTCAGGGACGGGCGGCGGATCCGGGTGGCCGACGCGACGATCCGCACCGAGCAGGGAGTGATCGGCCGCGTGAGCGCCGTCCTGCTGCGCACCAGCGAGCAGCCGGAGAACCAGCCGGTGCTCACCGACCCGTGGGACGAGACCCCGCCCGACGGCCCCCCGGAGCCCTCGACGGGCTGGGAGCCGCCGTTCGAGATGTGGTGGGTGCCCGGCCAACGGCGGTTGTGGATGCGCGAGGACCGCCCGCTCGTCGACGACGAGAAGCTCACCCCGATCGTGCGCACGGCCCTCGCCGGCGACTTCGCCAGCCCGCTCACCTCCATGGCCGAGGGCGGCGTCGCCTTCATCAACGCCGACTACACGCTCACCCTCGCCCGGATGCCCGGGAGCGAGCTGATCGGCATGGAGGCCACCGGCCGGGTCGCCGCCGCCGGCGTCGCCACCGGCCAGGTCACCCTGCACGACACCACCGGCCCGTTCGGGTTCTGCGTGGTCACCGCCCTGGCCAACCCGGTGCCGCTGCGCGGCTGATCAGGCGGGCCGCTCCGCGCGGTCGCCGGACCAGTCGGTGTGGAAGGCGCCCTCCCGGTCGACGCGCAGGTACGTGTGCGCGCCGAAATAGTCGCGCAGCCCCTGCACCAGCGCGGCCGGGAGCCGGTCGCGGCGCAGCCCGTCGTAGTAGGCCAGCGCCGAGGAGAAACCGGGCGTCGGCACGCCGATCTGGACCGCCGTGGTGACCACCCGCCGCCACGACTCCTGCGCCACGCCCAGCGCGGCCGCGAACGTCGGGTCGGCCAGCAGCGTCGGCAGGGTCCGGTCGGCGTCGTAGGCGGCGCGGATCCGGTCCAGGAACTTGGCCCGGATGATGCAGCCGCCGCGCCAGATCGTCGCCATCGCGCCCAGGTCCAGGTCCCAGCCGTACTCCTTGGACGCGGCCGCCATCTGGTCGAAGCCCTGCGCGTACGCGACGATCTTGGAAGCGTACAGCGCCTGGCGCACGTCCTCGATCAGCTCCTTGGCGCCCACCCCGGACACCGACGGGCCCGCCAGCTCCCTGGCCGCCGCCCGCTGCTCGGGATGGCCCGACAGCGCCCGCGCGAACACCGCCTCGGCGATGCCCGTCACCGGCACGCCCAGCTCCAGCGCGCTCTGCACGGTCCACCGGCCGGTGCCCTTCTGCTCGGCCCGGTCGACCACGACGTCCACGAACGGCTTCCCGGTCTCCGCGTCCACCTGGTCGAGCACCTCGGCGGTGATCTCGATCAGGTACGAGTCCAGCTCGCCCCGGTTCCACTCGCGGAACACCTCCGCCAGCTCGGCCGGGGTGGCGCCGAGCGCCTGGCGCAGCAGGTCGTAGGACTCGGCGATCAGCTGCATGTCCGAGTACTCGATGCCGTTGTGGACCATCTTCACGAAGTGGCCGGCGCCGTCGGGGCCCACGTGGACCGCGCACGGCACCCCGTCGACCTGGGCCGCGATGTCCTGAAGGATCGGGCCGAGCGCCTCCCACGACTCCTTCGACCCGCCCGGCATGATGCTCGGGCCGTTCAGCGCCCCCTCCTCGCCCCCGGAGATGCCGGTGCCGACGAAGTGGATGCCCTTGGCGCGCAGCGCGGCCTCCCGCCGCCGGGTGTCCTCGAAGTGCGCGTTGCCACCGTCGACGATCATGTCGCCCGGCTCCATCAGCTCCGCGAGCGCGTCGATCACGGCGTCGGTGCCCGCGCCGGCCTTCACCATGATGATCGCCCGCCGCGGCCGCTTCAGCGACGCCACGAAGTCGGCCAGCTCCTCCGACGGCACGAACGTGCCCTCGCCGCCGAACTCCCGCACCAGCGCGTGCGTGCGCGACGCCGACCGGTTGTGCACCGCCACCGCGTAGCCGTGCCTGGCCAGGTTGCGGGCCAGGTTGCGGCCCATGACGGCCAGGCCGGTGACGCCGATGTCTGCCAAGTCCATGTGAAAGCTCCTCTATGGGTGGTACGCAGGCTCCAGCCCACAGGTTCGGGCCGGTATTCCCGCTAGTAGTCGCCGTGCCGGACGCCCAGCTCGTCCAGCCGGTCGAGCATGTCGGCCGGGTCGGCGTACACCCGGAACGCCCCCGTACGCTCAAGCTCGTCCCTGCCGTATCCGCCGGACAGCAACCCGATCCCCAGCGAGCCGGCGCGGCGCGCGGCGAGCAGGTCCCAGATGCTGTCGCCCACCACCATGGCATGCGCCGGATCGGCCCGCAGCAGCGCGGCTCCGGCCAGGAACAGGTCGGGGTCCGGCTTGGCCCGGCGCACCAGGTCGCGCGTCACCAGCGGCGCGTCCTCCGGCAGCCCCAGCATGCCCAGCGCCAGCCGGGCCGTGCGGGCGTATCCGCTGGTCGCGATCGCCCACGGCACGCCCCGCGACGACAGCTCCGCCAGCAGCTCCGGCGCGCCCGGCAGCGGCCGCACCGACTCGACCTGCTGCTCGTACGCGTCGGCGTGCGTCGTCTGCAACTCGTCGATCTGCGCCTGGGTGAGCTTCAGCCCGGTCTCGCGCAGCAGCGCGTTCACGAACAGGCCGCCGCTCATGCCGATGCGCCGGTGGATGCGCCACACCGCGAGGTCGATGCCCATCCCCGACAGGGCCTGCCGCCAGGCGATGACGTGCTGGTAGACGCTGTCGATGAGGGTGCCGTCGAGGTCGAAGAGAAACGCCGGAGCGGGCGCCTCAGGGAAGTCGTGCATACCCCCATGACACCATGGGGCCATGAGGATCATCATCGCGGGCGGACACGGGCAGATCGCGTTGCGGCTGGCCAGGCTGCTCGGCTCCGCCGCCGTCGGCCTGGTCCGCAACCCCGCGCACGTCCCCGACGTCGAGGCCGCCGGCGCCCGGGCGGTGGTGTGCGACCTGGAGAAGGCGAGCCCCGACGAGGTCGCCGGGATCGTGCGCGGCGCCGACGCGATCGTGTTCGCCGCCGGCGCCGGCCCCGGCAGCGGCGCCGCCCGCAAGGACACCGTCGACCGGGGGGCGTCCGTGCTCATGGCCGACGCCGCCGAGCGGGCCGGCGTGCGCACGTTCGTCCAGATCTCCTCCATGGGCGCGGGCCGGCCGCCCGCGGCCGGCACCGACGAGGTGTGGGCCGCCTACATCACGGCCAAGACCGAGGCCGAGGACGACCTGCGCCGCCGCGACCTCGACTGGACCATCGTGCGCCCCGGCCGCCTCACCGACGAGCCCGGCACCGGCCTGGTCCGGCTCGAACCGGAGGTGCCGCCCGGCTCGGTGCCCCGCGACGACGTGGCCGCCGTCGTCGCCGCCCTGCTGACCGCTCCCGGCCGGCGCACGCTCGAACTCGTCTCCGGCGACACGCCCATCCCCGAAGCCGTCGCCTCAAGGTGAACGGTCAGCGGCCGTCCAGGGCCGCGCGGGCCAGTTCCCTGCACTCCTCCAGCGTGTGACGGGCCAGGGCGTCGCGGACGGCGGGGACGCAGACGGGGGCCATCGAGAGGCTCGTCACGCCGAGACCGGCCAGGATGGGGGCGAGCCTCGCGTCGCCGGCCGCCTCGCCGCAGACGCCCACCGGTTTGCCGGCCGCGCGGCCCGCCTCGGCGCAGAGCTCGACCAGGCGCAGCAGGGCCGGCTGGGCCGGGTCCAGCAGGTCGGCCAGGGCGGGATGCTGCCGGTCGGCGGCGTAGGTGTACTGGCTCAGGTCGTTGGTGCCGATGCTCAGGAAGTCCACCTCGCGCAGCAGACGGTCGGCCAGGAGGGCCGCGGCCGGGACCTCCACCATCGCGCCCACCCGGGCGATGCCGCGGGCGCGGGCCCGGCGCGCGAAGGCTGCGGCCTCACCGGGGGTGCTGACCATCGGGGCCATCACCCACGCCTCGGCCCCGGTGCGGCGGGCCGCCTCGGCGATCGCGTCCAGCTGGGTGTCCAGGACGTCCGGCAGCACCCGGTCCACGCGCAGACCGCGGATGCCCAGCGCCGGGTTCGGCTCCTCGGGCAGCCCGAGGAACGGCAGCGGCTTGTCGGTGCCGGCGTCGAGGGTGCGCACCACGACGTACGGGACGGCGGTGAAGACGTCGGCGTAGGCCGTGACCTGCTCCTCGTACGTGGGCGCCTGCTTGCGGTCCAGGAACAGGAACTCGGTGCGGAACAGGCCGACGCCCTCCCCGTCCGGGCGCAGGTCGGCGGCCGAGCCGATGTTGAGCAGCAGCTTGACCGGATGGCCGTCGGCGGTCCTGCCGGGGCCGCTGGTGGCCGCGAGCCGGGCGCGCTCGGCGCTGTCCTGCTCGCGGACGCGTGCCGCGTCCTCCTCCGTGACGCCCGTGACGATCTCGCCGGTGGCGCCGTCCACCGAGATGTACGTGCCGTCCACCAGGTGCGCGGCGCCCGCGCACGCCACCACGGCGGGCAGCCCGCGGCCGCGGGCCAGGATCGCCGTGTGGCTGGTCGGGCCGCCCTTCACCGTCACCAGCGCCAGCACGTCCGTGCCCAGCCCGGCGGTGTCGGCGGGGGAGAGGTCCTCGGCGACCAGCACGAACGGGTGCCCCGGTGACGGCACGCCCGGCATCGGCACGCCGAGGGCGGCGGCCACCGCGCGGTGCTTGAGGTCGTCCAGGTCGGCGGCCCGTTCTGCGAGGTAGCCGCCCAGCGCGGCGAGCGCCTCGCGGTGACGGGCGAAGGCCGCGTCCAGGGCGTGCGGGGCGTCCAGTCCGTCGCGCACCCCCTGCTCGGCCTCCTCCTTGAGCATGGGGTCGTCGGCCATCATGGCCAGCGCGTCGAGGATCTCGGCGGCGCCGCGGTCAGCGCCCGCCGCGGCGGCGGAGCGCCGGCGCAGGTCTTCGGCGACCGCCTCCAGCGCCTGGCCGACGACGGCGAGCTCGGCGCCGGTGTCGGTGACGGGGTTCGGCGCGGGCAGCGCCGGGGGCCCGGCCATGCGCAGGCACGGCCCGGCCGTCCGCCCCGGGCTGACCCCCAGCCCGGCCAGCGAGGCCGGGCCGGAGGGCTGGAGGTCAGGCATCCAGGGCCTCTTCCGCGTCCAGATCACGGGACAGGAGGGTCACCAGGGCGTCGAGGGCCTCGTCGGCGCCGGGGGCGTCCGACTCCAGGGTCACCTCGGTGCCGTGGACGGCGCCCAGCGACAGCACGCCCAGCATGCTGTGGGCCGGGACCGACTTCTCCCCGACCCGGATGCGCACGGGCACCCCCAGCCGCGCCGCCTCCTGGACGAACAGTTTGGCGGGCCGGGCGTGCAGCCCGCTGGCCGACGCGACGGCCACGGTCCTCTCGGGCATGGGTGCCTCCTCACGGTTCGATGGTGACCTTGATGGCCGCGCCCTGGCTGACCAGGCCGATCCCGTCCAGCACCCGCGACAGCGGGAGCCGGTGGGTGATCAGGTCGGCGACCGGCACGGCGCCCTCGGCGATCAGGCGGAGGGCCTCGGCGTTGTGGCCGGGGCTGGAGCCGTTGGCGCCGACGATGGTCAGCTCCCGGTAGTGCACCAGGTTCGAGTCCAGCCGGATGAACGGGTCGTCCTTCGGCAGGCCGCCGAAGAAGCTGATGCGTCCCTGGCGGGCGGTCATCAGCACGGCCTGCTCCTGGGCGGCGCCGGCCGCGGCCGCGGTGATGACCACGTCCGCGCCCCGGCCGCCGGTCAGCTTGAGCACCTGCTCCACGGGGTCGGCGTCGATCGCGGCGTCGGGGCGTACCAGCTCGGCCGCCATCGCGAGCCGGTCGGTGTTCACGTCCACGAGGAACACCCTGGCGGCGCCGCGCGCCCGCGCCAGCCGCACGTGCAGGCAGCCGATCGGGCCCGCTCCCATCACCACCACATCGTCACCCGTACCCACCCGGGCCAGGGCCTGCCCGTTGAGCACGCACGCCAGCGGCTCGGCCACCGACGCCTCGGCGAACCCGACGCCGGACGGGATCGCGTTCACCCCGTTCACGGCCAGCACCTTGGCCGGGATGATCATGTATTCGGCGAAGCCGCCGTCGTAGTGGTAGCCCATCGACTCCTGGTTGGGGCACACGGTCATGCGGCCGTGCGCGCAGTCGGGGCAGGCGCCGCACGGGATGGCGGCGATCACCTGCACCCGCTCGCCGGTGTCCACCACCTCGCCGGCGATCTCGTGGCCCATCACCCGGGGCGGCCGGATGTGGTGGTGGCCGAACTTGTAGATCTTCGCGTCGGTGCCGCACGTCGAGCAGTTGCGCACCCGGATCTTCAGCTCGCCCGGGCCGGCGACCGGCTCCGGCGCGTCCTCGATCCGGATGTCGCCCGGCGCGTGGAATCTGGCGACCTTCACGTCAACTCCTCTATCACCTGGTGTGCTTCCGTCGCCTCGCGCAGCGTCCGCGCCCGGTCCGGGTCGAGGAGGATCTCGGCGAGCGCGGCCAGCAGCGGCACGTGGCCGTCGTCCTTGGCCGCGATCCCGACGCAGACCGTGACGGGCTCGCCGTCCCAGTCGACGCCGCCGGGGAAGCGCACGACGCAGATCGCGTCGCGCCTGACGTCCTCCTTGGCGGCCGCGGTGCCGTGCGGGATCGCCACGCCCTCCCCGACGTACGTGGAGATCGAGCGCTCGCGCTCCAGCATCGCGTCGATGTACGGCTCCGCGACCGCGCCGATGTCGACCAGGACCCGCCCGCAGCGCCGGATGGCCTCCTCACGGTCGGCCGCGCTCTCGTGCAGCAGCACCGCGCGCGGGTCGAGCAGGTCCTCACGCATCGACGGTGCCGCCGCTCTTGATCGTGGCGACGAGCTTGGTCACGGCCGGGTCGCCCAGGAAGATCTGGAACGGCACCAGCACCTTGCCCGGCGCCGCCGCCCTGGCCCTGGTGGCCAGCCCGGCGTGGCAGAGCACGACGTCGGCGTCGGCGGGGATGTTGTTGACCGGCGTGTGCTCGACGGCGACCCCGGAGTCCTTGAGCTGCTTGCGGAGCTGGCTGGCGAGCATCACGCTGCTGCCCATCCCCGCGTCGCAGGCCACGATGATCTTGTGAATGTCCTTGCTGTCGATGCTGGGCACGGTTCACGCCTCCTTGCTGGCGGTACGGGTCTCGGTCTGCGCGGGCTCGCCGGAGTCGCGGCGCTCGCCGTTGGCGGGCTGCTCGCCGGGGGTGTTCTCCGCGACGTCCGGTACGGTGTCGTCGGCGCCGGCCCGGTGGGAGTCGGCGGGTTCGGGAGCGCCCTCGGCCGGCAGGTCTCCGGCGGGCTCCTCCTTCTCGCCGCGGCCGAAGCCCAGCAGCAGCGCGGCCAGGGCGAACGACACGGCCGTGGCGACCACGATGCCCGCGATGGACGCGAACAGGCCGCCGCGCGGCGTGACGGCCAGGTAGGCGAAGATGCTGCCCGGCGACGGCGTGGCGACCAGACCGGCGCCGGTGACCATGAAGGTGAACACGCCGGCCATGCCGCCGCCGATGACGGCCAGGATGAGGCGGGGCTTCATCAGCACGTACGGGAAGTAGATCTCGTGGATGCCGCCGAAGAAGTGGATGATCATCGCGGGCGGCGTGCTGGGCCGCATGGCCCGCGGGCCGAAGAACATGAAGGCGAGGAGCAGGCCGAGGCCGGGGCCGGGGTTCGACTCCAGCATGAACAGGATCGACTTGCCGGTCTCCGCCGCCTGGGTCACGCCGAGCGGGCCGAGGACGCCGTGGTTGATGGCGTTGTTGAGGAACAGCACCTTGGCCGGCTCGATCAGCACGGACGCGAACGGCAGCAGGCCGGTGCCGACCAGCCAGTCGACCGCGTTGCCCGCGGCCTTGGTGAGCTCCTGAACGACCGGGCCGATGCCCAGCACGCCGGCCACCGCCATCGCGCCGCCGATGATGCCCGCGGAGAAGTTGTCCACCAGCATCTCGAACCCGGCCCTGGTCCGCGCCTCGGTGAACTTGTCTACATATTTGAGGATCCAGGCGGTGAGGGGGCCGATGATCATCGCGCCGAGGAACATCGGGACGTCCGACCCCACGACGACGCCCATCGCGGCCACGGCGCCGACCACGGCACCACGCTGCCCGTGCACCATCCGGCCGCCCGTGTAGGCGATGAGGATGGGCAGCAGGGTCGTGATGATCGGGCCGACCAGCTCGGCCAGCGTCTCGTTCGGCAGCCACCCGGTGGGGATGAACAGGGCGGTGATGAGACCCCAGGCGATGAACGCGCCGATGTTCGGCATGATCATCCCCGCCAGGTGGCCGCCGATCCGCTGGATCGTGGCTTTGGCGCCGGTTCCGTAGACCGGGGGAGTATAGGTGTCGGCCATGGGACATTGCTCCTTCGGGGGGTGAGCAGGCTCGTGCGTGGGTGAGCCGTAAGTCAGCGGGGGGACGGCGGCGGATGCGGCGCCGCCCCGGTGGCCGCCGCGCGAACCGTCACGGGGGTGCGGGGGAGCGGCGAGGTGAGGAGGCGGGCGGGGTCGGGGCGGGAGACGCGGACGGCGTCGCGGCGGATGTCCGCGGGCCCCGGCATGCGGCTGCCCGGCAGGCTGACCGCGGCGGCGCCCCAGGCGAGCGCCTCCACCAGCGCCGTCTCGCCGCTTCCGCCGCCCGCGAGGAACCCGGCGAGCATGGCGTCGCCCGCGCCGACCGCGTTGCGGGGCTCGGCGACGGGCGCTTCCCCGTACCAGCACCCGCCGTCCTCGACGAGCACGGCGCCGTCGGCGCCGAGACTGGCCAGCACGGTACGCGCGCCCGCCGCCCGCAGCTTGGCCGCGGCCGCCACCACGTCGCCGACGCAGGTGATCGCCACGCCGGTGGCGTCGGCCAGCTCCTCCAGGTTGGGTTTGATCAGCGCGGGCCCGGCGCCGAGCGCGCGGGTGAGCGGCGGGCCGCTGGTGTCGACCGCGACGTGGATGCCCGCCCCGGCGAACCGGCGGCACAACCGGGCGTAGACGTCGCCGGGCACCTCGGGCGGCAGGCTGCCGGAGGCGACCACCCAGTCGGCCTCGCGCGCCTCGGCCAGCACGGAGTCGGCGATCGTGTCGAGCTCGCCGGGGGAGAGCGCCGTGCCCGGCTCGTTGATCTTGGTGACGGTCCCGTCGGGCTCGGCCAGCGTCACGTTCGACCTGGTCCGCCCGGCCACCGGCACGGTCACCATGTCCAGGCCCTCCTGCCGGAGCAGGTGCACGAGCTGCCGTCCCTCGTCGCCGCCGAACGGCACCACGGCGCGCGAGGCGACCGCGTTGGCCAGCAGGGCGCGGGAGACGTTCACGCCCTTGCCGCCGGGGTCGAGGCGGGCGGCGGCGGCGCGGATGACCGCGCCGCGGTCCAGCGCGGCGATCTCGATCGTGCGGTCCAGGCTGGGATTGAGCGTCAGGGTCACGATCATGCGCGGACCACCTGCGGTCCGGCGGCGGACAGTTCGGCGGCGAGCGCGTCGTCCACTCCGGCGTCGGTGATCACCACGTCGATCTCGCTCAGCGCGGCGAAGCTCGCCAGGTAGGTGTTGGTGAACTTGGTGTGGTCGGCGAGCAGCACGCTGCGCTCGGCGGCCCGCACCATCGCCCGCTTGATCGCCGCCTCGGCCGGGTCGGGCGTGGTCAGGCCCTTCTCGGCCGAGCAGCCGTTGGTGGCCATGAACGCCACGTCCACGTGCAGGTGCGCCAGCGGCTGCAGCGCCCAGTCGTCCACCGTCGCGAGGGTGCGGCCGCGTACCCGCCCGCCGAGCATGATCACGTTGAGGTTGCTCCGCGCGGCCAGCACGGTGGCGAGCGGCGGCGAGTTGACCACCACGGTGAGCTCGCGGTCGGCGGGCAGCACGCCGACCAGGCGGCCCGTCGTGGTGCCCGCGTCGATGATGACCGAACCGTCGTCGGGCAGCTCGGCCAGGGCGGCCTTGGCGATGCGCTCCTTCTCCGCGGTCATCACCTCGTCGCGGGTGGCGAGCGCGGGCTCGAAGCCGAGCCGCTCCACGGGGATGGCGCCGCCGTGCACGCGGCGCAGCACGCCGGCCCGCTCCAGCGCCGTCAGGTCGCGGCGGATGGTCTCGGTGGTGACGTCGAGCTCGGCCGCCAGCGACACCACGTCGACGCGGCCCGCCACGCGCGCCCTGCGCAGGATGTCCTGCTGCCGCTCCTCGGCGTACATGATGTTGGTTCACCGCCGTTTCGGGTTGGTTTCCCCTTTGTTTATCCCCGTTTCTGTGGTTGGTCAAGACTCTGATAGGTATGTGCGATGCGATTGAAGCCCTGGGCCGCGGTCGCCGCGGCCGTACCCCTCGCGGCGGGATGCGTCGCCGGCCCCGCGGCGGGCCCCGCCCGCGCGTCGAGCGGCACCTCGCAGAGCTCGTCGGCCGAGAGTCCGCCCGCCCGGGCCACGGCGTCACGTACGGCGCGGCCGCCCAAGGTCCCGCCGGGCACGACCGCGTCCTGGCTGGTGTTCGACCGGCAGCGCGGCAAGTTCGTCGCGACCCGGCACGCGCACCGCAAGTACCGCTCCGCCTCGGTCATCAAGATCCTGATCGCGATCGACTTCCTGGAGTCGCGCAGGACCGTCTCCGCGGCCGACGCCAGGCTGCTGAAGATCATGCTGAGAGAGAGCGACGACGACGCCGCCTCCACGTTCTGGGACCGGGGCGGCAAGGGCGCCATCGTCACCCGCATGGCGCGCAAGCTCCGGCTGCCGGACACCACGCCGCCGCCCGCGTCCAAGCCCGGCTTCTGGGGTTACGCCACGCTGAGCGCGCACGACGTCGTGCGGACCTACCGCTACCTGCTCGACACCGCCTCGCCCCGGGTGCGTGACACGATCCTGGGCCACCTGCGCGCGGCGACGCCGTGCGGCAGCGACGGCTTCGACCAGACCTTCGGCATCCCCGACGGGGTGCCCGGCCGCAAGGCGGTCAAGCAGGGCTGGTCCGGCTTCGGGCTGACGCCGCCGGTCAGATGTGACGCCAGGACGCAGAGCGCGTCGATCTCCCTGGTCGCCTCGCGCGCCGCTGACGCGCGCGTGCCCGACTACGGCCGGCCGGTGCTCTACACGACCGGCCTCGTGGGCAAGGACGAGAGGTACGTGATGGCGGTGCTGACGGCGCACCCGGCGGGCAGCGCGTGGCGGGGCTCGGTGAACCGGATCACGAAGCTCACCGCGGGGCTCTATCGCAGCGTCACCTGAACGGCTGAAGGGCGGCCCCGTCGCGCTAGCCGACGTAGGCCGCGTACACCTTCTTCGGCACCACCATCCGCCACGCCTCCAGCACCAGCTCGCGCATCTCGTCCGGGTCGAGGACGGCCAGGCGCGCGACGGCCCAGTTGAAGCGCAGATCGGACTCGGGGGGCAGGAGGAACTTGTCGGGCTCCGCGGCGACCAGCGCGGCCCGCTCCTCCTTCGGGAAGGCGAACCCCATCAGCGTCTCGTCGCGCGAGAACGCGACGTAGACGATGGAGCCCACCCGGAACTTGATCCGGTCCCTGATCAGGTGCTCCGATGACCGCGGGAAAGTCGCCGCGAGCCGCCGCACGTCCTCGACTGTGACCACGTGGTCAACGTTAGCGGTTGCCCTCCGCCGCGGAGATGTCGGCGAGCGCCGAGTCCGGGTCGCGCTCCATCGCGAGGTCGCCGATGCTGAGGATGCCGACCGCGCGGCCGTCCTCGAGCACCGGGAGGCGGCGTACGTGGTGCTGGCGCATGAGCTGGACGGCCTGGTCGATGCTGGTGTCCGGGCAGACGGCCTCGACGCCTGGCGAACACGCCTCGCGCACGGGCGTGTCGGGGCCCTTGTCGTCGGCGACGCACCTGATCGTGATGTCGCGGTCGGTCACGATGCCGGCCATCCGGCCGTGGTCGTTGACGATGATCGCGCCGGTGTCGTTGTCGCGCATGAGCGCGGCGGCGACGCTGACCGGCTGGTCGCCGTCGACGGTCGCGGGGTGGCTGGTCATCACGTCTGCCACGGTTCTGGCCATGGTGTGTCTCCTCGATGGATTGCTTCCGGGGGAGCACCATCTACCCGATTTGCCGTCGCTCACGTGCTGGGTGGGTTGTTTGTCGGAATTTGCCCTGTGGTGAGGGACTGCTCGTACGCGGCCAGCACCTGCTTGCGGCGTTTGGCCGGGAGGCGGTCGATGTAGAGGTGGCCGTCGAGGTGGTCGGTCTCGTGCTGGAGGCAGCGCGCGAGCATGCCGGTGCCCTCGACCGTGACGGGCCGGCCCTCGGCGTCGGAGCCGTGCACCGTGGCCCGGTCGGACCGGGGGAGCGGGGCGTACTGGCCGGGGACCGACAGGCAGCCCTCCTCGCCCGCGTCGAGGCGCCGCTCGCCCACGCCCGGCAGCTCCAGCGCCGGATTGACGACGACGCCCCGGTGGCGGACGCCGTCGTCGTCCGGGCAGTCGTAGACGAACACCCGCAGGGGCACGCCGATCTGGTTGGCGGCCAGCCCCACGCCGTCGGCCGCGTACATGCTCGCGAACATGTCGTCGACCAGCGCCCGCAGCGCGTCGTCGAACCGGGTGACCGGCTCGCACGGCGCGTGCAGCACCGGGTCGCCCACGCGCACGATCGGCCGGACCTCTCCCATGGCGACCGCCCTTCCGTAGTCGTCCGGAACAGTGTACGGTCGAGCGCCACATATCCATATAATGAGACATATTCTCTCGTATAGCGAGATGAATGGTAGCGTGCCGGACATCAGCCGAGACGAGGGAGTTCCGATGAACGCCGTCTACACCCACGGCCACCACGAGTCCGTGCTGCGCTCCCACCGGTGGCGCACCGCCGGCAACTCGGCCGCCTACCTCCTGCCCCACCTCCGGCCCGAGGCGGTCCTGCTCGACGTCGGCAGCGGCCCCGGCACCATCACCGCCGACCTGGCCGCCAGGGTGGCCAGTGTGACCGCGACCGAGGTGAGCGAGGAGGCGCTGGAGCTGGCCAGGGCCGAGGCGGCGGCCAGAGGCGCGGGCAACGTCGGCTTCGCCGTCGCCGACGTGCACGCGCTGCCCTTCCCCGGCGGGTCGTACGACGTCGTGCACGCCCACCAGGTGCTCCAGCACGTCGGCGACCCCGTGCAGGCGTTGCGCGAGATGCGGCGGGTGGCGCGGCCCGGCGGCGTCGTGGCCGCCCGCGACAGCGACTACGCGGCCTTCGCGTGGTTTCCGCGTGTGCCCGCGCTCGACACCTGGATGGAGCTCTACCAGAAGGTGGCGCGCGGCAACGGCGGCGAGCCGGACGCCGGCCGGAGGCTGCTGTCATGGGCCCGCGCCGCCGGGTTCACCGACGTCACCGCCACCTCGTCCACCTGGTGCTTCGCCACCCCGGAAGACCGCGCCTGGTGGGGCGGCATGTGGGCCGACCGGATCCTGCGCTCCGCGATGGCCGAGCAGGCCCTGGCCACCGGCGCCGCCACCGCGGAGGACCTGCGGCGCGTCTCCGACGGCTGGCGCGCATGGGCCGGGTCGGACGACGGCTGGATGTCGATCCTGCACGGCGAGATCATCTGCCGCGCCTGACGACCGGCGGTCAGAGCCCGAGCGTGCGCGCCCGCTGCCACTGGGGGTCGCGGAAGAGCACCACGTCGGTGCCGTCGATCAGCTCGTCCGGCGCCGACACCATGGTGATCTCGCCCGCCGCCTGCATCTCCAGCAGCAGGTCGCGCACCCGCGGCCCCACCGGCAGGCGGCCCGGCGGCAGCCCGAACCCGTCGCGCACCGCGTCGGCGACCTCCGACAGGCGGAACGGCCCGTCGAAGGCGTCCACCACCGAGCGCACCACCACAGGCGTGACCAGCCGCTCCGCCTCGGCGTGCGCGAGCTGCCAGTTGATCTGCTCGCGCCGCCGCCCGGTGCCGGCGCAGGAGGTGCAGGGACGCGTCAGGCCGGGCGCGGGCTCCTCCTCGGCCGAACCCAGGCAGACCGAGCACTGGTGGTGCTCGGCGGCGTGCACCTCGGCCGCCATCCGCCCGCCCAGCTGGGCCCCGCAGTCGCAGCCGTAAGTGTCGCCGAGGATCGTCCCGGTCTGGCGGGTGATCGTATGCTTCGTCATCGTCGCCGACTCTACCCCCGGCCCCTCACCCGCGGGCCGCGGCGAGCCCGTGCAGGCGGCGCAGCGCCTTGCGGGCGGCGGCGGCCACCCCCGCGTCCGGGTGGTAGTCGATGAACACCCGCAGCACGGGCTCGGTGGCCGGGTGGTCGCAGAGCGCCAGCAGCGTGATCGTGCTGGCCTGCTCGTCCGTCTCCATGCCGGCCGCCACCGACTCGACCACCTCGGACGGCTCGCCGCCGAACTCCAGCAGCGCCGCCGCCATGTCCACCAGCACCCAGCCGATCTCCTCGGTGGCCGGCTGCCGGTCGTCGCGGCTCAGCCGGGCGGCGATCACCGCGCCCACCTTGGGCTCGATCACCAGGTCGTCCAGCGCCCGGCGGCCCTCGTCGCCCAGCTGGAAGCCGAGCAGCTCGATGCCGATCGCCCGGCTGAGCGGGCTCACCGCAGGCAGCACGCCCGCGATCTCCCTGGCCGCCCCCGCCGCGTCACGGCGGGCCAGCCAGCCGGCCAGCTCCTCGTCGCGGTCCGCCTCCGGGTACGAGCGCAGGCCCAGCAGCAGCCCCGCCCCGTCGCGCTCCGCGAGCGAGCCCATGACGGGCACCTCCTGCCCGGTCAGCTCCCCGATCAGCCTCCGGCCCATCCACAGCCCGACCGGCGTCGCCTCGTACGGGTTCGCGCCCTTCACCAGGCCGAAGGCCACCAGCTCGGCGGGAGGGTCGCCGACGGCGGGCTCGCGCGCCACGAACAGGCGCACCACCTCCAGCAGCAGGCCCTCGTCGAGCCGGTCCCTGCACACCTCGCCCCAGGCCTCCAGCACGTCCTCCTGGCCGTCGAGGAACTCGGCCGCCAGCGGCGCCGCGCGCACGGCGGCGACCAGCTCGTCCTGAGGCGGCAGACGGACGGGCGGCTGGAGCGGGAAAACGTCTTCGTAGGCGGGCATTCCCCTATCCTGTCGGACCTTTCTGACAAGTGCGATATGGTCCCCCTACCCCGTAAGACCGGAAGAAAGGAGGCGCTGAGATGTCCCGCTCCTTCCGGACGCTCACCGCGTCCGACCCCGCTCTTCGGAGGACTCGTGCTTTTCCGTCCCACGGCCGCGCCTGATCTCGGCCGCCTGCTCGACTGCGCCGTCGACGAGCCCGTCAGCTGGGCCCATCCCGAACGGCTGCGCTCCTTCCTCGCCGACGGCCACTACCACCACGACCGGATCTGGGTGGCCGAACAGGACGGCGAGATCCTGGCCCGCGCCGTCTGGTGGGGCTTCCCCGGCGCCGGGCCGCTCGCGCTCGACTGCCTCCACACCCACCCTTCGGTCACCGACCGCGTCGCGCTCGCGGCCGAGCTGCTGCGCCACGCCCATGACGCGTTCGGCGCACGTCCCGCCTACCACGTGTTCCTGCCGGTCGGCTGGCGCGGCAACGACGCCGTCACCGCCGCCGTCGGCTGGCGGCAGGACGCCTGCCGCCGCGCCGGCCTGACCGACGAGCTGGAACGGCTCCGGTACGCGTGGACGCCGGACCGGCCGCTGCCGGAGGCGTCCGGCAGGCTCGTCTTCCGGGAGGAGCCCGACGACGAGGCGTTCGTCGCCGCCTTCGCGGCCGCGTCGGCCGGCAGCCTCGACCACCACACCCGGCAGGCGCTGCTCGTCAAGGACGCCGAGGCGCAGGCCAGGGAGGACCTGGCCGACTACCTGGCGATGCCGGGCGACCGGTCGTGGTGGCGGCTGGCCCACACCCGCTCCGGCGAGCTCGCCGGGTTCGCGCTGCCGTCCGCCAACCCCTCCGGGCCGGTGGTCGGCTACCTGGGCGTGCTGCCCGAGCACCGCGGCCGCGGCTACGCCGGCGACCTGCTCGCCGAGATCACCCGCAGCCACGCCGGGCGCGGCGCGGACCGGGTCGTCGCCGACACCGACACGGGCAACGTGCCGATGGCGCGGGCGTTCGAGCGGGCCGGGTACGAGCTCTTCGCCGTCAGGCTCGTGCTCTCCGCGAATCCCGTGAACGCGTGATGCGCGCGGGCCGCCCGCTCCGGCACGGTTGAGCCATGTGGCACATCGATGATCTCGACCTGGACGCGTACCTCGACCGGATCGGCCACGGCGGCCCGCGCACCCCGTCCGCCGCGACGCTACGCGCGGTCCACCGCGCGCACGTCACCGCCATCCCGTTCGAGAACCTGGACGTGGTGCTCGGCAGGGGCATCCCGCTCGACCCGAAGTCCCTGCAGGACAAGATGGTGACCGGGGGCCGCGGCGGCTACTGCCACGAGCACAACCTGCTGTTCGCGGCCGCCCTGGAACGCCTCGGGTTCCCGGTGACGCGGCTGCTGGCCCGCATCCGGCTCGGCGGCCGCTCCCACCTGCCGCGCTCGCACGCCATGCTGCTGGTGATTGCGGACGGGCGGCGGTGGCTGGCCGACGTGGGGTTCGGCGGCGACGGGCTGGTGGAGCCGATGCCGTTCGCCGAGGAGGCGACCGCCTCGGCGGGCCCTTGGCGGTGGCGCCTGGCCCGGGACGGCGACCTCTGGATCCTGCACGCGGGGGAGGAGCAGCTGTACGGGTTCCGCACGGACGAACCCCACTACCCGAGCGACTTCGAGGTCGCCAACCACTACGTGGCCACCCACCCGCGCTCCCCGTTCCTCTCCCACGTGCTGGCCCAGCGCACGGCGATCGGCGAGCGCGTACGGATCGAGCACCTGGGCGCGCGGACGGCCGGGGAACTGCGGGACGGCCTGCGCGACCGCATCGGCATCACGATCTCCGAAGCGGACGCCGCGGCGCTGCTGCCCTTGATCCATCCCGAGGGCCGTCCGGACTGAGGCCTTCGCCTGGCATCCCTTCGCTGTCCGGGCACGGGCCATAGAGGTTTCCGGCCGGGGCAAGGGGACGCCCCCGCCGGTCTGGGCGCGGGTCAGAGAGGCCTCCGGCGCGGGGCCGCCTTAGCTGTCGGGGCACGGGTCAGCGAGGTTTCCGGCCGGGGCGCGGGCCCGGAGCCGCCTTCGCTGTCCGGGCGCGGGTCAGCGAGGCCTCAGGCCGGGCGCGGGCCCCGCCGGGCTGGGCGGGGGTCAGGTGAGGCCCTCGCTGATCAGGGCGTGCCGGGCCAGCTCGACCCGGCTGCTGACGCCCAGCTTGGCGAAGGCGTGCCGGAGGTGGCTGTCGACGGTGTGCGGGGACACGAACAGCTCGGCGGCCACCTCCCGGTTCGTCAACCCCCGGGCGACCAGCCGCGCCACCCGCAGCTCGGCCGTGGTCAGCGCGGCCCATCCGGTCGGCGGGCGCCCGGCGGCGTCCCTCCTGACGCCGCACGCCGCGTACACCTCCAGCGCCTCGTCCCTTCGCCCGGCCTCCTCCAGCGCCGCGGCCAGCCCCAGCGGTCGCGGCGCCGCCCGGTACAGCTCGACGGCCTCGGCCAGCCGCCCCTCCGCGTGCGCGGCCGCCGCCCGTAACGACACCACCTCCGGGTTGCGCGCGGCCAGCGCCCGGATGCCCGCGACCACCCCCGGCTCCCCACGCAGCCGCGCCGCCGCCCACGGCTCCTGCAACAACAGGTACGCGAGCGCACTCCCCTCCTCATCCAGCCACCCCAGCCCCGGCGCGTCACGACCCCGACCCAGACCATCCGACGTCCCAAGCGCCCGCCGATCGCGGTGGGGCAGTGTTTCCCGGGCTGCCGGATCGCGGTTAAGCGGTGATTCGGGGGTGGGCTGTTCGCGGTCGGTTGGTGTTCCGTGGGTGGGTTGATCGGGGTGGGTCGGTGTTCCGTGGGTGGGTTGATCAGGGTGGGTCGGTGTTCCGTGGGTGGGTTGATCAGGGTGGGTCGGTGTTCCGTGAGTGAGTTGATCGCGATGGGTCGGCGTTCCGCCAGCCCGCTGATCGCGGTCGGCCGGCCCCGCGCCTCTCTTCGTCCGCCTGCCCGTCGTCCCGTGCCCGTAGAGCGACCGTTCGAAGAGTGCCGTACGGAAGCGCAGTTCGTCGTGGACCAGGCCGGGGCCGCTTCCCGCCAGCTCGGCCCCCTCGCGGAAGTGGCGGCGGGCGGCCTCCGAGTCGCCGCGCAGCGCGGCCACGTGGCCGAGCACCGCCAGCAGCGCCGGCGCCAGTGCCATCGCCGACAGCTCGGCGGTGACCCGCAGCCCGGCCTCCGCCTCCGCCTCCGCGTCGTCCAACCGGCCCCACGCCAGCAGCAGATCCGCCCTGAACCGGTGACGCAACGGCAGCGACCAGGCCGTGCCCGCCGCGCCCGACTCCCGCGCGACCGCCGCGTACACCGCGTCCGCCTCCTCGAACCGGTCCAGCACGGTCAGGGCCGCGCCCAGCCAGAGCCGTGGATGCCTGTGCGCCACCTCACCCCCGGCCGCGTCCGCGATCCGTACCGCCCGCTCGGCATGCTCCAGCGCCACCCGAGGCTCGCCCCGGAACAGCGCCACGGTCGAACGCGCCTGCAACGCCACCACCTGCCCGAACGGCTCCCCACTGGCCACCGCTCCCGCCGCCGCCGCGTCGGCCTCGTCGATCCGTCCGGTCATCATCAGCGCGTGCGCCCGTACCGCGAGCAGCCGCGCCCGCGCCTCCACCGGCACCCCGGCCCGCGCCAGCGCCCGCCCTGTCCGCTCCACCACACCCGCGTCGTCACCGGCATGCTTGAGCGCCTCCGCCAGCCCGAGACAGATCGCCGCCTCCTCCCCAGCACTCAGCCGCCCGCCCAGCGCATCCGCCGATGCCGTCACCGCCTGCGCGCCCGGTTCTTCGGGTGTGTCCAGCCGTCCGGTTTCCGTCTGCCGGCTCGGCGCGCCCAACCGTGCCGTCGCCGTCCTCCCGCCCGGCTCTTCGGGTGCGTCGAGCCGTCCGGTTTCCGTCTGCCGGCTCGGCGCGTCCGCCGGTGCCGTCGCCGTCTGCGCGCTCGGCTTTTCGGGCGCGTCCAGCTGTCCGGTTTCCGTCTGCCGGCTCGGCGCGTCCAACGGTGCCGTCGCCGTTCTCGTGCTCGGCTCTCTGGGCGTGTGCCGCCGGGGGGTGGGGCCGTCCATCGGGTCGTTCTCATCACCTGGGAGAGCCGGGGTGTCAGGCGACCGGGGACGGGCGTACGGTCTCGTGGAGCAGTCGTCGGCGAGGGCGCGGGCATCGGCGAGGCGGCCCGCCGAGGCGAGGAGGCGTACGGCGTCCGCGACCAATGCCGGATCCCAGCTGTCCGAGAGGTCGAGGGCTCGCGTCATCAGGTCGGCGGCGGCCGACGGGGCGGTGGCCCTGAGGCCGGCCGCCGCCGCACGCAGCTCCGCCACGGCCGCGGCGTCTCCCCGGCGGGCGCCGTGCCGCAGGTGCTCGGCCAGCTCCGCCGGGGGCCTGCCCTCGGCCCTGAGCACGGCGGCCGCCTCCCGGTGCCACGCGCTCCTGACCGCCTCCGGCAGCCCTCCGTACACCGCCTCCCTGATCAGGTCGTGCCGGAACGCCAGCCGCCCGCCCTCGTCCACCAGCACCCCGGCCCTGACCGCCTCCTCCACCGCCGCGACCGCCCCGGCCACCGGCGTGCCGAGCACCCCTGCCGCCTCGTGCACCGAGAACGGCCGCCGCAGCACCGCCGCGACCCCCAGCAGCCGCCGCGTCCCCACCGCGAGCGGCAGCAGCCGCCGCTCCACCGCCTCAGGGAAGCCGCCGTCCATCCTGACCCGGCCGTCCTCACGCGCCGCCGACAGCGCCTCCTCCAGCAGGAACGGATTGCCGCCGCTCGCCCGTACCAGCTCCAGAACCGGTCGCGACGGCGGCGATCCCAGCAGGTGGCCGCTCAGCTCCGCCGCCTCCTCCTGGCTGAGCGGCGGCAGCGGCACCCGCACCGCCTCCAGCCGGTCCAGCGACTCCTGCTCGGGCAGCGGCCGCCGGGCCAGCAGCCACACCACCGGCGACCCGCCCGGCACCAGCCGGCGCAGCGCCAGCAGGCTCAGCTCGTCGGCCCACTGCACGTCGTCCAGCACCACGAGCAACGGCCCGGCGAACCGCTCCAGCGCGTCCCCGATCATCTCCACCCGATCCACGGGATAGCCGATGGAGTCCGAATCGGCGGCCCGCCGGACGTCGTCGTGGGTGATCGTGAGGGGATGGGGCTGGTCGAGGGGGTGGCCGGTGGGGTCCGTCTCGGCGGCCTGCCGGACGTGGTCGCGGGTGGTTCTGGAGGGGTGGGGCCGGTCGGTGGGGTTTGTCTCGGCGGCCCGCCGGACATCGGCACTACCGGTGACGTCGATGGGGACTACTCCGGCCAGTGCCGAGCGCAGTGTCGACAAGGGGGCCACTCGGTCCAGCTCGGTGGCACGACCGGCGGCCACCGTCAGGCCGCGTGCGCGGCCGAGGCGGGCGGCCTCCGCGAGCAGCCGGGTCTTGCCGATCCCCGCGGGACCCTCCACCAGCACGCATCCCGCACCCGCGGCCAGCACGCCGCTGATCGCCGCGAGCGCCTCCCGCCTGCCGACGAACGTCATGGCACCGATTCTGCGCTACGCCAGGCGGATCCGGACCACGAGGTCGTGCAGGGCGGCGTGCGCGGAGGCGGTGCCGGGCAGCGCCGAGCCGTCCCCGGCCCGCTCCAGCTCCGCGGTCATCCTCGCCACGTCCGCGGCCGCCGAGGCGATCACGGGCGCGGCGCCGTGCTCGGCCTCCCGCTTGGCGGCCACCAGTTCGGGCAGGTACGCGGGCCCGTACCCGTACAGCTGCGTCAGGTCGGCCCGCAGCTCGCCCGACCGCATCAGGTGGATCCCGGTGGCCAGCACCCGGAACGTGTACAGGAGCGGCTTCAGCTCGCCCGTCTTCCCGAACAGCCGCCACTGCGTCCGCGCGAACCCCAGGTAGTGGTGGGCGTGATGGCGCGTCAGGCACGCGGGCGCCAGCGCCACCAGCTCCTCGTGCACCGGCGACGACGCCACCACCAGCGGCGACAGGAGCTGCTCCAGCACGTAGCCGTTGCGGCTCAGCAGCAGCCGGCAGAACTTGGCCAGGTCGTGGGTCACCAGGTCCACCTCGACGCCGTCCCGCGTCCACGTCGCGTCGAGCGTCTCCGGCCCGGTGACCAGCCCGACGACCTCCCGGGCGGGCAGCACGTGCACACCGCGCAGGTCCACGTCCGAGTCCGCCGACGGGAACCCGTACAGATGGGCCCCGCTCACGGTGGCGAACACCAGCGGGTACGGCTGCTCACCCGGGATCTCCGGCAACCAGGCGGGCAGGTTCACAGGTTCTCCCTCCGCACGCCGATCAGGAACTCCTCGACCGCGTCCCGGTCCGGCCGCTCCGGCAGCACCGAGTCGGCCGCCGCCAGCTCGGCGACCAGCCGCGCGCGCCAGGCGTCCACCTCCGCCCACGGCACCTCGCCCCGCTTGACCGCCAGCAGGCGCTCGCGGTCGTCGCCCATCCGGACGCGCGGCTCGCCGTGCCGGACCAGATGGAGGCCGCTCAGCAGCAGCCTGATCATGTGCATGGCCTGCTTCCACTTCGGCGCCTCCGGGTCCAGCCGGCGGAACTGCGCGTCCGCGTACCCGGCGAACGTCTCCTGGGCGCGGCCCGACAGGAACGCGCCGCGCAGGTCGAGCAGCCGCCGCCCGGCGGGCGTGACCAGTTCGACCAGCGGCGACCACAGGCACTCCAGCACCGTCGGGTTCGCCTGCAGCGCCAGCACGCAGAACCGCTCGACCTCCCACGAGAACTGCTCGGGCAGCGGCCCGTCGCGGTGCGTCGGCGGCTTGTCCAGCCGCCAGAACGCCTCGGTCGGCGCCGCGAACACGCCACGCCGGTCGATGTCGGACGCCTCGGTCTCCAGCCCGTACGCGCGCGAACCGGTCACCACGGACAGGATCAGGTCATCGCCCATGAGGATCGACTCCTACCTCCAGTGGTCGGCACCGAGCCCCGCACGAAGCCCGAATCCCCCAATTTAGGGCTTTGTTGCCCGTTCCGGGTTGATGATCGTCGATTGCTGACACAGTCTTGAGTCGTGGGAAGTGCTCCGGAAATGCGTAGCTACGAGTCCGTCTACCGGCAGAGCATCGAGGCGCCGGAGGAGTTCTGGCGCGAGGCGGCGCGGGGCGTCGACTGGGACGTGGAGCCCGAGCGGGCCCACGACGGCGGGCGGTGGTTCCCCGGAGGGCGGCTCAACACCTGCCACAACGCCGTCGACCGGCACGTCGCGGCGGGCCGGGGCGACCAGGACGCGCTGATCTACGACAGCCCCGTCACCGGGTCCGCGCGCCGCTACACCTACCGGGAGTTGCTCGACCTGGTGTCCCGCACCGCGGGGATGCTCCGCGGGCTCGGCGTCGGGACCGGCGACACCGTGGTCATCTACATGCCGATGGTGCCCGAGGCCGTGGTCGCGATGCTCGCCTGCGCCAGGCTCGGGGCGGTGCACTCGGTGGTGTTCGGCGGGTTCGCGGCCAGCGAGCTGGCCGTCCGCATCGACCACGCCAGGCCCAAGGTGGTGCTGTCGGCGTCGTGCGGGATCGAGCCGTCCCGGCTGGTGGAGTACAAGCCGCTGCTGGACGCCGCGCTGGAGCGGGCGTCGCACCGGCCCGCCCACTGCGTGATCCTGCAGCGCGAGCAGCACCCCGCCGACCTCACCGAGGGCCGCGACCTCGACTGGGAGAGCGCCGTGCGCGACGCGGAACCCGCCGGA
Source organism: Nonomuraea sp. NPDC049486 (assembly GCF_040676925.1). Taxonomy (NCBI): domain Bacteria; kingdom Bacillati; phylum Actinomycetota; class Actinomycetes; order Streptosporangiales; family Streptosporangiaceae; genus Nonomuraea; species Nonomuraea sp. NPDC049486. Next base: position 181,550 of record NZ_JBFAPV010000016.1, read on the forward strand.
TGCGTCAGCGTGGCCGCCACCGACCCGCTCTACATCCTCTACACCTCCGGCACCACCGGCGCCCCGAAGGGCGTGGTCCGCGACAACGGCGGCCACGCGGTCGCGCTCCACTGGAGCATGGCCAACGTGTACGGCGCCGCGCCCGGCGAGGTCTACTGGGCCGCCTCCGACGTCGGCTGGGTCGTCGGCCACTCCTACATCGTCTACGCCCCGCTGCTCGCGGGCTGCACGACCGTCCTGTACGAGGGCAAGCCCGTCGGCACGCCCGACCCGGGCGCGTTCTGGCGGGTGGTGTCGACGTACGGGGTGCGCACGCTGTTCACGGCGCCCACCGCGTTCCGCGCGATCAAGAAGGAAGACCCGTCCGGCAGTTTCGCCAAAAAGTGGGATCTGTCCAGCCTGCGTTACCTCTTCCTCGCCGGCGAACGGCTCGACCCCGACACCTACCACTGGGCCTCGGCCCTGCTCGGCATCCCGGTCATCGACCACTGGTGGCAGACCGAGACCGGCTGGCCGATGGCCGCCAACTGCGTCGGCATCGAGGAACTGCCGGTCAAGCCGGGTTCGCCCACCAAGCCCGTACCCGGCTGGGACATGCGCATCCTCGACGACGACGGGAACGAGTGCCCGCCCGGCGTCGAGGGCGCCGTCACGGTCCGGCTGCCGCTGCCCCCCGGCTGCCTGCCGACCCTCTACCGCGACGACGACCGCTTCACCGAGGCCTACCTGTCGCGCTACCCCGGCCACTACCTGACCGGCGACGGCGGCCGCATCGACGAGGACGGCTACCTGTTCGTCATGGGCCGCATCGACGACGTCATCAACGTGGCCGGGCACCGGCTGTCCACCGGGGCCATAGAGGAGGTGCTCGCGGACCACCCGGACGTCGCCGAGTCCGCGGTCATCGGCGTGACCGACGAGCTGAAGGGGCAGCTCCCGGTCGGGCTCGTGGTGCTCAAGGCGGGTGTGGAACGCGACCCCGCCGACGTCGAGCGCGAGCTGACCGCCCTGGTCCGCGAGCGGATCGGTCCCGTCGCGGCCTTCCGCAGGGCCGTCGTCGTGAGCCGGCTGCCGAAGACCCGCTCCGGCAAGATCCTGCGCGGCACCATGCGCGACATCGCCGCCGGGACCCCCTACCGCGTGCCGTCCACCATCGAGGACCCCGCCGCCCTCACGGAGATCACCGACGCGCTCAAGGGCTGAGCATCCGACAACCCTCCAAAGCCGGACCAACGGCGTCATGATGGGAGCTCTCACGCTCTTCGGAGACGCCGATGACGGACATCCTGAGCTACGCGGGCGCGCTGGACATCCTCGGCTGTGAGCGGCCCCGGCTGGCCAAGGCCGTCGAGCGGGCCGCGGCCGTGCCTCCGACCGGCTGGGGCGGCGCCGCCGTGCCCGCCGCGGGCCTGGTGGAGCTGCGCGGCGAGATCGTCCGCTACACCGAGGACACGGTGCGCGGGGTCGCCGCCCGGCGCGGCGGCGACACCCGGTTCGTCAGGACCCGGCGGCTGGCCGCGGCCCACGCCGTGATCGTGGCCTCCGCGTACTTCGAGGCCCTGGGCGAGGAGGCGAGGCCCCCGGTCACGCTGGAGCGACTGGACCACACCCGCCACCCGGAGGCGGCCGAGCGGTACGCCGCCCTCGTCAGGAGCCTGCTCGCCACCGGGCTGCCGACGCCCGAGCCGCATCGCCCGTACGAGGAGACCCGGCGGGCCGTGCGGCTGGTCCACCGGCGGATGTCGGAGGCGCTCCTGTCGTACGCGCGCGGCCTGCCCGTGTGGGGCGAGCTGCCGGCGGGCGACCGGGCCCGGCTGCCGGCGCTGTTCACCGACGGCCCGGAGGCGCACGCGCTGCGCGTCTACGACGAGGACTACCGGCTGCTCGCCCTGGACCGCCCCGAGTTCGGCAGGTGGAGCCTGGCCGCCGAGCAGCCGCCGCCCGGCGCCGGGCTGTCGCGGGTGGCGCGGCTGCTGGCGGAGCTGGCCCCGCCGCGCACCGGCGACCGGCCCGTCATCCACCTGGTGCGGCTGGCCGCCGGCGCGCTCGACCAGCCGCTGATGGCCGGCCGGGAGCCGCCGGATGACGTGACGCTGCCGCTGCTCGGCGAGGGCTACATCACCCCGCGCTGCCGGGTCGCTGAGCTGGCGGGGACCGCCGCCGAGCCGCCCAGGCCGGCCGCCAGGAGCTGGTGGGCCGGGCAGCGGGCGCTGCCCGACACCGAGGCGTTCCTGGTCGGTCATCTCACCTCGCTGGGCGCCACCCAGGCGCCGCTGGTCGTGCTGGGCGAGCCGGGCGCGGGCAAGTCCACGCTGGTGGAGGTACTGGCCGCGCGGCTGGCCGGGTCGGAGTTCCTGCCGATCCGGGTGCGGCTGCACGACGTGGTGGCGGAGTCCACCGTGCTGTCCCAGATCGACCAGGGGCTGCGTACCTCGCTCGGCGAGGACGTGCGCTTCGAGGAGCTGGTCGAGGCCGGGCAGGAGGCCCTGCCGGTGGTGCTGCTCGACGGGTTCGACGAGCTGGTCCAGGCCGTCGGCGAGGGCCGCCACGACTACCTGGAGCAGATCCAGGAGTTCCAGGCCAGGCAGTACCGCGTCGGCCGGCCCGTCGCCGTCGTCGTCACCGGTCGCACCGTCGTGGCCGACCGGGTGCGCTTCCCCGACGGCCTGGTCGTGCTGCAGCTGCGCCCGTTCGAGGAAGACCAGGTGCGGCGCTGGCTCGACATCTGGGACCAGGCCAACCGGGCGGTGCTCGCCCGCCGTGACCGCGCCCCGCTGTCCGCCGGCGACGCGCTGGCCCACCCGGAGCTCGCCACGCAGCCGCTGCTCCTGCTGCTGCTCGCCCTGCACGACGCCACGGGGGACGGCGTGCGCGGCGCCGGCCCCATCGGCCGCGCCCAGTTGTACGAGGCGCTGATCCGCGGCTTCGCCCGCCGCGAGGTCGCCAGGGACGCCTCCGCCGTCGGGCTGCCGCCGCCCCGGCTGCGCGCCCTCGTCGACCGGGAGCTGGTGCGGCTCGGGGCGGTCGCGCTGTCGATGTTCGCCCGCGGCCGGCCGGTCGCCGCGGCGGCCGCGCTCGACGCCGACCTGGCGGCGCTGTGCGGGCCGGGCAGCGGGGCGGACCGGGCCACCAGGCGGTTCTTCTTCGCGCGCCGTACGTCCGCGCACCGTACGGGGAACGGGACAGACGGCTACGAGTTCGCGCACGCCACGTTCGGCGAGTTCCTCGTCGGCTGGCTGGCCGTGTTCGCGGTGCGCGAGCTGGTCAGGAGACACGACCTGACCGGCGGCGAGCTGGCCGCCGCGCCCGCCCAGGACCTGGACGACGACCTGCTGTACGCGGTCACCTCGTTCTCCTGCCTGGCCGAGCGCGGGCCGATCGTGGGCTTCGCCGTCGAACTGCTCGCCGGGCTGCCCGCGCGGGAGCGCGAGCGGGCCGTGGAACTGCTCGGCGTGCTGCTGCGCGAGTCGCTGTACGAGCGGCGGCGGCGCTCCTTCACCGCGTTCGAGCCGGTGCGGCGGCCGGTCACGCGGCGGCTGGCCGCCTACTCCGCCAACCTCACCCTGCTCATCGTGGCCGCGTCCGCGGCGCCCGTACGGGTGTCAGAGCTGTTCGGCGGCCCCGACCCGCTGGCGCGGTGGACCTCGCACGCCCACCTGTGGCGCAGCCAGCTCGGCGACGGCGGCTGGAGCGGGCTGCTGGCCGCCATGCCCGCGCTGCGGGTCTCCGAGCACGGCGAGCGCGACATCCTGCTCGGCGGGCCGGCCGAACCGCCGGGCGGCGACGGGCTCGGCTGGTGGTTCGGTCACGGCCTCGGGCGGCGCGCCACCGTGCTGCGCCACCGGATCAGGGTGTTCGCCGAGCGCGCGTACCTGCTCAACCCCGACACCGACCTGCTGGCCGACCTGCTCGACGAGGGCGCCGACCCGCCGCTCCTGCTGCGCCCGCGGGGCCGGGTGGCCAGCCTGCCCCGGCTGCTGCGGGACCTGCTGACCGGCGAGCCCCTGAACCCCGACGACCGGCTCGCCCGCTACCTCGACGCGATCACCGCCGCCACCGCACCCGGCCTGCCGCCCGACGCCCGCCTGCTCGCGCTCATCGCCCACGCGGTCACGATCGACGGCGCCCGGCTGCCGTTCGCGGGCCGCGGCCGCATCGTCAGCGAGCTGCTGCACGCCGGCGCCGACCACGCGCTGCTGCGGCCGCTCGTGGAAGCCATGATCGCCGAACGGTTCGAGAGCTGGGAGAGCCTCGTCGAGGCGGGCATCCCCGAGGACGTGCTCCGCAAGATCCACAGCCCCTGACCGGCTCGCCCGGACTTTGCGGGATAAATGCCGACATAGCTTGATCAAGTACCGCTAGGGTATCCGCCGACCGCTGAACCGCGGTTCCGCGCCGGGATCCGCCCGGCCCGTCCGGGGGAACCTCTGCCATGGCGTCCGTCCTCGCCTTCCGTGTCCCGCCAGGCCGCTCCGCCGTGGCGCGACCGGCCGGCCACCGCCTGTTCGCGGCCGTGCTCGTGCTCGCCGCCGCGCTGCGCGTGCTGGTCATGCTGGGGTACGACACCGCGATGGTGTACTGGTACGACTCGTTCACGTACCTCGACACCGCCGTGCGCATGCGGCCGAACGGGGCCTTCCACCCCGCCGGATACTCCGCCTTCCTGTGGCTGCTGCGGCCCTTCCACAGCGTGGAACTCGTGGCGGGCGTGCAGCACGCGATGGGGCTGGGCGTCGCCGTGCTGATGTACGCGCTGCTGCGCTCGCGCGGGCTGCCCGGCTGGGGCGCCACCCTCGCCACGCTGCCGGTGCTGTTCGACCCGTCGTTCGTCCGGCTGGAGCACGCGATCCTGTCCGACCTGCAGGCGATCTTCCTGGTGATGGCCGCGCTGCTCGTGCTGGGCCGCCGGGAGGAGGTCACCGCGCGGGCGGCGGCCGGGGCCGGCCTGCTGCTCGCCCTGGCCGGGCTCACCCGCACCGCCGCCGTGCCGCTGATCGGCCTGGCCGCGCTCTGGCTCCTGCTCAGGCGGGGCCGGCGCCGGCGGGCGGCCGTCCTGCTGGTGGCCGGCGCGCTGCCGCTGCTCGCCTACGCCGGATGGTACGAACGCCACCACGACCGGTTCGCGCTCAGCGGCTCCGACGGCGTGGCGTTATGGGCCCGCACGATGACGTTCGCCGACTGCTCGGTCATCCAGCCGCCGCCCGCCGAGGCGCGACTCTGCCCGAACGGCACCGTGATGGACGCCGCCTCCGAGTACGTGTGGGCGCCCGGCGCCTCGCTCAACCTGCTGCCCGGCGACCGGTTCGCGCACAACGACCTGGCCAGGTCCTTCGCCCTGCGCGCCATCGCCGCCCAGCCCCTGGACTACCTGCGGCAGATCGCCGGGGACACCGCGCTCGCCTTCACCTGGGAGCCGGTGCCGCACCCCGACCGGATGACGCCGACCTCCACGTTCCCGTACGGGGTCTGGACCGTGCCCGACAACGAGCTGGTGCGCGCGGTCCGCGCCGACTACGACCCGGACATCAGGGGGATGCGGTCGGTGGAGCCGTGGGGATCGGTGCTGGCCGCCTACCCGTACCCGTGGTTCCTGCACGGGACCCTCTTCGGGGTGCTGCTGCTGGCCGGGGCCGCCGGGTCCGTCGGGCGGCGGCGGCCGGCGCTGCTGCCGTGGGCGTTCGCCGCGTTCCTCCTGGTGGCGCCGGTCGCCGCGCTCGACTTCGACCACCGGTACGTGCTGCCCGCGATCCCGCCGGCCTGCGTCGCCGCCGCGCTCGCCGTACACGGGATACCGCGACCGCGGTATCGCGCGGCGGGGGACGAGCGCACTACCGTGAACATGTGAGGACGCTCGCCCTGGTCTGCGGCATGGCGGTGGTCGTCCTGTATTCGACCGTCATGGCCTACGACAACCAGCCCGGGGCCACGCCCCTCGACCCGGCCGGCTACGCGCTGCTCGTCACGGCCGTGCTCGCGCTCGCCTGGCTGCCCCGCAGGCCGGAGGTCGCGCTGGCGATCAGCGCCGGGGCGGTCGCCGCCCTGTTCACCCTCGGCTACGCGTACGCGTTCTGGCCCGCTCCGGCGCTGATCTCGGTCTTCGCCACCATCTCGACCGGCCGCCGGGCGGCGGGCTGGGCGGGGGCGGCGTTCCTGGTCGCGGTGCCGGCGGTCGCGGCGGTCCTCCACCCCGGGGTGGACAACGCGGTGGCCGTGGTCATCTGGGCGCTGCTCGTCCTCGTCGCCGCGCAGCCCGCCGAGGTGTCGCGGGCCCGCCGCGCCTACACCCTCGAAGTCGAGCGCCGCGCCGCCGAGGCCGAGCGCGGCCGCGAGGAGGAGGCGCTGCGCCGCGCCCAGGAGGAGCGGCTGCGGGTGGCCAGGGAACTGCACGACGTCACCTCCCACACGGTGTCGGTGATCGCGCTGCACGCCGCCGTCGCGGCCGAGGCCGTCGCCCGCGCGGGCGGGCCGCCGGAAGCCCGCGACGCCCTCCAGGTGATCCGCGACTCCAGCCGGCAGGCGCTGGCCGAGATGAAGGGCGTGCTCGGCGTGCTCCGGCCCCGGCATCCCCTGCCCGGCAGCGCCCAGCTCCCCGCCCTGGCCAGGACCGCCGGGCTGCCGGTCACGCTGGAGACCACCGGCGAGCCCCGGCTGCTGCCGCCCGCCGTGGACCTGGCCGTCTACCGGGTGGTCCAGGAAGCCCTGACCAACACCATCCGTCACGCGGGCGCCACCCGCGCCACGGTGACGCTGGCGTACGAGGAGGCGGGCGTGCGCGTGCGCGTGGACGACGACGGCACCGGCCCGTCCGGCACCCCCGGTCTGGACGCGGGAGGCCATGGGCTGAGGGGGATGGCCGAGCGGGTGGAGGCCGCGGGCGGGAGACTCACCACGGGCGCCGGTCCGGCGGGCGGGTTCCGGGTGGCGGCGTGGATGCCCGCGTGATCACCGTCCTGCTGGCCGACGACCAGCCGCTCGTCCGGGCGGGGCTGCGCGCGCTGCTCGACCCGGAGGACGATCTCACCGTCGTCGGGGAGGCCGCCGACGGGGCCGAGGCGGTGCGCGAGGTGGCCCGGCTCGGGCCTGACGTGGTGCTGATGGACATCCGGATGCCCGGCGTCGACGGGCTGGAGGCGACCCGCCGCATCGTCTCCGGGCGGACCCGCGTCGTCGTGGTGACCACCTTCGACCTGGACGAGTACGTGTACGAGGCGCTCCGATCGGGCGCCAGCGGATTCCTGGTCAAGGACGCGGAACCGGCCGAGATCCGGCACGCGGTCCGGGTGGCCGCCCGGGGCGACGCCCTCCTGTCCCCGGGGGTCACCCGCAGGCTGATCGAGGAGTTCGCCGCCCGGCCCGGCGTGAACGACGACCGGCTCGCCCCCCTCACCGGCCGCGAGCGTGAGGTCCTCGCCCGCGTCGCGCACGGCCGCACGAACGACCAGATCGCCGGCGAGCTGTTCATGAGCCCCGCCACCGTCAAGACGCACGTCAACCGCATGATGACCAAACTCGGCGTCCACGACAGAGCCCAACTCGTGGTCCTCGCCTACGAAACCGGCCTCACCCGCCCCGGCCACCACCCCTGACCACGCAGCGGGTGCGGTAGGGGACGACCTGCACCCGCCTCTGACCCCTCGCTGTCCGGTGCCGGGTGCGGTGGGGGGGGGCAACCCGCACCCGCCTCTGACCCCGCCGTCCGATGCTGCGGGTGGGGGACGACTCTCACCCGCCCTTGACTCTCCGTCGTTCGGTGCTGGATGCCGCGGGTGTGGTAGGCGGGGGACCGCGGTGGGCTGACGACCGGTGCGGGAGGCCGTTCCTAGCGTCGGCGGCATGATCCGATTCTGTATCCGCCACCGGCGGCTGGTCCTGCTGGGCTGGCTGGCGCTGGTCGCCGCGCTCGTCGCCGGGGCCGCCTGGAACCCGGCGCCGGTGGCCGGTGAGTTCGCGCTGCCCGGCAGTGAGAGCGGGCGGGCCGCCGAGCTGCTCGGGCCCGCACCCGCCGAACCGCCCGGCACGCTCGTCGTGTCCGCCCCCGCCGGGGTCGAGTCCCCGGCCGCCCGCCAAGCCGTGGACGGGCTTCTCACGAGGATGAACGAGGTCCCGGGGGTCCGCGCCGAGACCTCGTACGCACGCGTCTCGCCGGACGGGACCGTCGGCACGATCCCGATCGACTACCCGGACGAGACCGCCGCCCGCGAGCTGGCCGAGGTCCGTGACGGCTTCGAGGCCGGGGCCGTCACCGCCGAGCTGGCCGGCGACGACTTCGCCGACTTCACCCCCGGCGGCCTGACCGAGGGGGTCGGGCTGGTGGCCGCGGCGGTGATCCTGCTGTACGCGTTCCGGTCGCTGCTCGCCTCCGCCCTCCCGATCGCCATCGGGGTCGTGGGCGTCGTCTCCGGCACCAGTCTGCTCGCCCTGCTCGGCCACCTGGTCGCCACGCCGGACTTCGCCGGGTACCTCACGATCATGCTCGGTCTCGGCGTCGGCATCGACTACGCCCTGCTCATCGTCACCCGCTTCCGCACCGGACTGCACGAGGGCCAGGAGGTCGAGACAGCCGCCGGCACGGCCATGCGGACCGCCGGCAGGTCCGTGCTGTTCGCCGGCGTCACCGTCATCGTCACCGGCGCCGGCATCGTGTTCCTCGGCCCCGGGCTCGGCGGCGGCATCGCGGTCGCCGCGGGGTGCGGCGTGCTCATGGTCATGCTCGCCTCCCTCACCCTCCTGCCCGCGCTGCTGACCATGATCGGACACCGGATCGACCGGTTCTCGCTGCCGGCCCGTACCGGCGGGGAGCCGTGGTCGGCGCGGTGGAGCAGGGCCGTGCAGCGCCGGCCGTGGACGGCGGGGCTGCTGGCGACGGCGCTGCTCGCCGGGCTCGCGCTGCCCGCGCTGGACCTGCGCACCGGCTGGTCGGACGCGTCCGACCGGCCCGTCACCGACACCACCAGGCGCGCCCACGACCTGCTGGCCGGCGCGTTCGGGCCGGGCGCCGGGTCGCCGCTCGTGCTCGCCTCCGACCGCCCGCTCGGCGCCGCCGTCGAGCGGGCCCGCGCCACGCCGGGAGTGGCGGGCGTGACGCCGCTGGGGGAGCGGGCCGCGCTCGTCGTGCCCGCCACGGCGCAGCAGGACGAGGCCACCGCCGGCCTGGTGCGCCGGCTCCGCGCCGAGCTGCCGGAGCCCGTCCTGGTGACCGGCTCGACCGCCGCCGCCGTGGACTTCGCCGACCACGCCGCCGACCGGCTGCCGTGGACGGTCGGCGCGGTGCTGCTGGCCTCGCTGGCGCTGCTCATGGCCGTGTTCAGGAGCGTGGCGGTGCCCGTCAAGGCGATCCTGGTCAACCTGCTGTCGATCGGGGCCGCGTACGGGGTGGTCGTCGCCGTCTTCCAGTGGGACGTGCTCGGGCTCGGCACCGGCGGGCCGATCGACGCCTGGGTGCCGATGATGCTGTTCGTGATCACGTTCGGGCTGTCCGTGGACTACGAGGTGTTCCTCGTCTCCCGCATCCGCGAGGAGTACCGGAACGGGCTGGGCAACAGCGCCGCGGTCGCCGCCGGGCTCGCCGGGACCGCCCGGGTGATCACCGCCGCCGCCGCGATCATGTTCTGCGTGTTCGCCGCCTTCGGCGCGTTCGACGACCGGGCGCTGCGCGTCATGGGGGTCGGGCTGGCCGCCGGAGTGCTGGTCGACGCCACGATCGTGCGGATGGTCCTGGTGCCCGCCGCGATGGAGGTGCTCGGTGACCGTAACTGGTGGTTCCCCGGCCTGTCCTTCGCGAGGCTGACACCCGAGCGGGATGTTTCGTAGTATCCGGAACAGAGGAGCGTTGGGGGCGCCGAGGTGCCAGGGCAGAGCGTGGGAGTGGTCGTCGATCCGGCGGTGCCGCCGGAGACCGCGGGGATGCTGCGCGCCAACGCCCCGCTGCTGTCGAGGATCCGGACGGGCTGGGTGCCCCCGGCCGCCCTGCCGGTCCCCGCCAGGCGGCGCAACACCTCCAGCGTGGCGCTGCTCGCCGCCACCCCGCTCGTCATCGCGCTCATGGCCGTGCTGCTGGACTCGCCGGCCGCCCCCGCCGGGTTCCTGCTGCTCGGCGGGTTCGTCTTCCTCGTCCTCGTCAAGATCGCCAACATCAGCGAGGCGGTCGACGACGACCACCGGCCCCAGGAGCGGGCCCTGTACGAGAAGGCCCGCCGGCACCACGGCCGCTACCTGATCCCGCAGGACTTCGACGAGGAGGCCGCGGCCGTGCTCCACCGGGCCCAGCAGGCCGTCGGCACCGTGCTGCGCTCCCACGTCAACGCCGAAGGGCTGCTCGACGGCCCGCGCAACGCGCTCCTGCTGCCGGAGCAGGAATGGGAGATCGCCCGCCTGCTGGCCAAGCTGTCGGCGCTGCGCGCCGACCATCGCGAACTCCTCGGCCGGGGTCTCGCCCCCGAGGTCGCGGCCGTGCTCAAGCCTTTGCAGGGCGCGCTCGACAGCAGCGAGGCGGCCGTGGTCGCGCGCGTCGAGGCTCTGGAACGTTACGCCGGCCACGTCGCCGAGGCCGAGCGGGCCTACCATGCCCGCGAGCAGATCGAGGAGCTGCGCGCCAGGCTGCCGCGTTACGAGGAACTGCTGGCCGAGACCGGGGCCGGCACGATGGCCGTCGCCGAGATCGAACGCCTCGCGGAGGACGCCGACTCCGTGGAACGCGCCCTGCGGCGAAGTGTCACCTCCGCGCATGAGGCTTTTCGCTACTTAGAAGGCTGACGTTCGGACAGACCGCCACATAGGATCCTTAATGTGCCGGGTCGTCATGCGAAGGTGGTAGTGGAGCCGACGGTGCCTGCCGAGACGGCCGACCTGTTCCGTGACCATCGCAAGCTCCTGCTGCGCATCCGCGCCGGGTGGACCCCGCCGAACAGGCGTCATCCTCCGGCTCTCGGGCTCGTCACCCGGATGACCACCACGCTCGTCGCGCTGGTCGCCGTCGGCGCCGGGCTCGACTTCTTCCTCGCCGGCCTCTACACCCCGTTCGTCGTCGTCATGACGCTGGCCGCGCTGCTCATCGCCGGTGTGCTCGCCAAACCCAGGCCCGACGCCGAGGCCGAGCGGCGCCAGGTGGTCGAGCGGCACGTCTACGACAGCGCCCGCAGGTTCGAGGGCCGCTACGTGCTCCGCGAGGACCTCGACGAGAGCGCCCGCCGGCTCATGGCCCGCGCCCAGGCCGCCGTAGACGCGGTCATGGAGTCCCACGTCAACGCCGGAGGGCTGCTCGACGACGTGCGCAACGCCGTGATGCTGCCCGCCCAGGAGTGGGAGATCGCGCGCCTGCTGGCCAAGCTGTCGGCGCTGCGGTCCGGACACCGGGAGGTCGTCTCCGAAGGCGTCACCCCCGAGGTGGCGGCGATCGCCGAGCCGCTCGCCCAGGTGCTCGACAGCAGCGAGCGCGCGGTCGTGGCCCGGGTCGAGGCGCTGGAACGTTACGCCGGCCACGTCGCCGAGGCCGAGCGGGCCTACCACGCCCGCGACCAGATCGCGCGGCTCAGCGCCCAGTTGCCCCGCTACGAAGAGCTCCTGGCCGAGTCCGGCGCCGACGACTCGGCCGTGCCCGAGCTGAGCCGGCTCAGCGAGGACGCCGACCGGCTCGAACAGGCGCTGCGCGACAGCGTCACGTCGGCCCACGAAGCGTTCCGTCACTTACAGGGGTGATCGGCCGTTCACCCCGCCGTCCGCCAACAGGGAGGGTCGCACGCCGTTTGTCGTACAAAGAATCGAGCTCGAAGGGCAGAGTTCCCATAGGATCCGGATTTGTGGAAGTCGTGGTGGATCCAGGGGTGCCACCGGAGGACGCGCGACTGATCAGGGACAGCGGCCAGGTCCTGGTCAGGATGCGCCGCGGCTGGGTTCCCGAGCCGCCGCCCCGCGCCGGCGTCGCCCAGTCCAAGGGCGTGGCCGTCGCCGTGACCGCCGTCGCCGTGCTGCTGATCGCGCTCGGCCTGATGAGCCGCGGCATCGGCCTGCTGCTGCTCGCCTTCGTCGGCGTGCCCGTGCTGCTCGTCGCCTTCATCCGCAACGACCTCACCGACGAGGACGAGGAGGCCGTGCTCGCCCGCGAGGTCTACGAGCAGCTGCGCTGGTACGAGGGCCGCTACGTGCTCACCGACGACCTCGACGAGGCCTCGCGCAGGCTGCTGGCCCGTGCGCAACGGGCCATCGCCACCGTCAACGAGTCGTCGGTCAACGCCGAAGGGCTGCTCGACGGGGTGCGTAACGCGGTGATGCTGCCCGCCCAGGAGTGGGAGATCGCCCGCCTGCTGGCCAAGCTGTCGGCGCTGCGCACCAGACACCGCGAGACCGTCACCGGCGCCGTCACCCCCGAGGTGGCGGCCGTCGCCGAACCGCTCGCCCGGGCCCTCGACAGCAGCGAGGAGGCCGTGGTGGCGCGGGTCGAGGCGCTGGAACGCTACGCGGCCAACGTCACCGAGGCCGAGCGCGCCTTCCGCGCCCACCAGCAGGTCGAGGAGCTGCGCGGCCGGATCCACCAGTACGAGGAACTGGTCGCCGAGACCGGGGCCGACGCGTTCGCGGTGCCGGAGATCGCCCGGCTCGCCGAGGACGCCGACCAACTGGAGCAGGCGCTGCGGCGCAGCCTCAGCTCCGCGCACGAGGCCTTCCGCCACCTGGAGCCGGGCGAGCGGTCCTAGGCCGCGGCGGGCCGGGCGGGCTGGGCGGTCCGCAGCAGCAGGTCGCACAGCACGTCGGCGGCGTCCACGCGGCCCAGCTTCTGGGCCGCCTCGCCCATCGCCGCCCGCAGGCCCGGGTCGGCCAGCAGCGGCATCAGCTCGGCCAGCAGCTGGTCGGCCGCAGGGTTCGGCTCCAGCAGCGCCCGCGCCGCGCCCGCCGACACCAGATAGCCGGCGTTCTTGCGCTGCTCGTCGCCGCCCGTCGGGATCAGCGGGATCAGCAGCGACGGCTTGCCGATCGCGGTCAGCTCCGACACCGTGCCGGCTCCGCTGCGCGAGATCACCACGTCGGCCGCCGCGTACAGGTCGGCCAGCTCGGACCCCACGTAGGGGACCGGGTGGTAGCGGTCGGCGAGCTCGGGCGGCAGCTCCACGGCCCGCATCTGCTCGATCCAGGCGGGGCCGCACTGGTGGACGATCTGGGCGTGCGGCAGCAGCCTGGGCAGGACCTCCGCGATCAGTGTGTTGATCTGCTTGCTGCCCTGCGCGCCGCCCGTCACGTAGATCAGCGGCACCTCGAACGTCAGCCCGAACAGGTCGTAGGCCGCCGCCCGCTTGCCCTGCAGCAGCTCGGGCCGGATCGGGTTGCCCGTCACCACGGCCTTGGCCCTGGCCTTGGCGGGCAGGTGTTCGAGCGACGACTCGTGCGACAGCGCGATCCGCGTCGCCAGCCTGGACAGGATCCGGTTGGCCAGCCCCACCACCGTCGTCTGCTCGTGCATGACCAGCGGCCTGCGGATCAGCTTGGCCGCCACCCCGATCGGCACCGCCACGTAGCCCCCGGTCGACAGCACCACGTCGGGCAGGTAGCGGGCGGCGTGGCCGATCGCCTGGAACACCCCGACGGGGATGCGGAACAGGTCGGCCAGGTTGGTGCCGAGCTCGCGCAGGTTGGGCCGGCGGCGCAGCTTGCCCGTCGTGATCGCCTTGAACGGGATGCCGTGCTCGGCGGTGATCCTGGCCTCCAGGCCGTTGGCCGTGCCCACCCAGAGCACGTCGTGCGGCACCTGCCGGCGCTGGATGGCCGTCAGGGTCGTCAGGGCCGGGTAGGTGTGACCACCGGTGCCGCCGCCGGTGATCAGCAGTCGCAGGGTTTGTGACATGGGCTCAGACTATGGCCGCGCACCGGAAACCCGTATGTCCGGTGGCCGAGTCGGGGGTGTTGGCGGTGCGGGCGGCCAGCCGGTAGCGGTTGCAGTAGGAGTCATGGCACATGTAGGAGCCGCCCCTGATCACCTTCATGGTGCCCTCGGCCGGGCCCGTGGGGTTCTCCGCGTACGGCTCCCAGCGGGTGTCCCACCAGTCGGCGGTCCACTCCCACACGTTGCCCGCCACGTTGTAGAGGCCGTAGCCGTTCGGCTGGAACGACTTGACCGGCATCGTGCCCCTGCTCGGCGCCGAGGGGAACGGGCCCTGCCAGATGTTGCACCGCTGCCGCCCCTTCGGCGCCAGCTCGTCGCCCCACGGATAGCGGGTCCGCCGCAGGCCGCCGCGGGCGGCGGTCTCCCACTCGGCCTCCGTGGGCAGCCGCTTGCCGGCCCACCGCGCGTACGCGGTCGCGTCGTGCCACGACACCTGCACCACCGGATGGTTCTGCCGGTCGCCGATCGACGAGCCGGGCCCCTCGGGGGAGCGCCAGGAGGCTCCTTCCACCCCGACCCACCAGGGAGCCTGCGGCACGCTCGCGTCCATGACGCCGCGGGAGGCGAACTGGCGGAACACGAACGACCAGCCGATCCGCTCGGCCTCGGTCACGTATCCGGTCTCCTTCACGAACCTGGCGAACTGCGCGTTCGTCACGCAGGTCGGGTCGATCAGGAACGCATCCAGCTTCACCTCGCGGACCGGGCCCTCGCCGTCCTCCGGGTTGGCGTCGGGGTCGTCGCCGCCCACCGAGAACGTCCCGCCCGGGACGCGGACCATCCCGCGCGGCGGCTCCCGCCGCGCCGGCCCGGGCATCACGAGGACCGGCGCCTCGGGGGCGTCCGCCCCGGTGACGGCCTCCCTGGCGGGCCCGCAGCACGCGCTCATCTGGCTCCTCCCATGTGTCACGACCTCTAGGAAGGGTAGTCGCCCCGGCATGCCCACGATCACGCGGTCGTCGCCCCCCGGCCTCCGCTTCGCGGGCGAAGCGCCTGCCTGTAGCGTCATCGCCATGCGACTCGGCGTGCTGGACATCGGCTCGAACACCGTCCATTTACTCGTCGTGGACGCCCACCGCGGCGGCCGTCCCATCCCGGCGTTCTCCCACAAGGAGGAGCTGCGCCTCAGCGAGCATCTCGGCCCGGACGACAAGCTGTCCGCCGAGGGCGTGGACCGGCTGCGCGCGTTCGTCGAGCAGGCCGTGGTCATCGCCGAGGACAAGGGCGTGGAGGAGCTGCTGGCCTTCGCCACCTCCGCCGTGCGCGAGGCCGCCAACGGCGAGCGGGTGCTGGAGAAGGTCCAGCGGCACACCGGCGTGCTCATCGACGTGCTGTCGGGCCGCGACGAGGCGAGGCTGACGTTCCTGGCGGTGCGCCGCTGGTTCGGCTGGTCGTCCGGGCGGCTGCTGGCGTTCGACATCGGCGGCGGCTCCCTGGAGATCGCGGCCGGGGTCGACGAGGAGCCCGACGTCGCGGTGTCGCTGCCGTTCGGCGCCGGGCGGCTGACCCGCGACTGGTTCACCGCCGACCCGCCGTCCGCCGACGAGGTGCGCCGGCTGCGCCGCCACGTGCGCGCGGAGATCGCCCGCACCGTCGGCTCCGTCGTCCGCTACGGCGGGGCCGACCGGGCGGTGGCCACCTCCAAGACCTTCAAGCAGCTGGCCAGGATCGCCGGGGCGGCACCGTCCAGCGACGGCGTCCACGTGCCGCGCTCGCTGTCGCGGCAGGACACCGCCGACTGGGCCGCCAAGCTGACCGCCATGACGGCCGCCGAGCGGGCCGAGCTGTCCGGCGTGTCGGCGGGGCGGGCGGCCCAGCTCGCGGCGGGCGCGATCGTGGCCGACGCGGTGATGGACCTGTTCGAGGTGGAGCGGCTGGAGATCTGCCCGTGGGCGCTGCGCGAGGGCGTCATCCTGCGCCGGCTGGACGCGCTGCCGGGACGGCTGGAGGCGCCCGACGGAGCCACCGAGTAAGAGGGATATATCGCCACATAACAGGCAACTGACCGCGATGAAACTGCAGAGAACGAGCACCGGCGGGCAACTCTGACGGGGTGTGGACGTTGCTCGGCGCGATCGGCTCGCTGCTGGTCGCCCTCTCCTTGTCGTTCCTCGCGGTGCTGGGCATCGCGGTGGCCGTGCTCATCTGGCTGGCGCTGATGGCCTCCATGAGCGGGATCGTCCTGACACACGGTGGCTCCGCCCGGCGGAGCGGCCGTGAGCCATGACGTCCTCACGTCCGGATGAAGTGCGGCCCCGCCGCGCCCGGTGAGTAGCGCAGCCGCTTCTCCAGGCACACCACCGCGCCGTTCTCCCGCTTGTTGGTGAAGCGGACGTCGTCGGCCAGCGCCCGCATGATCTGCAGCCCCCGCCCGTTCTCGGACCCGGGCGTCGCGTCCCTGACCGACGCCGGGTCGAAACCATGGCCGGTGTCGACCACCCGGATCACGCACAGATCGTCGTAGACCATGGCGCTCACCGTGTACTCGTCGCTCGGCGCGGCATGCTTGACCACGTTGGAGCACGCCTCCGTCAGCATGAGCTCGATGTCGTCCCGGATCTCCGGCTCCACACCCAGCGAGTTCAGCGTGCCGTCGAGCATCTGCCGGATGAGCGGCACGCTCGCCGCATCCCTGGGCAGCCGCAGCGCCATCGTGGTCTCCACCGGCGCCTCCCTTCGGTGTCGAGAATGCCTCTGCCCATGATCCGGCGAAGCATTCGTTACGGAAGGAGACGCTCAGCCCGGCGGCAGGCCGAACAGGCGGTCGAGCGCGGTCATCCGCATCAGGTTGCGCAGATAGGGCGTGACGGCGACCACCCGCAGCACCGCGTCCTCGGCGGCCACCCGCTGGTAGAGGCGGACCAGGGCCGCCAGCCCCGACGAGTCGATGAACCCCAGCCCCGACAGGTCGACGTCCACCCGCTCGAATCCGTCACCCAGCAGGACCGACGACAGCTCGTCCGCGGTGTCGAAATCGAGGTCACCGCGGACCGCGAGCTGGACCGTGGTCTTGTCGGACGAGTCGATCTCGATCTGCAGCGGGGTCTTGTCGGGCACCCTCACAGCCTAACCACCACGAAAATACAGCGCGCGGCGAGGGGCACAACCATGACAATCACCCCATGCATCACTTCAGCCGACCGGGTGCCGGAGACGCCCCGGCCATCCACGAGCTCAGCGCCGCCTGCGACACCGAAGTGCTCGGACGGCCCGACCTCACCCTCGACGACATCGCGGGCGAGCTCGCCGAGCCCGGCTTCGACCTCGACAGCGACGCCTGGCTCGCGCACGGCCCGGACGGCCGCCTCGACGGCTGGGCGTGGGCGCGCCGCCAGGGCGCGAGCGAGATCGTCGACGCCGACGTGATCGTCCGCCCCGGCGTGGCCGGTCTCGCCGAGCGGCTCTGGCCGCTCGTGCTGGAGCGCGCGGGCGCGCTCGCCCGCGAGGCGGGCCACCCCGCCGCCGTCACCGACGTCGGCGTCTACCGGGCCGACCGGGCCAAGCAGGCGCTCGTCACCGGGTACGGGTTCGCGGCCGCCACCAGCTTCCACCGCATGCGCGTCGACTTCGACGGCCCCGTCGAGCCACCGACGCCGCCGCCCGGCGTCACCCTGCACGGCGGCCAGAACGAGCAGGTCCGCCGCGAGGCCCACGAGGTGTACCAGGAGGGCTTCGCCGACCACTTCGGCCACGCCTACGTCGACTACGACCGCTGGTACGCCCGCAGGCAGGCGATCCCCACCACCGACTGGAGCCAGCTCACCCTGGCCAGGGTGGACGGCCGCGCGGCCGCGATGGTGCTCGGCAACAACCAGTTCGCCGCCGACGAGGGCTGCGGCTACGTCGACACGCTCGCCGTGCGGCCCGAGTTCCGCGGCCGGGGCCTGGGCCGCCTGCTGCTGCGCACCGCCATCGCCGCCGACGCCGCCCGCGGCCGCGAGGGCACGATCCTGCACGTCGACACCAACAACACCACCCCCGCGCTGGGCCTGTACGAGTCGGAGGGGATGCGCCCGGTCCTCGTCATCGACATCTGGCGGCGCACCGTCGAAGCCGGTTAGACCCGGTGGGCCGCCAGGTGGTCCAGCACCGCCTGGTTGGCCTCCCACCCGTCGGGGAACTTCACCGGCACCCCGAGCTGCACCGGCTCCGCCGACGGATGCGCGTCGAGCAGCTCGGCGATGCCCGCCCTGGCCACCACCACGCACGCGTGCCGGTGCCGCGACGCCAGCACGCACAGCCGCCCCGACTCCAGGTGGAAGGCGGTCGCGTCGCGCCGCCCCGACAGCGGGTGCAGCACGATCGTCACGTCGTACTCGCGGCCCTGCAGCCGGTTGGCGGTGTCGACGGTGATCTCCGGCGGCAGCCCGGCGTTCCTGATCGCCGCCACCTGGTCGCGGTGGGCGGCGCCGACCGCGATCCGGTCGGCCGTCACCGGCCGCTCGCCCTGCTCCGAGCTCGCCACCGCGCCGCGCTGCATCAGCCGGGCCGCCAGCAGCGCCACCGCCTCCACCGCTTCGGCGTCGGTCCGCACGGTGTGCCGGTTCGGCAGCTCCAGCAGCGCCCACCCGGAGCGGGCCGCCTCCTCCAGCGCCCGGTCGTGCACCGTGCCCATGCCGCCGGTGACCAGCTCCAGCCGCCGGTCGCCCGGACCGGTGCCCGACCGGAACCCGGTGAACGGGTAGAACGCCCGCGACACCACCGGCGCCGCCGACGAGGGCAGCCGCCACGACACCGGCAGCCGGTGCACCGGCAGGTCGGGGTTGTGCCGCAGCAGCACCGACACGGCGCTCTGCAGCGGATCCCACGACAGCCCCGACCACCGGTCGCCGTCCACGATGGAGAACGGGTCGAGCTGTCCGGGGTCGCCCACGAACAACGCCCGCTCGAACAGCCCGGCGATGCGCAGCAGCTTGTCGGAGCGCATCTGATAGGCCTCGTCCACGATGGCCCACGGCCACGTCCGGCCGCTGATCCAGGCCCACTTGTCGGCGGTGGCGATGACGACGTCCGGATCGCCGAGATCCTGGACGCGGGTGCCGAAGGTCACCCCTGGCAGCTCCAGCATCCGCTTGCGCGGCACGTAGCCGCCCGCCGACAGCCGGCCCACCGTGAGCCGCGGATGCTTCTCGCAGATCCGCGTCACCAGGTCGTCCACCTGCTCGTTCGTCTGGGCGACGATCATCAGCGGCTCACCGGTGGCGGCCAAGTGCGCCGCCGCCCGCACCACGAGCGTGGACTTGCCCGCGCCGGGCGGCGAGTCGACCACCACGCCGCGGTGGCCCGGCAGGTCGGCCAGCACCCGCCGGATGACCTCCTCAGGCGTGGGCTCGGGGATCACGACCACTCCTCCCGGGCGTCCTCGTCGGCAGGTTCGTACGGGCGCGGCGGGCCGCCGTGGGTCCACGGCGTCGCCTCCGGCTCCGGCAGCGCCGCCGCGCCCTGGAACTCGTCGGTCAGCGAGCTGTAGCAGACCCGCTCGCCGATCTCCGGCACCGCGCCGGGCGCCGGGGTCTTGCCCCGCCCCATGCCCTTGGTGATCTTCAAGGTGACCAGGCCGTCGCCCGCCGACACCAGCTCGGCCCCCTGCCCGCGCCGTTCCGGCGTGCCCAGCGAGGTGCCGGGCGGGATCCGTACGGGATCGTCGGTCTTGACCGTCACCAGCGGGCGCAGCTTGCGTGAGCGGCCCTCGCCCTCGGTGTTGCCGGGCGCCGTGTCGACGACCTCGCCCGCGAACGCCTCGCCCGTGAGCCGGTACTCGGCCATCACCAGCGGGTCGTCGTAGGCGCGCTGCACCTCGTAGGCGGCCTGGGCGCGTTCCATCCGCGAGAGCCGGGCCGCCGCGGCCACCGCGCCGTCGCGGCGGGCCTGCGGCGGCGCCCCCTCCGCGAGCTGCGCGGTCATGCCGCTGAACGAGCCGCGGTCGTGCTCCCACCGCTGCGCCACGCTCGCGCCCGGCTCCAGGCCGCGCAGCAGTTCGACGGCCCGCCACACCAGCCGCCACGTCGGCTCCAGCTGGGTGCGCAGCGCCTCGGTGATCCGCTCGGCCGATCCGCTCTCCATCGCCGGCGCCAGCACCTCCGCGTCGAACCCCGGATCGGTGGCCGGGCCGGCCGGCGGCCAGATCAGCGGGTCCTCGGCCGCGTCGTCGGGCCCGTCGGTGATCCAGGCGAGCAGCGCCGCCAGGTTGGCGTCCTCCAGCGCGCTCTGCCCGCTCGCCCAGTGACGGGCCAGCTCGTCGGTCGCGGCCAGCATGAGTGACGAGCCGGGGTACGCGGCGCGCTCGGCGAAGTACGTCAGCCACCGGCCGAGCAGCGGCACCCCCTCCGGCACCGGGAACGGCCCGTCGGTGCGCCGGAACCGGGTGGAGCGGCCGAGCAGCCGGGTGAAGGCCACCCCGGCCCGGTTCGGCACGATCAGCTGCGGCGCGTCCAGCGCCCGCTCGTACGGGTCGGCGCCGCGCCGCTCCACCGTCTCGGTCTCGGCCGTGAAGCCCGCCACGTACGGCAGCAGCACCCCGGCCAGGTCGGCCGTCCAGGCGAAGCGCAGGTCGCGGTTGCGCGGCTGGGCCACCGCCAGCAGCCGCGGCTCGGCGGGGTCGGTGCCCAGCATGGCGGCCAGCGGCGCCGCCGCCTCACCCGACAGCTTCAGCGGGATGAACACCATCGGCCGCGCCGACAGGTGGCAGTGGCGGACGGTCGCGATCGGCTGCGCGACGCCCTCGTCGATCGCCCGCAGCCGGGCGAGCGAGGTGAGCAGGCTCACGCCAGGCACTCCCGCCGCAGCCGCTCGGCGCCGCGCAGCAGCCGGGCGATCTCCTCCTGGCCCTGCGCGGGCGCGCGCGAGCCGTCGGCCAGCGCCAGCGCCTCCCGCACCGACGCCACGCCGCCGAGCTCGTCGCGGACGGCGCGGCCCAGCAGATCGGACGCGCCCTCCTGGCGGGCCTCGTCGCGGCAGAAGAAGCACAGGTCGCACGTGGACAGGCAGTCGGGCGCGTAGCGGGCCTCGGCCCTGCGGACCGCGTCGGCCAGCTCCGCGACCGGCCTGGCCGGCCGCCCGTCGGCGTCCGGCGCCAGGTCGAAC
Organism: Nonomuraea sp. NPDC049486; assembly: GCF_040676925.1. Lineage (NCBI taxonomy): Bacteria > Bacillati > Actinomycetota > Actinomycetes > Streptosporangiales > Streptosporangiaceae > Nonomuraea > Nonomuraea sp. NPDC049486. The sequence goes on from NZ_JBFAPV010000016.1 coordinate 202,503, forward strand.
GTCACGTCCTCGGGCAGCGCGTCCAGCAGTCGGTCCAGGCTCGTCATCCGGGAGAGCTGGCGGCGCAGCACCGCGAGCTGGCGGCGCACGTCGACCAGCGTCGCCACCGGGCGGTTCGCGAAGTTCTCCGGGCAGACCAGCACCACGTCGTCGGCCACCCGGAGCGGGTCGTGGCCCAGCTCCTCCAGCAGCGTCCGCAGCGCCAGCACGTACACCGCCGCCTGCCGCGCGGCCGCCGCCACCGCGGCCGGGTCGGCCTGCCCGTCGACCACCGCGAACGACTTGATCTCCACGATGTGGAACCGGCCGCCGAGCTGGAACGCGACCACGTCGGGCTCCAGATAGGCGGTGTGGCCGGCGATGCCCAGCGTGAACAGCGGGTGGTCGTAGACGGTGCCCACGCCCTCGCCCCTGGCCGCGCGGTCGATCAGCGCGCGGGTGTGGGTGTGGCGCAGGTGGGCGCCGACGTTCTCCACGTCGTGGTAGGCCACCTCGTCGATCGGCAGGCCGAGCAGCTCGCGCAGCATCCGGATCAGCTCCGCGCACCCGTCGGCCTTCACCAGCGCCTCGAACGCGTTGCCCCGGGTGATCGCGAACGGCGACTGGCCGAACGGGGCGGGGAACCCCAGGTGGCGGGCGACGGCGTCCTTGTCGATCCCGGCGCCGTCCATGAGCGCCCGCCGCGTGCAGCCGGGGTTGGCCGCCAGCGCGGCGATCGCCCGGGCGTCGTGCGGCTTCGGCGGTGTGGTGCCGCGCAGCGCGTCGAGCCGGTTCATCGGCCGCCTCCCATAGCCATGACTGATCTTGGAACAGTGGTCAGCGTAGTGGCCCCGAATAGCCGGGCCACGTCATCGAGCTGGGTGTCGGCGCGTCCCGCCAGCTCCGCGCGGTCGCCGGCGTCGCGCCCGGCGTGCACGGCCAGCTCCCGCCGCGCCGCCTCGGCCACCCGCGCCGGGTCGGGCGGCACCTCGTCACCGGCGCCAGGGATGTTGCGCGCCATCCTGGATAACAGCCGGTCGCCGTCGGGCGAGCGCCGCCCCGCGGTGTGCTCGGCGATCCGGATCGCGCAGGTGAGGAAGTCGACGCGGGGGCTGAGCGGGCCCACCACCCGGCGCTCCACCGGCCACGTGCTGACGGTGAGGTAGCCGCGGGCGGGGGAGAGCCGGTCGGTCAGCGCCGCGCACAGGTAGTAGGGCCGCCCGAACGGCGACGAGCGGAACGAGCGCTCCTCGTCCCTGCGCAGGCTGGTGAGCTGGGAGCTGCGGATCGTGCCGGCCTGGAACGCGCCGCTCACCGCCACCACCAGCCGGGCCTGCGCGGGCGCGCCCAGCAGCTCCAGCGCCTGGTGCACCTGCTCGCGCACGGTCACCAGCCGCGGCCCTTGCGTCTTCCCGTTGGGCTTCTCGCCGCTCACCAGGGAGTCCCACGCCTTCTCGGCGGTGCGGAGCTCGGCCCGCAGCGCCCTGGCCGCCGAGCCGTCCCTGGCCCGCATGGCCCTGCGCACACCGGCCCTGAGCTCGTCGATGCGCCGTTCGAGCTCGTCCAGCCGGTCACTCATGGCGCGAGGGTATCAGGGGTTCCAGTAATTACCAGTATTTCGGTGCGTGTCCCGGAGACGCGTACGCGGCCGCACCCGGGAAGGGCGCGGCCGCGTACGGAAGGGTCAGGCGGAGGTGGTGACGCGGTCGGCGGGCGGGAGGCCGAGCTGGTCCGTGGGGACCTTGTGCGTCTCGCGCGCCGTGGCCACGGCCACCGCGCTGATCGCGCAGAGGATGGCGGTGAAGATGCCGACGCCGACCCAGCCCTGCAGGCCGAGCCAGCCTCCGGGGGAGACGATGCCGGCCGCCGAGGCGACGGCGAAGCCGGCGACGGCGAAGCCGATCTGGGTGCCGATGGCCATACCCGACAGCCGCACCTTGGTGGTGAACATCTCCCCGTAGAGCGAGGGCCAGATGCCGTTGGAGGCGCTGTAGACGACGCCGAGGGTGAGGATGCCGACCAGGAAGATCATCGGGTAGCTGCCGGAGTTGATCGCCGCCAGGTAGGCGAAGATCATGATCGGGCTGCCGACGGCTCCGATGAGGAACACGGGCTTGCGCCCGATCCGGTCCGACAGCATGGCCCACAGCGGGATGGCCAGCAGTGCGGCGGTGTTGGCCACGGTGCTCACCCAGAGCATGGTGGCCCGGTCCAGGCCGACGTTCTCGACGGCGTAGTTGAGCGCCCACACGGTGAAGATGGTGCTGACCGTCGCGATCAGCGCCGCGCACACCACCCGTACCACGCTCGCCCAGTGGTCGCGGAAGAGCAGCGACAGCGGCATCCGCGGCACCGTGCCCTGGGCCACCTCGCGCTCGAACGCCGGCGTCTCCTCCAGCTTGCGCCGGATCACCCAGCCGACCACGGCCACGATCACGCTCATCCAGAACGGCACCCGCCAGCCCCAGGACAGCAACTGCTCCTCGGGCATGGCCGCCACCGGGATGAACACGACGGTGGCCAGGATCTGCCCGAACTGCGTGCCGTTGAGCGTGAAGCTGGTGTAGTAGCCGCGCCGGTGCTCGGGGGCGTGTTCCAGGGTCATGGAGTTGGCGCTGGCCTGCTCCCCGGCGGCCGACAGGCCCTGCATGATGCGCAGCACGACCAGCAGCACCGGGGCGAGGTCGCCGATCTGGTCGCGGCTCGGCAGGCAGCCGATGAGGAACGTCGACACGCCCATGAGCACGAGCGTGAACACCATGATGCGCTTGCGGCCGAACCTGTCGCCGACGTGACCGAGGATGAACGCGCCCACGGGCCTGGCGGCGTAGGCGACGCCGAAGCTGGCCAGCGACTGCAGGGTCGCCGTGGTGGGATCGGACTCGTCGAAGAACACCTTGGAGAAGATGAGGGCGGCGGCGCTGCCGTAGATGAAGAAGTCGTAGTACTCCAGCGCACTGCCTATCCAGGCCGCGACGGCCGCTTTGCGCGGCGTGCCCTGGCGGGCGCCGGGGGGTTGGTCGGTCACGATGGCTCCCTGTTGGTGCGGCGTCGTCAGTGTGGACCGTGCCCCCGTCCGGGCCCCGCACTTGTTACGAACTAGATAGTTAATTGCTCGCCATGCTCCTGTGACCGCGATCTCATGTCAAGAGTCTCTTCACGGGACGGCTCCGGAGATGTTATGACTAACTCACTAGTTCGTACATAACTCATGAGGGTGAGCATGACCTCCTACCTGATCGGGCTCATCGGCTCCGGCATCGGGCCGTCACTCAGCCCCGCCCTGCACGAGCGGGAGGCGGTCCGGCTCGGCATCCCGTACGTCTACCGCCTGATCGAGGCGGCCGACGCCGCCGAGGTGGGGGAGCTGGTCCGCGCCGCGCGGCGGTTCGGCTTCGACGGGCTGAACATCACCCATCCCTGCAAGCGGGCCGTGCTCCCGCACCTGGACGAGCTGTCGGCGGACGCGGCCACGCTGGGCGCGGTCAACACGGTGGTGTTCGACGGCGAGCGCGCCGTCGGGCACAACACCGACTGGACCGGCTTCGCCGAGTCGTTCGCGCGCGACCTGCCCGGCGCGCCCACCCGCCGGGTGACGCAGCTCGGCGCGGGCGGCGCCGGGGCGGCGGTCGCGCACGCGCTGCTCACGCTGGGCGCGGGCGAGCTGACGGTGGTGGACGCCGAGCCCGGCCGGGCCCGGGCGCTGGCGGGGGAGCTGGCCGAGCGGTTCGGCGCGGGCCGGGCGCGCCCGGCGGCCCCGGACGACCTGCCGGAGCTGCTGCCGGACGCCGACGGGCTGGTGCACGCCACCCCCACCGGCATGGCGGGGCACCCCGGCCTGCCGCTGCCCGCCGCCCTGCTCCGCCCGGACCTGTGGGTGGCCGACATCGTCTACCGGCCGCTGGAGACCGAGCTGCTGCGCCAGGCCCGAGCCCTGGGCTGCCGCACCCTCCACGGCGGCGGCATGGTCGTCTTCCAGGCGGCCCACGCCTTCCACCTGTTCACGGGCAGGAAACCGGACGCGGAGCGGATGCTCGCCCACCTGACCGAACTCGTCACCGCCTGACAGGAGGACGCCATGCGCAAGTCCATCGCGACCGTGTCGGTGAGCGGCACGCTGACCGAGAAGCTGGAGGCGATCGCCGCGGCCGGCTTCGACGGGGTGGAGGTGTTCGAGAACGACCTCGTCGCCTGCCCGCTGCCGCCCGAGGAGATCCGCCTGCGGGCGGACGACCTGGGGCTGGGCATCGACATTTACCAGCCGCTGCGCGACTTCGAGGCGGTGCCCGACGACGTGCTCAAGGGCAACCTGCGCCGCGCCGAGTACACGTTCGAGCTGATGAACCGGCTCGGCGCGGACACGCTGCTGGTCTGCTCGAACGTCTCCCCGGACGCCCTGCCCGACGACGAGCTGGCCGCCGCCCAGCTCCGCCTGCTCGCCGAGCGGGCCGCCGGGCACGGCATCCGGGTCGCCTACGAGGCGCTCGCCTGGGGACGGCACGTCAGCGAGTATCTGCACGCCTGGCGGATCGTGCGGACGGCCGACCATCCCGCGCTCGGCGTCTGCCTGGACAGCTTCCACATCCTGTCGCGCGGCTCCGACCCCATCGGCATCGAGGCGATCCCGGGGGAGAAGGTGTTCTTCCTGCAGCTCGCCGACGCGCCCCGGCTGGCCATGGACGTGCTGCAGTGGAGCCGCCACTACCGCTGCTTCCCCGGCCAGGGCGGCTTCGACGTGACGGGCCTGGTACGGCACGTGCTGGCCACCGGATACGCGGGACCGCTGTCGCTGGAGGTGTTCAACGACGTCTTCCGCCAGTCCGACGCCCGCCGGACCGCGCTGGACGCGATGCGGTCGCTGATCGCGCTGGAGGAGGCGCTGACGCCGGACGGGGTGCCGCCCGTGGTGCCGTCCGGGTTCGCCTTCGCCGAGCTGGCCACCGAGGGCTCCGCCGAGCTCCCCGGGATCCTGTCGGCCCTCGGCTTCGCCCGTACCGGCACGCATCGGACGAAACCGGTCGAGCTCTGGGAGCAGGGCGGCGCCCGCGTCCTCCTCAACGCGGCCCCAGCGGAATCGGCCGACGAGGAGCCGGCGCTGGTGGCGATCGGGCTGGAGACGCCCGACCCGGCCGCTTCGGTGAAACGGGCCGGGAAACTGCTCGCGCCGGTGCTGCCGCGCGAGCGCGCGCCCCGTGACGCGCCGCTGGACGCCATCGCCGCCCCCGACGGGACCGCGCTGTTCTTCTGCCGCACCGGCCACGCCGACCACCCCGACTGGACGGCCGACTTCCCCCGTACGGAGCCCGTACCGGAAGGGGACGTGACCGGGATCGACCACGTCGCGCTCACCCAGCCCTGGCAGCACTTCGACGAGGCGTCGCTGTTCTACCGCGGCGTGCTCGGGCTGCGCCCGCAGGAGAGCCTGGAGGTCGCCGACCCGTACGGCCTGCTGCGCAGCCGCGCCATGGCCGGCGGCGGCACCCGCCTGGTCGTCAACATCGCCAGGACGGTCGCCCGCCAGGCGTCCCGGCAGCACGTCGCGTTCGCCGTCCGCGACCTGCGGGCGCTCGCCCGGCGGCTGCGCGCGGACCATCCCGGCCTGCTGCTGCCCATCCCGGCCAACTACTACGACAACCTGGAGGCCCGGTACGGGACGGACCCGGAGATCAGGGAGCTGGGGCTGCTGTACGACAGGGACGAGGAGGGCGAGTTCCTGCACCTGTACACGGTGACGGCGGGCCGGGTGTTCTTCGAGCTGGTGCAGCGGATCGGCGGCTACGACGGGTACGGCGCCGCCAACGCGGCCGTCCGGCTGGCCGTGCAGCACGCCGAGCGGTCATAGGATGAGGCGTATCGTCCCCGCCGTCCCGTGGAGTCACATGACCTCGCAGCCAGCCACCGGTGAGCGACGGCGCGACGCCGACCGCACCAGGGCGGAGATCCTCGAGGTCGCCCAGCGGGAGTTCGCCAGGCGCGGCTACGCGGGGGCGCGGGTCGACGAGATCGCCGAGCTGATGCGCACCACCAAGCGCATGATCTACTACTACTTCGGCAGCAAGGAGAAGCTCTACATCGCCGTCCTGGAGAAGGCATACTCCGAGGTCCGCGCCGCCGAGCGCGACCTCGACGTGGAGCACCTGGCGCCGGTCGAGGCGATCCGCACGCTCGCGCAGCTGACCTTCGACCACCACGAGGCCCACCGCGACTTCATCAAGCTCGTCGCGATCGAGAACATCCACGGGGCCGAGCACATACGCAAGTCGCAGGCCCTGGCCAACCTCGGCACGCCCGTGCTCGGCGTCATCGAGCGCATCCTGGAGGCGGGCCGGGCCAGCGGCGACTTCGACACCGAGGCCGACGCCGTCGACGTGCACATGATGATCAGCGCGTTCTGCTTCTTCCGGGTGGCCAACCAGCACACGTTCGGCGCGCTGTTCGGGCGCGACATGGCCGCGCCCGAACACCGCGACCGGCTGCGCCGCATGGTGGGCGAGATGACCGTCGCCTACCTGCGCGGCGGTCACAAACCGTAGGCCTCCAGCAGCCGCAGCCACACCTCGCTCACCGTCGGGAACGACGGCACGGCGTGCCAGAGCCGCTCCAGCGGCACCTCGCCGGTCACCGCGACGGTCGCCGAGTGCAGCAGCTCGGCCGTGCCCGGCCCGGCGAACGTTACACCCAGCAGCACCTTGCGGTCCTCGTCCACCACCGCCTTGGCCCGGCCGCGGTAGCCGTCGCCGAGCAGGTAGGCGCCGGACACGTCCGCGAGATCGTACTCGACTGCCCGCACCCGGAACCCGGCCTCGCGGGCGGCCGACTCGGTGCGCCCGACCGAGCAGATCTGCGGGTCGGTGAACACCACCTGCGGCGGCCCGAACCCGTCGGCGACCGCGCGCATCCCCGGCAGGTCGTCGGCCTCGCCCCTGGCCCGGGCCGCGATGACGTCACCGCACGCCCGCGCCTGGTACTTGCCCATGTGGGTGAGCAGGTTGCGCCCGTTGACGTCGCCCACCGCGTACAGCCAGCCGCCGTCCACGCCGGTGGCGCGCAGGCTGTCGTCCACCTCGACCGGCCGGTCCGCCGGCAGCCCGACGCTCTCCAGCCCCAGCCCCTTGGTGGCGGGTCTGCGGCCGGTCGCGACCAGCACCTCGTCGGCCTCGATCGGCGGGCCCTCCGGCAGGTGGACGGTCACCTTGCCGCCCGGCTCCGGCCGCTCCACCCGCTCCGCCGAGGTGTGCGGCCGCACGTCGATCCCGGCGGCCGCGAACGACTCGGCCAGCAGCTCACCCGCGAACGGCTCCATCCGCTCCAGCAGCCCTCCGCCGCGCACCAGCATCGTCGTCTGCCTGGCGCCCAGCCCGTGCATGGCCTGCGCCATCTCGCAGCCGACCACGCCGCCGCCGATCACCGCGAGCCGGTCGGGCACCGAGGAGGCGGCGGTCACCTCGTGGCTGGTCCACGGCTCCGCCTCCCTCAGCCCCGGCACCGGCGGCACCGAGGCGACGCTGCCGGTCGCCAGCACCACGGCGTGGCGGGCGGTCAGCACCCGCTCGCCGCCGTCCGGGGTGTCCACGACGACCCGGCGCGGGCCGTCGAGCCTGCCGCGCCCGCGCACGAAAGTGGCGGGCACGCTCTCGATCCACCCCACCTGGCCGGCGTCGTCGTAGCGGCTGACCGCCTCGTCGCGGCGGGCCAGCACCGCCCGCGTGTCGATCGGCCCCACCTCCAGGCCCGGCACCCGGGACACGTCGGCGGCCAGCTCGACCGGGCGCAGCAGCGCCTTGCTCGGGATGCACGCCCAGTAGGAACACTCGCCGCCCGCCAGCCGCTCCTCCACGACCGCGGCCGACAGCCCGCCGCGCACCGCCCGCTGGGCGACGTTCTCACCGGCCGGGCCTGCTCCGATCACGATGACGTCGAACTCGTCGGACACGGTTACCTCCCGGATGGCGTTTCCCCTGGGGGCAGTCTGCCAGTCGATCAGCGCCCGCTCCAGAGCCCTCACCGAGCGGCGGAACCGGTCACGAACCGGTCGAGGGCACCGCCCTCACCCAGGTTCTGTCGTCGGTCAGGAACCGGTCCAGCCGCAGCCCCGCCGCCTCAAGGGCGGCCGCCAGCTGGTCGTCCGACAGCCGCCGCGAGGTGAACGACTGCGTCCACTCGTGCTCCCCGCACACGGACCGCATGGTGGCGTTGACCACGCCGGGAGCGACCTCCTCCAGCGCCGACATCTCGATCCGCATGTCGCCCTCGGTGCGGCCGCGGCCGACCTCCCAGGCGTCGTGCCGCTCCGGCGGCGTCCACTGGATCAGCACCGCCCCGTCCCCGGCCACGTGCCGCGCGCACGCCTCCAGCAGGCCGTGCCGTCCCTCCTCGTCGGCGGTGTGCACGAGGTTCGAGGCCATCAGCACCCCGTCGAAGCGCCGCCCCAGCCGCAGGTCCTGGATACGGGTGCACACGGTTTCCGCGCCGCGCACCTCGGCCAGCATCTCGGCCGACTCGTCGACGGCGACCACCTCGTAGCCGCGTTCGATCAGGGCGTGCGTCACCCGCCCCACGCCCGCCCCCAGGTCGAGCACCGACCCGCCGGCCGGCACCTGGCCGGCCACGACGTCCGGCTCCTCGCGCGGCTTGATCCTCTTGTAGACCTCGACGGAGGAACCGTCGGGGGTGATGGCCCCGGACCCGGTCCCGCTGTTCGGAGTGATCTTCATGCGTTCGACACTAATCCCGGAAGGACTCGCCGTCAGTCGCCGAACCGGGACAATTTCCCGTGCCGCCGGGCATACCGCAACGCCCACCCGAACAGCGCCAGCGTCGCCGCCACGTAGACCACGTTCAGCCCCGCCGCCCACGCCATCCGGTCCCACGGCACCGCGCCGCCCGCCATGACCGTGCGCATCCCCTCGAACACGTGGGACGCGGGCGTGAACCAGGCCACCACCCGCAGCGGCTCCGGCAGCACCGAGACCGGGTAGAAGATCCCCGCCAGCGGCTGCACCACGAACACCAGCGACCAGGCGATCACCTGCGCGTTCTCGCCGAACCTGAGCACCGCCGAGATGCCGACCAGCCCGAGCGACCAGCCGAACACCAGCAGCACCCCCATGAACGGGACCAGCCCCACGCCCAGGGTCATCACCCCGAACCCGTACAGCGCGTACGCCAGCCCCGCCATGACCATGACCGCGACCGCCACCTTGCCCAGCGCGAACAGCATCAGCCCGGTCACGTACTCCACGCTGGACAACGGGCTGACCTGGACGTTCAGCAGATTCCTGGACCAGATGTCCTCCAGGAAGGCGATGGAGATCTCGTTGCTGGCCTTCTGCAGCACCTGCCACAGCAGCACCGCGCCGAGCAGGAACGTGACCACGAACGGCACCCGCTGCGACTGCAGGAAAAGCGTCACGAACCCCCACAGCACCAGCTCGACCGTCGGCCAGAACAGGATCTCGAACATCCTGATCGGGCTGCGCCGCAACGCCGCGAAGTCGCGCCGCACCACGCCGAGGATCCGCTGCCGCCGGGCGGCCGCCCCGAGCGGGGGCAGCGTCAGAGTCGTCATCCGCGCGCCACCTTCAGGAACACCTCTTCCAGGTCCACGGCCCCGTAATGACCGGCCAGCTCCGCGGCCGTCCCCGCGGCGACGATCCGCCCGGCCGCCATGAAGCAGATGCGGTCGCACATCCGCTCCACCTCGCGCATGTTGTGCGAGGTGATCAGCATCGCGCTGCCGTTCTCCCGGGCCACCCGCGACAGCAGGCCGCGGATGCGGTCGCCCGCGTCGGGGTCGAGGTTGGCCGTCGGCTCGTCGAGCACCAGCAGCCGGGGCGCGTTGAGCAGCGCCTTGGCCAGCTGCACCCGGGTGCGCTGGCCCGACGACAGGTCCATCATCCGCCGCCCGCGCAGCGGCCCCAGCTCCAGCAGCTCGATCATCTCCGCCACCCGCGCCTTCGGCCGCCGCACCGCGTAGAGGCGGGCGAACGCGTCCAGCACCTCGTGCACCAGCAGCGGCCCAGGGAGGTCCACGTAGCTGGCGGCGAAGTTGACCTGGCTGAGCACCTCGACGCGGTGCCGCGCCAGATCCATCCCGAAGACCCGCACCTGGCCCGCGTCGGGAGTGATCAGCCCCAGCAGCATGTGGAGCGTCGTCGACTTGCCCGCCCCGTTGAGGCCGAGCAGCCCCACGACCTCGCCGTGGCCTACGCCGAAACTCACCTCGTCGACCGCGGTGACCGGGCCGAACCGCTTGACCAGCTTGATCGCCTCGAGGATGGCCACCGCTTCAGCGTGCTGCCCCGGCGTGAGTCACCGCAACGGGTTTTCCTCCAGCATGGCCAGCAGGTCCCACTCGTTCTCGCACACCCGCCGCCCGATCGCCGCCAGTTCCACCGACCGCGACTCGCCGGTGAGGTGCCGCCGGGCCTGCACGACGCAGATGACGCCCCACTTGAGCACCCCGAACGTCTCCCACCAGCGCAGCGCCTCCCGGTCCACCGGGTGTCCCGACGCCTTCTCGTACGAGGTCACGAGGTCGTCGTAGGACCCGAAACCGCCCACCGGCAGCGGCGACCCGAACCGCCACGCCTTGACGCACAGCCAGCCGAGGTCCTCCAGCGGGTCGCCGGCGTGCGCCAGCTCCCAGTCGAGCACCGCCCTGACGCCCTCGGGCCCGACGATCAGGTTGCCGTTGCGGAAGTCGCCGTGCACCACGGTCCGCCGGCCGCGCTCCGGCCGCGCCGCCGCCAGGCGCCGCAGGGCCAGCTCGAAGACCGGATGCGGCTCCCCGGCCATGTCCAGCGCCGCCCGCCACTGATCCAGCGGATCGTCCGCCGCGCCTGCCGCGCCGGCCTGGGGGAGCGCGGACAGCGGCATCCGGTGGATCGCCGCCAGCGCCTTACCGCACTGCGCGGCCAGCCGCGGCCTCGCCTCGCGGAAGGCGTCGTCCCGCAGGATCCGCCGCGGGATCGTCTCACCCTCGATCCGCTCCATGAGCACGTACGCATCAGCCGCCGCCACCACGCCGGGCACCGGCACCCCGGCCTCCCGCGCGGCCCGGATCAACCCCGCCTCGGCGGCCAGCCCGGCGCCCAGCCCGCCCTCGGCCCCCGACCGCAGGATCAGCGGATGCCGTACCCCGTCAGGCGTGACCACGTCCAGCGCCCACGTCTCCCGCGAGGCCCCGCCCGGCAGCCGCACCCGTCCCTCGACCGAGGCCCCGCCGCCGAAGGCCTCCCGCACCACCGCGTCGACGTCGGTCACCGGAGCCCGAACTCCCAGTTGCCGCCGCCCGCGTACTCGCCGAGTATCCGCCGCCCCACCGAGTCGATGTGCACCTCGTCCGGCCCGTCGTAGATCCGCCCGGCCCGCGCGTGCCGGTACATCCGGTCAAGCGGCGTGTCCGGAGTCAGCCCCGCCGCCCCGTGCACCTGGATCGCCCGGTCGATGACGTTGTGCAGCATCCGCGCCCCGACCACCTTGATCGCGCCGATCTCCACCCGCGCGCCGCCCCCGGCGTCGACCGCCTCCGCCGCCTGCAGCGTCAGCAGCCGCGCCGCCTGGATCTCCGCGTACGAGTCGAACACGTGCTGCCGCATCAGCTGCTTCTTCGCCAGCGGCTCGCCGAACGCCGTCCGCTCGTGCAGCCGGCGGCACATCAGGTCGAACGCCCGCTGCGCCTGCCCCAGCCACCGCATGCAGTGGAAGATCCGCCCCGGCCCGAGCCGCTTCTGCGCGATCACGAACCCGTGCCCGCGCGGCCCCAGCAGGTTGGCCGCCGGCACCCGCACGTCCTCGTACCGCACCTCGCAGTGCGACCCGTTCAGCCCGAGCACCGGCGTCTCCCGCACGATCGTGTAACCGGGCGTGTCCGTCGGCACCAGGATCATCGAGAACGCCAGGTGCGGCGGCGCGTCCTCCTCGGTCCGGCACATCACGGTCGTGTACGCCGCCTGCGACGCGCCCGTGGTGAACCACTTGTGCCCGCTCACCACCCACTCGTCGCCGTCGAGCACCGCCCGCGTCGCGATCTGCGTCGGGTCGCTGCTCGACACCGCCGGCTCGGTCATCGCGAAACTCGGCGAGATCTCGGCCCGCACCAGCGGCGCCAGATAGCGCTCCCGCTGCTCGGCGGTCCCGTGCTCGTACAGCATGAGCGAGTCCTGCAAGGTGTACGTGCCGAGCGCGAGCTGCCCGTACTCGCTGCGCCCCTGCACCTCGTTCACGTACACGTAGTCGAGGAACGGCAGCCCGCCGCCGCCCAGCTCCTTCGGGTGCCCGAGCGCCCAGAGCCCTTCCTTCTTCGCCTCCTCCTGCAGCTCGCGGAGCGCCTCCCGGCCGCCTTCCTCGATGGCGCGCTCCGCGGGCTCCACCCGCTCGGTCATGAACGCGTACACGGCATCCCGCAGCGGGCGGACCCTGTCAGGCACGGCGAAACTCATGCAAGGATCTCAACCGAAAACGACTGTCCGGTCAACGGAGAACAGCATGCACGACGCCCCGACATCTGCCCAGCTGGTCGCCGCGGTCCGTGAGTTCCTCGAAACGGACGTGCTCCCGGCGGCCGAGGGCCGGGTCCGCTTCCACACCAGGGTCGCCATCAACGTGCTCGCCATGGTCGAACGCGAGATCGACCTCGGCCCGTCCCAGGCCCTCGACCACGAGACCCGCCTGGCGGCCCTCGGCGTCGCCTCCGACGCCGAGCTGGCCGCCGCGATCCGCGAGGGCCGCCTCGACGACAACCCCATGCTGGCGCCCTTCCTGAAGGAGGCCGTACGCGCCAAACTCGCCGTCGCCAACCCTGACTACGGCTGAAATTTTCAGCACGTACGAGCCCGCTTCGGAAAGCCCTTTCCCCAGCTCATCCCCTGGTAGGTTCGTCCATTTCGGCCCTTGACATCATGCCGTCATTGGCGTGGCCTTCCGCGGTCAGATACCGTCACCGGACGGAGCGCTCCCACCACCGGCCCCCTACCGGAACACGGAGACCGCACTATGTCCCACGCCGGACCCCGCCGCCGGGCGCGGCGCATCCTCGCGCTGCTCGCCGCCACGGTGACCCTCCTCGCCATGCCCCTGACCGGCACCGCCTCCGCGCACGGCTCGATCGTCGACCCCGCCTCCCGCAACTACGGCTGCTGGCTGCGCTGGGGCAGCGACTTCCAGAACCCCGCCATGCAGCAGCAGGACCCGATGTGCTGGCAGGCCTGGCAGGACAACACCAACGCGATGTGGAACTGGAACGGCCTCTACCGCGACAACGTCGGCGGCAACCACCAGGCCGCCGTCCCGAACGGCCAGCTCTGCAGCGCCGGCCGGACCCAGGACGGCCGCTACCGCTCCATGGACACCCCCGGCGCCTGGACCATGACGAACGTCGGCAGCTCGTTCAGCATGCGGCTGCACGACCAGGCCCGCCACGGCGCCGACTACATCAGGGTCTACATCACCCGCCAGGGCTACGACGCCACCACGACCCCGCTCGGCTGGAACCACCTGGAGCTCGTCCGCGAGACTCCCCGGTACGCGCCCGCCGAGAACTACCTGATCACCAGCCTGACCAAGGGCTCGCGCACCGGCCGCCACGTGATCTACACGATCTGGAAGGCGTCCCACATGGACCAGACGTACTACTTCTGCAGCGACGTCAACTTCACCTGACCCGTCGTCGTTTTTCCCGCGAGCGGCCGCGCGCATGGACGCGCGGCCGCTCGACGTCTTGCCTCCATTCGACGCCCGGATCCGGTTCGAGCACGATGGGGTGCGCGGCGTTCCAGGCATCACACGGGTGGGCCACGCCGGAGGATTTCTGTGGAGGGCATGACCATGTCGAGCGAGCGTCAGCCGAAGGCGGTCCGGCAGTTGCGGCTGGTTGTGGAGGCGGAGGATTACGAAGCGGCCGTCGCCTTCTATCGGGATGTGCTGGGGTTGCCGGAGCAGGCCGCCTTCTCCGGGGGTGACGGGGCCGAGGTGGTGATCCTGGATGCGGGCCGGGCGACGCTGGAGATCGCCAATCCGGCGCAGAAGCGGATGATCGACGACGTGGAGGTGGGGCGGCAGGTGGCGCCCAAGTTCCGGGTGGCGTTCGAGGTGGACGACACGCGGGAGACCGTCGACCGTCTGACGGCGGCCGGAGCGGATGAGGTCGCGCCGCCGACCGTCACGCCCTGGCAGTCGCTGAACGCCCGACTGGACGCGCCGGGTGGCATGCACATCACCGTGTTCCAGGAACTGCAGAGCCTGGAGGAGCGGGAAGCGATGGACGGATTCGGCACCGGGACCTGACTGCGTCAAGCCTCGTCTTTCCCGGTTGGCTGGAATGGGTGCAAGGGCCCGGTTCTTTTGACCTGCGCATTTGCGTCACGGTCGAAAAGATTGGCGCGGTTCCGCGAGGCTGGAAATCCTTGGGAGGGCAACCTCAGGCATCCGCCGAACACGGGAGTGCCAGTCCCTGACTTTCAGGAGTTTCTCGATGCGAAGCTCCATCCGATCGACCATTGCCGCCGCGATCGTCCGGCCCCTTGTCTTCGTAGCGTCACCGGCGAGCGCGGCGACCAGTGAGAGCGCCGCCTACTGGAATGACCGGCCGGTCGCCAAGGCATGGTTCAACAGCGGAACTCACAACATGAGCAAGGGCCGTAACTCGTTCACGCTGAAGGTCGAAGAGGGAGCGACCGAGGCAGGGCTCTACTGGGAAAGGCCCAGCGTTTCCGGTAGCGGGCAGATCAGACGTCTCTACGGGTCCGGAAACGAGGTCTCGTTCTCGATCTCCGGGGCCGTCAGTCCTCGTGTGCAGATCTGGTACCAGGTATGCGGAAAGATCAATGGGAAGAGTTACTGCGGACCCGGCCGCTTCGACTGGATTCAGTGACCGACGCGGTCGCGTGATGATGAGGAGCAACTCTTCCGTGGCTCCTGACCGGGACCGATCGGTCAGGAGCCGTTCCATCGATGTCTGAGTCCACCTGCGACGTGGCAGACCCGGCGTCGGGAGCTCCAGGCCAACCCGGCCGCGACGAGGACGACGATGCTGATCACGGCCAGCGACACCGTCGCCGACTCTCGCCCTGACAGCTCCATCGTGCTCCGCAAGGTCTCGCCCGCGCCGTGGAAGGCGAACGCGGCCGCACCGCAACCGAAGACGAACCCCGCGACACCGACGAGCGCGGTGATGGTCTTGCCTACGCGCACCGGCAGGAACCACGCGAGACCGGCACACAGCAAGCCGGTGAGGACGACATCGGCAACGGCGACGATCAGCAAGGCGACGCTGAGCACGGCATCGTCCCCGTAGTGCTCGAAGTGCTCCCACGTCCCGCCGGCATCAGGGAGCCCGGCGACGCCGACCGCCGTGACGATCGCCATCAGCGCGGCAACACCCATGGGCTGCCACGCCTTCGGCCGCGCCGGGAGGATCTTGGTGTCGCGCTGCACGTGGACCTCGGCGGCGGGCTGTGCCCCTGCCATGGTCAGTGCTTCGGCGACGGTCGGCCTGCGCTGCGGGTCCTTGTCCAGCAGCCGGGTGATCAGCTGCGTGAGCGGTCCGGTCCGTCGCGGCGCCGGGGCCTCCTCCAGCAGCACCGCGGCCAGCGTCGCCTCGTGGGTGTCGCGGCGGAACGGCGAGACGCCCTCGACGGCCTGATAGAGGGTCACGCCGAGGGAGAACAGATCGCCGGCGGGAAGGCCGTCGGTGCCGCGCAACCGCTCGGGCGCCGTGTACTCGGCCGAGCCGATGAGCATCCCGGTGGCGGTCAGCGCGGTGTCGGTGTTGTGGATCGCGGTCCCAAAGTCGGTGAGCAGGACCTTCCCGTTCTCGGCGAGCATGACGTTGGCGGGTTTGATGTCGCGGTGCACGACACCTTCCCGGTGCGCCGCGCCGACGGCCGTCAGCAGTGCGGCGGCGACTTCGGCGGCCCTGCCCGCCGGAAGCGGTCCGTGCTCCGCGAGGTGCTCGCTCAGCGAGCGGCCGTCGACGAGTTCCATGACGATCCAAGGAAGGCCGCCGTCGACGACGACGTCGTGGACCGCGACGATGCCGTCGTACTTGCGCAACCGGGCGGCGTTGCGGGCCTCGCGCGTGGCGCGCGCCAGCCGCTCGGCTCGTTCGTTCTCCGGCAGCCCTGCCGGACTCGGCACGAACAGTTGATCAGAGTACAGCCACCGATATCGGTGCATGCCTGTTTGCGCTTATGCGAAGGCGACGGTCATCGCGTCTGCGGGCCGGTGTTATTCGCTGGCCCGCGGGTGCGAGCCCCTTCTAGGATCCCGGCCATGCCGTCCCTTCGTCGCCAGCGACAACGTGAGTTCACACCGCACCACTGGTTGAACCCCCAACCCCGCGACGGAGAAACAATGACCGCACCGCCACTCGACGTCCGCTATTTCGCGGACGCACTGCCCCATGCCGACACTGATCTGGCCTTCCTCCTCGCCGAGGTGACCTGGGACGACCGCATGCGTGCGCGCCGTACCGCCAGCTTCGGTGTGCCGTACAACTACTCCGGCCAGCACTACGAACCCATGGCGATGCCGTCGCGGATCGCGGCGATCGCGGCCCGCGTCGGTGAGTTCGCGGGTCACCCCTTCAACAAATGCCTGGCCAACCGTTACGAAACCGGCGACAACACCATGGGCTTCCACCAGGATTCCTATGAGGGTCTGACTCCGTCCAGCGCGATCGCGATCGTCTCGCTCGGCGCGACACGTCCCCTGGTATTCCGCAGCGTCGACCGGGCCCACCGCACGGAACTCGTCCTGGAGCACGGGTCATTGCTCCTGATGACACAGAAGACTCAGTGCACCTGGACCCACGGTGTCCCCCGCACCACTTCCGCCGGACGCCGCATCAGCCTCACGTTCCGTTGTTTCGATACAGGGCCCGTCAATCCTTCCAGGTGAATCTCGACGCTCTTGAAGTGAAGGCCGCTGCAGGCACGGAGACAGGTCGAGGCCGGCTCGCCCGGGAACGGAGGCGCTCCGTACAGATCGCGGTGGGTATGCGCAAATTCTGGGGATCACCAAGGGGGACACATCAAGATCAGGATAAATTCGGTCACCGGCTACGACAACAACCCACGCATGGGCCGATTCGGCGTACCTGCGACTAAATTCCTGATCAAAGGCACAACAAGTCCAAGCGTGGTTCCGACGAACCAGAGGGTACGATGATGAGCCCGGAAGAACTCGAGCGAGAGAATGAGGCAGTTCTGGACGCGGTCCAGGCGCTATTGGGCCTCATCTCCCCAGATGTGATTGCCGTGGCAGTCCGTGCGGAGAAGGATCGCATCGAATTGAGCTTCTGGGTTCGACGCCGTACGAGCGAACTCGACGAGGACATAGAGGATGCAATCTTCGACATGGAGGCTCTCCATTCTGGGGAAGGTCCTCTTATCGAGCCAATTGTCCATGACGGAGCACCCGATCCTGCGATGCTAGGTCCATACGTTCGGATGATCTACTGGGCGAAGCACTGAGGCTTTTTTCGTGCGCCCAGCAGAGCAGGAGGTGAAGCCGTGACATAGCGGTGGATCTTGCTGTTCGTAAGCTCGTCGTCGCTTGCCGATGGGAGTCCGGCCCGGGTAGCTGCCAGGAGGCCCGGCAGCAGCCCGCCCTTGTGGTGGGACAAGGGAGTGCCGAGCCTCTCGAAATCGGGGCGAAGGCCATGGACGCGGTGAAGATCCTGGAAGCAGCCGTCAAGGACTCCCCGGCGTATGGGGCGCGGAACGTGCCGATAGTGGCGGCGGGAACTGGGGGAGGCCCTCCCCGGCCCGGCAACCTGCGGAAGCTTGTGGTGGGAAACGTTCAGGTCGTGGGCGAAGCACAGCACGTCGTGCTCGCGGTCGCGCAAGACTTCCAGCAGGACGTTGCCGAGCAGTTGGGTGACGGTCTTGGCCGGTCCGGGGATGCGGCGGACCTCGGACAGGCCGACCCGGACGCCGTGTCGGAAGCTGTTGATCCCCATGGCCTTGGTGCCGGGTTGGGGCGGCCTCAGGGCTCTTGCCCCGTCTCTGACGGCATGCAAGGGTGGCCTGATCTCCGATGGTCGGCCTCCATGCATGTGGCAACACCTTGGCTGCTGCTGTGAGGGACGCTGCAGGCACGGAGATGGGCGTGAAAGGGCAGTCGAGGTCGGCTCACCCGAGGCCGGAGGCGCTTCGGAGGCTGTGATGGTACAGATCGCGGGGATGAATGGGCGGGCCGGGGTCAGCACCTGATGCTGTCCATTGAAGAAGATGGCAGAGGATGGATCTCGTGAAGGTGAATTGGACGCCCCTTGTCCTCACAGGCGTAGCTCTCGTCGTCGCCGCTATTTCGCTTGCTCTGAAGGCAAGTCCTGATCCTGACGTGGTCCGAATCGGCGGCACCCTCGGCGCCGTGGGAATCCTGGTGGGCACGGCAGCCCTCGTGGTCTATGGGATCCAGCGCGAGATCGAACGGGATCGAGACCGTCGCATGTGATCGCATCCTGTCCGTGCTCTGAATGTGATCCGAGCGGGGCATCATCACGTTGATGAAAAGGATCACCGTGACTTTGGTGGCCTGTGGTGTTCTGCTGGCAGGCGGTGATTCTTCTCACGCAGTGACCAAGGACCCCGTACGGGCGCTTGATGCTCTTCTGGCGCCGGGACGTGGCGTGCACTTCACCGAGGTGACCACTCTGTCAGGTGGCGCCGGCGAACGGGTGGAGCGCCAGCGTACGGGGCTCTTCGAGTTCAACGCGGACGGCGGCGTCAAGGCCCTCCACGTCACCACCACGGGGGGTGAGCACGGACGTGAACGTGCTATCGGCTTCAACCACGACGTAGGCGGCACCGGCTACCGTTCCGGGGGCCCTGTAGGAAAGTGGCTGAAGACGGGCAACGACTGGTGGAAGGATTCTCACCAGTCGCACCTCTGGCACACAGAGTTGCTTGGTTATGACGAGCAACTCGTCAACCCGGCCGAGCCCGCGACCCTGGACGCTCTGCTGAAGAACGGGAAGCGGAGTGGAGACACCATCACGGGCGTAATCACTTTCGAGGAGCTTGAGCGGGTTTCCCTCTGGGCGCAGCACTCGACGCACGCCGGCTGGGATTCGGGCACGAGACTGTCCTACACCATCACTCTGAACTCCATGAACGTGATCAGCAGGGTGCGGAGCACATTCACATTCGCCGACGGCCTGGACGAACTGGTAGGCAGAACCCTCCACGTCGACACCCGCTACAGCCGGTGGGGTGGCAATGTCTCCATCAAGGCGCCGGACCCTGGTGAGACGACCACCGAGCTATGCATCGAGGGCATCTGCAATTGGCGCCTTCCTGGCTGACGGGCAGAGCATATCCCGATCGTCTGTGACAACACCTTGAGGGAGATCTCCGAATGCAGGTAATGTCCCGTAGCTCCGATGCGATCGTCCTCGAACTCTCTGTCAAAGAGATGCGCACAATCATCGCGGGTCTGCGTGAAGCAGATCAGGAGTTGGAAGACTGGGAGTTTCAGACAAGAACCGGAGTCGAGCGAAGCGCGATGAGAGAGTTGCACCACGCCATCCACGATGCACTTTATGGAGCTGGGGCGTAAGTATTCGTCCCTGGCGGCGGCGGCCGTCGACTGTTGCGGGTCCGCAGAGTGGACAGACCTCACGAGGATGTGCATGCACAGCGGTTTCCGAATCGTTGCCCGTGCATGGGCGGGAACGGGGAATCTAAGGACAGGAGAGATCGGACAGGGGGATCTGATGGACCTGAAACACAAGCGTGCCGAGACCAATGGGATCCGGCTTCACTACGTCGTCGCCGGATCGGGGCCGGTCGTCCTGTGCCTGCACGGCTGGCCGGAAACGCACCGTGAGTACTTGATCATCATCGAGCGACTGGGCCACAAGTACCGTTTCATCGCTCCTGATCTGAGGGGGTTCGCCGACAGTGACAAGCCGTTCAGCGGCTACGAGCCCAAGACGATCGCTGCCGACATGCTGGGCCTGCTCGATGCGGAGGACATAGAGCATTTTCACATTCTGAGCCATGATCTGGGTGGCCCTGCCTCCGTCGCCCTTGCCTACCTGGCAGAGGATCGCGCCTTGTCGCTCTCGACGATCGAAACGCCGTTCTTCGGCCTCGACTACCCGGGCTACGTGGATCCCCGCATTGCGTACTGGCACCTCGGGATGCATATGAACATGGACATCACCCGGTTCCTCATCGAGGGACGTGAAGAGCAATATCTGCGGCACTTCTTCCGAGATTTCGCCTACGATCCGACTGCGGTGCCGGAATCGGAGATCCAGGCATATGTCATGCAGATGCGTCAGCCCGGCAATTTGCGTGCGAGCCTCAACCTCTACGGCTCCATTCCGCAGTCGGCCGACCAGATGAGGGAGCTGACCGAGGAGAAGCTGACCGTGCCGATGATGGCATGGGGCGGCCGATCGTCCTTCGGATCTCACTGCATCGACAGTGCGAAGGCCATCGCGACGAACGTGCACGGCGGCGTCATCGAGGAGTGCGGTCACTGAGGTGATCTCAGAGAAATAATTCAGGGCGATTGGGGATTTCTGGGACGCAGGCGGTGACGTATCGGGCCTTTCGGGAGGAGTCGTCGAAGGCC
>NZ_JBFAPV010000017.1:0-198401 GCF_040676925.1 Nonomuraea sp. NPDC049486
GAATGGTCCCGCGAGCACCTGGCCGAGCTGGACGTGGCCGAGACGATCCGCAAGGACGTCCAGGAGTCCCGCCGCACCAGGCCCGCCGATGCGAGGGACGGAGCCCGCCGCACCAGGCCCGCCGGCGCGAGGGGCCGGGACGGACGTACGTGATCAGGCACCGGTCCGCGTGTCCTGGGCCGTGCCGGGGATGAGGGACCGCCGGACCTCTTCCTCGATGAGGTTCCAGATGTGGTCGACATAGCCGGTGAACCTCTCCCCGCGCTTGGTGTGCAGATCGCGGGGGCGGGGGATGTCGATGCGGATCTCCTCACGGATGCGCCCGGGGTGGGCGGCCATCACGATCACCCGGTCGGCGAGCAGTACGGCCTCGTCGAGCTGGTGCGTGATGAACACCACGGTCTTGCGCTGCTTCGTCCAGATGTCGAGCAGCTCGGTCTGCATCACCTCGCGGGTCTGCGCGTCGAGGGCGGCGAAGGGCTCGTCCATCAGCAGCAGGGTCGGGTCCACCGCGAGGGCGCGGGCCAGGTTGACCCGCTGACGCATGCCGCCGGAGAGCTGGTGCGGGTAGTGGTTCTCGAACCCGCGCAGCCCGACGAGCTCGATGCACTCCCTGCTCCGCGCGTCCGTCTCCGCCGAGCGACGGCCGCGGACGTCCAGGCCGAAGCGGACGTTCGCGAGCACGGTCCGCCACGGGTAGAGGGAGTCCTGCTGGAATACCACCGCCATGTCGCCGTGGCGGGGATGCGCCGTACGCCCGGACACGCGCACCTCGCCGGCCGACGGCGCGATCAGCCCGTCGATGGTCTTGAGCAGCGTGGTCTTGCCGCAGCCGCTCGCGCCGACGACGCAGACGAACTCCCCGTCCTCGACGGTGAGGCTGACACCGTCGAGGACCGTGGTGAAGGCGCCGCCGACCTCGTAGCCGACCGACAGCCCGTCGATCTCCAGCAGCGGCGACGCCCCCGGCGGGAGGGGAGCTTCGATGGGGTTCTGGCCGCCGGCGGGGCGACGGCGGAAGGACCGGAGCATACGGCTTCCTCTCTCGAACTCGGCTCCCGGAGCGGCCGGGCACGGCCGATGTCAGTCGCGGGCATCCTGGGAGAAAGAGCGGGCGTCGACGGCGGCGAGGGATTCCAGGGCGAGTCCGTGGGCGAGACCGAACTGCAGCTCGCGGCGGATCAGCATGGTGAGGCACGCGCGGGTGTAGCGGAGCATGAGCGTGGTGTTGGCGGCGAGCTCGCGGGCGAGCTCCCAGGCCCGGTCGAGCAGCCGGTCCGGCGGCAGCACCTCCGCCACCAGGCCGAGTTCCAGGGCTTCGCGGGCGCCGATGGTGCGCCCGGTGAGCAGGAAATGCCGGGCCCTGTTCATGCCCAGGAGCCACGGCCAGACGACGTGGACGCCGTCGCCGGGCACCACCCCGGCGACGACGTGCTGGTGGTCGGCGAAGACGGCGGTCTCCGAGGCGAGGACGATGTCGGAGAGGAGGGCGAGCTCGGCGTGCTCGGTGGCCGGGCCGTTCACCGCGGCGATGATCGGCACCTCGATGTCGAGCAGGTCGAAGAGCATGTGCCGCCCCTCGTGCGCCACCCGGTCCCAGCCCTGCGGGGTGGTGTTGCGCTTCTCGAACGCCATCTCGGTGAGGAAGTCGGGGCCGCTGCCGGTGAGGATGACGACGCGGTTGTCCGGGTCGGTGGCGATCTGCCGGAACGCCTCGGGCAGTTCGCGGTGCGCCCGCTCCGACCACTTCAGCGATCCGCCGTCGGTGTGCAGGGTCACCTGGAGGATGCCGTCCTCCCGCGCCATCCGCACGTCGCCGAAGCGGTCCCGGTACTCCTCGAACCTGCTCACCGCCCCTCCTCCCCGGGCCGCCGGCCGTCGGGCGCCCACGGCTGGTAGCCGGGTTCCAGCGGTACCTGGAAGGTGTCCATCAGCATGGTCAGCGCCCGCCAGATCGCGATGACGTAGCAGATCTCGACCACCTCGCCGTCGTTCGCGAGCACCTCCTTCAGGTCGCCCAGGGTCTTCTCGGAGACCCGGTCGTCGCGGGCCATCTCGTCGACCGCGCGCATCACGGCGCGTTCTGCGGGCCCGAATCCTTCGTACGCCGCGCCCTCGCGCACGCCGAGCACGTCGGCGGGCCGCTTGCCCGGCAGGTCGACGTCGACGGTCGGCGCGTAGTGGTGCGCCCACAGGTACGTGGAGCCGGTCACCCAGGCCACGCGCATGATCGCGAGCTCGCGCAGCCGGGTCGCCTCGGGCCTGCGGGTCAGTCTCCCTTCCCAGAGGATGCGGTCGTTGATCTCGTTCTCGACGCGGGCGGACTGCGGCGAGTTCAGCAGCAGCCGGTAGAAGAAGATGCGCGACATCTCCTCGCGCATGCCCGCCTCGACGGCGATCCGCGCCGCCTCCTCGACGGGGAGCATCGGGATCAGGCCCTGGGGTTCGTCGGTCGGCATAGCCGTGGTCTCCCTGTCGTGGGTGCGGGTCATCCCTGGCCTGACTGCCAGGGGGCGACCCGCCGTTCCAACCATTCGAAGATCTTGACGAGCAGCACGCCGGTGACGGAGAAGATGAGCACCCCGGCGAGCAGCACGTCGGTCTGGAAGTACTGAGAGGACACGAGGATCCGGTAGCCGAGGCCGCTCTGGGAGCCGAAGAGCTCGCCGACGACGACGCCGATGAGCCCGCGCCCGATGCCCATGCGGATGCCGGCGACCAGGAACGAGACGGAGGTCGGGAACCGGACCATGGTGAACAGCTGCAGGCGGCTCGCGCCGAACGACCGGGCCGCCTCCAGGTGCTGCGGGTCCGTCGCCCGGATCCCGGCGTCGGTGTTGATCGCGATGGGCAGGACGACGAGCATGAACACCAGGAGCACGGTCTTGGTCTCGCCGATGCCGAACCAGAGGATGAACAGCGGCGCGAGCGCGACGAGCGGGGTCGCGTACAGCCCGTTGATGAGCGGGTCGATGTAGTCCTTGGCGCGGCGGCTGGTGCCGAGGAGCAGCCCGAGCAGCACCCCGGCCACGAGCCCGGCGCCGAACCCCTTGAGGAACTCGTCCGCGCTGACGAGCAGGTCCTGCTGGAGCGTCCCGTCCGCCCACATCGTGCCGACCGCCTGGACGGTGCTGATCGGTCCGGCCAGGAAGAGCGGGTTGGCGACGAGATACTCGGCCGCGACATGCCAGACCACGAGGAAGCCGGCGAAGCTGACGACGGCCCGGTAGCCGCGCCATCGGCGGCCGGAGCCCTTCCGCCGGCGCGGCCCCGGCGCGGGGGGCGTGGTGGTGTGCCGCGCCCGCCGCTCGCGGGAGGTCACGCCGCTCATGCCGCCGTCTGGCCCTCGGGAAGCAGGCCCTTGGGGCCCGGGCCGTTCTTGACCGAGTCGGGCAGTTCGTCGAAGGCGGCCTTGACGTGGGAGTTCTCGATCAGTCCCGCGATGTCGGACGGCACGGAGGCGTCCAGGGAGCCGCCGGACTTCATCAAGGAGATCGTCCGGGGGATCACCTCGTCGGCGATGACGCCGTCGCGCGGGTACGCCCCGGAGGTCACCCAGGTGTAGGAGGCTTCGGCGACGTCCGGCTCGACCTGCGCGTTCCTGGCCAGCAGGTCGATCACCCGGTCCTTGTTCGCCGGGTCGTAGAGGAAGGCGATGGAGGCGAGATAGCCCTTGAGGAAGGCGCGCGTGGCGTTGGGGTGCTCGGCGACCCAGTTCTTCAGGGCTATGATGCCGAAGAAGGACAGGTCCTGGTATTCGGGCACCTGCTGCAGGTCGTACAGGATCTTGTAGCCCTGCCGTTCCAGCAGCGTGGACGTGGGCGGCAGCACCGCGATGCACTTGATCTGGCCGGACTGCAGGGCGGCGAGGGCGGGGCCGGCGTTGAGGTTGACGTTCGTGAGCTTGAAGTCGGCGCCCACCTTCAGCTTGCCGCCGTGCTCCATCATCTTCGACAGGTAGAGGGCGTCGCCGATCCCCTCCGGGTTCTGCGCGCCGCACGTCGCGCCCCTGAGGTCCTCGAAGGACCGGACCTCCTTGGGCACGACCAGATACTCGGGGTACGACCGGTAGCCCTCGGCGACGGCGATGACGCGCGGGTCCTTCTGGTGGGCGAGGACGACGGCGTCGTACACGGTGGAGGTGAACTGCACCGAGCCGCCGATCATGGCGGCGAGCGCGTTCGGGCTGGACTGCGAGTAGATCATCGACACGTCCAGGCCGTGCTCCCTGAAGATGCCGAACTCGACGCCGACCTGGATGGCCCAGTTGCCGGCGTTGGCGGTGACGCCGCTGAAGGTCACCTTGTCCACCTCGGGCCCGGCGGCGCCCGCCGTGCTCGTCTCGGGAGTGGCGGCGGGGGGTTCGCCGGCGCCGCACGCTCCGGCTGTCACCAACAGGACTGTCGCGGCGAGGATCCGAAGGGCACGGGCGGCACAGGTGGGGGGCATCGAAACTCCTAGGCGGGATTCGCGTGCGTTGCTCGACCTCACCCGAACGCCGTTATCGGCATCGTTACCGGCGCGCGGGCGGGGGCGGACGATCGGGGCGGCCACGGCGGAGTGGCCTGCGGCGACTCCGTTACCGGGCCGCCGCGACAGGTCACGGGGCGGGTTCCTCGGCGTTCCTCGGCCGGGTCCTCGGCGGGGACGAGAGGGAGGACGAGCGCCGACGGGTGGCGGTCGTCGTGGACGACGGTCTGCCGCGCGGGGCGCAGGTCCTCGGGCGCGGTGGCGGTGCCGTCCTCGGTGCCGGCGTGGCGGTCGTACTTGGGGAACGAGCTGCTGGAGACCTCCAGCCGGATCCGGTGACCCGGCAGGAAGACGTTGCCGGTGGCGATCAGGTCGACTTCGACGCGGACCGGCCCGGACCCGGCGGCGGCGACCTCCGCCGCGGTCACCCGCCGGATGCCGTCGCAGAGCAGGAACGCCCGGCCGTCGGGGTGGACGTCGACGAGCTTCGCCGTCACGTCCGTGGCGGGAGCGTCGGTGACCAGGTGCAGGACGGCGTGGACGGGGCCGATCACCTCGACCGGGCCGGTCAGCGGGTCGCTGCTGTAGACGAGGACGTCGTCGCGGTCCTCGATCGCGCTCTGGTCCATCGGGCCGGAGTTCGCCGCCGGGTTGGGCAGGTAGGTCGCGCCGCCGCGGGTGGGCACGGGGTCGCGCGGGTCGTACCGGAACGTGTCGGGCGGCTGCGGCCCCTCGGGAGGTGTGCGGGACAGGCGGCCGTCGCCGTGGCGGGAGTTGGCGGCTCCCCCGCTGTGCAGGTACCAAGGGGTGGCGCGGGCGCGGGCGAGCGGCCACTCCCGCTCGTCGCGCCACTCGTCCACGCCCATGACGAACACGCGCACCGGCGGCAGCTCGGGACCGCCGGCGCCGGACAGATGCTGGGCGAACCAGGCGAGCTGCAGTCCTTCCATGTCGATCGCGGCGGGGAATCGCCGCTCGGGGCCGCAGGCGTCGCCGAACAGGGCGGGCGACCACTGCGTCCACGGGCCGATGATCAGGCGCTGCCGTTCGGCCGCCGGGCCGCCCGCGGCCTTGATCGTCTCGTACGCGGCCAGGTTGCCGTCGAGGTGGACGTTGTACCAGCCGGCGACGTGCAGCACGGGCAGGTCGGTCGCGGCGAGCGCGTCACGGGCGCTGAGCGCGTGCCAGTACGGGTCGCCGGGCGGGTGGGCGAGCCATTCGCGGTAGTGCGGGGCGATGCCGTCCAGGGCGGGCGCGTCCGTCAGCGGCAGCCTCCCGAAGGCCGCGTCCGGGTCGCGCAGGGCGCCGGCGAGCGCCCGCGCCGCGTCCTGGTGCGCGGCCGCGCCGTCGCGGGCTGTCGCGCGGCGGAGCTGGTCGGGGGCGAGGTTCGCCAGGCTCCACCACAGGTTGAAGCCGAGCTGGAACGCGCCGCCGCGCCAGACCCAGCCGCTGTCGTACTCGGACGCGGTGAAGTGCGGCACGATCGTGCGCAGCGCCGGCGGCCGGCAGCGCAGCGCCTGCCACTGCGGGACGCCGTTGTTCGACGCCCCGTACATGCCGACCTGGCCGCTCGACCACGGTTGCGCGGCGGCCCAGCCGACGCACGCGGCGGCGTCCTCGCCTGAGCCGGCGAACGGGCGGAACGGCTCGTCGCCGCCGGAGCGGAACCGGCCGCGGGCGTCCGCCACGACGACCACGAAGCCGTGGTCGACCGCCCGCTCGGGGTTGATCACGCCGTAGACGGAGGCCCAGTTCGCCTTGTCGTAGGCGGTGTACTGGAGCAGCACCGGCCGCGGTCCCGCCGCCGGGTCGCGGTACACGTCGGCCCGGAGCACGACGCCGTCGGGGAGCGGGATCGGCACGTCCCGCTCGCGCAGGATCGCCGGGCGCATCAGGATTCCCCCGCGCGCTCCACGCGGGTCTCCAGCGCGCCGAGCCCGTCGATCTCCAGCCGGATCACGTCGCCCGGCTTGATCCAGCGGTCGATCTCGATCCCGGCGCCGGTGCCGACCGTCCCGGAGCCGAGCATGTCGCCGGGCAGCAGCGTCTCCCCCGCCGAGGCGTGCGCCACGATCTGCTCGATGGACCAGTGGATCGACCCGGCGGAGCCCCGCGACCACAGCTCGCCGTTGACGAAGGCCCGCATGCCGGCCTCGAAGGGGCGGGGGATCTCGTCGGCGGTGACGAGGTAAGGCCCGGTGGCGCAGCCGCGGTCGAAGCCCTTGGTCTTGGCCGGGCCGACCGCGGTACCCATCTCGCGGCGCTGGACGTCGCGGCAGGACAGGTCGTTGAAGATGGTGAGCCCGGCGATGTGGTCCCAGGCCCGCTCGGGCGGGATGTCCCGGCCGCTCCTCCCGATGACGATCGCGAACTCCAGCTCGTAGTCGAGCTTCTCGGTGTACGCCGGCCACTGTCCGACCTCGTCAGGGCCGAACACCGACGCGCTGCGGGTCACGTAGTGGGAGGGCGCCTCGTACCACGCCGGCGGGACCTCCCTGCCCAGGTTTCGCAGGGCGTTGACCATGTGGTCCTCGAAGGCGAAGAAGTCGCGCAGCGCCGGCGGGCGGTCGACGGGGGCGAGCAGGCGGACCGCCTCGCGCGCGTGGGCGTGCGGGCCGAGCGGGCCGGTCTCCCGCCGCGCGGCCTCAGGGTCGCCGAGCGCGCCGAGGAGCCGCTCCGCCTCACGCTGGGCGCGTCCGCCGGAGCCGAGCAGGGCGACCGTGCTCCCCGGGAAGGTGGCGCGGGCGAGCTCCGCGGCGCGGCCGGGCTCGCCGCCGTCGGCGACGATCTCGGAGGCCAGCAGCGCGGCCAGGTCGACGATGACCGGCGCGTCGAGCGCCCCCACCGCGGCCCCCGCGCGCACCTCCGCGTCCGGCCAGCCGTGCGGCGTGAAGCGGCAAATCCTCATCTGGAACCCTCCGTAGATCATGGCCGGCTGCCGGGTTTGTCGTGCGGCAGGTTCTATTTCCGAGGCCGTTACTCCCTCATTAACGGCGGCGCGGAACGGCCCGGTAACTGCGCGCCCGTTGGATGACGGCGAAGGATTCTGTCAGCCAGCTGCTGAGGAGCGAGATTTTGAGTGTCAAGGCGATCGTGCAGCTCTATCCGGTCATTCCGGCCGAAGGCGGTGCCGCGGGGCGTGCCGCCCGGCGCCCGCTCGGGCGGGATCGGGACGAGTTCCAGAAGGTGATGCGGGACTGGGCGAGGATCGCCAAGGCCGCCGAGGACCTGGGTTACTGGGGCATCGCCGGGATCGAGCATCATTTCCACTCCGAGGGCTACGAGGTGGCCCCGTCGCCCGGCGTGGTGAACGCGTGGCTCGCGGCGCACACGAGCCGGATCAACGTCGGCACCAACGGCTACGTGCTCGGCACCCATGACGCGATCCGCGTCGCCGAGGAGTGCGCGATGCTCGACCACATGCTCGAAGGCCGGTTCTGGGCCGGGGTCAGCCGCGGCTACCAGTCCCGCTGGACCGACGTGCTGGGCCAGCACCTGGGCACCCCGGCGACGCTCTCCGACGGCGGCTCCGCCGACAAGGAGAACCGCGTCATCTTCGAGGAGCAGGTCGAGCTGATGCTCAAGGCTTGGACCGAGGACTCCTTCGACTTCAACGGCGCCAAGTACCAGGTCCCGTTCCCGTACGACGCAGGCATCACCACCTATCCGGCCACCGACACCGCGTCGCTGATGGGCGCGGTGGACGAGGTCGACGAGAACGGCGTCATCCGGAAGATCTCGGTCACGCCGCCGCCGTACCAGCGGCCGCACCCGCCGGTGTTCGTGGCGTCGTCGAGCTCGGAGGAGTCGATCCGGTACTGCGCGCGCAACGGCTTCGTCGTCACCAGCTTCTCCCCCGCGGCGAAGACCGAGGAGTTCGCGAAGATCTACGCCGACGAGGCCGCCAAGGTGGGCCACCCGGTGCCGCTCGGCGCGAACCAGGCGCCCGTGCGCTGGCCGCACGTCACCGAGTCCGCGGCGGCGTACGACCAGGCCCTGCGCGACTACGACGCGGACATGTTCGAGAACTTCTACGCGAAGTTCTTCAAGAAGAAGATGCCGGTGAACGGGGACGTCGTGCAGGCCATCAAGGACTCCGGCCTGTTCCTCGGCGGCACCGTCGACCAGGCGAAGGCGCAGTTCGCCGCCGAGTGGGAGCAGGTCCCGTACGAGTACTCCGTGCTGATCTGGCACTGGGCGCAGCAGCCGACCGACGACCTGATCCGCGAGATGGAGCTGATGGCCACCAAGGTCTACCCGGAGATCGGCGGCCTGTCCGGCCCGCAGGAGCGTCCGCGGGCGCAGTGGGCCACCACCTGACCCGCCCGGCGCGCCGGCCCGCGCCTGCCGCGCGGCGGCGGGCGCGCCGGGTAACGCCATCCGTAATGCAACCGCTTGTACTGTACTGACCAGAGAGAACCGCACGGCCCCGGCCGCGCGTTGTCATACCGTTCCATGAGGAGTCGCCGTGTTCGAGTTCTTCCCGGGCGACCACGTCCGGTCGTCGAGCGTGAACCTGGCCCTGATGGCCGGCGGCTCGCTCGCCGACATCGGGCGCTGGCTCGGCCCGCTCCGGGACACGCCGGAGGCGGGCCTGGACGCCTGGGCGGCCGCCTGGGCGGGCATGGCGCACCAGCAGGAGGCGCTCGCCGCGGGCGACGTCCGCGCCGGATACCTGGCGGCGGCCGGCCGGCGGTATCTGCGCGCGTCGGTGTACCACGCGACCGCCCAGCGGCAGATCCCGCCGGGGCCGACGAAGTCGGAGAGCTACGCCGCGTCCCTGCAGGCCTTCGGGAACGCCATGGACTGCGGGGCCCTGCCGCTGGTGCGCGTCCACGTCGACTCCCCCGACGGCACGCTGCCCGGCTACCTGATCGCGCCGGACGCCGCCGACCCGCGGCCGGTGGTCATCGTGTACGGCGGGCTCGACCTGACCAAGGAGATGCTCTACGCCACCGTGGGCGCCGCGTTCGCCCGCCGCGGCATCACCTGCCTGGTCATCGACACCCCGGGCACCGGGGAGCTGATCCGGCTGCGCGGCGTGCCGTCCCGCCCCGACTACGAGGTGCCGACCGCGGCCATCATCGACCACCTCCAGGCCCGCCACGACGTGGACGCGCGGCATGTCGCCGTGCTCGGCGTCAGCTTCGGCGGCTACTACGCGGCCCGCTCGGCGGCGTTCGAGCCGCGGGTCTCGGCCTGCGTCTCGTGGGCGGGCAGCTGGGACTGCGGCGCGCTGTGGCGGCGGCGCTGGGACGAGGCCGAGGCCGAGCCGACGTCGTGGTTCCTGCCCTGGGTGACGGGCACCGGCACGATCGAGGAGGCCCTGGAGCGGCTGGAACTGTGGACGCTGGCCGACGTCTGGCCTCGCGTGACCCAGCCGCTGCTGATCGTGCACGGCGAGAACGACAGGGAGATCCCGGTCGCGGACGCGCGCCGCGCCTTCGAGGCCGCGGGCTCCGCCGACAAGCGGCTGCACGTCTTCGCCGCCGCCGACGGGGGCGCCGAGCACATCCAGTCGGACGACCCCGCCCCCGCCCTCGACCTGATCGCCGAGTGGCTCTCCCTGCGCATGCCGGTGCTGCCGGAGCCGCCGGTGCCCGCGCTCGCCTGAGCGCCGCGGACACGAGGAAGCCGGGAGGGGAATCCCCTCCCGGCTTCCGCGTTGCCGGGGAGCGGCTCAGGTGGCCGCCGGTCGCCAGAACGGCAGCGACGCCTCCTCGTTCAGCGGGACGAACTCGACCTCGACCCTCATCCCGATGCGCACCTCGTCGACCTCGCAGCCGATCACGTTGCCCATGATGCGGGGGCCCTCGTCGAGCTCGACGACGGCGACCGCGTACGGGGTCCACTGGTTGAACGGGTAGGCCCCCTGCTGGCGCACCACCGAGAAGGTGTGCACGGTGCCCCGGCCCTCCGTGGTGAGCCAGCCGGGCGTGTCACCGCACTCGACGCAGATCTGGCGAGGGTAGAACTGGCGGTGGCCGCAGCCCGGGCATTCCTGGACGAGCAGCTCGCCGCGGAGGGTGGCCTCCCAGTACGGGCGGCCGGCCGCGTCGAGCAGCGGGACCGGCCGGCCCTCCGTCGGCGGGGTGGTCACGTTCGTCATGCCTTGTCCTTTCCGAGTATCACGGTGCCCATCGCCGACAGCCAGCCGCCCGAGCCGCACGCGAGGGCCACCTCGGCGCCCGCCACCTGGGCGTCGCCGGCCTGGCCGCGCAGCTGCCTGGTGGCCTCGATGAGCAGGAAGATGCCGCGCATGCCGGGGTGGCAGGAGCTGAGCGCGCCGCCGTCGGTGTTCATCGGGAGGCTGCCGCCGAGCTGGAGCGCCCCGGAGGCGGCGAACGGGCCGCCCTCGCCCTTCTTGCAGAAGCCCAGGTCCTCCAGCATGAGCAGCGCGGTGATGGTGAAGCTGTCGTAGAGCTGTACGGTGTCGACGTCGTCGGGGGTGAGACCGGCCTGCGCGAACGCCTCCTTGCCGCTGCGCTCGGCCGCGGTGCGGGTGTAGTCGGGCATCTGGCTGATGTTCCAGTGGGTCTGGGCCGACGCCGCGCCGAGGATGTGGACCGGGGGCTGGCGCAGGTCGCGGGCGCGCTCGGCGGTGGTGACGATCACCGCGCCGCCGCCGTCGGAGACGACGCAGCAGTCGAACAGGTGCAGCGGGTCGGCGATCATGCGGGAGTTGACGACGTCCTCGACCGTCAACGGCTTGCGGTACTGGGCGTTGGGGTTGAGCCCGGCGTGCGTGCGGCAGGCCACGGCGATCGCGGCCAGTTGCTCGGAGGTGGTCCCGTACTCGTGCATGTGCCGCTGGGCGGCCATCGCGTACGCGCCGATCAGGGTGTTGCCCCAGGGCGCCTCGTACTGCAGCACGCCCGCGACCTGCTCGCCCGGCTTCTTGGCGCCGAAGCCGGGGTTGGTGCCCGACTTGGTGTACAGGTCGGAGCCGTAGACGATGAGCACGGTCTCGCACAGGCCGGCTTCGATCGCCGCCTTGGCGTGCTGGACGTGCAGCTCGAAACTGGAGCCGCCGACGGCGGTGCCGTCGAAGTACCGGGGGTTGATGCCCAGGATCTCCGCCATGGTGCCGGCGTTGTCCGGCTGGGCGAAGTCGCCCTGGGCGCACATGAACCCGTCGATGTCGCTCTTGCGCAGGCCGCTGTCGGCGAGCGCCCGCTGGGTGGCGAGCACGTGGTGCCCGACCGCGTCGAGGTGCGGTGCCTTGGGGTAATCGCTCAGGCCGATGCCGGCGATCACTGGCGTACGGTCAGCCATGGATGTGTTGTCTCCTCGGATGCGCGAAGGGATGACGCGCCGCCTGCGGGCGGCGCGCCCGCGGTGTCAGGTCGAAGGGCGGGGTTCGCGGGGCAGGCCCAGGATGCGCTCGGCCATGATGTTGCGCATGATCTCGTCGGTGCCGCCGGCGATGCGCCGGGACGGCGCGCTGAGCGCGAGCTCGGCCCAGACGTAGGTGCCCCACTCGCCGGTGTCGGCCGTCATGCGCGGGCCGAGCACGCGGCCGGCGAGCTCGCCGATGGCGCGGACGTTCTCCGAGTCCATCAGCTTGATGATCGAGGCCTCGGCCCCCGGCTCGCCGCGGCCGGCGGCGCGGGCGGCGGTCCACCGGATCACGTCCCGCCGGATCGCGATCCGCGCGAACTCCTGGCGGATGTGCGGGTCGCCGTCGAGGCCGAAGTGCTGGATGAGACCGAGCAGCCGCTCGACCGGGTCGGTGGCGGGCGAGGCGGTGCGGTAGCCCATCGACGCCCGCTCGTTGCCGAGCGTGGTCATCGCCACCTTCCAGCCGTCGCCCGGCTTGCCGAGCACGTGGCTGTCGGGCACGAAGACGTCGTCGACGAACACCTCGTTGAACGCCTCGCCGCCGGTGAGCTGGCGCAGCGGGCGGACCTCGACCCCCGGATCGTGCATGTCGACCATCAGCATGGTGAGCCCGGCGTGCTTGGGCGCGTCCGGGTCGGTGCGGACGAGCATCTCGCCGATGTCGCTGTAGTGACCGCCGGAGGTCCACACCTTCTGCCCGGAGACCCGCCAGCCGTCGCCGTCGCGGACTCCCCTGCTCTTCACGCCGGCGAGGTCGGAGCCGGCCTCGGGCTCGGAGAAGAGCTGGCAGGCGAGGAGGTCCGCCCGGTACAGCGCCCGCAGGTACCTCTCCTTCACCTCCGGCGTGCCCCAGGCGAGCAGCGTCGGGGCGACGATGTGGTGGCCGACGATGAAGCAGGCCTCGGACGGCAGTTCGTAGTCGGCCGCGACCTCGTCGAACAGCTCCTGGTAGCGCTGGTCCCGGCCGGCCCCGCCGTACGCCACGGGGCCGGTGAGCCAGCCGAAGCCGGCGTCGAACAGCTCGCGGCGGAAGGCCACCGCGGCCGCGACCATGCTCAGCTCCTCCTCGCGGGTCGGTTCCGCGCCCGCGCTGAGCTCGTCGGGACCGTTGCCCCAGCCCTCCTCCCATTCCGGCAGGGGCTTGGCGTGGGTGTCGAGGAAGGCCCGGACGGCGTCCTGGAACGCGGTCTCGTCCGGGTTCCGGCGCTGGTCGTTCACGATTGCTCCCGAAGCAGGCGGTGGAGCACCTTGCCGCTGGCGTTCTTGGGCAGGGTCTCGGTGTGGACGCGGATGTGGTCGGGCACCTTGTACTTGGCCAGGCGCTCGCGGCAGAACCGCTGGAGCTCCTCCGGCGTGGCCTCGGTCCCCTCGGCGAGCACGACGTGGGCCCGCACGGTCTCGCCCCAGTGCGGGTCGGGGACGCCGACCACGGCGCACTCCACCACACCGGGGTAGGCGAACAGGGTGGTCTCGATCTCCAGCGGGTAGACGTTCTCGCCACCCCGGATGATCATGTCGTCCTTGCGGCCGGCGAGGTAGAGATAGCCGTCCTCGTCGAGGTAGCCGAGGTCGCCGCCCTTGAACCAGCCGCCGGAGACGACCTGGGCGGTCTTCTCCGGCTGCCCGTGGTAGCCGCTCATCACCATGTCGCTGCGGGTGACGATCTCGCCGACCTCGCCCACCGGCACCTCGTTGCCGGCGGCGTCCCAGATCTGCAGGTCGATGTTGAAGCCGGGGCGGCCGACCGACCCGAGCAGGTGCGGGTGGCCGTCGAGGGCGCGCACGTGGTCCTCGGGGGTGAGCACGGTCTGCATGCCCGCCTCGGTGCCGGCGCCGAAGCCGTTGTAGAAGTCGCACCGCATGATCGACATGGCCTGGGTGAGCAGGCCGGGCGACATCGGCGCGGCGCCGTAGAAGACGGAACGCAGCGTGGCGAAGTCGTCCGGTCTCACATCCGGCTGCCGGAGCAGGGCGCTGATCATGGTGGGGACGAGGAACACGTCGGTGAGCCCTTCGCGGCACCACCGCAGCAGTTCCGCCGGATCCCACTGGGGGACGATCAGGGACGCCGAGCTGCGGCAGATCGCGTTGAGCACGAGGCTGAGCCCGGCGACGTGGTAGAGCGGGGACGCCGAGTAGCGGAACTCGTCCCGCAGGAAGCGGTACTCCAGGACCGCGTTGGAGACCATCGTCTTCCACATGCGGTGCGACTGCATGACGCCCTTGGGCAGGCCGGTCGTGCCGCTGGTGTAGGCGAGCGCGACGATGTCCTCGTCGTCGACGACCGCCTCCCGCGGCGCGCCTCCGGCCCCGCGCCGGAGCACCTCCTCGAAGGGCGTCGTGCCCTCGCTCCCGCCGAAGCCCACGACGTGGTCGAGATGCTCCAGGTCGTCCCTGGCCGCCAGCACGTCCGGCGCGTACCGGTCCCCGACGAAGATCCAGGACGCCTCGGAGCTGCGCAGCAGCGTCGTGACCTCCGCGGGTGACAGCCGGAAGTTGAGCGGGACCGCGACCGCCCCGAGCTTGAACAGGGCGAGGAAGGTCTCCACGTACTCCGGCGAGTCGGTGTCGAGCACGGCGACCCGGTCCCCCTGCGCCAGGCCCATCGCCTGCAGACCGGAGGCGAGCCGGTGCACCCGGTCGCGCACCTCGGCGAACGTGCGCGTGCCTGACGGGGTGACGAAGCAGTCCCGGTGCGGCGAGCGCTTGGCCGCCATGTCGATCCACTCGCCGATCTGCGTCCTCGACAGGCGCCGCCCGGTCAGGGAGGCCGGGCGGAGGCGCTGCGCGGTCATCTCACTTCCCCAGCATCTTGGCGAGCAGGGTCATCTCGGCCATGCTGTTCTCCGGCACCACGTAGCCGGCGTCGTCGAAGATCTCGGTCAGGTTGTCGCGGACGTCCTCGGCGGTCAGGTCGCCGTTCAGGTATCCGCGGGTGACGCCGACGAAGACGCGCGCCACGCGCCCGCCTCCCGCGCTGAGGATCTCGCCGGACGGCTCGCAGGAGTCGTGGCACAGGTACGCGACCACCGCCGAGACCAGCGCGGGGTCCAGGTGGTCCGCGAGCGGGTTGTCGAAGCCCTCGGTCATGCGGGTCTGCGCCACCGGGCCGATCGCGTTCGCCTTGATGTCGTACTTGCGGCCCTCGATCGCGAGCACCTTGATCAGGCCGACCAGGGCGAGCTTCGCCGCGGCGTACGACGACTGGCCGAAGTTGCCGAAGAACCCGGCCGACGACGAGGTCACCACGACCCGCCCGAACCCCTGCTCCCTGAAGTGCGCCCAGGCCGGGCGGGTGACGTTGAACGCGCCCTTCAGGTGCACGTCGAGCACCGGGTCCACGTCGTCGGGGCTGGTGTTGTGGAAGGTCTTGTCGCGCAGGATGCCCGCGTTGTTCACGATGACGTCGACCCGGCCGAACGCGGACAGCGCCGTGTCGATCACGGCCTGGCCGCCGGCCACGGTGGCGACCGAGTTCGTGTCGGCCACCGCGATGCCGCCGAGCTCCTCGATCTCCTTGACCACGATCGCCGCGCGGTCCTGCTCCACCCCGTCCCCGGACAGGGACGTGCCCATGTCGTTGACGACCACCTTCGCACCGCGGCGCCCGAGTTCGAGAGCGTGGGCCCGGCCGAGCCCTCCACCTGCTCCCGTGATGACGGCGACACGACCGTCGAAGCTGAGATCCACGGCAATTTCCTCCTTCTCGGGGCGGGGTACGCACCGGCGTCGGCACCAGCCGCACTCTTGCGCGCGAGGAGTTACTGCGGGCGTTACGGCTTCCGCCGCTCATGGCCGGTGCACGCCCGCGGCCTACCGTCCCCTGACATGAGCGGACTTCAACAGCTAGCCGACGCGACCGCGTCGTTCACCGGCCTCGCCGAGGAGCACGAGGACTTCCGGGAGAGCGTGCGGTCGTTCGTTGAGCACGTCTCACCGGAGACACAGGTACGCCGCCTCATGGAGGACGAGCGGGGTTACGACCCGCTGGTGTGGCGGCAGATGGCCGAGCAGCTCGGCCTGCAGGGGCTCGCCCTGCCCGAGCGCTTCGGCGGCTCGGGGGCGACCTTCCTCGAACTCGGCGTGGTGCTGGAGGAGATGGGCCGGGCGGTGATGTGCGCCCCGTTCTTCTCCACCGTGGTGCTCGCCGCCAACGCGCTGCTGCACTCCGGTGACGAGCAGGCGAAGGACGATTTCCTGCCGGGCATCGCGGCCGGCGAGACGATCGCCACGGTGGCG
The DNA here is from genome assembly GCF_040676925.1 of Nonomuraea sp. NPDC049486. Lineage (NCBI taxonomy): Bacteria > Bacillati > Actinomycetota > Actinomycetes > Streptosporangiales > Streptosporangiaceae > Nonomuraea > Nonomuraea sp. NPDC049486. The sequence goes on from NZ_JBFAPV010000017.1 coordinate 16,051, forward strand.
CTCACCGAGCGCTCCGGGTCGTGGTGGGGCGAGGACGTCGAGGCGCGCGCGGCCGTGGAGGACGGCATCTGGCGGCTGACGGGCGTCAAGTCGTTCGTCCTGGACGGGCACGTGGCCGACCTGCTGCTGGTCTTCGCCAGGACCGGCGCCGGCCTGTCGCTGTTCGCGGTCTTCGGGGAGGCCGCCGGGGTGACCAGGAAGCCGCTGCCCACCATGGACCAGACCCGCAGGCAGGCGGTGCTGGAGTTCGACCGCAGCCCGGCCAGGCTGATCGGGCCTGAGGGCGGCGCGGGGCCCGTGCTGGAGCGGGTGCTCGACCTGGCCGCGGCCGGTCTCGCCGCCGAGCAGGTCGGCGGGGCGCAGCGGTGCCTGGAGATGGCGGTCGAGTACGCGAAGGTGCGCAGCCAGTTCGGGCGGCTGATCGGGTCGTTCCAGGCGATCAAGCACAAGTGCGCCGACATGCTCATGGCGGTCGAAACAGCTCGGTCCGCGGCGCACTACGCGATGTACGCCGCCGGCGAGGACCTGCCGGAGCTGCCCGTGATCGCCAGCCTGGCCAAGGCGTACTGCTCGGAGGCCTACACGATGGTCGCCGGGGAGAACGTGCACGTCCACGGCGGCATCGGATTCACCTGGGAACACCCGGCGCACCTGTACGTCAAGCGGGCGATGTCGTCGGCGCTGCTGTTCGGCGACCCCGACCGGCACCGGGCCCGGTACGCGGACGGGGTGGGACTGTGAGCACGCTCCCGGGCATCGCCCGCGACGACCTGCGCGGGGTGATGGCTTGCTTCGCGACCGGCGTCGCCGTGATCACCGCCGCCCAGCCCGGCCGGCCGCCGGTGGGCATGGCGGTCAACTCGTTCGTGTCGGTGTCGCTGGACCCGCCGCTGGTGCTGTTCTGCGCCGCGCACACCTCGTCCACGTGGCCGGCGATCCGCGCCGCCGGGCACTTCTGCGCGAACGTGCTCGCGGCCGGCCAGGAGGAGCTGGCCCGGGCGTTCGCCCGCAAGGGCGACCGGTTCGCGGGCGTGACGCACACCCCCGGCATCACCGGCGCGCCCGTGCTGCGCGACGTGCACGCGCACATCGAATGCAAGATCGTCGAGACGTACGAGGCCGGCGACCACACGGTGGTGCTCGGCCGCGTGCTCGATCTCGACGCCGACACCGAGGCCGCGCCGCTGCTGTTCTACCGCAGCGCCTACCGGCTGTTCTGACGCCCACCCGCGATCTCTGACCCGGAACGTACAGGAGGACACACGTGGTAGCCGCGATCCGCCAGGCCGAATGGCACGCGCAGTTTCCCGAGGACTACCGATGGTCGTACAACGTCATGCTCGTGCTCGCCGTGATCCCGGCCGGCGGCGCCGAGGTCGGCGAGGTCGACAGGGTATGCCGGCGGCTCGCCGGGCACGTGGGGGACGACGAGCGCTGGTTCCGCGAGTGGCGCGCCATGGGCGACCAGGTCCGGGCGCTCGCCGAGGAGGCGCGGGAGCTCGGCGACCGGCGCGCCGCCATGGCGCACTACCGGCGGGCGACGAGTTACTACTTCGCCGCCGAACGGTTCCGCTTCCCCAAGGACGACGAGGCGCTCGACGCCTACCGCGCGATGGTCGACTGCTTCCGGCTGTCCGCCGAGCTCGACGACCGGTACCGGGTCGAGTACGTGGACGTCCCGTACGAGGACACCGCGCTGCCCGGCATCTTCGTCTCCGCCGCGCGCTCGCCCGGCGAGCGGACGCCCGCCGTGCTGTTCATGAGCGGCTTCGACGGCAACAAGGAGCACAACTGGTTCCTCGGCGTCGAGGACCTGCTCGCCCGGGGCGTCTCGGTGCTGTCGCTGGACAGCCCCGGCGTCGGTGAGGCCGTGCGCTTCCGCGGCGTCTCCCTGCGGCACGACTACGAGGTGGCCGGCAGCGCGGCCGCCGACTGGCTGCAGGGCCGCGACGACGTGGACCCGGAGCGGATCGGCGTGCTCGCGCTGAGCCTCGGCGGCTACTACTCCTCGCGCAGCGCGAGCATGGACCCCCGGTTCAAGGCGTGCGCCGCCTGGGGCGCGATCTGGGACTACCACCGGGTCTGGAGCGAGCGCATCGAGGCCGCGTTCGCCAAGCAGCTCCCGGTGCCCGGCGAGCACCTGGTGTGGTCCACCGGGACCGGCTCCACGCAGGAGGCGCTGAAGGTCCTGGAGGGCTTCCGGCTGGCCGACGTGGTGCCCCGGATGAAGGGCGCGTTCCTGCTCGTGCACGGCGAGGACGACCAGCAGGTGCCGGTGTCCGACGCCCACCTGCTCTTCGAGGCGTGCGGCTCGCCGGACAAGACGCTGCGGATCTTCACCGCCGAGGAGGGCGGCGCGCAGCACTGCCAGATGGACAACCTGTCGATCGCCGTACCCGAGATCAACCGGTGGCTGGCCGACCGGCTCGGCGCGTCCGCCACCTCCCGATAACGACCGGCTTAACGGTGCGCCGCCTAGCGTGCCCCGCACCAGCCGGAACAGATCCGACGACCGCCCACCACCTGGAGAGAGCTCACGATGTCTACCGGTAACCCCCGTCCGCTGATCTCGGTCGACTCCCATGTCGTGGAGCCGAAGGACCTCTGGCTCAAGAGGCTGCCGCAACGCTTCCAGCATCAGGCCCCGCAGGTGCAGTCCACCGAGCAGGGCGACTACTTCATCGTGCCGAACACGGGGATGTCGCCGAAGCCGGTCGGCACCGAGGGCGCGATGATCAACACCAAGATCAACGGTGTGATCACCAAGCCCACCGGCTACCGTTTCGAGGACCAGCGGGCGGGCGCGTACGACCCGGTCGCGCGCCTGGAGGACCAGGACAGCCAGGGCGTCCGGGCCGAGGTCGTCTATCCGGGCTGGCTGATCGTGCACAGCATCCCGGACTTCGACCTCAAGGTCGCCTGCGTCCGCGCCTACAACGACTGGCTGTTCGAGGAGTTCTGCTCGCACGCCCCCGACCGGCTGATCGGCGCCGTCGCGCTCCCCGTGGGCAACGGCCCGGTCGAGCCCGCGATCGAGGAGGCGAAGCGCTGGGCCGCGCGCGGCGCCAAGACCTTCCTCCTCCCCCAGGCGGTCCCCGGCATGGCCTGGGGCGACGCCCACTGGGAGCCGCTGTGGGCGGTGCTGGAGGAGATCGGGGTGCCCGTCGGGTTCCACCAGGCCGCCGGTCAGGTCGCCATCTTCAACGACAAGACCACGCCCGGCGTGTTCTGGACCACCGCCATCGGCAACAAGATCAGCCTGGGCTGGGTGTTCATGCAGCTCGTCTACGGGGCCGTGCCGGAGCGGCATCCGAACCTGCGGTTCATCCTCGTGGAGGGCGGCATCGGCTGGATCGCCTTCCAGCTCAACACGATGGACCACATGTTCACCGACCACCACCGCTGGACCGTGCCCGAGCTGTCGATGAAGCCCAGCGAGTACTTCAACCGCAACTTCTGGGCCACCTTCGAGGACGACCGCCCCGGCATCCTCACCCTGCCCATGCTCGACGAGAAGCGCCTGATGTGGGCCGGCGACTACCCGCACACCGAGGGCAACTTCCCCTTCGCCCAGGAGCAGGTCGCCCACGACTTCCAGGACGTGGACGACGCCGTCGTGTCCGCGATCACCCACGACAACGCGATCGACCTGTTCGGCCTCGACATCCCCCGCCTCGTCAGCTCCTGACGGCGAACGGTGCGGCGGCGGCCCCCTCCGGCCGCCGCCGCACCGTTTTCGCGCGGGTCGGGCCCGCGGTCAGGTCGCCCGAAGCTCGCGGACGAGCTGCCGGGTCGCCGGGGTCGGCTCGACCCCGAGTTCGGCCAGAGCCGTGGTGAGCCGCTGGAACTCGGCCAGGACCGCGTGCGGTGAGCCCAGGGCCCCCTCCACCCGCATCCGCACGCAGTAGGCGGACTCGCAGAACGGGTCGCGGTTGATCGCGAACGTGGCCGCCTGCCTGGCACGCTCCAAATAGCCCAGGGACACCGCCACCTGGGCCGCGTCCACCGCCGCGTTCACGATCATCACCTCCAGCTCGTGACGGCGCTCCTCGGCCCACTCCAGCTCGCTCTCGGGCAGGTACGGTCCCTCGACCATCTCCAGCGTGGACTCGATGCAGTCCAGCCGCTCCTCGCCCCGCAGCCGGTACGCCTCGCCGATCATCCGCTCGAAGCGCAGGTCGGTGCTGTCCACGTACAGGCCGTCCGCCCAGCGGACGTGACCGTGCGCGGTCCTGGACAGGTTCACCCCCGTCGCCTGGCGCAGCTTGTGCACCACCTGGCGGAAGTAGTTGCCGCCGCGGCGCGGGTCCGCGTCGGGGAACAGGCGCTCCTGCAGCCGGTGCCGCTCCACGCCCTCCGGGTGCAGCGCGAGATAGGCGGCCAGCTCCAGCACCTTGGTGCGGCGCGAGCAGCGGGGCACGCCGTCCACGATCAGGTCGACCACCGGGCCGTGCGTGTGCACGTCCACGACGATCACCCGCTCGGAGGGGACGGCCGGCTGCCGCTTGCGCACCTCCGGCGGCTGCTGCCCGACGAGCTGACGCCAGCGGGTGCCGCCGGCGTCGTTCTCGATCTGGCGGCGCAGCACGCCCGGTACGTCGTTCAGCGCGTTCTTGAGCACGAACAGGCAGCCGATCGAGCTGGCGGTCGCGTAGGCGAGCTCGACCGCGGCCGACGCCGCCTCGGCACGCCCCAGCCGGGCCTCGGCCTCGGCGAGGTAGGCCGCGGCGAACGGCAGCATGAGCGTGCGGCCGGCCGCCCGCATCGCCTCGGTGGCGGTGCGCAGCACCCGGGCGGCGTCCTCCGGCCGGTCGATGCGCAGGTAGGCGAGCCCCTGGAAGGTCTGGCCCCACTCGGCGTAGCAGCGGTTGCCGCTCGCCGCCGAACGGCTGATCGCGTCGGCGAGCGTCATGCGGGCGTCGTCCACCCGGCCCAGCGCGAGCTGCAGGACGCCGACCACGACCTCGAAGCAGGGCTCCCAGCCGAACAGGGTCCTGCGGCTGTGGTCGACCGCGGCCTCGGCGGCCGCCAGCGCCTCCTCGACGTGCCCCTCGGCCCACAGCAGCCATGCCTCGTGGAAGAACCACAGGTCGGTGTGGGCGCCGAACTTGATCGCCTCGGGCACCTCGTCGAGCAGCTCGCGGGCGAGTGCCAGTTCGCCCCGCCACACCAGGGCGAGCAGCGGGTGGGGGGTGCGGAAGAAGGAGCGCGGCGGCCAGTCCCCCTCGTCGGGGAGCATCCGCAGGAGCTGGTCGAGCCGCCCCTGCACGAGCAGTCCCCACGAGTAGACGCGCTCGCTGTCCACCCAGTCGCGGCCGGGCGGCGGCGCCACCGGCTCGCGGCCCGCCACCGCCTCCAGCTCGTAGCGGACCGCCTCGGCCCGGAAGTCGCCCTCGTAGCCGCGCACCAGCTCCAGGGCATCGGCCGGGCGCCACTGCATGGCGTAACCGACGAACGCCACCGCACCGGGGTCGGCCTTGGCGACGTCGCTGAGCACGCCCTCCTGGTGCAGCCGGAGGATGAGCGCCTGGGCCTCGGGGATGCGCCGCACCCCGTACAGCGCCCGCAGCGCGGCGCCGAGCAGGACCGGACGGGACTCGACCGCCGCCGGGCCGAACGCCTCCAGCCAGCGCAGCAGCACCTGCCAGTCCGCGCGCGCGGCCAGCGCGGCCACGGCGCGCTCGGCCGCGTCCGCGCCCTTCTCCAGCTCTCCCGCCTCCAGGTAGGTCTCGACGGCGTCCTCGTGCATGCCGCACTGTTCCAGCAGGCGGGCGTAGCGGCTCTGCAGCTCGGGCAGCTCCCCGGGCAGGCGGGCCTGCAACTGCTCACGCAGATGCTGCCGGAACCGGGGGTGGTAGACGAGCGCCCGGTCGACCTTGGTCGCCGGCAGGTGCCGCGAGCCCAGCGACTGCCACAGCCGGTAGCCCTTCTCGCCGCAGAGTGCGACGGCGGCCCTGGCGGTGACGCCGGCCGGGATCGACGTACGCAGCAGGAAGTCCTGCTCCTCCTCAGGGAGGCGGGCGAGGATCTCCCGGGAGACGAAGCCGGCCAGCACGTCCGGCCCGTTCCCCGACTGCAGCCCGGGGACGATGTCGAAGGCCACCGCGGCGATCCAGCCCTTCGTGGCCTCCATCAGCGGCGCCGGGTCCCGGCCGCCCTGGCCGTGCGCGGCGAGCAGGGTGCGCGCCTCGTCCATGCTCAGCGCCAGGTCCTCGCCGCTCACCCGGGCGATCCGGCCCTGCAGCATCATGCGGCCGATCGGGCCGCCCAGGTCCTCGCGGCTGAGGATGATCGTGCGGACGTTCGGCGGCAGGTAGTCGAGGAAGACGCCGAGCGCGTCGACCGCCTCGTCCGCCTCCACCAGCCATTCGCAGTCGTCCAGGACGAGCAGCAGGGACGTGTCGTGGATGCCCTCGGCGAGCATCGCCGCGACCTCGGCCGCGGGGAAGCCCTCCTCCAGCGCGGTCTCCACCGTGCGCGGCGCCTCGGGGTTCACCTCGGCGAGGGCCTTGGCCAGGTAGGTCATCAGCCGGGACGGGCTGCGGTCGCCGGCGTCGAGCGTCAGCCAGGCGAGCGGCCAGCCGAACCGCGCGGCGAACATCCGGGTCTGGACGGTCTTGCCGGACCCTGCCGCGGCGAAGATCACGATGGTCTCGTAGACATCGAGGAGGGTGGCGAACTGCTCGTCAAGGCGGTCTCGGGCGATGGTGCCACGTGGTAGTCCCGGGGGGAGGACCTTGTGACTCAAGATCATGCCGACCTCAGTTCACGGAAGTGTAACGTCACGCAAGGCCGCCGAAATCCCCGCGTTACGGCGGTGTGGTCTCTCCATAAAGTGGTACGGGACGACCAAAGTCAAGACTTCTTGGCCATTTAATGTCATTTGGGCGATATATCCCCATAGAGATCACTTAGGGCGGTCGTTCGCCAGGCACCGATCGTGCCACCCGGGCATTCTCCGGGCGTCACCCGGACCGCCTCTCCGGATCCCGGCAGGGCCATAACGACGGTGGTAACGCGGGCCGGATGAGGTGGCTCGTGGAGCCCTCTGCCCCCACCGCACGTGAACGGAGCCCGCACGGTGTTCTATTACTTCCCGGACAACTACATGTGGTCATCGGCCTTCAACCTCGCCCTCATGGCGGGCGGCTCGCTCGGTGAGATGCACCGCTGGCTCGCGCCGCTGCGCGACGGCGAGCCCGAGCCCGAGGCCTGGGGCAAGGCGTGGGCGGGCATGGCCGGCCAGCAGGAGGAGCAGGCCGAGAAGGACCTCCAGGCGGGGCTGCGCCGCAGCGCGGGCCTGCGCTATCTGCGCGCCTCGGTCTACCACGCCAGCGGCGAGCGGCAGATCGCCCCCGGCCCCGAGAAGACGGCCAGCTACCGCGCCGCGCTCGACGCGTTCGAGAAGGCCGTCGAGCTGGCGCCGCTGAACGTGGAGCGCATCGAGGTCCCCTCTCCCGACGGCGTCCTGCCCGGCTACCTCATCCCCGCCCGCACCGCCGAGCCCGCCCCCGTCGTGATCTTCTACGGCGGCTTCGACGTCACCAAGGAGATCCTGTACGGCTTCGTCGAGGAGGAGTTCGTCCGCCGCGGCATCACCTGCCTGGTGATGGACAGCCCCGGCGTGGGCGAGCCGCTCCGGCTGCGGAACGTGCCCTCCCGGCCCGACTACGAGGTCCCCACCGGGGCCGTCATCGACTACCTGGAGACCCGCGCGGACGTGGACGCCGACCGCATCGGCGTCATGGGCATCAGCCTCGGCGGCTACTACGCGCCGCGGTCGGCCGCGTTCGAGCCGCGGATCAAGGCGTGCGCGGCCTGGGGCGGCATCTGGGACTGGGGCGCCACCTGGGAGAAGCGCTGGGCCACCCGGTCCAAGACAGTCTCGGTGCCGTGGTTCCAGCTCCCCTGGGTGATGGGCACCGACACGATGGAGGCCGGCCTGGAGCGGGTGCGGCAGTGGACGCTCGTCGACGTGCTGCCCAAGCTCACCCAGCCGCTGCTGATCGTGCACGGCGAGAACGACCGCCAGGTCGCCGTCGAGGACGCGCACAAGGCGTACGAGGCGGCCGGCTCGGCCGACAAGACCCTGCGGATCTTCACCGTCGCGGAAGGCGGCGCCGAGCACTGCCAGACCGACGAGCCAGACCCCGCCCGGCAGCTCATCGCCGACTGGTTCGCCCAGCGCTTCGGCACGCTGCCCGCGCAGTCCTGAGTCCCGTTCCGCGACGATGGGGAGACATTGACGTGAGCACCGACACTGACGTGAGCACCGGCACCGCCGGGGACGGCCGCGGAAAGGTGACGCTGGACGACGTCCACGCCCTGTGCGAGCGATACCGCAACTGGGGCAAGTGGGGCCCCGACGACCAGATCGGCACGCTCAACTACATCGAGCCGGAGATGGTCGTCGCCGCCTCCGCGCTCGTCCGCCAGGGCAAGGTGATCTCCTGCGCGCTGCCGTACGACGGCGACGGCCCGCAGAACGGCTGGGGCGGCCGGGTGAACCCGATCCACCTCATGCTGCAGGACGGCGGCGACGCCGCCATCGGCGCCCAGGACCACATGGCCAGGCTCCGCTACGCCGACGACGCCGTCTACATGCCGTTGCAGTCAGGCACCCAGTGGGACGCCCTGTCGCACGTGTTCTACGAGGGCAAGATGTACAACGGCTTCGGCCAGGAGCACGTCTCCAGCACCGGAGCGGGCAAGTGCGGCATCGAGCTGACCACCGAGAAGGTCGTCGGCCGGGGGGTGCTGCTCGACATCCCCCGCCACCGCGGCGTGCCGTGGCTGGAGCCCGGTCAGGGCATCGACAGCGCCGAACTCGCCGCCTGCGCCGAGGCGCAGGGCGTCACCGTCGGCCGCGGCGACTTCGTCCTGGTCCGCACCGGGCACATCGCCATGTGCCGGGCGCGGGGCTCGTGGGGCGACTACGCGGCCGGCGACGCCCCCGGCCTCTCGCTGGACTCCGCGCACTGGATCTGCGGCAACGAGATCGCCGGCGTCGCCACCGACACCTGGGGCATGGAGGTCCGGCCCAACGAGACCGACGAGATCTTCCAGCCGGTGCACATCGTGCTGCTCGTCAACGCCGGCCTGCTGATCGGCGAGATCTTCGACCTGGAGAAGCTCGCCGACGACTGCGCCGCCGACGGCGTCTACGAGTTCATGTTCGCCGCCGGGCCGCTGCCGTTCACCAAGGCGGTCGGGTCCCCGCTGAACCCGCTGGCGATCAAATGACCCCGCCCGCCTTCCGGAGATTCCCGTGAACGTCGACGAGCTGAACCGGCTCCCCATCGCGTGGGAGCCCGACCCCGCCGCCTTCCCCGGCACCCCGCTCGGCCGGATGGCCGCCCGGCACGGCCTCACCTCGGTCGACGAGGTCGCCGACCGCGCCGCCGCCGATCCCGAATGGTTCTGGGCCGCCGCCGCGGACGACGTCGGGCTGCGCTGGCGGCGACCGTACGAGAAGGTCCTCGACCTGTCCGACGGCCCCGAGTTCCCGCACTGGTTCAAGGGCGGCGGACTCAACTGGGCCGACTACGCCGTCGACCGCTGGATCGACGAGGGCCGCGCCGGCGCCGAGGCGATCGTCTGGGAGGGCGACGACGGCGCGGTGCGCACCCTCACCTACGGCGAGCTGAAGGAGCAGATCGACCGCGCCGCCGGCGCGTTCGCCGCGCGCGGGGTCGGCGTCGGCGACGTGGTCGCGCTGTTCCTGCCGATGGTGCCGGAGGCCGCCGTCGTCATGCTCGCCGCCGCGAAGATCGGCGCCGTCGTGGCCCCGTTCTTCAGCGGGTTCGGCCCCGGACCCGTCCGCGAGCGGCTGCTCGACTCGGGGGCGAAGCTCATGGTCACGGCCGACGGGTTCGAGCGGCGCGGCAAGCTCGTGCCGCTCAAGGAGACCGCCGACGAGGCCGCCGCCGACGCCCCCGGCCTGCGCACCGTGCTCGTGGTCCGCCGTCTCGGCCGCGACATCCCGCTCGTGCCCGGCCGCGACGAGTGGTGGGACGAGGCGACGGCCGCCGCCGAGCCGATGACCGAGACCCCGGTCTTCGACGCCGAGACCCCCTGCGTCCTGCTGTACTCGTCCGGCAGCACCGGCCGGCCCAAGGGCTGCCTGCACACCCATGCCGGGCTGCCGTTCAAGTTCGCGCAGGAGGCCCGGCACGGCTTCGGCATGGACGTCGGCGAGCGCCTCATGTGGGTCACCGACATGGGCTGGGTCATGGGCGCCTACGTGGTGACGGCCGCGTTCACCAACGGCGGCACCGCCGTCCTGTACGAGGGCACGCCCGACCATCCCACCCCCGACCGCCTCTGGTCGGTCGTCGAGCGTCACCGCGTCACCGCGCTCGGCGTCTCCCCCACCCTCATCCGGGTCCTCGCCGGTCTCGGTGACCGGTGGCCGGACGCCCACGCGCTCCCCGACCTGCGGGTCATCTGCAGCACCGGGGAGCCGTGGAACCTGGAGCCCTGGTGGTGGTGCTTCCGCCACGTCGGCAAGGGCCGCACCCCCATCGTCAACATGAGCGGCGGCACCGAATGCGGCGCCTCCATCGTGAGCGGCTCCGTGCACCGCCCGATCAAGCCGGCGGGCTTCTCCGCCCCCTCGCTCGGCATGGCCGCCGACGTCTTCGACCCGGACGGCCGCCCCGTCCGCGGCCAGGTCGGCGAACTCGTCGTCCGCGCCCCCTGGCCCGGCATGACCAAGGGCCTGTGGGACGGCCCGGAACGCTACCTGTCCACCTACTGGAGCCGCTTCCCCGGCAACTGGCAGCAGGGCGACTTCGCCTACGTCGACCCCGACGGCCACTGGTTCCTGCTCGGCCGCTCCGACGACACCATCATGCTCGCCGGCAAGCGCGTGGGCCCCGCCGAGATCGAGTCCCTCCTCGTCGACGACCCCGCCGTCGTGGAGGCCGCCGCGGTGGGCGTCCCCGACGACCTCAAGGGCGAGGCCCTCGTCTGCTTCGTCGTCCTCACCGGGGACGCCGACCCGGCCGAGGTCCTCCCGCGCCTGGAGCAGTCGATCGTGGCCCGCGAGGGCAAGGCCACCCGTCCCAAGGCCGTCCACGCGGTCGCGGCCCTGCCGAAGACCCGCAACGGCAAGGTGATGCGCCGCGTCGCCCGCGCCGTCTACATCGGCGCCGATCCCGGCGACGTCACCGCCCTGGAGAGCCGGGAACCGCTGACCGGCTTCCCGCGCCGGGACAGCGTCTGAACAGGGCCTGATCCTCGACAACGAACCCCGCGCCGCCGTTCGGGCGACGCGGGGTTCGTCTCGTGGTCAGGCGGTCTCGGAGCGCTTCTCCTTGACGATGTCGGCGAGCGCGTCCTCCAGGGACCAGCGGGTCGTGTAGCCGTACTCCCGGCGGAAGAGGGAGTCGTCGAAGTTCATGGGCCAGCGGTGGTCGGCGTCGCCGGGTTCGATGGTGGCGCCGGGGATGAGCTTGCGTGCGACCTCCACCATGTCGCCGATGCTGCGGTAGTCGCCGCGTACGTGGTAGACGTGGCTCGACGGGACCGGGCCCTCGCTCGCGCGGACGAACGCGTCGGCGGTGTCGTGGATGTAGACCATGTTCATCATCGAGCCGCCGTGGTAGGCGGGCCTGCCCGGCTCGCCGGCGAGCGGCTTGGTGACCAGTTCGTCGACGAGCCGGCGGGCGGTGCCGATGAGGCAGGCGGCGCCGTACGCGAGGCCGATGCGGATGGAGGTGTTGGTGACGCCGAGAGTGCGCAGGTAGTACTCGCCCATGGTCTCGCCGAAGATCTTGCTGCCTTCGTACACGTCGCCCCCGTGGATGCGGGCGTCCTCGGCGATGGGGCGGGCGGGGTCGTGGTGTGCCGGGCTGAAGAGGGCCGCGCTGCTCGCCAGGACGGTGCGTGACACGCCGAGCAGGCGGGCGGCTTCCAGGACGTTGTAGGTGCCGACGACGTTGGACTGGATGCACTGGCCGCGCTGGCCGGCGGAGCGGTCGTGGAGTTCGGCGGCCAGGTGGATGATCCGGTCCACGCGGTGGGTGCTCACCAGGTCGGCGACGAGGGAGAAGTCGGTGACGTCGCCTTCGACGAAGGTGAGAGCGGACGGGTCGGGGGCGGCCGGCTCGCGGGCCCAGTCGGGGCGGCGGTCGAGCGCGATCACCGGGTGGCCGTCGCGCAGCAGCCGGTCGACGACGTACGAGCCGATGAATCCGGTGGCGCCGGTGACCAGATAGGTCATTGCGGGTCTCCTGATGGGTGAGGCGGGGGAACGCGGGATGCTGGGGTGGCCGGGCGTCAGCCGCCGGGCCGGAAACCGCCGTCGATCTGCAGGGCGGCGCCGGTGACCGACCGCGCCGCGTCGGAGGCGAGGTAGGCGAAGGCGGACGCGGTCTCTTCCGGCTCGATCATGCGGCCGAGCGACATCGTCGCGGTGTACCGCTGTTCCAGGTCCGCCAGGTCCGCCATGTCAAGGTCACCGGTCGCGGCGGCGAAGATGCCGGTGCGGGTGGGGCCGGGCAGGACGGCGTTGACGCGGATGCCGTCGCGGCCGTACGCGGCGGCGAGTGAGCGGGTCAGGTGGACGACCGCGGCCTTGGCCAGGCCGTACGCGGGGAAGGCCGGGGTGGGCCAGAGCGCGGCCGTCGACGCGGTGTTGAGGATGACGCCGCCGCCGTTGGGGCGCATGCGGGCCACGGCGGACCGGCAGCCGTGCCAGACGCCGGCGACGCAGACGCGCCAGACCTGGTCGAACTCGTCGTCGGCGTCGTCCTCGTGGAGGGATCCGCCGGCGATCACGCCGGCGTTGTTCACCGCGATGTCGCAGCGGCCGAAGCGGTCCATCGCGACCTGGAACGCGCGGTCCACCTGGTCGGCGTGGCGGACGTCGGTGCGCTGGAAGACCACCCGCGCACCGGAGGGGTCGATCTCGGCGGCCGCTCCGGCCGCGGAGTCCGCGTAATCGGCGAGCACCACGCGCGCGCCGTCGGCCACGAAGCGTTCGACGGTGGCGCGGCCGATGCCGGAGCCGCCGCCGGTGACCACGGCCACCCGGCCGTCGAGGGGGCCGGTCATGACGCCGCCCCGGGCGGCAGGTGCTCGGCGAGGAACGCGCCGGCCAGGTCGGCGGTGGTGTCGACCAGTTCGCCCATGGGGCCGCCGTGACCGCCGTGCGGCAGCAGGTGCAGCGCCTTGGGCTCGCCGGCGCGGGCGTGCAGGGCGAGGGAGTGCTCGGCCGGGATGACCGTGTCGTCGCCGGGGGTGATCAGGCACAGGGCGCGGGGGGCGATCGCGGAGACCAGCTGCTCGGGAGAGAAGCCGAGGGCGAGCCGGGCGTTCTCCAGCGGGTAGTCCTCGGGATAGGCGGTGGCGATGAGCGTGGCCTCGGCGTCGGCGGCCGGGCTCGGCGGCAGCGGCATGAGCGTGCCGAGCGGCACCCGCTCGCCGAGGCCGGTGCGCACCCGTTCCGCCTCGTCCCTGGCGACCCGGTCCAGGAAGGCGGGCCAGGATCCCGGGCCGTGCGGGCCGCCGTGCGGGCCGCCGTTCAGGTCGCCGTGCAGGTCGCGTAGCCAGCGCCGGCCGTCGGCGAGCGGGACGAGGGCGACGCAGGCGCGGAGGCGTTCGTCGGCGGCCGCGGCGGCGACCGCGATGGCCCCGCCGAAGCTGGCGCCGATCACGCCCAGCGCCGAGCCGTCGATCTCCGGCCGGCCCGCCAGGTAGGTGGCGGCGTTGGAGACGTCGCGGACCTGCTCGTACGGGTCGCAGCGCAGCCGGGCGCCCTCGCTGCGGCCGAAGCCGCGATGGTCGAGGGCGAGCACGGCGTAGCCGCGCCGCGCGAGGCGGCCGGCGAGCGGCAGGACGCGGAAGTTGACCGCGCCGCTCCAGCCGTGGCTGGCGACCAGGGCGGGCATGGCCCCCGCCCGCTCCCGCGGCGTGACCAGGACGCCGGTCAGCCGCAGGCCGTCGCTGTAGAAGTGCACGATCTCGGTGTCGACCCGCGGACCGTCTGGGAGGTCGAGCCGGATCTCGTTGTCGGCCGGCACGATCATCGTGGTAGGGCTCCCGTCCGAATCAGGGCAGGGCTCGTCGACATGGGGCTCATGGATGCGGTGCTCGTGAAATGAGGGCTCACCGCTGACACGTAACGCGGTCCCCCATTACCTCCCGCGTTACGCCGTGCGCCGCCGCCCCGGGGTATGCCCTGGCGGCTGTAGTGGGCGCGGGAGAAAGGAGCCCGCCATGGGTGACAGGCCGCTGCCGATCGAGCCGGGTGAACGGCTGGACTACCTGCTGTCGCGTAAGAGTCTGCAGCTCGCGACGCTGGATCCGGACGGGGCGCCGCATCTGGCCACGATGTGGTTCGGGGTGCTCGACGGCGAGATCGTGATGTGGACGCAGCGTACGTCGGTGAAGGCGCGCAACCTGCGCAACGACCCGCGCGTGGCGTGCCTGGTGGATTCGGGAGAGGATTACGGCAGCCTGAAGGGCCTGTCGGTGACGGGCCGCGCGGAGCTCGTCGAGCACGACGAGGGGATGCTGCGCATCGGTGAGGCGATCGTCTCGCGCAACTTCCCGGAGCCGGGCCGGCCGGACTACCGGGAGATGGCGCTGTCGGGCGCGCGGGTCGGCATCGTCGTCCATGCCGACCGCTGGGCGAGCTGGGACTTCGCCCGCTCGGCGGCGCGCCGGCCAGCCGGTTAGCCGGTCGAGGCCGCCGTGATCGCGGGCAGGAGCTCGCCGAGCACGGCGGCCTGGTGCCGCGGCGACTCGTCCAGCGGGTGCAGGATCAGGTCGGTGACGCCGAGGCCGGCCAGCTCGGCGAGTTGTTCCGCGCAGGTCGCCACGTCGCCGTGGACGGTGGCCTCGCGGCCGTGGTCGGAGGTGCCGTAGAAGGCGCCGAACCAGGCGTCGATCGTCCGGTGGGCGCGGGCCCGGTCGGGCTCGACCAGCAGGTACACGCGCTTGGCGACGCTGAAGGAGTCGCGGGCGCGGCCTTCCTGCTCGGCGACCTCGTCCAGGCGGACGGCCAGCTCCGCGAAGCGGGCGGTGGGCTGCCGACCGGCCGCCACCCAGCCGGACCCGAGGCGCAGCGCCCGGCGCAGCGCCGGCACCGAACCGCCGCCGACCCACAGCGGGGGCGGCGCGACCGGGCGCGGGGTCACCGTGACGTCGGCGAAGGGCCAGATGGGGCCGTCGTGGGTGACGCCGGTCCCGGTCCACAGGCGGTGCACCGCCGTCAGGAACTCGTCCAGGACCGCGCCCGGCCGGTCCTCCCAGTCGCCCAGCCGGAGCGCGGGGAACAGGCGGCGGTCACCGCTGCCGACGCCGACCACGAGCCGGCCGCCGGTGAGGTGGTCGAGCGAGGCGAGCTGCTTGGCCGCCGCGATCGGGCCCCGGCCGGGGGCGACGAGGACGGCGATGCCGAGCCGGACGCGGGTCGTGTGCGCGGCGGCGAAGCCCAGCAGCGCGATCGGCTCCGGAGTGGGCATGCGCCCGGCGAGCTGGTCGAGGGTCCACAGCGCGTCGACGGACGTGGCCTCGACGTCGCCGAACCAGGCGGCGATGGCGGCGGGGGCGGCGCCGGCGAAGCTCAGCGGCAGGTTGAGCCCGATGCGCGGGCGTGGGGCGGCGGGCACGTGGACCTCCTCGGCGAGGGCGTCGCCGTCGCGGACAGAGGGCCGCCAGCGTGCCGGGCGCGCCGTTACCTGCGACGTTACGAACCGGGTCCGTAACCACGGGGCGAACGGCGAGGCGGGAGAGTCACGGCCGACAACCAGGAGGCACGAGCATGGCAGTCGAGCGGTTCCCGGTCGAGGGGGGCCACATCATGATGTTCGCGCGGGCCGTCGGGGATCCCCACCCGGCCTACCACGGCGCGATCACCGGCACTCCGGCGATCGCCCCGCCCACGTTCGTCTGGGCGGCCGACCACTACGACCCGGACAGCGCCGTCCGGCCGAAGCCTGACGAGCCCTGGCCGGGCTCGGGCGCGACGCCCTCCGGAGCGCCCGCCGCCGACGGCGCGGGTCTCGGCCTCCACGCCGAGCAGCGGTACGAGTACCACCGGCCGGTGCGCGAGGGCGACGTGCTCAGCGCGGTGGACCGTCCGGGCAGGACCTGGCGGAAGGAGGGACGGCGGGGCGGCGCGCTCACCTTCACCGAGACGATCACGGAGTACCGCGACCAGCGGGGCGAGCCGGTCGTCACCGCGACGATGGTGACGGTGACCACCTCCACCACGGTGGGGGCGGGCGGATGACGGCCGTGGCGGCGGGCGACACCAGGGAGCTGGTGCTCGTCCGCGATCTGACGAGGACACGGATCGTCCAGTACGCGGGAGCTTCGGGCGACTTCAACCCGGTGCACACCGACGAGCGGTTCGCGGTGGAGGCCGCCGGTTACCCGTCGGTGTTCGCGCACGGGATGCTCACGATGGGCATGGCGGGCCGGGTGCTGACCGACTGGTTCGGGCCCGAGTCGCTGCTGCGGTACGAGGCGCGGTTCCGCGCCCAGGTGTTCCCGGGGGCGACGCTCACCGCCCGCGCCCGGGTGGAGTCGGTGCACGGCGACGGGACGGCCGCGGTCGCGCTGACCGTGACCGACGGGCAGGACGCGGTGGTGATGACGGGGAACGCCGTCGTGCGCGCGTCCGCAGAAGCGAAATGACCTCCGCGGATCGAGGAGACGTTGTCATGCCGGATGGAAACCCGCTGATCGGCCGTGTCGGATTCGGCAGCGGCACCATGATCGCGCAAGGGTACGGACAGGTGGACGAGGACGCGGCCCGGGGCGCGGTCGAGGCCGCGTACCAGGCGGGGGTGCGCTTCTACGACACGGCGCACTTCTACGGCTCGGGACGGTCGGAGGCGATCGTCGGCGAGATCCTCCATGGCCGGCGCGACGAGGTGCGGCTGTGCACCAAGGGCGGCGTGCGCTACACCGACCCGACGAACCTGCTGACCCTGGTCTGCGACTCCTCCTACGACGCGCTGCGCCGGTTCATGGAGGAGTCGCTGACCCGGCTGCGCACCGACCACGTCGACGTCTACCTGCTGCACCAGTTCGATCCGGCCCTCACCCCCGAGCAGCAGATGGAGAACCTGCTGCGCCTCAAGGAGGAAGGGCTTGCCCGCGACGTCGGCTTCTGCAACTTCGGCGCCGAGGCGGCCAGGCGGGCGCTGGCCACCGGCATCCCGACCGCCGTCGAGTACAGCTTCAGCCTGCTCGACCACCGCTACCTGAACGAGCTCGCCGCCTCGGGCGCGCGCGGCGGCCTGCGCATCACCTATGGCTCGTACGTACACGGCCTGCTGTCGGAGGACTTCACCGACGACCACGAGTTCGAGCCCGACGACTGGCGGGGCCGCAGCCGCCGCGAGGGGCGTTCCGGCACGTCGGGCAACGTGTTCTTCGCCGGTGACGCGTTCGCCGCCAATCTGGCGATCGCCCGGCGGCTGCGCGCGCTCGCCGACCCGCTGGGGCTCTCGCTCGCCGCGTTCGTCCTGGCCCTGACGGTGCGCCAGCCGTACTCCGATGTCGCGCTGTTCGGCTGCCGCGACGCGGCGGAGGTGGCGGACGGCCTCAGCGGGCTGTCCGCCGACCTGGACGACGAGACCCTCGCCCGCGCCGCGGAGATCCTGGCGACCGCGAACCGGCCGGCCGAGAACCTGCTCGGCCTGTGAACCCACCCTGCGGCGACCGAGCGTAACGGACCCGTTAACGAGGTCTCCGCAGGATCAGGTCCCCCTGACGCATCGCCGTCACATGCTGGTGACTCCGCCGGAGTCGTCGACCCCCCGGAAGGTTGATATGCGAAAGAGCAAACTCGGGATAATCCTCTGTGCGGCACTGCTGGCGGCGGCCTGCGGCTCCGGCGGTGACGAGGGCGGCGACACCGCGCAGGCGGCCGGGCTGCCCTCCACCATCAAGATCGGCGTCCCGCTCGACCTGAGCGGTGCGGCCGGCATCGCGGGCGTGGGGACCAGCGAGCGCGACGGCGTGCGGCTCGCCGCCAAGGAGATCAACGACACCGGCTTCCTCGGCGGCTCGAAGATCGAGCTCGTGGAGATCGACACCAAGGCGGACAAGCAGGAGGCCGTGCAGGCGGTGCTCAAGCTCGCGGCGGACAAGGTCGACGCGGTCGTGGGCTTCACCCTCACCCCGTCGTTCCTCGCCGCGGGACCGCAGCTCCAGCAGAACGGCATCCCGACGATGGCGGTCGGGCTCTCCGCGGCCGGCGTCACCGAGGTCGGCGACTACATGTTCCGTCTCTATCCGGACATGGCGAACGTGATGCCGCCCGCCGACAAGGAGTTCGCCGAGACGTTCACCGGGCTCAAGACCGCGGCGTACCTGTACCAGAGCGACTCCGAGGCGGCCAAGATCGTCATCGGCAAGCGCAAGGAGACGCTGGAGGCCGCGGGCATCACCACCGTCGGCGAGGAGACCTTCGTCGGCACCGACACCGACGTGCGGGCCCAGCTCACCAAGCTCAAGCAGGCGAACCCTGACGTGCTGGTGACCATGCCCCTGCCCGGCATGATGAGCACGATCTACCTGCAGCTCGACGAGATCGGCTACGACGGCCCGGTGTTCATGGCGCCGGACGTGAGCGACGCCACCATGGAGCAGGCGGGCCAGGCCATGCAGTGCTTCGTGTACGTGACCGCCTGGAACGGCCAGAGCACCGAGGGGAACAACGCGCACTTCCTCGACTACTGGAAGCAGCACGGCGAGAAGCGCTCCGCCACCGTGTTCGAAGCGGCCGGCTACGCGTCGCTCTGGTCGATGGCGCACGCGTTCAAGGAGGCGGGCACCACGGACAAGAAGACCGTCCGGGACACGCTCGCCGGGCTGAGCGACATCGACACGCCGTTCGGCAAGATCGGCTTCACCGACAACCGCACCGCCAGCGTCAAGGGCACCAAGCTGCAGATCGTGGACAGCAAGATCACGCTCTTCGACCCGCAGACGGCCGCCGCCTGCAAATAACCCGTCCCTTCAGAGAAGCCGCCGCCCCGGCACGCCACCAGCGTGCCGGGGCGGCGTCGTCACTCGCACGGAGAGAGGACCTCCACCATGACCCTGGGCATCACCCACCTCGTCCACGCCAACGTGGTCTGCGCGGACTTCGACCGGTCGTTCGACTTCTACACCCGCGTGCTCGGCGCCCGCCTGATCGGGCAGGTCTTCGAGTTCGACGCCGCCGCGGACTTCCAGGCGATCCTCGACGTCACGGGCTCGGTGCGCTGCAAGGCCGCGCTGCTCACCTGGAGCGACGACGACGCCGCGACCTACCTCGACCTGCTGTTCTTCGCCGACGAGCGCGGCGAGCCCGTCCCCCGTACGGCCAAGCAGCCCGGCCTGGCCCGGCTGGGCCTGCGCGTCCGCGACATGACGGCCACCCTCGCCCGGATCCGCGAGCACGACGTGCCCGTGGTGGCCGGGCCGGTCACGCTCACCCCCATGCCGGGCCGGCACCGCCACGTGCTCACGATCCGCGACCCGGACGGGACCATGCTGAACCTCATGGAGTTCCCGGAGCTCGGATCCGGCCGTGGTTAACGCCCGTATCGGGACGTAACGGTGGCGTTAACGAGCTGACGGAACGCTGGGCACCTATCTCGTCACACCGAAGTCAGCCTGGTCCCCCAAGGCTGTGAGAGGGAGCGGAGGATGGTGTGCAGCAGACCATTAACGGCTTGGCCTTGGGAAGTACCTACGCCCTGCTGGGCGTGGGCGTCACCTTGGTGTGGGGTGTCCTCGGCATCCTGAATTTCGCGCATGCGCAGATCCTGACCTGGGGCAGCTTCGCCGCCCTGGCGGCCCTGCACCTGGGAGTGCCGGTGCCGCTCGCCATCCTGGTGGGCATGGTGGCGGCCGGCGTGCTGTCGGTGCTCCTCGACCTGGCCGTCCTCGCCCCGCTCCGGGCCCGCAAGGCGCCCGAGTTCTCCTTCGTCGTCGCGACGATCGGCGTCTCGCTCGTGCTCACCACGATCCTGCGCACCTACACCGACGCGCAGACCGAGGCGTTCCCCCGGCAGGGCTTCCCGGTGGGGGCCTTCGAGGTGGCGGGGCAGAACGTGCCGCGGCTCCAGGTCGTCATGCTGGCGATCGCGATCGTGGCGATGGCCGGACTCGCCTTCTGGCTGAACCGCACCAAGTCGGGGCGGGCGGTGCGGGCGGTCGCCCACAACCGGGAGACCGCCGAACTGCTCGGCGTGAACAGCCAGCTCGTCTTCTCGATCTGCTTCTTCGTCGCCGGCGGCCTCGCCGCCGTGGCCGGCATCTTCGTGGCGGCGTCGGCGGCTCAGGTGTCCTACTCATCGGGTGACGGCCTCCTGCTGGTCGCCTTCGCGGTGATCATCCTCGGCGGCATGGGCTCGGTGAAGGGCGCGATCGTCGGGGGCCTGGTGCTCGGCGTCATCGAGGTGTACGCGACCTCGTACGTGTCCAGCGTGTTCCGGGAGATCATCGCGTTCGCGACCATCCTCGCGGTGCTGGTCGCGCGGCCGTCCGGGTTCTTCGGCAAGAAGGAGGCCGCACGTGTTTGACTGGCTCGAACCGCTCCAGCTCTTCCGGCTGGACACCGCTCTCATCCTCACCCTGCTCGTGGTGAGCGTGCACGTCACGTTCCGGGTCGGCATCATGTCGCTGGCCCCGATGGGATTCGCCGCCGTCGGCGGCTACACGGCCGCCCTCGTCTCCACCAAGACCGAGCTGCCGTTCGCGGTCGGGCTCCTCGCCGCGACGCTGCTCGCGGGGGCGATCGGCGCGCTGTTCGCGCCGCCGGTGCTGCGGCTGCGCGGCATCTACATGGCGCTCGGGAGCCTCGCGCTCGCGCAGGCCATCGTCGTGCTGATCCGGATCAGCGACTTCACCAACGGGCCGAACGGCATCGCCGGCATCCCGGTCGAGGTGAAAACGGAGTACCTCATCATCGCCCTGGCCGTGGCCTTCCTCGTGCTGGAGCTCGGTCACCGCTCCCACTTCGGCCGGGCGGCCAAGGCGGTGCGGCTGGACGAGCGCACCGCCGAGGGCCTGGGGATCAACGTGTTCCGGGTGCGGTTCGTGGCCTTCACCGCCGCCGGCGCGATCGCCGGCTGCGCGGGGGCGCTGGAGGCGCACCGGACCATGGTGATCAGCCCCGACCAGTACGGCTTCGCCACGCTGGTGATCGTGTTCACGTACGTGCTCGTCGGCGGCAACGGGCACTGGGCAGGGCCGGTCCTGCTGACCTGGGGGCTGACGATCCTGCGCGATCTGTTGCAGGTCGCCGGCGGCCACTGGGAGGACATCGTCTACGGCGTGCTGCTCGTGGTGGTGCTGCTGGTGGCGCCGAACGGCCTGTCCGACCGGTCGCTCTACCGGGGGTTGCGACGACGATGGCGGGACCGTGGGAACCCGCCGTCTCCCAAGATCGACGAACCTGCGGAGAAGGTGGCGAGCCCATGACCGCACTCCTGGAACTGTCCGGGGTCAGCAAGCACTTCGGCGGCATGAAGGCCGTGGACGACGTCTCGTTCACCGTGCGGCAGGGCGCCATCTGCGGCCTCATCGGGCCCAACGGCGCCGGCAAGACGACCGTCGTCAACCTCATCAGCGGCTATCTCAAGCCGACGACCGGGACCATCCGGCTCGCCGGGGCGGACGTGGCCGACCTGCGCCCGCACCGCCTCGCCGCCGCGGGCGTCGCCCGCACGTACCAGAACCTGCAGCTCTTCGAGGAGAGCACGGTCCTGGAGAACGTCCTCATCGGCCGTCACCTGTCCTTCAAGGGCCGCCGCTGGCAGATGGGCAGGACCCGCAGGCGGGAGGAGGCCGAGCAGCACGAGGTGGCCCGGCGGCTCATCGACCGCGTCGGACTCACCGGCGTGATCGACGCCGACGTGGCCGAGCTCTCCTACGGCATGCGGCGGCGCGTCGAGATCGCCCGCGCGATGGCCACCGAACCCCGGCTGCTGCTCCTCGACGAGCCCACCGCCGGGATGAACCGCACCGAGTCCGACGAGATCGGCGAGCTCATCCGCTCGATCAACGACGAGGGCGTGACCGTACTGCTCGTCGACCACAACGTCCGGCTCGTCACCGAGGTCTGCCACCGCGTCGTCGTGCTCGACTGGGGCCGCGTCCTCACCGAGGCCGGGCCCACCGAGGTGTGGCAGGACCAACGGGTCAAGACGGCCTATCTCGGCACCCACGACCGTAACGCAGTGGAGGCACCCGATGCTGGTCGTTGAATCCCTCGTCACCCGCTACGGCGCGGTGGAGGCGCTGCACGGGGTGAGCCTCACGGTCGGCACCGGCGAGGCCGTCGCCATCGTCGGCCCGAACGGCGCCGGCAAGACCACCCTGCTGCGGACCATCTCCGGCCTGGTACGGCCCGCCGCCGGCACCGTCGAGATCGACGGCCGCGTGATGGGGCGCACGGCCGCGCACCGGATCGCCCGGCTCGGCGTCAGCCACGTGCCCGAAGGACGGGCCATCCTGTCCACGCTCACCGTGCGGGACAACCTGCTGATGGGCGGCTACCGGCTGCCCGGCGGCGGGGTCGAGGAGCGCATGGCCGAGATGATCGACCTGTTCCCGGTGCTCGGGCGCAAGCTCGACGACCTCGGCGGCGTGCTCTCCGGCGGCGAGCAGCAGATGCTGGCGATCGCGCGCGGGCTCATGGCCAAGCCGCGCCTGCTCATGATCGACGAGCCGTCGATGGGGCTCGCTCCGCGCATCGTCGGGGACGTGCTGGAGGCGCTGAAGCGGGTGGTGGCCACCGGCACCGCCGTGCTGGTGGCGGAGCAGAACGCCGGGCTGGCGCTGGAGGTGGCGGACCGGGCCTACGTGATGGTCGTCGGTGACGTCGTGACCTCCGGCAACAGCGCCGACCTCGACGAGAACCGGCTGCTGGAGACCTACCTGGCCTGACGCGACCTCAGGTGGCCAGGTGGGAACGGCCGGGCCGGCGGTGATCCCGCCGGCCCGGCCGTTTCGTTCCTCGCTCTGCCTCAGAGGCGTTCGATGATGGTGACGTTGGCCTGGCCGCCGCCCTCGCACATCGTCTGCAGGCCGTAGCGGCCGCCGGTGCGCTCCAGGTGGTTGAGCAGCGTCGTCATCAGCCGCGCGCCGGTCGCGCCGAGCGGGTGGCCCAGCGCGATCGCCCCGCCGTTGGGGTTGACCCTGGCCGGGTCGAAGCCGGTCTCCTTCAGCCAGGCGAGCACCACGGGCGCGAACGCCTCGTTGATCTCGACGGCGTCGATGTCGTCCGGCGTCATCTTGGCCCGCCGCAGCGCCCGCTCCGTCGCGGGGATCGGGGCGGACAGCATCATGATCGGATCGTCGGCCATCACGCTCATGTGGTGGATGCGCGCCCGGGGGGTCAGCCCGAGGTGCTTCACCGCGCGCTCGCCGGCGATCAGCAGGGCCGCGGAGCCGTCGCTGATCTGGCTCGCGCAGGCCGCGGTGATGCGCCCGCCGGGCAGCAGCGTGGGCAGCGACCTGATCTTCTCCCAGTTCGGCTCGCGCGGGCCGTCGTCGGCGCCGTCGCCGTCGAGCGGCGCGATCTCCGGTTCGAAGAGCTTGTCGGCGTTCGCCCGCAGCGCCCGCTCGTGCGACTCGACGGCGAACTCCTCCATCTGCTCGCGGGAGATGTCCCAGTGGGTGGCCATCATCTCCGCGCCACGGAACTGGCTGACCTCGCCGTCCCCGAACCGGCCGGTCCACGCCGGCGAGGTGGAGAACGGGTCGTCGAAGCCGAGTGCCCGGCCCGCGTTCGCCGCCGACATCAGCGGCACCATGCTCATGTTCTGCACGCCGCCGGCGACGACGAGGTCCATCGTGCCGCTCATCACGGCCTGCGCGGCGAAGTGCACGGCCTGCTGGGCCGATCCGCACTGCCGGTCGATCGTCACCCCCGGCACGTGCAACGGGAACCCCGCCGCGAGCCAGCAGGTGCGGGCGATGTCGAACGACTGCGGACCCACCGAGTCCACGTTGCCGAACACGACGTCGTCGACGAGTCCCGGGTCGATCCCGGTCCGCTCGACCAGGGCGCGGATGCTGTGGGCGCCGAGGTCGGCGGGATGGACGGTGCTCAGCGGCCCGCCCCGCTTGGTCACCGGGGTACGGACGGCATCGATGATGAAAGCTTCAGCCATGCCGGGAGGCTACGAGCGCGGCGTTATCCCGGCGTGCGCCGGATGACGGTCCGGCGTTACCCGGCCCGTACGGCGCCGCCGTCAGAAGGGCAGGCCGCCGCGCTCGACGAGTTGCCGGGCGATGACGTCGCGCTGGATCTCGTTGGTGCCCTCGCCCACGATCATCAGCGGGGCGTCGCGGAAGTAGCGCTCGACGTCGAACTCGGTGGAGTAGCCGTAGCCGCCGTGCACCCGGATCGCGTTGAGGGCGATCTCCATCGCGACCTCCGAGCAGAACAGCTTCGCCATGCCCGCCTCCATGTCGCTGCGCTCACCCGAGTCGTAGCGCTCGGCCGCGTACAGCAGCAGCCGGCGGGCGGCGGTGAGCTTGGTGCCCATCTCGGCGAGGTGGTTGCCGACGGCCTGGTGCCGCCAGATCGGCCTGCCGAACGACTCCCGCTGCTGGGCGTAGGCGAGCGCGTCGTCGAACGCGGCCCTGGCCACCCCTGTCGCCCGCGCCGCCACCTGGATGCGGCCGATCTCCAGGCCGCGCATCATCTGCGTGAACCCGGCGCCCTCCACGCCGCCGAGCAGCGCGTCCGCCGGGACCCGCGCGCCGTCGAAGACCACCTCACAGCTCTCCACGCCCTTGTAGCCGAGCTTGGGCAGGTCGGCGGTGACGGTGACCCCCGGCACCTTCTCCACCAGCAGGACGGAGATGCCGCGGTGCCGGGGCTCGGCCGCGGGGTCGGTCTTGCACAGCAGCGCCACCAGACCCGACATGCGGGCGTTGCTGATCCAGGTCTTGGTGCCGTCGATCACGTACCCGTCGCCGTCACGCCTGGCCACGGTGCGCATCGCCTGCAGGTCGGAGCCGCCGCCCGGCTCGGTGAGCGCCATCGTGGCGCGCAGCTCGCCCGTCGCCATCCGCGGCAGGTAGCGGTCCTTCTGCTCCTGGGTGCCGTACGCGAGGATGAGCCTGGCCACCACGGTGTGCCCGCCCATGGCCCCGGCGAGGCTCATCCATCCACGTGCCAGCTCCTCGGTGATCATCGCGAAGCACGGGGTGGAAACCTGGACGTCGCCGTACGGCTCGGGGATGGCGAGACCGTAGACGCCCATCCGCTTCATCTGGTCGATGAGCTCGCCCGGATAGGCGTTGGCGTGCTCCAGCTCCCTCGCGACCGGCCGTACCTCGCGGTCGACGAAGTCGCGCACCGCCTCGACCATGGCCGTCTCTTCGGCGTTCAACGTCATCGGTACTCCTTCGCTGATCTCGCGGTGCCGCCCCGCGTCAGATGATCTTCTCGTCGGCCAGGCCGGCGATCTCCCCCGGTGAGCGGCCCAGCTCGGCGAGGACGGCGGCGGTGTGCTCGCCGACGGCCGGCACCGGGTCCATCCGCGGCTCCTCGTCGCCGAGGGAGATCGGGGGGAGCAGCGCGCGGATGGCGCCGCCGGGGGTGTCGACGTCCCGCCACCGCTTGCGCTCCCGCAGCACCGGGTGGTCCAGGAAGTCGCCGACCGTGTTGACGCCGGCGTTCGCGATCCCGGCCCGGTCGAGCAGGGCGGAGGCCTCGGCCGCGCCGAAAGCGGCGAAGCGGGCGTCCACGATCGCCTCCAGGGTGTCGCGGTTGGCCACGCGCAGCGTGTTGGTGGCGAAGCGCGGGTCGGTGGCGAGCTCGGGCGCGCCGAGGAACTCCGCGCAGAACCGCACCCACTCGGTCTCGTTCTGGATCGAGATCAGGACCGTGCGCCCGTCTCCCGCGGTGAACGGCCCGTACGGGGCGATGGTGGCGTGCCGGGCGCCCGCGCGCGGTTGCTGGCGGCCGCTCCCGGCGGTGTAGTAGGCCGGCTGGCCCATCCACTCGGCCAGGGCCTCGAACAGCGAGACCTCCAGGGTGGCGCCCTCGCCCGTGAGCCGCCGCTGGTAGAGGGCGGCGAGGACGGCGCTGAAGCCGTACATCCCGGCGGCGATGTCGGCGACCGAGATGCCGACCCGGGCGGGCTCGTCCGCCGACCCGGTCAGCGAGACCAGGCCGGCCTCGCACTGGGCGAGCAGGTCGTACGCCTTGCGGCCGGCCCACGGGCCGTCGCTGCCCCACCCGGTGATGCCGAGGACGATCTTGCGGGGGTCCCGTGCCCGCACGGCGGCGGCCGACAGGCCGAGCCGGTCGGCCGCGCCCGGCCCGAGGTTCTGCACCAGCACGTCGGACCGGCCGACCAGCTCGTGCAGGATCTCCCGGCCGCGCGGCGACTTCACGTCCAGCGTCACCGACTCCTTGGAACGGTTGAGCCAGACGAAGTAGCTGGACTGTCCGTTGATCGACTCGTCGTAGCGCCGGGCGAAGTCGCCGGAGCCGGGCCGCTCGATCTTGATCACCCGGGCGCCGAGGTCGGCGAGCTGGCGCGTCGCGAACGGCGCGGCCACCGCGTGTTCGAGCGCGACCACGGTGATCCCTGTAAGTGGCAGCACGTCTCCCCTTTCGTCCCGATATAAAATATATTATTTATGCTCGAATCACCAGATGTCTCATGAATCTCGTAGCTGAGCAGGAGTTCCGCCCACACACGAGGGCGCGAAACTCTATAGAGACCGGCCGGCACCTGGCGCCATGAACGGGCTACGCGGGGCCCTGCTCGCCCGCCGCGCGCTTGTCGAACTGCCTGGCCAGCAGATCCCCGGCGTTGGCGATGTGATCGTGCATCGCCGCCCGCGCCACCTCCGCGTCCCGGGCGCGCAGGCCCTCCAGGATCTTCGAATGGTCGTGCAGGGTGGCCTGCGGCCACCCCTCGATCTCCGAGTAGAAGCGGGTGGGGATGTACCGCCCGGTCAGGGTCAGCACCCACGTGATCTTGCGAGCGTCCGCGACCAGGTTGATCAGGCGGTGGAAGGCGTGGTTCTTCTCCTCCAGCAGCGCCAGGTCCTTACGGTACGCCGCCGCGAGCAGCTCGTGATGCAGGGCGTCGAGCTCGTCGAGCTCGTCAGGGGTCGCCCGGACCGCGGCCCGGGCGGCCAGCTCCCCCGAGATCAGCGCGTGCGCCTCGAACAGGTCGCGGATGTCCTGCCCCGTCAGCCGCGCCACCTGGAACCCACGCCGGGGCAGCAGCTCCAGGAAGCCCTCCACGCGCAGCACGTGCAGCGCCTCGCGGGCCGGGGTGGCGGAGATGCTCAGCGCCTGGCCGACCGCCTCCGGCCGGACGGAGTCGCCCGGACGCCACTGCCCCGACATGATCATGCTGCGCACGTAGGCGGCGGCGTCGTCGCTGAGCTGCGGCCGCCCCGCCTCTGCCGCCCTGGCGCCCATCGCACCACCTCTCGTCTCGGCTCCCCCGGCGCGTGTCGCGCTGAAGATCCTAGACGCGCAGCGTCCCGCACGACACCCCGATCGGCTATATTATCCGGCCGGCCCGAGCGGATACGGTCGCCGTACCAGGGGTTTCGTCTCTATAGAAGCAGCCACCCGGCGCCGGCGCCAGGGTGCTCCATCCGCCTACAGCGGCGCCTGCTGGACGAGGACGACGACGCCCGTCACCAGGACGAACCAGCCGAACCCGCTGCGCAGCCGGTCGGCGTCGAGGCGGCCCGCGAGGGCGCCGCCGACGAGCCCGCCGGCCACGGCCGCCGCGGTCACCGACAGCGCCAGGGACCAGTCGACGGGCGTGGAGTGCAGGTATCCGGCCAGGCCGGCCAGCGACTTCATGGCGATGACGACCAGTGAGGTGCCCACCGCCGCGCCCATGGGCAGGCCGCCGAGCAGCACCAGCGCGGGCACGACCAGGAAGCCGCCGCCCGCGCCGACGAGCCCGGTCACCAGGCCGACCACGGCGCCTTCGGCGACCACGTGCGGGACGGGCAGCTCTCGCGGGACCGCACGGGTGACACGACGGCCACGGATCATGGCCACGGCGGTGGCGAGCATCATGGCCGCGAAGGCCACCATGAGCAGCGTCTCGGGCAGGTGCGGGCCGATCAGGCCGCCCCCGTACGCGCCCGCCATGCCCGCGGCGCCGAAGATCAGCCCGGTGCGCCAGCGGACGCGCCCGGCCCTGGCGTGGCCGACGGCGCTGACGGCGCTGGTGACGGCCACGACGAACAGCGACATGGCGATGGCCTGCTTGACCGGGACACCCGCCAGGTAGACCAGCAGGGGAACGGTGAGGATGGACCCTCCGCCGCCGAAGAGTCCAAGCGTCATGCCCACCACGACGGCGGCGGCGAGGGTCAAGGCGATCACGAATACCCCCGGGGGTATGTAAAGGATACGAGAAAGCGCCTGGTCAAGGGGCCGAAGGCCCGCGCAGACGGGCGACGGCGGCTTCGACGTCCACCTCGCCGGCGCGGTTGTAGGGCAGCCTGGCCAGCAGCATGCCCATGGCGCAGGTGCCGGTGAGCGCCGCGACCGTAAGGCCCGCGCCGACGAACGCGGCGACGAACACGGCGGCCGGGACCCACAGGCTGGTCACGGCCGAGACGAGCACGATGCTCCCGGCGACGAGCCGGACCTGCCGCTCCAGCGGCCAGCGCGGCCGGCCGCGGTTGACGGGTGCGCCGGAGGCGATCCAGGCGTTCATGCCGCCGTCCAGCACCGCCACGCCGGGCAGTCCGGCCTCGCTGAGCGCTTTGCGGGCCCGCTCGGCCCGGCCGCCGGACTGGCAGACGAGCACCATGCGGCCGCCGGCGTCCTGGACGATGCGTCGCAGGTGGGCGTCCACCTGGTCGAGCGGCAGGTTGACGGCGCCGTCGATGTGGGCGGACTCGAACTCGGACGGGGTGCGGACGTCCACGACGAGGACGCCGGGGTCGGTCGTGATCAGTGCGCGGGCGGTGGCGGTGTCGATGTGGGACACGAAGGTTCTCTCCTGGGAAGGTTGTCAGGCGGTGTGGTGCTGGCGGAGGGCGTCGGCGACCTCGGCGATGCCCGCGCCGTTGAGCGCGACCGGCCGGTAGCCACGGCCGGCGAGGAAGCCGGCGGCGATGGCCGCGCGGCGCCCGGAGGCGCAGGCGACGAGTACGGGTCGCTCCGGGTCGAGTTCGGCGGGCACGCCCTGGACGAACAGGTCGGGCAGGAAGCGCTCCACCGTGCCCGGCAGCCGGACCTGCTCCCGCTCGCTGGGCATCCGGACGTCCAGCAGCTGCGCGCGCGGCTGGGCGAGCCGCTTGACGAAGACGTCGAGCCCGGCGAGCTCGTAGGTCTGCGTGGCGTCCGGGCCGGGATGCCGGACGACGCCCCGCACGGTGTCGATGCCGATCTGGGCGAGCTGCGTGACGGCTTCGGTGACGTCCTGCCCGGGCTCGGCGACCAGCGTGATCGGCTCGGCGTACGGCAGCAGCCAGCCGGTCCAGCTGCCGAAGTCCTCGTCCAGCTCGATGCCGGCCGAGCCGGGCAGCATGCCGCGGGCCTGCACCCCGCGCGGGCGGATGTCCACGACGTGGGAGCCCTCCGGCGCGGCGTCGAGCTCGGGGACGCGCACGGCCGGCATGGGCGGGGCGCCGAGCGTGTTGGCCGGGCCCATGTGCCGATAGAAGGCCGGGATGGGCATGGGAGCGGTGAGCATGGCGTCGGCGAACTCCTCCGGGTCGTCGATGGCCAGCATCGGGTTGCCCTCGCGCTCGGCTCCGATGGTCGACGTCAACCGGCCGGCGCCGCTGGCGGTGCAGAACGAGCCCTCGCCATGGGTCGGGTACAGCCCGACGCCGGGAGGCAGCGCGGCCAGGCGGCGCAGCGAGCCGTGCTGCAGGCGGGCCAGGGAGCGGGCGCGCTCGGGGCCGAGCAGGTCGGGCCGGCCCGCCGAGGCGACCAGCAGGCTGCCGCCGGAGAAGAGCGCCACCGGCTCGCCGTCGACGAGCACCAGGTAGCTGGTGTGCTCGGGCGTGTGGCCGGGCGTGTGGATGGGCCGGAGGGTCAGGCCGGCGCCGCCGTCGATGTCCTCCAGGTGGAAGGCGGGCGTGTGCCGGTAGGCGGGCGTCGCGGCGGCCGGCAGCACCAGCTCGGCGCCGGTGCGCAGCGCGGCCTGCTCGCCGCCGGAGACGTAGTCGTTGTGGATGTGGGTTTCCAGCACGAACCGCAGCTCGACGTCGCGCTCGGCGGCGGCGTCCAGGAAGCGGCCGATGTCGCGCTGCGGGTCGACGAGGACGCCCTTGCCCTCGTACGTCAGCAGGTAGGTCTGGTCGCCCAGGCCGGGCGTCCGGAAAGAGGTGATGTCCATCGTGCGTCCATTCCCATCAAATACCCCTGGGGGTATAGGAGAGTCAGAAAAACGCGGCCACGACGTGGCCGCGGGTCTCAGGCGAGCGCGAGGAAGAGCTTCTCCAGCTCCGCCACGCTCATGGGCGGCTGGTCGCCGCGGTTCTGCGCGTCCTGGCAGTGCCGCAGACCGGAGGCGACGATCTTGAACCCGGCGCGGTCGAGCGCCTTGGAAACGGCGGCGAGCTGGGTGAGCACCTTCGTGCAGTCCTCCCCCGCCTCGATCATCGCGATCACCCCGGCGAGCTGGCCGTGCGCCCGCTTCAGTCGAGTCAGCGCGTCGCCCACCATGCTCTCGTTCAGCTCCATGACCGCAGCATACCCCTAGGGGTACCCTTCTCCGCAAATCGGGCTCGGGCACGTAGGTCCCGGGGGTCCTGGGAATAGGTCATCGAGGCCGGACTGTGTGACCTTCGGCCCTGGCCACCCGACTGTGACCAGCGAAGATGAGGGAGAGGTCGTGCGAGCCGGGAGAGATGGGTGAACCGATGACGCTGGCATCACCGGGGCTGACGTCGGAGGAGGCGGCCGTACGGCTGGACCGCGACGGGCCCAACCTGCTGCCCGCCAAGCCGCCCACGCCGCTGTGGCGGCGGGTGGCCGGGCAGCTCCGTGACCCGCTGATCGTCGTGCTGCTGGTGGCCACCGCGCTGACCGCGTTCACCGGCGACTGGACGGACATGACCGTCATCCTCCTGGTGATCGTCGTCAACACCGGCGTCGGCGTCACCCAGGAGGTGCGCGCCGACAGGGCCATAACCGCGCTGTCCACGCTCACCGCGCCCACGGCCCGGGTCGTCAGGGACGGCGCCCAGCGTGAGGTGCCCGCGGCCGAGGTCGTCCAGGGCGACGTGCTGGTGCTGGCCGAAGGCGACATCGTCCCGGCCGACGCCCGCCTGGGAGAGGCCGCGGCCCTGCTGATCGACGAGTCCGCGCTGACCGGCGAGTCGGTGCCGGTGGACAAGAACCCCGGTGACGAGATCGCCGCGGGCACGGTGGTGCTGCGCGGGCGCGGCCGGGGCGAGGTGAGCGCGACCGGCGCGGCCAGCGCGACCGGGCGGATCGCGGCGTTGATGGTGGCGGCGGCCGGGCTGACGCCCCTGCAGCGGCGGCTGGTCGGGGTGGGGCGGCTGCTGGCCGGGGTGACGGTGTTCCTGTGCGTGGTGGTCGGGGCGCTGGGCCTGGTGCGCGGGCAGCCGCTGGAGCTGATGGTGATCACCGCGATCAGCCTGGTGGTGGCGGCCGTGCCGGAGTCGCTGCCCGCCGTGGTCACTCTCAGCCTGGCGCTGGGTGCCCGGCGGATGGCCGCGCGGCGCGCCCTCGTACGCCGCCTGCACGCCGTCGAGACGCTCGGCTCGGTCACCGTCCTGGCCACCGACAAGACCGGCACCCTCACCGAGGGACAGATGGTCGTGCGCCGGCTGTGGACACCCGCCGCGCGCGCGGCGCTCACCGGGACCGGCTACGGGCCGGACGGGGAGGTCGAGGGCGACGCGGCGCCCGAGGCGTTCGCCGGCCTGCTGACGGCCGCCGCGCTGTGCAACGACGCGCGGCTGATCCGGGGCGACGGCGAGGAGTGGCGGGCCCTGGGCGACCCGACCGAGGCCGCGCTGCTGACCGCGGCCACCAAGCTCGGCCTGGACCGCGGCGAGCTGAACCGCCGTTATCCCCGCCTCGCCGAACGGCCCTTCGACAGCGCCCGCAAGCGGATGAGCACCCTGCACCGGCTGCCCGAGGGCCGGTCGAAGGTGATCTGCAAGGGCGCGCCGGAGGTGCTGTTGCGCGCGCCGGTCCTCGCCGACGACCGTGCGCTCCTGGACGACGCCGCCGCCGAGGCGGCGCGCCTCGCCCTCGAGGGTTACCGGGTCCTGGCCGTGGCCGAGGCCGACCTGCCCGGCATCCCCGAGGAGGTGCCGGAGGAAGGGCTGCGGCTCCTCGGCCTGGTCGCCATCCTGGACCCGCCCCGCCGGGCCGCCGCCGGCACCATGGCCGCCTGCCGGCGCGCCGGCATCCGGCCGATCCTGATCACCGGCGACCATCCGGGCACCGCCGGCGCCATCGCCACCGAACTCGGCATCATCGGACCCGGCGAGCCGGTCGTCGACTGCCGCGCCCTCGCCACCTCCGACGGACACTCCGGCGCCTCCGTGTACGCGCGCGCCACCCCCGAGCAGAAGCTCGCCCTCATCGAGGACATGCGGGCGGACGGCGAGGTGGTCGCGATGACCGGCGACGGCGTCAACGACGGCCCCGCCCTGCGCCGCGCCGACATCGGCGTCGCCATGGGAGGACGCGGCACCGAGGTCGCCCGCCAGGCCGCGGATCTGGTCCTGGCCGACGACGACCTGGACACCGTGGTCGCCGCCGTCGACGAGGGCCGCCGCGTCTACGCCAACATCCGCCGCTTCCTGGTCTACGGCCTGTCCGGTGGCGCCACCGAGATCGCCGTCATGCTGATCGGCCCGGCGTTCGGGCTCGCGCTGCCGCTGCTGCCCGCCCAGATCCTCTGGGTCAACCTGCTCACCCACGGCCTGCCCGGCGTCGCGCTCGGCGGCGAGCCCGCCGAACCGGCCGCGATGCGCCGCCCGCCGCGCCCGCCGGACCAGAGCATCCTCGGCGCGGGCCTGTGGCAGCGGGTGATCCGCATCGCGGTCGTCCTGACCGTCGTCACGCTCGGCGTCGCCGTCTGGGCCCTGCACACCGGACGTCCCTGGCAGAGCATGGCGTTCTTCACCCTGGGCGCCGTCCAGCTCGGCGTCGCGCTCGGGTCCCGCGCGCGCCCCGGCTCCCTCGCCAACCCGGCGCTGCTGGTCGCCGTGGCCGGAGCGCTGCTGCTGCAGCTCGCCGGCCTGTACGTGCCGCTGCTCCGCGACCTGCTCAGCACCGAACCCCTCGCCGCCGGAGACCTGCTCGTCGTGACCGCGCTGTCGGTCCTCGGTTACGCCGCCGCCCGGCTGGACCGCATCCTGCACCGCGAGCCCGTGCCCGAAGCCGTCCGCTGACTGCCACCGGAGTCAGGGAAGGGCGAACCGCGCGGCGTGCCCGAAGGCGATGGCGGGCACCGTGTGGTGCGCGTCGTAGGGGCTCGGCCTGAGCGCCGCATCGGAGAACGCCCGCGGCCGTCGCAGGACCTGCGCAGCGAGGAACGCCAGGTGATCTACGGCAGCCTGATCCACAAGCTCAAGCCGTTCGAGCTGTTCGAGAACCAGTATCTGGGGTCGGAGCTGCTCCGGCAGATCTTCGACGTGGACGAGATGCTGTACTTCGTGGCCCCGGGCTGGTACTCCCACACCGACCGCACCAACGCGATCGATCCGGGCGGCCACGCCACCGACGAGTGGCGGGTCAACTACCTCATCACCGAGCAGACACAGCCCGCGCCCCTGGGGAGCTCACTCGGCTGGCTGATCCAGATCGACGGCGACGCCCGCCGCAACGAGTTCCTCAACGCCGCGTGGGCCAAGGCGGTCCTGCCCGTACGGCCCGGACGCGAGATCGCCGCACTGGAGTGGCTCCGGCAGGCGAACGTCGAGGGAGAGGCGGCACTCGACCTCCCGTACGAGTTCCAGGAAGGCGACCCCCCGGCCTATCAGGGCAAGAAGGTGGGAGAAGTCCTGGACATCCTCGCGTCCCAGTTGCAGCAGTCCAACACGCTCATCGGCAACCCCTCGCCGCGGAGGAGGTCTTCGAGACCGGTTTCGACCCCCTCGCCGGCGGCTTCCGCCCGGCGAAGCCGTACGAGGTCTTCGACCAGTGGGTCGAGGTGCTGCCCACCGACCAGGTGGTGGCGGTGGAGGTGCAGTACGACCCGAAGACCGGTCAGCAGCTGTGACCGGCCGTGTCACCTGTCGTCCGCCGCCGAGGGCCGGACGACCGCCACCGGGCAGGTGACGTGGTTCAGCACGCCGCGGCTCACCGAGCCGAGCACGGCCGAGGCGAAGCCGCCCATGCCACGCGAGCCCACCACGACCAGATCGGCCGTGGCCGAGGCCTTCATGAGGGCGGCGACGGGATGCTCGCACACCTGCTCGTCGGTGATCTCGACGTCCGGGTTCTCCTCCCGCCACGGCGTCACCGCTTCGCGGGCCTTGCGCTGCTGCTCCTCGAAGGCGCTGTCCAGGACACCGACGTAGGCGGCGGCGTACGGCACGGACATCGGCACCTGCCAGGCGAACACCGCGTGGACACGGGCCCGGCGGGCACGCGCCTGCTCGATGGCGTACCTCATCGCCGTCCGGGAGCACTTCGAGCCGTCGTAGCCGACCACGACCCGCCCGTACGTCGCCTCGGCCCTGCCGCGCACGACGACGACGGGCACGGCGGCGTATCCGGCCACGGCCGCGCTGACCGAGCCGAGCAGCATCGCGGCGAAGCCGCCCCGTCCCCGGCTGCCCAGGACCACGCACTCGGCCGAGGCCGACTCGGTGATCAGCTGCTCGACGACGTTGCCGCTCCGCACCTCCGTGGTCACCTCCACGTCTGACGCCACCTCGTGTGCCCGGGCGGCGGCGGCCCGCAGCGCATCGGCGCCGTACCGCGACTCGGCCTCGTCCAGGACGAGCGGCCAGTGCTCGTGCACGTGCACGAGGTGGAGCGAGCGCCCGCGGCGGTGCGCGTCGGCGGCCGCCCACTCGACGGCCGCGGTCGCCGGTACGGAACCGTCCACTCCGGCCATGATCTTTCCCGCCATGACACGCCCTCCCCTTCAGCCGGCCACCGTGCTGCCCCTCTCCGTATCTCCCCAGGTTGATGCGGTTGATTCCGTCCCAAGGGCCGCCCCGCGGATTGCCTTCTCCAGACCCCCGCCACGCACGTTCTGGGTATCAACCCAATCTTCGCGGGCCCTCTGGAGGGAGCCGGGCAGGAAGGTGATCCAGTGCGGGGGATGTGATCGATGAGCCAGGCGGAGCAGCCGGCCCAGGGCCGGGAGGTCGATCCGACTGAGCGGCTGGAGCTGCTGCTGCGTGATCTGCGCAGCGCCCGGTCCGGTCTGACCTCGCGGGAGGCGGCGCGGCGGCTGGTCCAGTACGGCCCGAACGAGCTCCACCGCCGTGGTGGTCATCGGTGGCCTGGGGAGCTGGTGCGGCAGTTCACCCACCCGCTGGCGCTGCTGCTCTGGGCGGCCGCGGCTCTGGCGTGGGTGGCGGGGATCATCCCGGTGGCGGTGGCGATCGTGGTGGTGATCGTCATCAACGCGGCGTTCGCGTTCGTCCAGGAGTTGCAGGCCGAGCGGGCGGTCGAGGCGCTGGCCGCGTACCTGCCGGTGCAGGCGAAAGTGCTGCGCGACGGGCGTCCGGCGGTGGTGCCCGCCGCCGAGCTGGTGCCCGGCGACGTCCTGGTGATCGACGAGGGGGACCGGATCTCGGCGGACGCCCGGTTGGTCGAGGGCGGTGTCGAGATCGACCTGTCGATGCTGACCGGCGAGGCCAT
Organism: Nonomuraea sp. NPDC049486; assembly: GCF_040676925.1. NCBI lineage: Bacteria > Bacillati > Actinomycetota > Actinomycetes > Streptosporangiales > Streptosporangiaceae > Nonomuraea > Nonomuraea sp. NPDC049486. Next base: position 51,839 of record NZ_JBFAPV010000017.1, read on the forward strand.
GCCGGTCTTCCGGTCCGCGGAGCTGCTCGATACCGGGGTGAGCCTGCTGCGGGCTCGCGACCTGGTGTTCTCCGGGACGATGTGCACCGAGGGCCGGGCGCGGGCCGTGGTGTTCGCCACCGGGATGCGGACCGAGCTGGGACGGATCGCGGCGCTGTCGGAACGCGTCCAGCGCGAGGAGAGCCCGCTGGAGCGGCAGGTCCGCAAGGTGGCGTGGCTGATCGCGGCGATCGCGGTGGTCACCGGGGCGGCCTTCGTCCCGCTGGCGACCTTCGGCGCGCACCTGCCGGTGCCGGAGGCCGCGGTGTTCGCCGTGGGGCTGCTGGTGGGCAACGTGCCGGAGGGTCTGCTGCCGGTGATCACCCTGGCGCTGGCCCTGGGCGTGCGCGACCTGGCGCGGCGGGGAGCGGTGGTCAAGCGGCTGAGCGCGGTGGAGACGCTGGGGGCGACGGGGGTGATCTGCACCGACAAGACCGGCACGCTCACGGAGAACCGCATGCGCGTCACCGTGATCTGGACCGCCGCCGGGACCTACGAACCGGAGGACGGCCCGGCGGCCGGGGACGCCCGAGACCCGGCGCTCGGAGGGCTGCTCTCCGTCATGGTGGCGTGCAACAACGCCCAGCGCGACCTCGCCGGGACCCTGACGGGCGACCCGACCGAGATGGCGATGCTCGCGGCCGCCGACCGGCTCGGCGCACCCGGCCGGTCCGGCGGGCGGCTGCGCCTGTTCCACTTCGACCCGGTGCTGAAGCGGATGTCGACCGTCGACGAACGTGACGGCGGCACGTGGGTGGACACCAAGGGAGCTCCCGAGACGGTCCTGCCGCTCTGCACCGCGATCATGGAGGGCGGCGAGGTCCGGCCTTTCACCGCGGCCCGGCGCCACGACGTCGAACAGGTCGTGGACGCCCACGCCCGCCGGGGCCTGCGCGTGCTCGCCCTGGCCGCACGCCGCCTCGATCCGGCAGGGCCCGCGCCCCAGGAGCGTGTGGACGCCGAACGCGAACTGACCCTGCTGGGCCTGGTGGCGATGCACGACCCGCCGCGCGCCGAAGTCGCCGAGGCCGTCGCGTACTGCCATGCCGCCGGCATCCGCATCATCGTGGTCACCGGTGACCACGCGCTGACCGCGGCGGCGATCGCCCAGCAGGTGGGCATCGCCGGCGAGCACCCGGTGGTCGTCACCGGTGAGCGGCTCGACGCCATGAGCGAGCACGACCTCGACGCGCTGCTGCGCGAGCACCGTCAGCTGATCTTCGCGCGCAGCTCGCCCGAGGCCAAGCTGCGGATCGCCGACGCGCTGCGCGCCGAGGGGCACGTGGTGGCGATGACCGGTGACGGGGTCAACGACGCGCCGGCGCTGCGCCGCGCCGACATCGGCGTCGCCATGGGGCGCTCGGGCACCGACGTGGCCAAGGAAGCCTCCACGATGGTGCTCACCGACGACAACTTCGCCACCATCGTGGCCGCCATCAGGTCAGGCCGGCAGGTCTACGACAACATCCGCAAGTTCATCTGTTACATCTTCGCCCACACCACCCCCGAGATCGTCCCGTTTCTGGTGTTCGCTCTGGCGGGCGGGGCCGTCCCGCTCCCGCTCACGGTGCTGCAGCTGCTCGCCTTCGACGTCGGCACCGAGACCCTGCCCGCGCTGGCGCTCGGCCGCGAACCCGCCGAGCCCGGCCTCATGCGGCGCCCGCCGCGCGAGCGCTCGGAGAGCGTGATCCGCACCTCGATGCTGCTGCGCGCCTGGCTGTTCCTCGGCGTGATCTGCGCCGTCCTGTCCATGTCCGGGTTCTTCTACGTACTCCTGAAAGCCGGTTGGCACCCGGGCGATCCGACCGGTCCCGGGAGCCCGCTGCACCACGCCTACCGGCAGGCGACCACCATGACCTTCCTCGGCATGATCACGTGCCAGATCGGCACCGCGTTCGCGGCCCGCACCGAACGCGCCTCCCTGCGCTCGGTCGGCGTCACCTCCAACCCCTTGCTGCTGTGGGGCATCGCCTTCGAGCTGGCCCTGGCCGCCGTGCTCATCTACACCCCGCCGTTCCAGGCGCTGCTGGGCACCGCCGCCCTGACAGTGGACATGCTCGCCTTCGTCGCCCCGTTCCCGTTGATCGTCTGGGGCGCCGACGAGATCCGCCGGTGGCTGCTGCGCCGCCGGGAGGCCCAGCCGCTGTGATCGGCCTCGCGGCGGTTCCGTGAATGTGCCCTTGCCCAATGATGACCAGCGCCTTCGTAGGACAGTCACCGGCACGGGTTCATGATGGGAATGTGGGTTCAACCAGCAGATTCGACGCTTTTCGCGCGCTGGCCGAGCGTCGCGGGCGTCCGCGGATGCTGGATTCCCTGTCGGAGGCGGCGAGAGCCGGACAAGGATCCGCCGAGGAGCGGGCGCCCGAAGTGGCCCGGCGACTCGGCCTGCCGGCCGCGGCGGGGCTCGGACCGGCCACCTTCTACGCCGATCTGGCCGCTCCCCGCGGTCGCCGTCACGTCCGGGTCTGCACCGCCGCCGCCTGCTTCGCGGCCGGGTCGGGCCGCCACGTCCAGGAGGTGGAGGAGGCGCTCGGCGTCGCGGCGGACCACGTGGACGCACAGGCGCGGGTCTCGCTGCAGAGCGTCCGGTGCCTCGGCTACTGCTACGCGGGCCCGGCCTGCCTCGACGGCGACACGCCGTGCACCGGCCCGGAGCCGGCCGCCCAGCTCTCCGGCCGCGCGCGGGCCCACGCTCCCCCGATACCCTCCGCCGACGCCACCGGCGCCCCCGTGGTGCTGGCCGGCGTCGTCGGGAGAGAGGATCCCTGGGAGGTGTGGCCCCGCGTGGTGCGGACGCTCGCCCCGGACCGGGTCCTCGCCGAGGTGGCGGCCTCCGGGCTGCGCGGGCGCGGAGGAGCCGGTTTCCCGGTGGCCGCCAAGTGGGCCGCAGCCCAAGGCTCGCCCGACACCGTGGTGGTGGCCAACGGCGACGAGGGCGACCCGGGCTCGTACGCCGACCGGCTGCTGATGGAGGCCGATCCGGGACGGGTGCTGGAAGGGCTGGCGCTGGCTTGTCACGCGGCCGGAGGCCGCCGCGGCGTGGTGCTGGTCCGGTCGGAGTATCCGCGGGCGCTGGCCCGCATGCGGGCCGCGGTGGAGCGGGCACGCGCCGACGGGCATCTGGGACGGCGGATCCACGGCACCGACGTCGATCTCGACATCGAGGTGGCCGAGGGCGCGGGCTCCTATGTCGCGGGCGAGGAGACCGCCCTCGTCGCTGGGCTCGAAGGCGGGCGTGGCTGCGCCCGGCCGCGCCCGCCGTACCCGACCAGGAAGGGCCTGTGGGACGCCCCGACCGTGGTGAACAACGTGGAGACGCTGGCCGCGGTCCCGTGGATCGTCCAGCGGGGCGGAGACGCCTACGCCGCGCGCGGCACGTCCTCGGAGACCGGCACGAAGCTGGTCTGCCTGTCCGAGCGGTTCGCCCGGCCCGGCTGCTACGAGGTCGAACTCGGCACGTCCGTGCTCGCGATCGTCGAGGAGCTGGGCGGCGGCCTGCGCGAGGGCTCGGAGCTGGCCGTGGTGCAGGTCGGCGGGCCTCTCGGCGGCTTCCTCGCCGCCGGCGAACTCGACGTGCCGCTGTCGGAGGCGGCCCTGGCCGGTCGCGGCGCGGCGCTCGGACACGCCGGGCTCGTCGCCTTCGACCAGCACGTCGAGCCCGAGGACGTGCTGCGGCACGTGTGGGAGTTCGCCGCCGCGGAGAGCTGCGGGGCGTGCTCGCCGTGCCGGGTGGGGTCCCGCCGGGGTCTGGAGATCGCCCGGACCGCCGCGCGGGCGGGCGACGAGTACGCGCGGCTGCTGCGCGTCATGGGCGAGGCCAGCCTGTGTGCTTTCGGACGTCGCGTGCCGGCGGCGGTGCGCAGCCTCGCCCGCGCCTACGGCGACCGGCTGGCGGGGTGGGACCGGTGAGGGTTCTGGTCGACGGGGTGACCGCGCACGTGGCGGACGGCGCCTCGATGCTCGACGCCGTGCGCGCGGCCGGCGGCGAGCTGCCCACGTTGTGCGACGACGACCGGCTGACCTCGGTGGGCTCCTGCCGCACCTGCCTGGTCAGGTCCGGCGGCTCGGTGGTGGCCGCCTGCGTCACTCCGGCCGCCGACGGCGCCCGGATCGAGGTCGCCGCCGAGGATCTGCGGACGTCGCGCCGCGAGGCGGTCGAGCTGATCGTCTCGGCGCTGCCGCCGTACGCTCTCGACGGCGGCAGCGAGCTGGCCACACTCTGTCACTCACTGGGGATAGCCCCGGACCTGGCCCGGGGAGCCGGCGGCCGGGGACGTGACGACAGCCACCCGTACGTCCACCTCGACCGCGACCTGTGCATCGCCTGCGGCCGGTGCGTGCGCATGTGCGCCGAGGTGCAGGGCACCTTCGCCCTCACCCTGACCGGACGGGGTTCCGGCACGGTGGTGGCGCCCGGCACGGGAGGGCCGTGGGCGGAGTCCGACTGCGTCTCCTGCGGCGGCTGCGTCGACACCTGTCCCACCGGGGCGCTCACCGAGCCCGGCCTGCCCGGCGGTGGCCGAGCGCCGGAGGCGGCCCGTACCCGCACCACGTGCGGCTACTGCGGGGTGGGCTGCTCGCTGGACGTGCTCACGCGCGACGGCGAGGTGATCGCGGTGTCGCCCGCCCACGACGGCCCGGTCAACCGCGGGCACGCGTGCGTCAAAGGACGGTTCGCCCACGGCTTCCTCCGCTCGCCCGAGCGTCTCACCGGGCCGCTGCTGCGCCACGCCGGCCGGCTGCGGCCGGCGAGCTGGCGCGAGGCGCTCGATCACGTCGCCCGGGGGCTACGGACCGCGGTCGCCGCGGGCGGCCCCGGCGCGGTGGCGGCGATCTCCTCGGCCAGGGCGACCAACGAGGAGAACTACCTGCTCCAGAAGTTCATGCGGGTCGTGATCGGCACCAGCAACGTCGACAACTGCTCAAGGCTGTGCCACTCCCCCTCCGCCGCCGGGCTGACCGCGACGTTCGGCCTGTCCGGCGGTACCGAGGGCTTCGACGACGTGGAGACCGCAGACTGCCTGCTGCTGGTGGGCGCCAACCCGGCCGAGGCGCATCCCGTGGTCGGCGCGCGGCTGCTCCAGCGGACCCTGCGCGGGGCACGGCTCGTCGTGGCGGACCCCCGGGCGGTCGGCCTGGCCCGCTACGCCGACGTGCACCTGCGGCCCCGGCCCGGCACCAACGTCGCGCTCTTCCACGGACTGGCCCACGTCTTGCTCGCCGAGGGCCTGGTCGACGAGGAGTTCCTGCGCCATCGGACGAGCGGCCTGCCCGAGCTCACCGCGCTGCTGGAGGACTACTCGCCGGAGCGGGCCGCCGCCGTCACCGGCGTCCCCGCCGGCGACATCGTCGCGGCCGCCCGCCTCTTCGGCCGGGCGGAGCGGCCGGCGATCGTCTACGGGCTGGGCGTCACCGAGCACCTGCACGGCACCGACGGCGTGCGCACCCTGTCCAACCTCGCGATCCTGCGCGGAGCGGTCGGGACCGGCCGCGGCTTCGGGGTGAACCCGCTGCGCGGCCAGAACAACGTCCAGGGCGCTTCCGACATGGGCGCGCTGCCGGACCTCCTGCCCGGCTACGGGAAGGTGACCGACCCCGCCGCGCGGGCCAGGGCCGAGGAGGTGTGGGGCGCCCCGGTTCCCCCGCTCCCGGGGCTGCGCATCCCGCAGATGTTCGCCGCCGCCCGGTCAGGAGAGCTCCGCGCGCTGTGGGTCATCGGGGAGGACGTCTGCGCCACCGATCCCGACAGCACGCTCGTCGCCGAGGCGCTCGACGCCTGCCCGCTCGTCGTCTGCAGCGAGCTGTTCCTGTCCGAGACCGCCCGCAGGGCCGACGTCGTGTTCCCGGTCGCGTCCTGGCTGGAGAAGGAAGGCACCTTCGTCAACTTCGACCGCCGCTTCCAGCGGGTGCGCGCCGCCCTCCGCCCGCCGGACGGGGTGCTCACCGATTTCGAGGTCATCCACGCGCTCGCCGCGACGCTCGGCGCCGACCTGGGGTGCCCCACCCCGGCTGACGCTCTGGACGAGTGCGCCCGCCTGGTCCCCGCCTTCGCGGGGCTGTCGCACGGACGGCTCGACCGCGAAGGCGCGGTCTGCTGGCCGTGCCCGGACCCCGACCGGCCCGGCGAGTCCTCGCTCTACCGGGAACGGTTCGCGACCCCTGACGGCCTCGCCCACCTCAGCGCCGCGCCCTATCTGCCGCCGGGCGAGCAGCCCGACGACCGTTACCCTCTGGTCCTGGTCACCGGACGGCGCTGGGCGCACTACAACTCCGGCGGGATGACCCGTCGTACGGACAATCTGCGGCTCGACCCCGTCGACCGGGTCGACGTCCATCCGGACGACGCGGCCCGGCACGGCCTGCGCGACGGCGACCGGGTCAGGGTGGAGAGCCGCCACGGCAGCGCCTCCCTGATCGCCCGCCTCAGCGACGACGTGGCTCCGGGCCAGGTCTTCTGCGCTTTCCACTTCCCCTCCAGCGGGGTCAACGCCCTCACCTCCGACCGGGCGGACACCGTGACCTCCTGCCCTGAATACAAGGTCACCGCCGTGCGGCTGACGGCGCTGACGAAGGACACAGAACTTCTCCGGAGGCGGCGATGAGCGATGGATACGCCGGTCGGCCCGTACTGGTCGGCTACGACGACTCGCCGGGGAGCCACCAGGCGCTGGGCTGGGCGCTCGACGCGGCGCGCATCCGAGGGCTGCCGGTGCTGGTCTGCCATGCCCTGCACTGGCCCTACGCCTTCCGGCCCGTCACCCACGAGATCATGGCGCAGATCGAGCACGTCGCCCTGACCGTCGTGGAGGAGGGCGTCCGCCGTGCCCGGGAGCTGGCTCCCGACGTGAATGTCCTGCAACTGCTCGGCAAGGGCACGCCGGCGGCGGTGATCCTGGAGGCCGGGCGCGACGCGGAGCTGACCGTGCTCGGGTCCCGCGGGCAGGGCGGGTTCGACAGCTTGCAGGTGGGGTCGGCCGCCGTGCAGGTGCCCGCGCACAGCGCGCGGCCGGTCGTCATCGTACGGCCCGTCCCGCCGCCGAGCAGCCCGGAGGTCCGGATCGTGGTCGGGCTCGACGGCTCGCCCCCGAGCCTGGCGGCCTTCGACTTCGCCCTGGACGAGGCCGCCCTGCGCGGCGGCACGGTGCAGGCCCTCTGCTGCTGGACCGAGTGCGGCTCGTCGGCCTGGCAGGATCCGCTGCCCTTCGTGGATTCGCACGCGCTGCGCAGGGGAGCGGAGGCCCGCTTCCGCGAAGTCGCGTCGGAGCTGGCCCGCAGGCACCCCGAGGTGCCGGTCATGACCGCCTTCGTGGCCGAGCGACCCCAGCGCGCGCTGATCGAGACGGCCCAGGACGCGACGCTCCTCGTGCTGGGGAGCCGCGGCAACGAGTCACCCGCCTGCCTGCTGCTGGGACCGGTGACCCAGACCGCGCTGCGCGAGGCCAGGTGCCCGGTCGCGGTGGTCCCACCGGCCCCGTGACCCTGCCGTCACCTGGGGTATCTGTCAGGCACGCTGCCTGGCCGTACGGCTCGCACTGACGCCCTGACCTGCGGAGGCGTTCACCGAGGCCGGGTGACAAGGTCGCTCAGGGCCGCTGCCAGGCGGTCGACGTCGTCGGTGGAGGTGAACAGGGCGGGGGTGACCCTGACGGCGTCGCCGCCGCTCATGCCGCTGCGGGCGACCGTGAAGATCCGGTGCTTGGTCATGAGCTCGTCCGCGATCGCGACGTTGTCAGCCTCCGAGTCGCGGCCGGGCAGCCGGAACGCGGTGATGCCGCCGTACATGCCGGGCTCGTCCGGGGTGAGGACCCGCGCGCCGAGCTCGTGCGCCCGGCGGACCCAGCGGTCGCGCAGGAAACGCAGGCGGGCCTCCTTGACCTTCGCGCCCAGGGTCTCGTGGAAGTCCAGGGCGGCGTCCGCGGTCAGGAACGGGGCCACGTTCATGGTGCCCGAGTGGACCCGTGAGCGGATGTCGGACGCCGGGTAGGTCTCGTCGTCGTACAGAAGATCGATGTCGGCCAGGCGGTCCGCGCGGATGTAGAGGAACCCCGCGCCCAGCGGCACGCCCATCCACTTGTGCAGCGAGAACACCCCGAAGTCGGCGTCGAGGTCGGCGATGGTGAAGTCGAGCTGGCCCCAGGAGTGGGCGGCGTCCACGATCACGTCCACGCCGCGCTCACGCGCCATGGCCATGATCTGACGTACCGGGGTGACCAGGCCGGTGCGGTTGTTCATGTGGCTGAGCAGGAGCAGCCGCACCTTCGGGTGCTGGCGCAGGGCTCGCTCGTAGGTGTCGAGCACCGCCTGACGGGTGGCTGGCTCGGGCATGACGATGCGCTCGACGGTGACGCCGCGCCGGGCTCGCAGCCAGTTCATGGCGTACTGCCCGCTGTGGTAGTCGAGGTCGGCGTACATGACGGCGTCGCCCGGGCGCAGGCGGCGGTAGCCGGAGATCAGGTTCTGCAGGGCCTCGGTGCCGCCCCGGGTGAGCGCGATCTCGTTCCTCGTCACGCCGAGCAGGGCGGCGATCCGGTCGCGGACCTCGTCGGCCCGCGGCTTGTAGGTGGTCCGCAGCAGGTGGGAGCTGTGCTGGTTGAGATGGTCGACGTTGTGGTGGTACGCCCGCCGGACCGGCTCCGGCATGACCCCGTAGTAGCCGTTCTCCAGGTTCACGAAGTCCGGGCTCACCCGGAACTGCCGCGCGACGGTCGCCCAGAAGCGCTCGTCGCGCGCGAGCCGCTCGGGGGCGACGCCGGTCGGCACGGCCAGGGTCGCCGGCGCGTACGCGCGCTCCCGGTCGTAGGGGCATGCCACGGCGCCGACCGCCATGGCGCCGAAGCCGGCGACGATCCGTCGTCTGGACAGGGCCATGGCGCACTCCTGATATCAGCGGGAATTGACGGACGGCGGACGAGAAGGACCGCCGCGCTGTCCAGTGTGGCCGATATTCGGGTGGACAGGGCAAACCATCGGCGCCGTGTCGCGCAGATAAGACGAATGACCGGTCGCGCTCGCGCGAGAAAGCCCGCCATAACCTGTGACCGGCGGTAGCTTTACCGGAAAGTTTGCTCCTGCCGAGCGCGCCCGGCCGCCTTCCGGGCACTATTTCAGGTGATGTCAGCGACACGGACGACCCTTTCGCGCCGCCCGGCCGGATCTCGCGCCGGGCGGCTCGTGTCGCACGCGCTGCTGGCGATCGTCTGGCTGATCGTCGCGGTCTTCGCCCACGGCGGCGCCTGCGCCGCACTGGAGCTGTCGGAGCAGGCCAGCCACAGCGCCCAGCTCGGCGACGGCGGTCACGCCGCGGACCAGGGGCACGTCGCCGCAGCTCAGCACGGTGCGCACTGCTGGCATCACCAGCTGCCCGAGAGACACAGGCACAGCACGGAGCAGGATGGCTCGGCCACCCATCCGGCCGGCCCGCCGACCGGCGCGCCCATGCCGGCCGCGATCGTCGTCTCCCCTCCCGCCGCCGTGGGCGGCACGGCCCCGGCGGCCGTGGCGGGCCGCCCCACGTCCTGTCAGGAAGATCTCTGTGTGATGCGCATATAGGACGCGCGGCCTTTCACGCGCCGTCAACCGTCCGCTATCGCGTCCATTCATTTCGGGGATCTCCATCATGTCATCGCAAGCTGTTTCCGCGCGCCTGAAAGAGGCGCCGTCCGGTAGATATTCGACGCTGCCGCTCTCGGTCGGCAATACGCCGTTGACTTTCATATCCGAGCCGTTCGTGCCGGGCGGCGGAGGATTCTGGGCCAAACTCGAAGGCTTCAACCCGGGCGGCATCAAGGACCGCCCGGCGCTGCACATGGTGCGCCGGGCACGGGCGCGCGGCGACCTCCAGCCGGGCGCGACCGTCGTCGAGTCGACCAGCGGCACCCTCGGGCTCGGCCTGGCGCTGGCCGGCATCGTCTTCGGCCATCCGGTCGTGCTCGTGGCCGACCCCGGCATGGAGCCGCTCATGTGCCGGCTGCTGGCTTCCTACGGGGTACGGCTGGAGATGGTCACCGAGCCCTGCGCCGTCGGCGGTTGGCAGCAGGCCCGCCGCGAACGGGTGCGGCAGCTCCTCGCGGAGAGCCCCGGCGCCTACTGTCCCGACCAGTACAACAACCCCGACAACGTGGACGCCTACGCCGGGCTGGCCCACGAGCTGCTGAACCAGGTGCCCCAGATCGACACGCTGGTGTGCTCGGTCGGCACGGGCGGGCACAGCGCGGGCATCTCCAGCGTGCTGCGCCGCCACTTCCCCGGCCTGAGCCTCGTCGGCGTGGACACCGTGGGCTCGACCATCTTCGGCCAGCCCGCCAGGCCGCGGCTGATGCGCGGGCTCGGCTCCAGCATCTACCCGCGCAACGTCGCCTACGACGCCTTCGACGAGGTCCACTGGGTCGCCCCCGCCGAAGCGGTCTGGGCCTGCCGCACCCTGGCCGCCCTGCACTACGTCTCCGGCGGCTGGAGCACCGGCGCCGTCGCCCTCGTGGCCCGGTGGCTGGCCCGCACGCAGCCCGGCCGGACCATCGTCGCGATCTTCCCGGACGGGCCGTGGCGTTACTGGGAGAGCATCTACGACGACGACTACTGCCGGGCCCACGGCCTGCTCGGCGCCGTCCCGGCCGGCGAGCCGGACCTGCTGCTCGCTCCGGACGAGCGGGAAGTCCACCGCTGGACGCGCTGCACAGGCGTGCGCGCCCCGCTGGCAGCCGGGCGATGAGGCGCACCCTGGCCGAGTTCCGCTCCTTCGACCGGCCCATCCAGCTCCTGCAGATCAACCAGGCGGGCATCAACCTCGGCTTCTACATGCTCATGCCCTACCTCGCCCAGCATCTGTCGACCGGCGCCGGTCTGGCCGCCTGGACGATCGGGCTCGTCCTGGGCCTGCGGAACCTGAGCCAGCAGGGCCTGTTCCTGATCGGCGGCACCCTGGCCGACCGGCTGGGCTACAAACCGCTGATCATGCTGGGGTGCGCGCTCCGTACGATCGGGTTCGCCCTGTTCGGGCTGACCACGTCGCTGCCGTGGCTCCTCGTGGCGGCCGCCGTGACCGGGGTCGCCGGGGCGCTGTTCAACCCGGCGGCCCGCGCCTACCTGGCGTGCGAGGCGGGTGAGCGCAAGGTGGCCGCGTTCGCCGTGTTCAACGTGTTCTACCAGGGCGGCATCCTGCTCGGCCCGCTGGTCGGCATCGCCCTGCTGAACGCCGGTTTCGCCGCCGTGTGCCTGTCCGCCGCGGGGGTCTTCGCGGTGCTGACCGTCATGCAGGGCCTGTGCCTGCCGGCCCGGAGCGGGCCCGCCGGTGAGCATCAGCCGGTCCTGAGCGACTGGCGGCGGGCGTTCGGCGACCGGGCCTTCGTCTCCTTCGCCGCGGCGATGATCGCCTCCTACGCGCTGTCGTTCCAGATGTACCTGGCGCTGCCGCTGGAGGTGGAGCGGGTCGGCGGCGGCGAGAGCGGCGTGATGGCGTTGTACGCGCTGTCGGCGCTGCTCGGCATCGCCGGGCAGGTACGGCTGACCGCCTGGTGCTCGGCCCGGTGGAGCCGGGGACAGGCGATCAGCCGGGGCCTGGCCCTCATGGGGATCGCGTTCCTGCCCCCGGCGGCGACGGCGCACCTGGTCCTGCCCCCGGGCTGGGCGCTGCTGCCTCTGGTGGCGTGCACGCTCCTGCTCACCCTGGGGACGCTGGCCGCCTTCCCGTTCGAGATGGCCACCATCGCCGACCTGGCGGGAGACCGGCTGATCGGCACCTACTACGGCGTGTACAACCTGCTGTCCGGCATCGGGATCCTGACCGGCAACCTGCTGGCGGGCGCCCTGGTCGACGCGGGCCGCTCCAACGGCATGACAGCTCTGCCGTGGGCGCTGCTGGCCGCCGCGGGATTGGCCTCCGCGGCGGCCGTCAGGCGGCTGGACCGGAGGGAGCGGCTACCGGTCGCCGGCCGGGTCCCGGCCGGCTGACCACGACCGCCGGCGGGGAGCGCCGGGCGGCCGGCCCGGACAGAGGGAAGCATTACCTCCGTTGTCACGTCGGATCACCGGTGGCTGGGCAGCATCTGGGGTGATGCGGTCCAGCCGGCCGTATCGGGCTGGTTGGGGGGCCGGGACCGAAGATGAGCGACGAAGCGTGGGACGACCGCGAAACACCGAGCGTGCGCCGCCGCGAGATGCTCAGCCTGCCCGTCGCCCTGGCCTGTGGCTCGGCGGTGCTGACCGCGTGCGGGACGATCCGGCAAGCCGGCGGCGCCGCGACATCCACCCCTGCCCCCAGCACGGAGCAGACCCAAGAGGTGCCGGTCACGCCACCAGAAGACCTCATGCGCGAGCACGGGGTGCTCAAACGCATCCTGCTGATCTACCGGGAGGGCATCCGGCGGATCAACGCCGGCGAGCCGGTGCCCGCCCGGCCCTTGCATGCCGGGGCCGGCATCATCCGCACCTTCATCGAGGAGTACCACGAGCAACTTGAAGAACGTTACGTCTTCCCGCGCCTGGTCAAGGCCGGCAAACTGACCGACACCGTGCCCATCCTGGTCCGGCAGCACCAGCGCGGCCGCGTGCTGACCGGCCGCATCCTGGACGTCACCACCAAACCCGCCCCCCAGCGGGCCCGCCGGGACCTGACCGCCGACATGGCCGCCTTCATCCGCATGTACGAGCCCCACGAGGCACGCGAGGACACCGTGGTCTTCCCCGCCATGCGCGAGGTCATCCCGCCCAGGGAATTCACCGAGATGGCCGAGACCTTCGAAGACGAGGAGCACCGCCGTTTCGGCGCGGCCGGCTTCACCGGCATCGTCGGGCAGGTGGCCGACATCGAGAAGACGCTCGGGATCTATGACCTGAACCAGTTCACGCCTCGCGTATGACCCTGCTGAGAGCGACATGCTCCGGCACAGGCAGGACTGAGTCGGCACGCCCGTGAGGGCGAACCCCCGTCGCAGTCGTGGCGCGCGTGGTCGTTCATGCCGGGTAGGCGTGGGTCTCGGTGGCCTTGACCGAGGCCCAGATCCGCTGGCCCGGGGTCAGGTCGAGGTCGGCCACGGCCGCGGGGGTGATGTCGGCGAACGCGGTGACGGGCCCGTCGAGGTGCACCCGGACGTTGTCGCCGTGCCGTTCGATGCCGTCGATCGTGGCCCGCCACAGGTTGCGCGGGCTGCCGTCCGGGCGGGAGCGGTAGAGCGCCACGGCGGCGGGCGGGAAGGCGACGAACGCGGGCCCGTCGAGCTGCTCGCAGGTGTGCAGCAGCAGCTCGCCGACCTTGACCCGGCCCGCGTCGGCGGCGCCGCGATACAGGTTGAGCCCGACCAGCCGGGCCACGTAGTCGGTGCGCGGACGCCGGGCGACCTCGCCCGGCGCGCCCTGCTGGACGATCGCGCCGTGCTCGATCACGATCAGCCGGTCGGCCAGCACCATCGCGTCGAGCGGGTCGTGGGTGACCAGGACCGTCGCGCCGTCGAAGTCGGCCAGGTGGCGGCGGAGCCGGGAACGGACCTCCAGCCGGGTGTGGGCGTCGAGCGCGGCCAGCGGCTCGTCCAGCAGCAGCAGCTCCGGCCGCACGGCCAGCGCCCGCGCCAGCGCGACCCGCTGGGCCTGCCCGCCGGACAGCTGCGCCGGTCTGGCGCTCGCGCGGTCGGCCAGGCCGACCCGCTCCAGCAGGGCGGCGGCGGCACGGCGCGACTCGGCCTTGGAGACGCCCTGGCAGCGCGGCCCGAAGGCGACGTTGTCCAGCGCCGACAGATGGGGGAAGAGCAGGTAGTCCTGGAAGACCATGCCGATCGGGCGGCTCTCGGCGGGCAGGGTGTGCAGCGGCCGGCCGCGCAGGCTGATCTGCCCGCCGGACATGCGGGTGAGTCCGGCCAGGGCACGCAGCGCGGTGGTCTTGCCCGCGCCGTTGGGGCCGAGCAGCGCGACCACCTCCCCGGCGGCGACATGGAGGTCGAGGTCGAGGGTGAACGCGGGCCGGTTGACGACCAGGCGGGCGCGCAGGGTCATGGCGCGCTCACCCACCGGTCGCGCAGGCTGGCCAGGATGACCACGGAGACGGCCAGCAGCACGAGACTGAGCACGATCGCGGCCTCCGGCTCGGTCTCCAGGGCCAGGTAGACGGCCAGCGGCATGGTGCGGGTGGTGCCGGGGAAGTTACCGGCGAACGTGATCGTCGCGCCGAACTCGCCCAGCGCCCGCGCCCAGCACAGCACCGCCCCGGCCACCACCCCCGGCATGACCATCGGCAGCGTCACCCGCCGGAACACCGTCCAGCGGGAGGCGCCGAGCGTGGCGGCGGCCTCCTCGAAGCGCCGGTCGGCGCCGCGCAAGGCGCCCTCGACACTGATCACCAGGAACGGCATCGCGACGAACGCCTCGGCCACGATCACCCCCGCGGTGGTGAACGGCAGCGTGATCCCGAAGCTCGCCTCCAGCCACTGCCCGACCAGCCCGCGCCGCCCCAGCACCAGCAGCAACGCGACACCGCCCACCACCGGCGGCAGCACCAGCGGCACGGTGACCAGCGCCCGCACCAGCCTCCGGCCCGGGAACTCCACCCGGGCCAGCAGCCAGGCCAGCGGCACCCCGAGCAGCAGGCACACGACGGTGGCGACGGTGGCCGACACCAGCGACAGCCGCAGCGCCTCCAGCACCTGCGGCTCGGCCAGCCGCTCCAGCAGCGTCGGCCACGGGGCACGGATCAGCAGCCCGGCCAGCGGCAGCACCAGGAAGACCAGCCCCACCACGGCGGGCAGCACCAGCATCCACGGCAGCCGCCCGGAGACCTCACGGCGCGGGCCCGGCAGGTCGAGGCGCTCCGGCGCGGAAGAACTCATCCTTGATCAGGGCGCCTCGAAGCCGGCCTCGGTCAGCACGTCCCTGCCCTGCCGCGACAGCACCAGGTCGACGAACTGCCGGGCCGCCTCACCGGCCGGCGCCTTGGCCAGGGTGGCGATCGGATAGTCGTTGATCGCCTGGTCCGCTTCCGGGAACTCGATGCCGGTCACCTTGCCGTCCGAGGCGATCACGTCGGTCGCGTAGACCAGCGCCGCGTCCACCTCACCCAGCCGCACCTTGGTCAGCGTGGCCTTGACGTCCTGCTCCAGGGTGACGGGGGTGACCTTCAGCCCGGCCGCGTCCAGCGCCTTGGCGGCCGCCGTCCCGCACGGCACCTGCTCCGCGCAGAGGGCCACCTTCACCTCGGGGTCGGCCAGGTCCTTGAGCTCGTCCACCTGCGCGGGGTTGTCGGCGGGGACGGCGATCCGCAGCTTGTTGCGCACGAACGTGACCGGCGCACCGGCCAGCGCGGCGTCGGTGACGGTCTTCATCGTGGCCGGGCTCGCCGCCGCGAACACGTCGGCCGGGGCGCCCTGGACGAGCTGCTGGGCCAGCGTGGCGCTGGAGCCGAAGTTGAACCGGACCGTCGTGCCCGGATGCGCGGCTTCGAAGGCCTTGCCCAGCTCGGTGAAGGTCCCGGTCAGCGACGCCGCCGCGAACACCGTCACCTCTTTCGCGTCGCCGCCGGACGCCGCCTCCGAAGCGGAGGACGTGGCGCCGGAGCCGCACCCCGACAACCCCAGCGCGAGCGCGACGGGCAGGGCGACCGCCCACCGGGAAAGACGAAAGACCAAGGGGGCTCCTCACAGATGACTGGCCACGCGCTCGTGACCGGGGATCTCCACGACGACGTTGGTGGACTTGATCACGGCGACCGCCACCACCCCCGGCTCCAGGCCCAGCTCGTCGGCGGCCTGGCGGCTCATCAGCGACACCACCCGGAACGGCCCCGCGGCGATCTCCACCTGCGCCATCACCGCGTCGCGGATCACCTCGGTGACGATCCCGCGGAAACGGTTGCGCGCCGACGTGCGGCCGCCGTCGCCGACCGACTCGACCTGGGCGCGGGCGAAGGCGGCCAGATCGGCGCCGTTCACCCTCCGGTGGCCGTGCTCGTCGCGCTCCGCCCGCAGCCGGCCCGCGTCCACCCACCGGCGGACCGTGTCGGAGCTGACCCCGAGCAGCGCCGCGGCCTCACTGATCCGGAACGTCGTCACAGCCCTCACCATACCCTTCGCACATGCCAACCTGAATACCGGTCTTCCACCGCAACAGCGGCGCTCTCTACGGATCTGCCATGGCATCCACGAGATCCCCGGCGTGACCGGGCCGGCGAGAACACCCGAGGAAGATCTGCCGCCCCTTGGCGAACCTCAGAGGCCGTCACGAACCCAACATGTCTACCTTGAGGGACAGACAGGGAGAAAGGGCGGCCATGACTGCTGGAGAACCCGGTCACTCAGGCGACTCCCGCTACCTGCCGATCGGAGACCACGGTCTCATCGGCGACCTGCGGACGGTCGCGCTCGTGGGCACCAACGGCACCATCGACTGGTACTGCTGCCCGCGCTTCGACGCGCCCAGCGTGTTCGCCGCGATCCTCGACGCCGACCGGGGCGGCTCGTTCGAGCTGGCCGCCGACACCCCGGCCAGGACCAAACAGTTCTACTTCCCCGACACCAACGTCCTCATCACCCGCTTCTTCGCCGACGACGGGGTGGGCGAGATCCAGGACTTCATGCCCATCGCGGACGACTCGCGCGAGGCCGACCGGCACCGGATGATCCGCCGGGTGTCCTGCGTCCGCGGCTCGCTCCCGTTCCGCGCCCGGGTCGCGCCCCGCTTCGACTACGCGAGGCAGCCGCACACCGTGATCCCGCAGGAGGATCGCGTGCTGTTCGAGTCGGCGTCGCTGTCGCTGTCCCTGACCGCCAGCGTGCCGATGGAGACCGACGGGCAGGACGCGTGGGCGAAGTTCGAGCTCAGCGAGGGAGAGCAGGCGGTGTTCGCGCTCGACCGGGTCGGCGGCGACCTGGCGGCGCGCGGCTGCCCGATCGCGGAGGCCGAGGACGAGTTCACCGCCACGGTCCGCTACTGGCGGCGCTGGCTGTCGTCCTCGCGCTACCGCGGCCGGTGGCGCGAGGTGGTCCACCGCTCGGCGCTCACGCTCAAGCTGCTCACCTACGCCCCGACCGGCGGGATCGTCGCCGCGCCGACGACCAGCCTGCCCGAGCAGCTCGGCGGCGAGCGCAACTGGGACTACCGCTACGTGTGGATCCGCGACGCCGCGTTCTGCGTGTACGCGCTGCTCAGGCTGGGCTTCACCAAGGAGGCGGAGGCCTTCATGGGCTTCCTGTCCACGCACGTGCCGCTCAGCAGCGACAGCGGCACCGGCCCGCTGCAGATCATGTACGGCATCGACGGGCGCAGCGACCTGCCCGAGCACGAACTCGGCCATCTGGAGGGCTATCGGGGCTCCGCCCCGGTGCGGATCGGCAACGCCGCCGCCGACCAGCTCCAGCTCGACATCTACGGGGCGCTCATCGACTCCATCTACCTCTACAACAAGTGGGGCGACCCGATCGCCAGCGACCGCTGGGACGAGCTCTGCACCCTGGTCGACTGGGTCTGCCTGCACTGGGACCAGCCCGACGAGGGCATCTGGGAGACCCGCGGCGGCCGTAAGAACTTCGTCTACTCACGGCTGATGTGCTGGGTGGCCATCGAGCGCGCCATGCGGGTGGCGATCCAGCGCGGGCTGCCCGCCGACATCCCGCGCTGGCGCGAGGCACGCGACGCGATCTACCAGGAGATCATGCGGCGCGGCTGGTCGGCCAAGCTGCGGGCGTTCGTCCAGCACTTCGACGAGGACGTGCTGGACGCCTCCCTGCTGATGATGCCGCTGGCCAAGTTCGTCTCCCCGACCGACCCCAAGTGGCTGTCCACCCTCGACGTGCTCGGCGACGGGCTGGTCTCCGACTCGCTGGTCTACCGCTACGACCCCGCGGTCAGCTCCGACGGGTTGCGGGGCTCGGAGGGCACGTTCTCCATCTGCTCCTTCTGGTACGTCGAGGCCCTGGCCCGCGCCGGCCGCGTCGACGAGGCCCGCCTGGCCTTCGAGAAGATGCTCACGTACGCCAACCATCTGGGCCTGTACGCCGAGGAGATCGGCCACACCGGCGAACAGCTCGGGAACTTCCCGCAGGCCATCACCCACCTCGCGCTCATCAGCGCGGCCTTCAACCTCGACCACGCCCTCGGCTGACGGTGAGGTCAGGCGAGCCGGCGGTCTTCGAGGGGGTTGGCGGCGATCCGCCCCGCGACGTCGTTCCCGACCGACGCGGCGGTGGCGCTGTCCGGCTTGCGCCTCGCCTGGTCCTCGAAGCACGCCAGGAACTCCGCGCCGAATCCCAGTCGGGGATGGCGGGCGAGCATCTCCGCCCTGGCCTCCGGCGAGAACTCCTCCGGCCGCCGTCCCACCACCTCCCAGCTCGTGGCGACCTGCAGCAGGTGGGACTCCGGGTCGGTCGCCGGGGACACGTCGTCGCGCATGTGCAGCACGATGATCTCGCCGACCCTGGCGGCCCGCTCCGCCGGCCAGCCGGCCGCCACGCCGAAGACCCAGGCCAGATGTCCTCCGGCCTCCTCGAACGGCGCCCTGTGGCTGTCGAAAGGCTCCGTCAGCCCGATGTCGTGGAGCAGGGCTGAGACGTAGTAGAGCTCGTCGTCGAAGGCGATCCCGTGCGCCGTGCCGTACATCGTCCCCCAGAGGTAGGAGCGGACGCAGTGGTTGAACAGCGCGGGCGAGTAGAAGCGCCTGGCCACCGACAGCGCCGCCGCGGCGGCGGGAGTCTCCGGGAACATGGGCCCAGCTTGTCATCCGGTCGCCAGGTCGCCGAGGTCCGGCCTCGGCCGCATGCGGCGGTCGGTACGCGATGCGGGGACCGTGCTGACCGAGCCCGCCCGGCCGATGGCCTATCTTGGCGGGTCGTCGACCTTGAGCTTGTCTCCCGTGTCGGAGACGAAGACGACCAGCAGCTTCGCCGGCCGCGTCCGGCTGGTGTTCTCCGTGAGCACATGGTGGGCGCCCGGCGACTCGACCCAGTTCTCGCCCCGGCGGTACGTACGCACCGGCTCGCCGCCGAGCCGGCTGCGCACCGTGCCCTCGAGTACGTACGCGTAGACGAAAGCCTGGCCGTGCCGATGCGGCGCCGCGCGTGCGGCGGGCGGGAAGTCCACGATCGCCGAGGTGAACGTCTTGCCCTCGACGTTCGGCAGCGGCTGCTCCAGGAGGGGCGACAGCGTCTCGGACGGCGGCCGCGAAACCGTGGCGGCCACCGGCGGCTGGGCGGTCGCGCGCTCCACCGCGGGCGCGCACGCGACGGACGCGGCCAGAAGCCCACCGGCGGACAGTACGCGGATCATGATGGCTCTCCTGTCCTGCTTCGCACGTACGAAGCGGGGATCGGGCAGGAGGAGTGATAGGTACGTGTCCCGGCGTTTCGCCGCCTAACCACGGGGCGAGTCCAAGCCATGGTGACGGCCCGGTCATCCGCCTTCCGTGACCCGGATGATCGTCTTGCCGGAGACGCGCTGGGTCGGCGCGAACGCGGAGGGCGCCTCGGCGAGCGTCCGCACGGCCCCGACGATCGGGCGGAGCCGTCCGTCCCGGACCCGCCGCGCCAGGTCCGCCAGCCGGGCACGATCGGCCTCGACGACGAAGAAGATCGCCCGCCCGTCGGGGGGCCGGACGGCGGGCGGCGAGACGATGGTGACGAGCGTGCCGCCGGCGCGCACCAGCGCGGCCGAGCGGTCCAGAACGTCACCGCCGATCACGTCGAACACCACGTCGACCTGACCGGCGTCTTCGAGAGGATCGGCCCGCAGGTCCAGGAAGGCGTCCACGCCGAGCCCGAACGCGGTGTCCCTGTCGCCGGCCCTGCCGGTGCCGATCACCCGGGCTCCCGCCTCGCGCGCGAGTTGCGCCGCGACAGAGCCGACACCGCCCGCGACGCCGTGGATCAGGACGGTCTGGCCGGCGGCCAGACGGCCGTGGTCGAACAGGCCCTGCCACGCGGTCAGTCCTGAGATCGGCAGCGCGGCGGCCACGGTGTGGTCGACACCGGCCGGCAGCGGCGCGAGGTTGCGGGCCTCCACCGCGACGTACTCGGCCAGCGAGCCGTTGCGGGCCCAGTCGGTCAGCCCGAACACCCGCTGGCCGACGGTCAGGCCGGTCGTCCCGTATCCCAGCTCGGCGACGACACCCGACACCTCGTGCCCGGGCACGCTGGGCGTCCGGTCGCGGCCGGCGCGATCGGACCACGTCGCCGGCCAGTCGAGCTCGCCGCGGGTGAACCCCGCGGCATGCACCCGGACGACGACGTCGTTCTCGGCGGCGTGCGGGTACGGCTCTTCCGTCAGGGAAAGCCCGGCCAGACCGGCGGCGCGGTCTCGAACGGTGATGGCCCGCATGACGGCTCCTCGCTCGTGGCGGAGACATCGAACAGGACGAACGTACAGGCGTTCCCCTCCCGGACCCGGCCCCGCCACGACGTGCCGCGCGGATCCGCACGCGATGGCTCCGGGCACCCTCCGCTCGACAGGCACTCCCGGCCGGTCGGTACAGTGGGATGAGGTGCGCCGGGAAGTCTGGTCGGCAAATGACCGACCCGTACCCGAATCCCGGAGCGCCTCATGACCAACCCTGTCCCGCCCCGCAAGCCTGCCCTGCTCGGCCGGGGGTCCTGGGGCGAGACACTGAGGATCGGCGCCATCCTCCGCAAGGAGACCGTCGGCGGGGCGTTGCTCCTGGTCGGCGCGGTGGTGGCGATGGTCTGGGCCAACTCCCCCTGGGCGGACGCCTACGAGACGCTGCGCGGCGTCACGTTCGGGCCCGAAGCGCTCCATCTGAACCTGAGCCTGGCCACCTGGGCCGCCGACGGCCTGCTGGCGATCTTCTTCTTCGTGGCCGGGCTGGAGCTCAAACGAGAGTTCGTCGCCGGTGACCTGCGCGACGCGCGGCGGGCCGCGGTCCCGATCGCGGCCGCGCTGGGCGGGGTGATCGTCCCCGCTCTGCTGTATCTGCTCTTCGCCGGGGGCGTGGAAGGCGCGGCCCGCGGCTGGGCGATCCCGACGGCCACCGACATCGCTTTCGCCCTGGCGGTGCTGGCGGTCATCGGCCGGTTCCTGCCCACGGCGCTGCGCACCTTCCTGCTCACCCTGGCCGTGGTCGACGACCTGGTGGCCATCGTCATCATCGCGCTGTTCTACACCGACCACCTCTCGCCGGTCCCGCTGCTGGCGGCGCTGGCGCCGCTGGCGCTGTTCACCGTGCTGGTGCAGCGCCGCGTGCGCTCATGGTGGCTGCTGCTTCCGCTGGCCGCCATCACGTGGGCGCTGGTGCACGCCTCGGGCGTGCACGCCACCGTCGCCGGCGTCCTGCTCGGCTTCGCCGTACCCGTCCTGCGCAGCCCCAAGTCCGGCGGCCCGGACGCGGGCCCCGGCCTGGCCGAGCACTTCGAGCACCGCTTCCGTCCCCTCTCGGCCGGGGTGGCCGTGCCCGTGTTCGCGTTCCTGTCCGCGGGAGTGACCCTCGGCGGAGCGGACGGCCTGATGAGCGCCTTCCGCGACCCGGTGGTGCTGGGCGTCGTGGTGGGCCTGATCGTAGGCAAGCCGATCGGCATCATGACGGCGACCTGGCTCATGGCCCGCTTCACCCACGCCGACCTGGACGAGAACCTGTCCTGGGTCGACATGCTGGGACTGTCGCTGCTGGCCGGGATCGGGTTCACCGTCTCCCTGCTGATCGGCGAACTGGCCTTCGGCGTGGGTGACGACGCGCACGTCAAGGTGGCGGTGCTGGCGGCATCGGTCACCGCCGCGCTCCTGGCGACGGTGGTCCTGCGCCTGCGCAACCGCGCCTACCGGCGCATCCACGAGATCGAGACCGCCGACCTCGACCAGGACGGCGTCCCGGACGTGTACGAACCCGACCAGGCCCGGCAGAACTGACCGCCGTCACGCGGCGAGGGTCCCCTCCAGCAGGGTGTTGAGCGTGAGCGCGCCCAGGAGACGGCCCCCTTCCACGACCGCGACCAGCGGGCTGCGCGTGCGCGTCATCAGGACCGCCAGTTGCAGCGTGGTGGCGTCGGGGCCGCAGATCGGCAGATTCCCGGGGCGGGCGGAAAGGCAGTCGCGCAGGGCCCGGCCGCTCATCCGATGCGGGAAATCGTCAGAGCCCGCCTCGTCCACCACCCGGACCAGGTTCGGATCAACCTGGAAGTGGTGAGGGACGGCCAGCCGCAGAACCTCGGTGCCCGGCAGGACCGTGTACGGCGATCCGTCGTCGCCGACCACGATGAGTCCGGGCAGATCCCGCTCGGCGAGCAGCCGCACCGCGTCACCGACGGATGCGTTCAGGTCGAGCACGGGAAGGTCGATGATCAGGTCACGAGCGCGCACAGTGCATCCTCAAGCCTCGACAGCATGACGCGCCGACCAGACTTCCCGGCTCACCTGACACGACCCTATCCACAAATTCGCCGAGCTGTACCCCTGGACGTAACGGATCGACGGGCGCACGACTTCGTTCACGAGCACGTCCCGTGAACGAAGGGAGGTTCCGGCGCGCCCAGCAGGACGCCGTGGTGGCCGCCGACGCCGACCTGGACGTGCTGATCGACCTGATGGCCGGCGCGGTGACGTACCGCGACCCGCAGCCGGACCCGCCGGACGCCGCCGAGATGCTGCGCTACCTCACCGCCAGGCCGGCCTGACCGGCGTCCGCGGGTCGGCGGCGGAAGCACGAGCCGAAGCCGCCCGGGTTCATCGGGTGAGTGGCTGGAAACCCCAGTCGTAGATCGATCGGGCGCCGTCGTCGTGCACGATCGCCACGTCCTCCAGCCAGTACCGTTCGCGTACGGAGCCGCCGTAGTAGAGGTGGGTGGAGATGACCATCCCCTCGGTCACCGACCAGTCGGCGAGCCTCTGGTTCTCTCCCTCGGCCGGCAGCTCGATCTCGCCGTGCTCCAGGCCGACGCCGTGGAAGAAGAACAGTGCCCGCTCCGGGTCGGCGAGACCGTGGCGCCGCAGCACGGCGCGTGCGGTCCCCTGCAGCTCGCTGATCTTGGTGCCGGGGACCATGCGGGCCTCCATCTCCTGCAGGGCCTCGGAGAACGCGTTCGCGGTCCGTACGGAAGCCGGATCGTCGCCGCCGTCCACGATCCAGGTCTTCCCGCCGTCCCAGCCGTACTCCTTGAAGGTGCCGTGGCAGTCGAACATGATCCGCATGCCGGGTTCGATCTCGTAGTCGGGGTCGAGGCCCGCGTGGACCAGGAAGGCCGGGTCACCGTGCGGCGGGTTCGACACGACGAAGGGGTAGGGGTCACGGCACAGTCCGCTGCGTGCGGTGACGTTGCGCGCGTACTCCCTGGCGAGGTCGCGCCAGGTCATGCCCCGGGTCCAGTTGTCCACGGTGGCCTGCAGCGCGCGCTGGTTGATGTCGGCCGCGGTCTTGAGGATCTCCAGCTCCTGCGGGGTCTTCACCAGCCGCACGTGCTTCATCAGACCGTACCCGTCTACTTCCTCGACGTCGTCGAGACGCAGCTGCCGGGCGAGTCTCGGGTTGTCGAAGGCGACGCGGGCGTGGGACAGGCCGAGGTCGCCGACGGCCTTGCGGACGCCGAGCACGAGGCTGGGGGTGAGGTTCTCCCGCATCCTGCGCGCCCAGTCGGTGTGCAGCGCATCCTGCGGGAGGAAGTTGTCGATGAAGTCGGGGTCGTCCGGCAGGTCGAGCTGGCGGACCAGGCTGCTGAACGGCCGGATGTCGGACACCCAGCTCGGCTGGTGGCGGAAGAACGCCAGCTCGGTGTCCTGGACGACCAGGATGGGGTGGTCGGGGTGGTGCCGGGAGAAGACGAAGGCGGCCAGGCCGTTGGCCTCCAGGTGGGCGTGGCCTCCGGCGGCGTAGAAGCTGCTCAGGTAGAGGACGTTGGGCACGTAGTAGGAGACGAGGCCGTCGATGTCGCGGGCCTCCATGGTCGCCAGCAGCCGTTCGAGGTTGCACAGCCGTTCGGGGAGCAGGGACTCCCGTTCGGTGCGCGCGTGGTCCAGTCGGATGGCCGGGATCGCATCGGTCATGGTCAGCCTCCGGGTGTGGGTTGGAGGACGAGGTCAGAGGATCTCGTCGAGGCTCGTGATGTCGGTGCGGTCGTCGATGGTGTGGCTGAGCCCACCTCGTCGGACGACCTTGGTCTCGGTGGCGAGGGCTCGCACGGCTGTCAGGCTCGACTCGGTGATGACGAGGGCGACGCCGGTCTCCTCCTGGATCCGCCGGACGACTTCGACCATGGATTCGGCGGTGGCCGGGGCGAGGCCCAGGGTCGGTTCGTCCAGCAGCATGACGGCGGGTTTCCGGATGAGCCCGAGGGAGATCGCGAGCATCCGGTTCTCCCCGCCCGACAGGGCGCGTGCCGGGCTGTCCCGGCGCTCGTGGATGCGCGGGAACCAGTCGTAGACGCGGGTGAACGCCTCGGACCGCTGTGCCCTGCTCAGTTTTCCGGACAGGCTTATGATCACTTCCAGGTTCTCCTGGACGGTCATGCCGCGGAAGGTGCCGTGCTCCTGCATGACATAGGACAGACCGTCACGCGCGCGCTCGGCAGGAGAACGCCGGTCCAGCGAGGCGCCGGTGACTTCCACGCTGCCGGCGCTGACCGCGCAGAGCCCCATGATCGCCCTGAATATCGTGGTCTTGCCCGCGCCGTTGTGGCCGACGAGCAGCAGGCTGCCGCCCCTGGGCACGGCGAAGGTGATGTCCTTGACGACGTCGCCGCGCCCGTATCCGGCGGCCAGACCCGTCACGCGCAGAGCCGTCGCCGTGCCGCTCACGCCCGCCACCCCTTCCCGAAGTACATGTCGATCAGTTCGTCCCTGCGGAACAGGTCCTCGGGGGCGCCCCGGGCGACGACCTCTCCGTTGCTCATGAAGACGCAGGAGTCGGCGAGGGAGCGCACCACGGACAGGCTGTGCTCGACGATGACCACCGGGAGGCCCCCGGCGGCGATGTCGCGGACGATCCCCACGACGCGGTCGATGCTCTCGCCGTCCAGCCCCGCCGCGGGCTCGTCGAGGAGGAGGAGCCTCGGCCGCCGGATCAGCAGCCGGCCGATGCCGACCAGGCGCTGCTCCGCGTAGCCGATGTCGCCCGCTCTGTGGTCCCGGAACGCCGACAGGCCGAGCGTCTCGAGAACCTCGTCGGCGTGCCGTACGAGGCCGGCCTCCAAGCGGGCCGCCCGTCGCGGGCGGGCCAGCCGCCAGAACGGGCTCTCCGCGCGTGGGCACCGCACCGCCACGACGAGGTTCTCCAGGACCGTCATGTCCAGGAAGGCACGGCCGTCCTGCCAGGAGCGGGCCAGACCCCGGCCGGCCAGTCCCGCAGGGCCGAGAGCCGAGGCTGCGGTCCCGAACACCTCGACGGTGCCCGACCTCGGCCGTATGTGACCCGAGAGCACGTTGAACGCCGTGGTCTTGCCCGCGCCGTTCGGGCCGATGAGCGCCATGATCCCGGTCGACGGGACGTCGAACGAGACGTCGTTCATGGCCACGATGCCGCCGAAGGCGACCGTCACCCCGGACAAGCTGGCGATGGTCGCCATCAGGACCTCCCTTCGGCCGCCGCCACGCGGTCACGGTCGATGCCGGGGCCGGGGGGCGGTGACGGGGGCGGGCGGCTCGTGCGCGCCGCCCGCAGGGCCGGCGCGGGAGGCGCGACGATGCCCTCGGGCCGGAACAGGAGAAAGAGCAGAAGAAGCAGCCCGAACAGGATCTGCAGCAGATCCGCGGCCTCGGCGGCCTGGATCTCCAGATACTGCAGGAGCTGCGGGATGAGCTGGTAGAACAGCGCGCCGACCGCGGGCCCGAGCACCGCCCGCGATCCCCCGACGATGAGCATGGACAACAGGGTGATCGACACGTGGATGCTGAAGGCGTTCGCGTCGATGTACGACAGGTACTGTGCGTACAGCACGCCCCCCAGGGCGGCCGTGCCCCCGCTCAGGCAGATGATCTTGATCTTGAGTACGGCGGGCCGCACCCCCAGTCCTTCCAGGACCTGCGGGTCCTCCCCCAGCGCCCGCACGGTGAGGCCGAAGGCGCTGCCGTGCAGCACCCGATAGGCCAGCACGACGACCGCGCAGGCGGCGACGGCGACGAGCAGCGCCGACTCGGTCTCGGTCAGCGGCCCGATGGAGGACATCCCGCGGATGCCGGCGAGCCCGCTCTGCCCTCCCGTGATCTCCAGGTTCTGCAGCACCGTGACGAACACGATCTGGAAGGCGAACGAGACGATCGCCAGGTAGATGCCGCTGACCCGCAGTGCCGTCAGCGCGATGACCGCGCTCGCGACGACGCCTCCCGCCACGCCGAGCAGGGCGCAGACCGCGGTGGGCCAGTCCGTCTCGAGCGAGAGGATGCCGTAGACGTACGCGCCGACACCCCACATGGCCGCCTGCGAGATGAGGAACTGTTTGCCGAGACCGGCGCTGAGGCCGTACCCGGTGACCACGATGATGTAGACGGCGGCGAACATCGCCAGGCTGATGACGTATTCCATAGCCGGTTTCCCTTCCTCTCCGTGAACCCGGGGTCAGGTCTCCATCGCCGTGCGCGCGTTGCCGAACAGTCCGTGCGGGCGCAGAAGCAGGACGAGGAAGAGGATGCCGAACAGGATGGCCGTCTCCCAGATCGACTCCACGCGCCAGAGCGCGACGCTCTGGACGATGCCGAGGAAGATGCCGACCAGGAAGTTGGGTACGGGCCGCCCGGTGCCGCCGAAGATGACGGCGACCGCGCCCACCAGGGTGGGCTGGAGGCCCAGGAACGGGGTAATCGTCCGTCCCGACGAGAACAGGATCGCCGCGACCGTGGCGACGAGCGATCCGATGGCGAACGCCCACAGATAGGAGCGCTGGACGGAGATGCCCGCCGCGCCCGCGAGCACGGGGTTGTCGGAGACCGCCCGCATCTTGCGTCCTTCGGCGGTGCCGTTCATGAAGGCCGCGACGCCGACGGTGGCCAGCACGCCGCAGGCGACGATGATGATCTGCCGCAGGGTGATGTGCACACCGCCGAACGTGTACGACGTTCCGTCGCCGAACCCCGGCACGGGCAGCGGCGTGTGTCCCCAGACCAGGGCGATGGTGGAGGAGACGATGGCCATCACGGCCAGTGATCCGACGAGGAGCATCATCTCGTCGCCGCCCCGGCGGCGCAGCGTACGGTAGACCACGCCTTCGCAGAACAGCCCGGTCACCAGGGCGGCCGCCGCCGCGGCGAAGACCGCCGCGGCGGCTGGAAGTCCTGCTGCCAGCGCGGTCTGGTAGGCGAACGCCGCTGTGGCGAACACCGCGGCCAGCGCGACGTGGAAGACCTTGGCCACCAGGTAGGTCGTGCCGAAGGCCACGGCGAACAGGCCGTACACCGCTCCGACGGCGATGCCGTTGACCAGCAGTTGCAGGAGGAGTTCCACTTTCCCTCACCTGGCTCAGGAAACGGGTTCGAGCGTCTCGACACGGACGAACGCTCCGTCGCGGGCCTCGAAGAGCGCGAAGGGCTTCTTCACCGTGCCCCGCTCTGGTCCGCTGTTCAGGAACCGGGTGGTGCCCGTGTAGGGAGCCTCGAACGCCTGGGAGTCGAACAGCTTCTTGACGTCCTCGCCGGTGGGCGCCGCCTTCGTCTCCCCCGCGATGGCGTCGATGGCGCTCAGCGCGACCCAGGTCGCGTCGTACATCGAGGTGAAGAAGGCGCCCGGGTCCTTGCCCGCGTGCTTCTCGCGGTATTTCCGCGTGGCCGCGGCCGCTTCCGGGGTGCCGTCGAGTGAGTAGCTCGGGTCGGAGTACTTGGTGCCCTCGACGGCCTCCTTGGCTATCGTGAAGATCGTCGGCTCGCCGAACCCGCGGTAGCTCCACAGGGGTACGTCGACTCCGGCCTCCCTGATCTGCTTGGCGACCTGGGCGAAGACGCTGTAGGCGGCGAAACCGAAGATCGCGTCGGGATCGGCGTCCTTCAGCTTGGCCACCTGGGAGGAGAAGTCCACCGCGTCGGCGGCGACGCTCTGGCGTTCCGCCACCGTGCCGCCGAGGCGGGTGAACGTCTCGGCCAGCACGTCGGTGGCCGATCCGCCGTCGATGTCGGGGGCGAAGACGACCCCGATCTTCCGGTGCCCGGCGTCCCACATCGCCTTGGCGACGGTGCGCATCTCCTCCGAGGTCATCGGCAGGGTGTTGAAGAGGTACTCGTGGCCGGCCAGCTTGTCGGTCGGGGCGAGCGGGTTGATGTAGACGGTCCTGGTGCGGTCGGCCACGGGGGCCACCGCGATGGACGGCCCGGCGAAGCCGCCGAGCACCACCGGCACCTTCGCCTGGGAGGCGAACTTCGTGAAGACCTGGACGGCCGCGCCGTTGTCGAGCCGGTTGTCCTCGTAGGTCATCTCGGGTTTGAAGTTCTTGTACGGATAGGCGTCGACGGCGTGCTCGATGGCCTCGCGGAACGACTGTCCGACGGAGGCGTACTGGCCGCTGAGCGCCAGCGACACTCCGATGGGGACAGTGATCTTGCCGTCCGCGTCCTGCGTGCCGCCGGACGTGCCGCCGGACCCGCAGGCGGCCGTCAGGGCGAGCATGGCGGCGACCGCGCCGGCACGCCTCGTGATGGTTCTCACGGCGTGGTTCCCTTCTCGGTGGGGGGTGGTCGGCCGGTTACCCGAACATCGACAGGAGGGACTGTCCGCCCAGCACGGCGAACAGCAGGATCGCGCCGCCGAGCACGAGGTTCGACACGGACAGCGGGCGGTTGCGGTACACGGCGTCGATCCGGCGGGAGTTGAGCAGCCACAGGAGGGTCGCGCACAGGAACGGCGCGAAGACCGCGGCGAGGACCCCGGTGAGGATGACCAGGAACACCGGCTGCCCGACCGCGGCGAGGATCATCGGCGGGAACGTGATGAGGACCAGGAAGACACGGAAGGCGGGGCTGCGGGTCGAGGTGTGCTGTTCGGACTCTTCCTCCGGCACTCCCCGGAAGGCCCGCACGGCGTCGGCGAAGAGGTAGCCGAATCCGTTCCAGACGCCCAGGACCGAGCTCGCGACCACCGCCCAGAAGCCGAGGAGGAACAGCCACTCGACCGGGGCGCCGTAACTCTGCCCGAGCAGGTTCGCCACGCCCACCAGGTCGGCGTTGCCCTCGATGCCGAACTTGGCGATCGTCAGGAACTCCGCGCCCACGATGAGCATCGCGACCGCGAAGATGCCGGCGAGGACGTAGCTGATGACCACGTCCACGCGCATCACCCGCACCCACGGCGGCGAGCGCCAGCCCTTCTCCCGTGCCCAGTAGCCGTAGGCGATGATCGAGAGGGTGCCGCCGAACCCGCCGATGATGGAGACGACGTAGAGCAGGGAGCCGTCGGGCAGCGACGGGATCGATCCCGACAGCAGGTTGCCCACGTTGGGCCGGATCGCGACGGCGACCGCGACCGCGCAGACGAACATCATGCCGACGAGGATCTTCATCACCAGCTCGAAGAGCCGGTAGCGGCCGACGAGCACGACGATGAACGCCACGACGGCGTGCACGATGGCCCAGGCGGTCGGCGACAGCCCGGGGACCATGGCGTTGGCCGCCAGCCCGGCCGCGCTCGGACCGGCCGCGCCGAACACCATCGCCAGCACCAGGACATAGGCGGCGAACGGCACCAGGACCCAGCGGGACAGCGACTGCCACGCGGTGATGAGGGTGGTGCCCGAGCTCAGCGTCCACCGCGCGATGCCCTCGGTCATGAAGAACTTGAGTACGACGGCGAGCAGGATGGCCCACAGCAGGCCCATGCCGTACTGTCCGCCCGCCACCAGCGCCGTGATCATGTCACCGGATCCGACCGCCGCGGCGGCCAGCACCAGGCCGGGGCCGATCGTCCGCAACCAGGCCCCGGTCGAAGCGGGGATCCGCGGTTCCTCGGCGGCGCGCACTTCCCTGGACGTGTCCATGTCTACACCTCGATCTCGTCGACGTGGTCGCTCATGGCCACGTAGTAGGGGTGGCGGCGGGTGAGCAGCCGGATACCGTTCCGGACCACGAGGAAGGTGAGTTCGTGCTGGTAGCCGCCCTCACCGAGGATGCCGAAAGGCACCTCCACGTTGAGGACCATGTCTTCGCGCAGCGTGAGGTCCCGTTCCCCGGGCCGGAACCGGGGCATCCAGGGCTGGGCCGGGGCGAGCAGCGGCGCGTCCCGGGCCTCGACGCCGATCCCGTGCCCCACGTGCGAGTGCCGGAAGCGGGTGATTCCGGCGGCGTGCATCGTGTCCCGCGCGAGCGTGTAGAGGGCGGACGCCGTCACTCCGGGCCGCGCGGCCGCCAGCACGGCGTCGACGGCGGCGGTGACGGCCCGGTAGTGGTCCAGCTCGGACGGCGACGGCTCGGCGAGGACCTGCACGACGCCGCCCGTGTCGGCGCAGTAGCCGTCCACGACGAGGCCGCAGTCCCAGCGGAACCGTTCGCCGGGGCTCGCCCGCCGGCGGCCGGGGCGGCGGAAGACCGCGCTGCGGTCGCCGCTTCCGGCCATGAAGAACGTCGGCAGGGCTCGTCGCCTGGAGATCGCCTGCCGCCAGGCGAGTTCCACGTCCACGTCGGTGCCGCCCGTCCCGAGCACGGCGAACGCCTCGGTCAGCGCCTGCTGGCTGATCTCGCCGGCCTTGCGCAACGCCTCGACCTCGGCCGGCGTCTTGATGATCCGCGTCCACTGCAGGATGTCCGCGCCGCCGTCGCTCCAGCGTGCGGCGACGTCCTCCTCCCGGAGGCGGCGCCACGCCACTCCGCCGTCGTCGGTGTCGACCCAGATCGCGGCCCGCTCCAGGCCGAGCTCGGTCAGCAGCGCGCGCAGCGCGGAGACCGGGTCGGCGTGCAGCCGCCCCTCGACCTCCAGGATGCCGGCGTCGGGGCCGGGACCGGAGTCGGCCACGGCGAGGATCGGACGCCCGTAGACGTGCATCCGGTCGGTGCCGATGCCGGCGTCGACCATGTCGGCGATCTCGGCGGAGGGCATCACGAAGTGCGGGCGCTCGGGGTCGTCGGCGGTGACGAGACCCCAGTAGGAGTTCTGCGGGTACAGCCTCCCCGTCGCGGACGCGAAGCCCCCGGCGTATCGGACGTTCGGATAGCTGGTGGCGAGGACGGCGTCCGCGCCGACCTCCTTCATGGTCGCGAGTAGGCGGTCGATGTTCAACGCGCGCTCCTTGGTGGTGTCTCCCGTGGCTACGGCTGATTGCTTCGAGCCCGCGGGCCCGGCATCGCCGCGGCGGGACCTCGGTGGGGGGTGGGCGGGGAACGGTGTCAGGGCTGTGCGCTGGACACCGGATGGAGATGCGCTCGGGAGTGAGGACATCTCATCGACACATAATTTTTACTGGTACCTAACATTGGGCGGCTGGGCCATGAGTGTCAATAGCTGTCGCGTATTGACATATCGGTATCGGAGAGGGTCTACTGCCTGGCAAATTCCGGGGAATCAGGCACGACGAAGCACACCGCCGGCACTGTTCGCGGTGCGCCCACCCCTCCGCGCTTTCATCTGACAGATGAATTTCTCGGGAACGGGTGACTCTATAGTCGTTTACGGTCTCGCCCGGGAAGGCGCTCAGCGGGAGCGACGGCCGAAGGAACGGATCGCGGCCCGGACGGCGTCATGACCGGGGCCGGTGGGGAAGCCGAGGCGGATGACGACCTCGGCCGCGTCGAGCCGTGCCGCGGCCGCGCACGCCTCCTTCACGAGCTGTTCCGGAGGGCCGCAGAGGAGCCTGTCGCGGAAGCCGGACCAGCCGATCCGCACGCCCGGCTCCTCTCTCAGCCGACCGGCGCCCACGCTGAACTCCACCAAGGAGCGCTCGACATGCGGCCACCAGATCCGCTCGGTCTCGTGGTCGGCGGCCGGCCAGGCGTTGCGCATGAGGATCACCTCGCCCTCCGATCCGGCGGCGGACCAGTAGATCTCGGCGAGACGCTCCAGGGTCGTCAGCGAATGGGAAGGGTCGGTGATCCAGGGCAGGCCGAGCAGGCCGGCGCGGCGCACGCTCGGCTCGGCCATCGCGCCCACGGCGAGAGGGAGCGGCCGGGACGGCCGCGGGTACAGCCGCGCCTCGGCCAGGCGCAGCGAACCGACGTCGGCGGTGACGGTCTCACCTGCCCACAGCCGCCGGATCACCGCGAGGGAGTCGGCGAACCTGCGTCTCATCTCCGCGCGGGGCACGCCCATGGCGGCGTAGTCGCCGTCCAGGCCTCCCATCCCGACGCCGACCCGGTGCAGGCGGTCACCCACGAGCGCGCCGAGAGTGCTCATCTGTTCGGCGAAGGCCAGCGGGTTGTGCAGCGGCAGCAGGGCGACGCCGGTGCCGATCCCGATGCGCGGCGTCCGGCCGGCCACATAGGCGGCCAGCGTGAGCGGCGCCGACGGGTAGTCGTCGTCCCTGCCGTGGTGTTCAGGGAAATAGCAGGCGTCGAAGCCCGCCTGGTCGGCCGCCTCCGCCAGTTCGACGGCGCGCGCCAGGCTGTCGCGATGCTCGTCCTGCTCACGGAGCATCTGGGGAACGACGAGCAGGCTCAGTCGTGTCATGGGGTCCCACCTCCTGGGGGGATGGACGGTGGGACGCCGCTAGATGAAGTCGGTGCCCCAGGTGAAGAAGGTCTCGCCTCCGTGGTCGGTGACCAGGGTGATGTCCTCCAGCCAGTGACGGGTGCGGATGTCCCCGGGGTAGAAGATGTGCGTCGCGACGACCATCCCCTTCTCCATCCGCCAGTCGAGGGCGCCGCCGGTGGTGTAGCCGCCCCCTCGCGGAGCCTCCAGCTCGCCGTGTTCCAGACCCATCCCGTGGAAGTAGATGAACGCGGCCTCGGGACGCGGCAGCCCGTGACGCCGCAGCACGTCACGGCCCAGGGCCTGCAGCCCGCTCACCGTGCTTCCCGGCACCAGCGCCGCGTTGATCTCCTCCAGGGCCGCGCCGCAGGCGTCCGCCACCCGTTGTCCCTCTCGGGTCGGCTCGTTGCCGGCGATCCAGGTCTTGCCACCGTCCCAGCAGTACTCCAGCCACTCGCCGTGACCGTCGATGACGATGTGAGCCCCCTCGGGGATCACGTAGTCCATCTCACGCAGGCTCTGCATCAGCAGCGCGTCGGGCTCCCCCGGCAGGGGGTTGGCGACGGCCAGCGGGGAGGGGCCGCGGACGAATCCGCCCAGCTCGACCGCATGGCGGAAGTAGGAGTGGTTGATCTCCTGCCAGGTCTGGCCCTTCTCCCAGCCGGCCGCCGTCCGCTCGATGGCGAGCTGGTTGATCCGGGTGGCCTGGCGGAGCATGGTGAGCTCCTCGGCGGTCTTAACCGACCGTACGAACTTCATCATCCCGTAGCCGTCGACGATCTCGGCGTCGGGCAGGTCGAGCGAGCCGGCGAAGGACAGGTTGTCCGTGGCGACCCGGCCCCGCCCGAGCCCAAGGTCGGTGATCGCCGACATCACGGCGGCCTTGAGCCCGATGTAGTAGTTCGCGGCGGCGTGCTTGCCGGCCTCGGTCTCCGCCCAGGCCTTCGGGAGGAACCGGTGCAGCCCGTTGTGCTCGTCCGGCAGGTCGAGCTGGCGGATGCCACCCGCGTACGCACGGATGTCGGTGATCCAGGTGGGCTGGTTCAGGAAGAAGGGGAACTGCTGGTCACCGACCAGCATGATCGGGTGGTCGGGGGCGTGCCGCGACAGCACGATCGCGGCCAGGCCGTTGGCCTCCTGGAGCGCGTGCCTCGCGGACGGGGTGAAGCCGGAGAAGTAGTAGACGTTGGTGTCGTAGTAGCTGACGAATCCGTCGATCCCCCGCTGTTCCATGACCTCGAACATGCGGTCGGTGTTGCAGAACTTCGCCGGCCGGACGGGGTGCCCGAACTCCGGCAGGTTCCGCCGCTTGACCTGGGCAGGTTCCATGCTGTTCTCCTCGGCTGATCTCCTGGGGGTCACGCCTGACCGGCGACCACGTCGACGGTGGCGGCGCCGGATTCGTAAAGGAAGACGGGGTTGAGCTCCACGAAGCCCAGCCGGCCGGCGGCCACCGCGTCGAGCGCCGTGGCGACGACGTCGAGCAACGCGTCGACGTCCAGGACGGGCCGGCCCCGGTATCCGTCGCACAGCCGCCCCACCGGTGAGTCGAGCAGCCGGCGCCGGCGGGTGGGAGCGTTCCATCGGTGCGAGATGATCGCTTGGCCGGGGATCAGCTCGGTGAGCAGACCTCCCGGTCGTACGAGCGCGAACGGCCCGACTTCCGGGTGTTCCATCGCCGAGACGAAGAACTCCGTCCCGCCCGGCGGCGCCATGCGCTGCACCAGCACGTCGTCGTCGTGCTCCCGGCAGGCGGCGGCGACTCTCGCGAACGCCTCCCGCAGCTCGTCCTCGCCCGTCACGACGGCGACCGCGCCCAGCTCGGACCGGTGGACGATGCCGCGGCCGGCGGCCTTGACGACGGCCGGGAAGCCGAACCGGCGGGCGGCCTCCGCCGTCGGCGCGGGCGCCCAGTCCACCCAGGGCAGGCCCGGCAGGACGGCACGCGCCTCGTCCAGTCCGAGCCCTCCGCCGCGGCTCGGGACATGTGCGCCCGAGCCGCCGTCCGGCGCTCGCGTGCGAGGGCCGGCGGTGAGGGCGAGTGCGGCGACGGCCCGCTCGACCGTGGGGACCACCGCGACTCCCGCGGCCGCGAGCCTGGCCGTCTCCTCCTCCCCGAGCCGGTCGTCCTCGGACAGGTGGCACAGGACGAGCGGCGCCACGGGCGCGGACGGCCCGCGATCCTGGGCCACCAGATCGGAGACGAGCGTCGCGGGATCGTGAGCCAGACCCGAGGTCACCGCCACGGTGACGTCGAAGATCCCGGAGGCGCGGTAGGCGCCTATGGCGGAGGTGAACACGCCGGTCTCGTTCAGGAAGGGGATGTCGAGCGGGTTGGCGGACTCCAGCCGCGGGTCGAGCCGTACGGCCTGCTGGTCTCGGCCGGGTTCGGCGAGCCTCAGGCCGGGCGCCTCGTGGACCCGGTCGGCGCCGATCACGCCGCTCGCGCCCGAGACGGTGACGATGCCCACGGCCGCGTCGCGGTGCCCGGTCCCGCACGCCGCGGAGACGACCAGGCAGTCGGCGAGGGTCGCGAGGTCGTCCACCTCGGTGAATCCCGCCTCCGCCAGGACGGCCGCGGTGGCGTCGTTGGGGCCGACGAGCCGCCCGGTGTGTCCGCCCGCCGCCGCGCGACCGGCCGCCGTACGCGCCGCCTTGTAGACGAACAGCCGCTTGCCGCAGGCGTGGGCCGCTGCTGACACGCGGTCGAACCAGTCGATGTCGGTCAGGCCCTCCAGGAAGATCCCGACGACGTCGACGTCGTCGCGGGCCAGCAGGCCGGCGGTCAGCTCCATGGCGCCGGTGTCCATCTCGTTGCCGGTGCTGAACCAGTGGGCGATCCCGGCCCCGCGCCGGAGCAGGCCCATCAGCAGGCCGTTGCCCAGCGCGCCGCTCTGGGTCACCAGGCCGATCCGGCCCAGGCGGGGGGCTCGCCGCGTCAGCACGGTCGAGAAGTTGAGATGCGCTCCCGAGCCGACCGACATGGTGCCCACGCAGTTCGGGCCGATGACCCGCATCCGGAAGCCGGGCCGCCGGATCACCTCCTCCAGTTCCCGCCGTGGCCGGCTGGACGGCGATTCGAAGCCGCTGCCGATCACGACCGCGGCGCCCGCGCCGGCCTCGTCGAGGTCCGAGACGGCCGCGGGGACCAGGTGCGCGGGGAGGTTGACGATCGCGACGGCGCGTTCGAGCCGGGGCAGCGCCTTGATCCTGGGCACGCACGGCACTCCCAGGATCGACTCGTGCCGCGGGTGCACGACGTGCAGTCCGCCGCGGTAGCCGTACCGCAGCAGGAAGGCCAGTGCGCGGCTGGAGAGCTTCGACTCGTCGGCGGAGGCGCCCACCACGACCACCTCGGAGGGCGCGCACATCAGGTCCACCAGCCCGGCGCCGTCGAGACGCGAGCTCCCGGCGGTTTCGCGGGCGTCGGTCACGCTCATTCGTCGCTCCCGAAGGAGACGGTGCCGGTCCCGTAGTGCAGGCGGCGGTACTGGACGCTCACGGCGCGATGGTCGATGGGGACGTCGACGAGGGTGGGCGCCGGCTCGGCGACGAAGGCGGCGACGGCCGCGCGGAGTTCCTCGTCGGAGTCGCAACGCTCGGCCCGCAGTCCGAAGGACCGCGCGGTGCGGGCCAGGTCGGTCCGGCCGAACACCGCCTGCTCGCCGCTGATGCCGCGGGCGGCGAGCTTGTGGTACTCCGCGCCGTACGCGCCGTCGTTCATGACGATGACCAGCAGCGGGATGTCGTGCCTCGCGATGGTCTCCAGTTCCTGCACGTTCATCAGCAGGCTGCCGTCGCCCTCGATCACCGCGCAGGGAGTGTCGATCCCGGCGGATCTCCGGGCGACGGCCACGCCGATGGCCGTGGGCACCGCCTGCCCGATCGCGCCGAAGTCGTAGGTGAAGTGGTAGCTCGCCGGGCCCCGGCCGGTCATCCCGGGCACCACGTAGTTCCAGAAGTGGCCCACCCCGACGGTGATCGACGCGTCCTTCGGCAGGGCCCTGTCGATCGTCGCGACGGCGGCTTCGGGATGGTGCGTGCCGGGCGCCGGGCCGTCCGGCTGATCGTCCGCCCGGTAGGGCCGGGGCCGCCCGGAGGGGGCGTCACGGGCCGCGCCGCGTGGTGGCATCAGTTTGAGTATCTCGGCGACGGCTTCGGCCGCGTCGGCCCGCGTGTAGGAGTCCGCGACCCGCTGACCGTCGAGGTAGCCGGCCGGATCGGTGTCGATCTGGACGACGCGGGCGACGGGGAAGAGGTATCCGCCCTCGGTGGTGTAGTAGCCCATGCGGGCCCCCACGCCGAGCACGAGATCCGCTCCGGCGAAGATCTCCCTGGCCGCCTCGGACGCGAAGGCGCCCGCGAGTCCCACGTCACGCGGCTCCCCTTCGAACCAGTCCTTGGCCCGCAGGGTCGTGGCGACGCGCGCGCCCGCCCGCTCGGCGAGTTCGAGGATGTCGGCCCGGCAGCCGGCCCGGACCGCTCCGGCGCCCGCCACGATGACGGGAGAGGTCGCGGCGCCGAGCAGGTGGGCGATCTCGGCCGCGGACTCGGGTGACGGCCGGAGCGGCGCCTGCTCAGGCACCAGCGCGGCGGAGGTGCTGATGACCTCGGTCCAGGGCTGGTCGGTCTCCTGGAGGTCGTACGGCACGCTGAGCACGACCGGCACCCGGTGCGTGCGGGCGGTGAAGAAGGCCCGCGCGACCGCGTCGAGGGCCTGGTTGACGGTGGAGACCCTGATGAACTCCGCGCCCGCGGCGCGCACCAGGGGTTCCTGTTCGAGTTCCTGCAGGTGGAAGGCGGCCTCGACCGGTGTCTGCCCGGTCAGGATCACCATCGGGGTGCGGTGCCGTACCGACGCCGTGAGCGAGGTGAGAACCTGCGTGAGGCCGGGGCCGCAGGTCACCGTGGCGACGCCCACGCGTCCGGTGGCTCTGGCGTAACCGTCCGCCATGGCGACCGCCGCGTTCTCGTGACGGGCGTGGATGACGGTGACGCCGGGCCGCTCGGCCATGGCGGTCATCCAGAACATGTTGCCGTCGCCCATGAGCCCGAAGAGTGTGTCGACGCCCTCGGCTTCGAAGGCGGATGCCAGGTAGTCGTACAGGAGCACGAGTCCTCCCGGTGCCCGTCGAGGTGCGGGCCTCGGCGTGTTTGCTAGCAGCAAATATTGAGTCAGAGGAAACACCGCGTCAAGAGGCAGCGGAGATCTCCTGCCGATCATGCCTCTCAGAGCAGGGAAAACGTGGCGAGCCGACGAAAGTTCTAGCTTGACTCTTCGCTCAGAGAAAATATGTTGCTATACAAGACTCCGTCGAGGACCCCTCGACCCGTGCCGGCGGAGACCGGCCGGTCTCCGCCCCAGGAGGTAGCAGGCGATGGCATCCAGACTCGGACTCGCGCCCCAGATCGATCCAGAGCAGTTCGCCCACATCGAAAGCCTGGTCGGCACACCGATCCGCATCGAGCCCTTCAACCACGAGGCGACCCGGGACACCATCCGCCACTACGCGCTCGGCATCGGGGACGACAACCCCCTGTGGTGCGACCCCGCCTACGCCGCCGCCGGGCCGCACGGCGACCTGCTCGCCCCGCCGACGTTCCTCTACTCGGCCTTCGACGGCGCGATCGGGGCAGGCCTGCCCGGCGTGCAGCCGGTGTACGCGGGAACCGAGTGGGTGTTCCATCGGCGCGTACGCCGCGGTGACGAGGTCGATCCGAGTGCCGTCTTCAGCGGTGTCCGCCGGCTGAGCGGCTCCACGAGCAGCGACATGGTCCTGCAGAGCTGCGACATCGAGTACCGCGTAGCCGGTTCGCCCGTCGCGACCGCCCGCGCCCACACCTTCCGCCTGCCGCGCCGGGACGCCTCCGGTGGTGGGCTGGCCTACGAGCCCCGCGAGGAGTACGTCTACTCCGACGCGGAGCTCGACCGGATCCGCGAGCACGCGCTGTCGGAGTACCGGCGGGGCTCCGCGCCCCTGGTCTTCGGCGAGCTCGCGCCCGGCACACCGATCCCGTCCGTGGTCAAGGGGCCGATCGACCGCATCACGATGACCTCCTACTACGCCGGATGCATCGGATCGCCCGGCTACAAGGCGTGCGAGGTCGCCTGGAAGTACCGCGACTGGGCGCTCAACGACCCCTCCCGGCTGCCGTCCAACTACGACCCGAGCTACTTCGCCGAGACCGTGCTGCCCAGCCTCGGTCACCAGGACGCCGACGTCGCGCGCGAGATCGGCATGCCCAACGCCTACGACAACGGCCCTCAGCGGTGCGGGTGGTTCTCCCACGCCGTCACCAACTGGATGGGAGACACCGCCTTCCTGCGGACGCTGTCGATCCGGCTCCGGCGGCCCGACATCCTGGGGGACACCGTCTGGATCGGCGGGGAGGTCGAGACGCTCACCGAGCAGGACGGCCTGGGAGTGATCGGCATCCGGCTGGAAGCCGTCAACCAGCTCCGGCAGGTCGTCGCCACCGGCGCCGCCGAGGTGCTCTGCTCCCTGACCCCGTCGGATGTGCCCGTCGAGCCGGCGGACGAGACGCGGTGAAGCTGGAGCAGTCCGTCGTCATCGACGCCGACGCGGCCCGCGTCTGGGCCCTGCTGTGCGAACCCGAGTCGGCCGCCGGCTGCGTGCCGGGGGTCCGGCTCGACGGGCGCGACGACGACGGACACCACCGGGGCGAGCTCACCGTGAGCTTCGGGCCGACGCGGGTGGCGTTCTCCGGCGTGGCGGAGATCGTCATGGCTCCGGAGGACATGAGCGGGACCATCGTCGCGCGGGGCGCCGACCGGCAGGGCCGCAGCAGGGCGTCGGGCACGCTGCGGTTCCATCTCATCCCCGGCGACGGTTCGGTACGGCTCGTCTCCTCGGCGGACGTCACCATCAGCGGGCCGCTGGCCGGTTTCGCCGAAAGCGGCGGGCGGCACGTGGTCGAGCAACTGCTCGCGGGGATGGCGGCCAACGTCTCCGCCCGGCTGCGGGACGAGCGTCCGGCTCCCGGCACCGTACGGCTGTCGCTGCGCGAGGTCCTGGCCGCCTGGCTCGCCCGCTTCTCGCGGTGGCCGTGGCGGCGCGGCGGCGGAGACTCCCCGACCCCCGAGGGGCGATGAATGGCCGGATACACGTTCACCCCCCTGACGCCCACCGCGTTCCTGGAGCGCTCGGCCGTGGTTCACGGTCACAGGACGGCGATCGTCGACGGCGACCGCCGTTTCACCTACCGGGAGTTCGGCGAACGCTGCCGGCGCCTGGCCGGAGCGCTCACCGCGACGGGTGTCCGTCCGGGCGACCGGGTGGCTGCCCTCTGCCTCAACAGCCACGTCATGCTGGAGGCGCACCATGGCGTCCCCTGGGCCGGCGCCTCCCTGGTGTCCCTCAACCCTCGTCTGTCTTCGGACGAGCACGCCTACATCGTCAGGCATTCCGGCGCCAGAACGATCATCGCGACCGCCGAGCTCCTGGACCGGGCCCGCGACGTCGCTCTGGCGTGCGACGCCGAGCTCGTCGTGGCCGGCGGCCCGGAGGACGACTACGAGGACCGGCTCGCCGCGGCCGGCCAGACCGTCGTACCCGTCGCGGACGAGGCGGCGCTGCTGGCCGTCAACTACACCAGCGGCACCACCGGCACCCCCAAAGGGGTCATGTACCACCACAGGGGCGCCTACCTGCAGTCGCTGGCCATGGCCTACCACCTGGGGCTCGCCGCCGACAGCGTCTACCTGTGGACGCTTCCCATGTTCCACTGCAACGGCTGGTGCTTCACCTGGGCCGTCACGGCGGCCGGCGCCACCCATGTCTGCCAGCGGTCCTTCGACCCGGCGGGCACCTGGGGCCTGGTCCGCGAGCACGGCGTCACCCACCTGTGCGCCGCCCCGACCGTGCTCACGATGCTCGCCGCCGGGCACCCCGGCGACAGGCGGGAGGGTCCTCGGGTGCGCGTGGCCACGGGCGGCGCGCCTCCGTCGCCGTCCCTTCTGGAGCGACTGGACGCCCTCGCGATGGACGTCACCCACCTGTACGGCCTGACTGAGACCTTCGGCCCCATCGCGATCAACGAGTGGCTTCCCGAATGGAACCGTGAAGCACCGAGTGAGCGCGCCCGCCTGTTGAGCCGCCAGGGCGTGGGCAACATCGTCGCCGACCGGCTCCGCGTCGTCGACGACGCCGGAGCCGACGTGCCGCGGGACGGCGAGACGGTGGGCGAGATCGCCGTGCGGGGCAACGACGTGATGCTCGGCTACCTGGGTGAGGCGCCGCCTGCCGATGACTGGTGGCGAACCGGCGATCTGGCCGTCATGCACGGGGACGGCTACGTCGAGATCCGTGACCGGCTGAAGGACGTCATCATCTCCGGCGGCGAGAACATCGCCTCGGTCGAAGTGGAACGGGTGCTGGAGAGCCATCCCGCGGTGCTGGAGTGCGCGGTCGTGGGCCGCCCGGACAGCACGTGGGGCGAGGTGCCCGTCGCCTATGTGACGATCCGGCCCGGACAGGCGGCGACGGAGGCTGAACTGGTGCGGTACGTCCGAGCGAGAACGGCACATTTCAAGGCCCCGAAGACCGTACTCTTCGGGCAGTTGCCGAAGACCTCCACCGGTAAGATCCAAAAAGGACTGCTCCGTGAGAACCTCCGCCGGTCGGCGTCCGCCGGCCTCGCGACATCCGATGGCCCGCCGGGTGATTGAACCTCCGGTTGTCCGGGCGCCGAACGCAATACGACCATGACATGCTCGGGGGCAAGGCGATGAAGGAAGAGCCGGGAAGTCTGGAGTCCATCCAGATCGGGTCCAGGCTGCGCAGCTGGCGGCTGGCCTCGGGCCTTTCTCTGCACAAGGTGGCTGACACGTCGGGCCTCTCCCCCGGCTACATCAGCCAGGTCGAGCGGGGCCTGGCCAACCCGTCCCTCGAGTCGCTCAAGAGGCTGGCCGACGCCGTGGGCATGCGGATCGGCGACCTGTTCGTCGATGAGGGCGACGGGTCCCCGGAGAGCTCCCGCTTCTTCGTGACCAAGCGGGGCATGCGCAAGCAGATCCGCTATCCGGGGTCCGGCATCCTCAACGAACTGCTCACGCCGGACCTGCAACGCCAGTTCGAGGCGATCTGGGTGGAGGCGCAGCCGGGGGCCACCAGCGGCGGCCATCCCCACTCGCACGCGGGAGAGGAGTGCGGTGTCGTCATCTTCGGTTCGATGCGGTTCTGGGTGGGCAACGCCGATCTGGAACTCGCCGCCGGAGACTCCATCTATCTCGACTCCACCGTGCCCCACCGCTGGGTCGCCACCGGCACCGAGCCCCTGGTCGCCGTCTGGATGATCACACCGCCGACCTTCTAGAGGAGCCTTCACCGGCTCGGAGTGTCAAGATCGCCCACGTCCGATCTCGGGGATCAGCTCGCATCGGGACCATACTATACGGTATGGTACGGTGCAGGTATCCATCGACCGAGGGACAGACGTGTCAGCATTGCCCGATCCGGTCTGGCCGGTCGTCGTCCTGGCGATCATCCAGGCCGGGGACGCCGTCATGTGCGTCAAGCCCGTTCCGTTCATCGCCCGGTGCTTCGAGGACGTGAACTGGCCGCGGCGCTACTGGTGGATCATGCCGCCGCTGAAGTTCGCCGCCGCGGCGGGGCTGATCCTGGGCATCTGGTTGCCGTACCTCGCCGCCGTGACCTGTGCCGCGCTCGTCCTCTACTTCGTGGTCGCCATCGGGATGCACATCGCGGCCCGGGACTTCGGCCGCAACCTCTTCCTCAACGCCACCGGGATGCTGCTGATCTGCGTCGCCGTGGGCGTCTACAGCTTCATGACGTGAACCTCCGCCGGCGCGGAGCGTTCCATACCCGATGGTACGTTGATCCGATGAGCACGGCACGAGACCGGTGGCTGGACGAAGGCCTGAAGATCCTCGCAGAAGAAGGTGCGGCGGGGATTCGCATCGACCGGATCGCCGCTCGGCTCAACCTGTCGAAAGGGTCGTTCCACCATCACTTCGATGGCGCCGAGGGATACAAGAAGGCGCTTCTCGCCCATGTCGAGCGCCTGTCGGTCGAAGCGCTCAACAGCGCGATTTCCGAGATCGGGGAATCGGCCGGTGCCCGGGCGATCCTCACCCGGCTGACGGAGCTCGTTCGCCCCGGGGACACCGGGCTCTATCGGCCGGAGATCGACACCGCCCTGCGGGCGTGGGCGACCTGGGACGCGGATGTGCGGGTCGTGCAGACCCGCCTGGACGAGGCCAGACTGTCCGCGCTCCAGCGGGTGTGGCGATCAGCCGTCGCCGGCGACGAGGAGGCCCGGACCGCGGCCCTGTTGCCCTACCTGCTCGCGGTCGGAGCGAGCGTCGTCTACCCTCCTGTCGACGCCGACCGGCTTCGCGAGCTCTACGAGATCCTCCTGCCCCTCGTACCGGACGGCACGTGACCGGGACGCATCGGCCGGGATGTCAGGAACAGAAGTCCGTGATGGTGCCGGTGAGGATGCCGGTGAGCCGGTCCAGCGAGGCCAGGTCCGCCCACTCGCGGGCCGCGTGCGCGCCCTCGCCGTCGGCGCCGAACAGCAGACAGGGGATGCCGGCGCGGTCCAGCAGGGCCGCGTCCGTCCAGAAGGGCTCGCCGCGCACCACCGGCGGACGCCCGAGGACCGCCTCCGCATGGCGGGTCAGCGTACGGACGATCCGTGCCTCCGGGTCGGCCTGGAACGGTTCGCGGTGCAGTCCTCGCGTGAGGCGGTAGCGGAAGCCGGGCACGGCGGCGGCCAGGCGATCCAGCACGGCCGTCAGCTCCGCCTCCACCGTGTCGGCGTTCTCACCCGGTACGGTGCGCCGCTCCAGGGTGATGCGGCAGTGCGCCGGGTAGGTGGAGGGCTCCTGGCCTCCGGCGATGACCGAGGCGTGCACGGTGCCGGTGCCGAGCAGGGGGTGCGCCGGGCCCTGAGCGAGACGCGTCCCCAGTTCCTCCAGCGCGACCAGGAAGTGCCCGGCCTTGGCGATGGCGTCCACGCCCAGGTCGGGCCTCGAACCATGGGCCGCACGACCCTCGATCACCACGTCGAACCAGGCGAAGCCCTTGTGCGCCAGGGTGACTTCGAGATGACTCGGCTCGGTGACGATCGCCGCGTCCGCGGTGAAGGACTCCAGCACCTCCTCCGTACCGGTGCTGCCGTGCTCCTCGTCCGCGACGCACGCGAGGAGCACATCGCCGCGCAACGGCCCGCCG
Organism: Nonomuraea sp. NPDC049486; assembly: GCF_040676925.1. Lineage (NCBI taxonomy): Bacteria > Bacillati > Actinomycetota > Actinomycetes > Streptosporangiales > Streptosporangiaceae > Nonomuraea > Nonomuraea sp. NPDC049486. The sequence continues at coordinate 95,591 of NZ_JBFAPV010000017.1, forward strand.
GCCGTGGCCCGGACGGCGGCGATCATCATCGCCGCGAGACCGCCCTTCATGTCGAAGGACCCGCGGCCGTACATCCGCCCGTCACGGATCTCCGGATCGAACGGGTCACCGTCGTAGCCGGCCACGCCCACCGTGTCCAGATGACCGTTGAGCATCAGCGACCGGCCGCCACCGGCCCCGCGAGCGATCGCGACCACCGACGGCCGGCCGCCGCGCTTGTCCAGACGGTGCACCTCGAAACCGCGGGCGGCCAGCCACTCGCCGCAGAAACCGGCGATGGCGCTCTCGCCCGCGCCGTCGGCCGCGAGGTCCGGGTTGACGGAGTCGATGGCGATCAGCCTGGCCAGCAGGCCACGGGGGTCGAGGGGGTCAGCGGCGGAGGAAGTGGCAGGGGGCATGCGGACCTTCCGAAGGGCGGTGCGGTGGATCGACGGTTCGATTATCGGCGTCTCCGGCGTCTCGGGGATCTTCGTGGGAGGCGTCAGGCAGGCTCCGGCGATCACACGGGCGCTCAGGCCGCCTGGAAGGAACGCCGCGACAGGCCGACGCCGTAGCCGTCGAGTGTGGTCACCACCGGGGCGGTGGGGTCGGTGGCCGCGCCGAGGGCGACGAACAGCGGGGTGAAATGCTCGACGGTCGGGTGCGCGTACGGCATGCCGGGGGCGGCGGTGCGGAAGCGGGCGAGCTCGGCGACGTCACCGCGGGCCAGCGCGTCGGCGGCCCAGGCGTCGAAGTCGGACGACCAGCCGGGCACCTTGTTCTCCAGGAACATCTCCCTGGTCAGGAACGGCAGGCCGTGCGTCATGTGCCCCGAGCCGATCACCAGCACGCCCTGCTCACGCAGCGGCCGCAGCCGCTCGCCGATGGACAGCAGCCGATCGGGGTCCTCGGTGGGCAGGCTCAGCTGCAGCACCGGGATGTCGGCGGCCGGGTACATGATCTTCAAGGGGACCCAGGCGCCGTGGTCAAGCCCGCGGCTGGTGTGCCGGTGTACCTGCCCGGTGTCCGGCATGACTCCCACGACCTGCCGTGCCAGCTCACCGGCGTCGGGCGTGTCGTAGCGGAAGGTGTAGTACAACGCGTCGAAGCCGCCGAAGTCGTACACCAGCTCGCTGGGTCGTTCGGCGCTCACCGACAGCGGCGCGGACTCCCAGTGCGCGGAGACGACCAGGATCGCCTTCGGCTTGGGCAGGGCCCGGGCCCAGTCGTGCAGCGGAGTGAGCCACTCGGGGCTCTCGAAGGGCATGGGTCCGCCGCCGTGGGACAGGTAGAGGCTGGGCAGCGGCCCGTCCTGGGCCGTCCACGGCCGGTGCGGTTCGGCGGCCTCGAGGGCGGCGGCGCGCTTCAGGTGCGTGGCGAACGGGTGCGCGGCGGGTATGCGGGCGTCGGCGGCGGTCGTGGTGGTGGTCATCGGGGCTCCTCGTCGGGGAGATCATGGGTGTCTCATCGGGCCGAGGGCCGCCGGGGGCGCGGCCGTCGGTCATCCCGCGCGGGGTCGCGGGGCGGCTGTCAGGCGACGACGGCGAATCCGCCGGTCCAGGCGATCTTCTCGCCGGCCGCGAGGCCGATCTGCAGGAAGCCGAGGGCCTCCAGCTCGCGGGCCCGGCTCAGCGAGCCGGTGTCGACGGCGCGCAGGCCAGCGTCGGTGACGATCTGGGCGAGCGCGGCCTTGGCGCCGGCGTCGTCGCCGGCGATCAGCACGGTCGTGGGCTGCTCGCCGACGCTGCCCTGGGACAGGGTGGCGGCGAAGTTGGTGTTGAACGCCTTGACCACCTGGGAGCGGGGCAGCGCCTCGGCGATCTCGGCGGTGGCCGAGCCGTCGGCCGCGACCGTCAGGGAGTCCATCGTGGAGAAGTCCACCGGGTTGGTGATGTCGACGACGACCTTGCCGTCGAACTGTCCTTCGCGCTGGGCGATGACTCCGGCCACCCCTCCGTACGGGACGGCGAGGACGACGATGTCACCGGTGACGGACTTGCCGGTGTCGTCCCGGCCGAGGAGTTCGACGGTGTTGCCGCTTCTGCGGACCAGGTCGGCGATGGCCGAACCCATGGCGCCGGGGCCGATGATGCTCACCTGTGTCATGTCGGTGCTCCTTGTGATGGTTGTTGCACGACTGGTACCCATGAGAGCAAACTTGTCGCTACAACTATTCCTGGACGAGGGACCTGACGTGGACACTCCGTGGCTCGACCGGCGGCAGCTACGCGCCTGGATCCGCCTGCGGGCGGTGCTCGAACTGCTCCCCGGGGTCCTGGACGCGCAACTCCGCCGTGACTCCGGGCTGACCGAGTTCGAGTACTACACGCTGGCGATGCTGTCCGAGGCGCCCGGCCGGACCCTGCGCATGACCGAGCTGGCCCAGCAGACCAACGCGACGCTCCCCCGGCTCTCGCACGTGGTGACCCGCCTGGAGGACCGCGGCCTGCTGGAGCGCGTCCCCTGCCCGGAGGACCGCCGGGCGATCAACGCCCGGCTCACCGACCACGGGTGGGCGAAGGTGCGGCAGGCCGCGCCCGGGCACGTGGCCACCGTCCGGCACCACATCGTCGATGTGCTCACCGACGAGCAGCTCGACCAGGTCACCGCCATCAGCGACGCCATCCTGGCCGAGCTGGACCCGTCGCGGGCCGTGGCCGCGCTCTACACCCGCTACGACGAGGCCTCAGACGGGGACGACGGCTCACCAGACGATGCCGAAGCGCGGCGCGGCGACGGCAGGACGGACAGCTCGCAGGCGTAGGAATCGGCCGGCCCGTCCAGCCGCCCGACATCGCGCCCCACCGAACGGGAACGGGTCGTCGAGGGCCGGTTACCAGGCCGCCTCGATCACCGGGCGGGACCCCAAGAGCTCGGGATCGGGAGATCCGGGGTGGACCAAGGACGTGACGTGTCCCTCGTCGACTCTGCTCAGTGGATGGAAGTTGCCCGCGAGCAGCAGGTGGCGCCCGGTGCCGTCGTAACGGATCAGGTTCCAGCGCGCGATGCTCTCGCCCTCGTGGTCCCTGCTCAACAGGGTGCGGATCTTGCGTCCGTCTGTGACGGAGTACTCGTCCACGGTGTAGCGGTGCGGTCGCCGGCCGTCGGACAGCCGGCTGTGGCCGATCAGCATGCTGCGGCCGTCCGGGTTGATCGTCGAGGCCGTGACCTCCTGCCCTGGCGCTACGACGCGACTGGCCGCGAGTGTGGTGCCGGAGGCGGCCGTGTCCAGGACCCGGGCCTCGGATCCGACCACGAGACCGAGGGTGCGGCGATCGGCCGCCCATGACAGGCTCTCGATCTGTCCCGAGACGTTCGTCGTCCACGTGCGTGTCGTACCCGTGGGCAGATCGACGACCGTGAGCTGGGCCCCGGGGCAGAAGCGCAACGTCTTCCCCTTACCGCACACCTTGCCGTCGAGGCTGTAGGAGAGCCGGGTGCCGTCGCCGGTGACAGCAAGGGAGCTCGCCGTCGTACCGAGCACCTTGGGGATCACGTCGTGAACCAGCTCGGCCGGCCTCCCTTGTCCGTCGACCCGCGCTCGGTGGAACCTGGTGCTGCTCACCTGCGTCTCGCGCGACTGGACGCTCTGGGCGATGTAGAAGGTCTCACCGTCGCCGGCGCCCGCGAGCAGATATCCACCGGGCTCCCGGAAGCTTCCCTCAGGGGTGGGGGGCAGCCCGAGCCGGCTCGTGACCTTCCCGGTACGGGCGTCGTGGACCGTCACGCCGTCAGCGCTCGCCATCAGCAGGAAACGCGGGCCGGTGAGAGCGTGCGTCGCGGGCGCGGTAGGCGCGCCTCGTGTCCCGGCCACCATGGCGGCGACCGCGCCGATGACCACGACGACGAGCGCGGCCGCGAGCGGGACCGCCAGGGCGAGCCGGCGCGCGGGAAGGGCCCGCGCCGCCGGGCGCAGGGTTTCCGGGCGGATCCGCTCGGCGTCGGCGGTGAGGGCGTCCTTGAGCTGATCTTCGAGCCAGGAAGTCATCGGTTTCCCTCCAGTTTGACGGTGAGCGCCTTCAGGGCTCGAAAGACGGTCGATTTCACTGTTCCGCGGCTGACTCCCATGGCTTCGGCGATCTCGGCCTCGGACAGGTCGAGGTAGTAACGCAACACCACGGCTTCTCGCTGGCGGCGAGGTAAGGCGCGTACCGCGTCGGACACCTCCCGGCGCGTCTCCCCCAGCAGCGTGACAGCCTCCGCCGACCGGAACGGCTTCTGCCGATCGCCGGTGAACCTGCTCATGATGGACCGGCGGCGGTGGACCATGCGGCATCCGTTCACCACACTCGCCCGCAGGTAGGGCAGCGCCCGATCACGGTCGGTCAACCGGCTCCATCGGCGGTGCAGCGCCGCGAAGGCGTCCTGGACGACGTCCTCGGCCGTCTCCTGATCGCCCACCAGCAAGTACGCCAACCGGACCAGGCCCAGCCGCTGAGTCAGGAAGAGTTCGGCCACGACAGCCTCGTCCACGGCCGGGGCAGGCGGTGGCTCCGGCTCCTCCACCGTTCGTTGAATCGCGAATCGCATACCTCTTCCATGCACAGTCGCCGTCCAGGTTGCCTCGTGAGACGGAAGTCACCATCATGCGCCCCGGGCGAAATCCGGATGAGTGTGGCGCCTCAAGGCTGCTAACGTGGCCGTCATGGCACGAGGTATCTGGTCGCAGAAGATCCGCTCCGCCCGCTGACGGCGGCGCCTTCTTCCTGCTGAATCCGCGCTCGCCGTCCCGGTTCCCGCCGGGCGGCCCTTTGCTGTTGCCCGGCTCCACTGCGAGCTGCGGAGCACCGTTGAACCTCATCCCCAATACCGAAACCATGTCCCTGCCCGTCGAGGCGGGCGACAGCGCACACGTACGCGCCACGGGCGTCACCGTCACCCGCCGGTCCCGGCGTGTCCTGAACGACGTCTCGATCACCGTCTCCGCCCGGTCGCGGGTCGCCGTCGTCGGCGAGAACGGCCGCGGCAAGACGACGCTGCTGCACGTCCTCGCCGGACTGATCACACCGGACGACGGCGCCGTGCACCGTGCCGGCACGATCGGACTGGCCCGCCAGGAGCTGTCCGCGCGAGCGGGCGAGACCGTCGGCACCCTGACGTCCGAGGCGCTGGCCGCGTCGCTCGCGGCCCTCGACGCGCTGGAGGAGGCGACCCTCGCCATGACCGAGGGCGACCCCGCCGCCGACGACCGCTACGCCGCCGCGCTCGACGCCGCCACCCGGCTCGACGCGTGGGACGCCGAACGCCGCGTCGACGTCGCCCTCGAAGCCCTCGGCGCCTGCACCGACCGCGACCGCCCGCTGGCGACGCTGTCGGTCGGTCAGCGCTACCGGGTGCGGCTGGCCTGCCTGCTCGGCGCGCGGCACGACGTGCTGCTGCTCGACGAGCCGACCAACCACCTCGACGCGGGCGGGCTGGACTTCCTGACCCGCAGGCTGCGCGAGCACGACGGCGGCCTCGCCGTCGTCAGCCACGACCGGGCGCTGCTGCGCGACGTCGCGGACCGGTTCCTCGACCTCGACCCGGCCCGCGACGGGAAGCCGCGGCTGTACGCCGGCGGCTATGACGCCTGGCAGGACGCCCGGCGTCGCGAGCGTGAGCGCTGGGAGCAGGACCACGAGCAGCAGCAGGCCGAGCACCGGCGGCTGCAGGACGCGGTGTCGAAGGCCCGCGACCGGCTCTCCACCGGCTGGCGGCCGGACAAGGGGACCGGCAAGCACCAGCGCCAGTCCCGCGCGCCGGGCGTCGTGCAGGCCCTGAACCGTCAGCGGGAAGCCCTGCTGGCGCACCGGATCGACGTGCCCGAACCGCCGCCGTCGTTGCGGTGGCCGGACCTGGGCGTCCGGCCGGGGGCGCCGCAGCTGCGCGCGCATGGCGTCGCCGTCGGCGGGCGGCTGGCCGGGCCGGTCGATCTCACCCTCGACGGAGGCGACCGGCTGCTCGTCACCGGGCCGAACGGCGCCGGGAAGTCCACGCTGCTCGCGGTGCTGGCCGGTGCGCTCGAACCCACCGACGGGCACGTCTGGACGGCGCAGGGGGCACGGATCGCCCAGGTCACCCAGGAGACCGCCGGGCAGGACCCCGCGCTCACCGCCCGCGAGGTGTACGCACGCCACGTGGGGCGGCTGGTGGCCCACAAGGGACTGCGCGACGCCGACGCCGTCCCGCTGGGATCGCTCGGGCTGCTGGACTCCGAGGCGATGCGCACGCCGGTCGGGCGGATGTCCCAGGGACAGCAGCGGCGCCTCGACCTGGCGCTCGCGCTGGCCGGCCGGCCCGGCCTGATCCTGCTGGACGAGCCGACCAACCACCTGTCACCGGCGCTCGTCGACGAGCTGACCGACGCGATGCTCAAGACGAGCGCCGCCGTCGTCGTCGCCACGCACGACCGGCAGCTCCTGCGGGACCTCGCCGGCTGGCCGCGTCTGGAGATAGGCCCGCCGTAGCGAGGGCTGCCGCCGGGTCGCGGTGCTCAGAGAAGATCATCGATCGTGATGGGCACGGAGCGGATGCGCCTGCCCGTGGCGTGGAAGACGGCGTTGGCGATGGCGGCGGCCATCCCGACGAGCCCGATCTCGCCGACGCCCTTCACCCCGACCGGGTTGTACGCGTCCGGGACCCCGACGAAGGTCACGTCGAGGTCCGGGACGTCGGCGTTCACCGGCACGAGGTAGTCGCCCAGGGTGGCGTTGGCGATCCGGCCGGTGCCCGGATCGGTGACCGTCTCCTCGAACATCGCCATGCCGATCCCGCCGACCGTGCCGCCGATGATCTGACTCCTGGCCAGCTTCTCGTTGAGTATCAGGCCGCCATCGATCACCGACACGACCCGCGCCACGCGCAGCCGCCCCAGCTCGGGATCCACCCGGACCTCCACGAACCGCGCGCCGAACGGCCCGGCGGGAGCCATCCCGGCCTCCTCCGCCCGGCGCGGCTCGCTGTCGCCGTCCGCGCTCAGCTCCTCCAGCCCGTGCGCGGCCAGGATGCCGGTGTAGGACTCGCCCTGCCCGGGCTCGCCGGCGCGGTGGATCCGCCCGTCCGTGACGGTGACGTCGTCGGCCCCGCAGCCGGCCAGCGGCGAGGCCGGGTCGGCGCCCGCCAGGTCGAGGAAGGCCCGCAGAAGGGCACGGCAGGCCGCGTGCACGGCGTTGCCCAGGGCCGCGGTGAGTCCGGAGCCGCCCGCCTGGGGCCCCGGGGGCATGCCGGTGTCGCCGAGCCCGAACGTGACGCTCCCCGGCTCCAGGCCGAGCAGCTCGGCCGACAGCTGCGTCATGACCGTGTACGTGCCGGTGCCGATATCGGTCACCGCGCTGCGCACGTACGCCGTCCCGTCGCCGCGCACGGTCGCCCTGGCCCGGCAGGGCGCCTGGTACCAGAAGTAGCTGACCCCGGCCAGGCCGTACCCGACGAGCCAGTCACCCTCGCGCATCGAGCCGGGTTCGGCCCCGCGCCGGGCCCAGCCGAAGCGGTCGGCGCCGACCTCGTAGCACTCGCGCAGCGCCTTGCTCGACCACGGCAGGCCGGAGCGCGGGTGGACCTCGGCGTAGTTGCGCAGCCGCAGCTCCAGCGGGTCGAGGCCGAGCATGTAGGCCAGTTCGTCCATCGCCGACTCGAGCGCGAAGTTGCCCTGGGCCTCGCCCGGCGCGCGCATCGAGTTGGTCCACGGGATGTTCAGCCGGACCTGCTGGTCCCGGGCGGAGACGTTCGGGCAGGCGTACGCCGTCGTGGAGACGGACGAGCACGGCTCGATGTTGTCCCCCTCGATCGAGAGGGTCGACACGCTCTCGTGCTCGATCGCGGTCAGCCGGCCGTCGCGGGTGGCGCCGAGCCGGACGCGCTGCGCCGTGGCCGGGCGGTGGCCGATGCCCGTGAACATCTCCGGGCGGGCCAGTTCGAGCCTGACCGGCCGCCGGGTCCGCCGCGCCGCCATCGCGGCGAGCACGACGTGCGGCCAGACGCGCAGCCCCGCGCCGAAGCCACCGCCGACGTACGGGACCAGCACCCGCACTCCCGCCTCCGGCACGCCGAACATCCGCGCGAGCGTGGCCCGCACCAGGACGGGCCACTGGGTGGAGTCGTGCACGGTGAGCGCGTCGCCGTCCCACGCGGCCAGCGTGGTGAAGAGGCCGAGCGGGTTGTTGGTGTTCTCGGCGGTGGTGTACGACGCGTCGACGACGGCGTCCGCGCGGGCGAGCCCGGCGGCCACGTCACCCCATGAGGCGTCGCTGCCCCACGGGTCCGCCACCCGCTCCGCCCGCGGGTCGTCGAGATCCAGCAGCGGCTCGGCCCTCTCGTAGCCGACCTCGACCCGCCGCGCCCCCGCCCTGGCCTGCTCGGGCGTGTCCGCCACGACGACGGCGACGTACTGGCCGTAGTAGAGGATCCGGTCGTCCTGCAGCGGGGGCGGCGGCGTACGCAGGAGGGACTCCGGGCCGGAGCCGAGTCGCGGCGCGTTGAGGTGCGTGAGCACCGCCAGCACGCCCGGGGCGCTCTCGGCCGTGCCCGTGTCGAGCCGGGTGATCCGCCCTGAGGCGATCGTGGCCCGCACGACGGCGGCGTGGGCCATGCCGGGCAGGCTGACGTCGTTGGGATACGGCGCCGCGCCGGTCACCTTGAGCGGGCCGTCCACCCGGTCCGTTCCGGCGCCGACGATCCGGGGCCGTTCGACGGTCGTCATGACGCCACCCCCGCGACGGTACGCAGCGCGCGCGTCAGCGTGCGCTTGGCCAGCTCCACCTTGAAAGCGGTGCCCGGCACGGTGAACGGGTCACGCACCGCCCGCTCGGCGGCCTCCCGGAACGCGGCCGGGCCCGCCGGCGCGCCGCGCAGGATCTCCTCCGCCTCGCGGGCCCGCCACGGGACGGTGCCGACCCCGCCGAGCGCGACCCGTGCCTCCCGGATCAGGCCGCCGTCGAGCAGCAGGGTCACAGCCGCTGAGGTGAGCGCGAACTCGTAGGACATGCGGTCGCGGACCTTCAGGTAGCCCGACCGGGTGCCCTCCGGAGGCAGCGGGACGTCCACGGCGGTGATCAGCTCGCCCTGGCCGAGCATGTGCTCCACATCGGGCGTGGCCTCCGGGAGCAGGTAGAAGTCGGTGAGCGGGATGGTCCGCTCCCCCGCGGATCCCCGGACGCGCACGATCGCGTCGAGCGCCACCAGCGGGACGGCCAGGTCGGAGGCGTGCGACGCGATGCAGTGCTCGCTCGCTCCGAGGATCGCGTGCATGCGGGCGGCGCCGGTGACGGCCGCGCAGCCGGTGCCGCGGCGGCGCTTGTTGCAGTCGGGCACGGTCGGGTCGCGGAAGTAGCGGCAGCGGGTGCGCTGCAGCAGGTTGCCGCCGATGGTGGCCATGTTGCGCAGCTGGACCGACGCGCCGAGCAGCAGCGCCTCGCGGACGAACGGCGCCCGCGCGCTCACGTACGGGTCGGCCGCGAGTTCCTCCATCGTGGTCAGCGCCCCCACCCGCAGCGTGTCGCCGTCGAGCCGGACACCGCGCAGCGGGAGCCTGGTGATGTCCACCAGCCGTCCGGGCTCCAGCACGCCGTCCTTCATGAGGTCGAGCTGGGTCGTGCCGCCTGCCAGGTAGCAGGCTCCCGGGTCGGCGCTCACCGTGGCGACGGCCTGCCCCACCTCGGCCGCCCGGACGTAGGTGAACTCACGCATCGCCGCCACCCGCCCCGGCGACCTCGCGGATGGCCGCCACGATGTTCGGATAGGCGCCGCAGCGGCAGAGGTTGCCGCTCATGAACTCCCTGATGTCCGGGTCCGAGCCCGCGCGCCCCTCGGCCAGCAGGCACACCGCCGACATGATCTGCCCGGAGGTGCAGTAGCCGCACTGGAAGGCGTCGTGCCGCACGAACGCCTCCTGCATCGGGTGCGGGCCGCCTTCGGAGCCCAGCCCCTCGATCGTGGTGATCGCCCGGCCGTCGCACTGGGCGGCGAGCGTGAGGCAGGACAGGATGCGCCTGCCGTCCGCGATCACCGTGCACGCGCCGCAGGCGCCCTGGTCGCAGCCCTTCTTCGTGCCGGTCAGACCCAGCCGGTCGCGGAGCGCGTCCAGCAGGGTGAGGCGGGCGTCATCCAGGTCGAGCGGATAGTCCCTGCCGTTGACGGTCAACGTCGTCATGTCCCCGAATCCCCCGAACGCCGAGCCGGTCCCGGCGCTCAGGCGGCGCCGGGCCTTCCGGGGGGAGATCCGTTTCGTACGGTACCCGCGTACTCCGATGATGTACCCGACGTCCCCCGAGCGTCTCGGACCGGACTCCTTTTCGGTCACCTGCAACACGCTGAAGGGTGCCGGACATTTACCAAGGTGTCCGGCACTTTTCGCGAGGAGACGTTGTGACACATCAAGATCGCTTCGAGGCGATCTATGACGCGTACTACCCGGCCATCCATCAGTACGCAGCCCGCCGTACCGACTCGGCCGACGACACCGCCGATGTCATCTCCGAGACGTTCCTCACCGCCTGGCCCGACGGTGAGCGGGGCTGCTGTGGCTGTACGGCGTGGCCGCGAGGTGCCGGCGCTGGACTGCTGGGAGGGGCTGACCAGCGAGCAGATCGCCAGGCGGTCCGGCGACCGAGTACGCCAACGCGGCGGTCTCCATCAACAAGTCCGGCGACTATTTCGCCGTGACCATCACCGACCCCACGGCCGACCGCCGGCGCTTCGAGGAAGCATTCCGCGCGGTCGGGCTGAACGTCACGGTGAAGGTCATTCCGGTGGCGCCGGACGAGGTCGGCAACCTGATCGGCCCGGCCGTGCCGGAGGGCTTCGACTGGCACGGAAGCATCGGGACGCAGGCGGATCGTCAACGGATCGCGCGACCACAGCTCCGACACCGTCGACCTCTACGTCATCCCCGGATCCGGTACCGCCCCCGACCCTCTGGAGGTCGCCACACCCAAGTGGTACGACGACCAGCCAGGTTGATCGTCAGTCCGAGGCGTTCGGTGCCTAGCTCACCTGGCGCCAGCCGGGTGGGGGGTCCTCACCGGCCCGGCCGTCGACCGCCTCGCGCAGGAGGTCGGCGTGGCCGGTGTGCCTGCCGTACTCCTCGATCAGGTCGCAGACCAGGCGGCGCAGGCTGGCGTGCCGCCCGTCGGGGGTGGAGACGTGGGCGAGCTGGTCGAGGCCGCCGTCGGCCAGCGCGGCGGCGAGCGTGGCGCGGGAGCGGGCGACCGCGTCGTCCCAGAGCCGGTACAGGTGCTCTGGACTGTCGGTGTCGGCGGAGGTGAACGGCCAGTCGTCGCCGCCCTCCCAGTCCTCCCACGCCGAGCCGATCGGCTTGCCCCGGAACTTGACGTTGAACATGTGGTCCTCCACCACGGCCAGGTGCTTGAGCAGGCGGCCGAGGGTGAGCGCGGAGGCGCCCACCCGGGTCCGCAGCCCGTCCTCGTCCAGGCCGTCGGCCTTCCAGCGGAAGGTGGTGCGCAGCCGATCGAGCGCGCCGAGCAGGTGGGCGCTCTCGTCACCGGCCAGCGGCGGTTCCCATGGCGTATCGGTCATGTCGTAACCCTGGCATGGGATCGAGGGCGGTCAGCCGTCCAGTCGTACGCGATAAATCCGGCGACGTCGGTGGTCATCCCGAGATAATGGCCGATGTGGAGGAGGTCGAGGTCGTCGTCGCCCATCAGGAGCGCGCGACCCTGCGCGTCGGCGACGTGTTCCTGAAGATCGACGCTGATCGGACGCGCGCCGACGTCGAGGTCGAGGCGATGGCCATGGCGCCGATCCCCACCCCGGAGGTCCTGTGGCGGAAGCCGCCCGTGCTCGCCCTCGCCGCCCTGCCGGGGACGGCGCTCGGCCGCCTCGGCGAGCCGTCGACCGCGTCGTCGGCGGCGTGGGCCGCGGCGGGTGCCGCCGCACGCACGCTGCACGACGCGCCGCCGCCGCCCTGGCCCGGCCGGAGCCTCGACGAGGTCGCATCGCGCCTCGACGGCGAATGCGCGTGGCTCGTCGCGAACGGCGTCCTCCCCGCCGACGTGGTCACGCGGAACCGCCGGGTCGCCGAGGCCGCGCTCCGGCCGTGGACACCGGTGTTCACGCACGGCGACCTGCAGGTCACCCACGTGTTCGCCGACGGTGACGAGATCACCGGCGTGATCGACTGGTCCGAGGCGGGCCCGGGCGACGCCCTGTTCGACCTCGCCACCTTGACGCTCGGGCACGAGGAGCGCCTCGGCGACGTCGTCGCGGGCTACGGCACCGACGTCGACCTCGACGTGATCCGCGCGTGGTGGTCCTTACGGAGCCTGCGGGCGGTCCGCTGGCTGATCGAGCACGGCTTCGACCCGTGGCCCGAGGTCGCCGTGCTGAACTCCCGGCTGTGAGGCCGCACGAGACCGACGACTACGCCATGTCCTGACGCGAGCGGCGCACACCCAGGTGAAAGTTTCAGTCTCGACGTGCGCGGACGCCTGCCCGCGCCCCCGGCGCTGGTCGGCCCGGCCTGCCCGGTTCTATGGTGACGATCTCGAACCTCCTTGCGAGAGGGACACCATGGCACTCAGCGCTCGTCGTCCTGCCCAGGTTCTGCGCCTCGCCCTCGTCCTCGCCCTGACGCTGACCGCCGGCGCGGTGCTGTCCGCTCCCGCCGCGCTCGCCGCCGCCTACCGCTCGGCCACCTCCTCGGGCTGGGGCCCCAGCCCGGCGGCGGGAAAGGCAGCTGCCGAGGCCAACGCCCGCGCCGCGCTGAACCAGCAGGCCGCCGCGGCCGGCGAGGTCTGCTCGGGCGTGTCTGTCACCACCAGGCACCTCTACACCGCGCCCGACGGTTCGGCGTGGATCTACGAGGCGACCGCGTCAGGCAACTGCGAGGTCCCGCCGCCGGTGTCGTACACCGTCCCGCGCACCGAGACCCGTCAGGCCGGCGGCACGAGCCCGAACGTCGCCGTCGAGAACGGCGCGCAGGCCGCCCGCGCGGCGCTCCTGGCCGCGGGCCAGGCGTGCACGGGCTACGCCACGACGTCGTCCCTGGTCTACACCGCGCCCGGCGGCGCGTGGTGGATCTACGACGTCACCGTCTCGGCCACCTGCACCCACTGACACCGGCACCACGAAAGAAATCGACCGACCACTCTTAGTGTTAGAACAGTCGCTCTGAGTAACATGCGTCCATGACGAAATCGTTCCGCAGCTTGACCATGCTGTTCACCGCCACGCTGGCCCTCGCGGCGGCCCCACACGCCGCCTCCGCGTCCTCGCAGAACCCTCCCCGCGGCTGCGCCATGAAGGAGATCACCTCTGGCAACTACTCCGCCAGGGCCACGATCTGCCTCACCGAGGCGTGGAAGACCCACACCTTCGGCGAACGCACCCTGGAGCCGACCAACACGCTCACCCTGGAGTGCTGGCACGGCGTCGCCCTGTGGTCCAACTCCGACTGCTCGATGAGCTCGAAGCTGTCCCTGTCGAAGGACGGCGTCCCCGCCTGGACCGAGTCGCGCAGCAACAGCGTGTACATCGCCCGTTCCGGCAACACCAGCACCTACACCGACCACTACGCGTGCCGCGGACAGGGCGAGTACGAGCTGCGGTTCGAAGGCGGCACGGTCCACGTCACCCCGCATTCCAGCAGCGCCAGCCTGACCATCCCGGCCTTCTCCGTGAAGGCGCGCGGCTGCGCCTGAACGCCGACCGCAGGTGAGGGGCTCCCCCGGACGACGGGGCAGCCCCTCACTCATGTCGGTGGCGCCGAACGACGTGACGGCAAGCCACCGGAGCCCGGGAAGGTCAGGGCGGGGCCGTTCCGTCACTCGCGGCACAGGCGGCGTCGAGGCGCTCGAACGGCCCCGGACCGTCGTGCGGCTTCGGCGGGGCACCGAGGTGGCGGACGCGAAGCTCGTCCATCAGCTCCTCGATGAACGCCGGGCCCTCATCGCGCATGAGCCGCTGCCGGCTGCGGAGCTCGTCGCCGCCCGGCCGCCAGTCGAGGCCCCAGTTGCCGAGGGCGTAGATGATCGGAAGGGTCTGGATGCCGGCTTCGGTGAGGCTGTAGCGGGCGCGCTGCCCCCGCACGGCGGTGCCGCGGGTGAGGATCCCCGCCTCGACGAGCCGTACGAGACGGTCGGCGAGGATGTTCGAGGCGATGCCCTCGATCGACCCGGTGAGCAGCGCCCGGAAGTAGCGGCGGTCGCCGAAGATGACGTCGCGCAGCACGAGCAGCGACCAGCGATCTCCGAGCACCTCGACGGCGGCGTTGATCGGACACCCGGACCGTGGTTCCACTTGTTCCTCCTTGACAGGTATTTCGCCCCCCATATAGTAGTTGCACACTGCAACCACTTTGGAAGAGGAGCTGATGGGTCGCTTCATCTACTCGATGCAGGTATCCCTCGACCTGCGGATCGAGCAGGTTCCGGGGGACAACGGCGCCGGCGAGTGGCTGCGCGTCGACGAGGAGCTGCACCGCGAGGCCAACGCGCGGACGCGGGCGCTCGCACTCATGGTCCACGGCCGGGTCTACTACGAGGCCATGGAGGAATACTGGCCGCGGTCAAGCGAGGACGCGTCGCTGCCGGACGTCATGCGCGAGTACGGTGAGATCTGGACCGCCAAGCCCAAGGTGCTCGTCTCCCGCACCCGCCGCAGCGCCGGCCACAACACCCGGATCATCGGCGGGGACGACGCGATCGAGCGGCTCGCCGCGCTGCGGGCCGAGACCGACGGCAGCATCAGCGTGGGCGGCGCGGCGCTCGCGACGCAGCTGCTCCGGGCGGGGCTTCTTGACGAGTTGCTGCTCTTCACCCATCCCTCGATCCTCGGCTTCGGCAGGCCGCTGTTCGACGACTATGACCTGCCGATCGATCTCGACCTGCTGGAGCAGCGATCGTTCGAGCAGGGCGTCACGATGCATCACTACGCCGTACGGGACGCGAAGGAGACGAGCTCGTGCTGAGGCAGGTCGCGGAGGGTGTGCTCGTCCATCAGAGCGAGTTGCTCCAGAACAACACCGTCGTCGTGCGGGGCCGGGCCGGCGTGATGCTCATCGACGCCGGGATAACGGGCGACGAAATGGCGTGCCTCGCGAACGACCTTCGCGAGCTGGGCTGGCCCGTTGTGGCAGGCTTCTCGACGCATCCTGACTGGGATCACGTGCTCTGGCACGCAGCGCTCGGCGACGCGCCCCGTTACGGTACGGCCCGCTGTGCGGCTTCCATGCGAGAT
This sequence comes from Nonomuraea sp. NPDC049486, assembly GCF_040676925.1. Taxonomy (NCBI): domain Bacteria; kingdom Bacillati; phylum Actinomycetota; class Actinomycetes; order Streptosporangiales; family Streptosporangiaceae; genus Nonomuraea; species Nonomuraea sp. NPDC049486. The sequence continues at coordinate 110,741 of NZ_JBFAPV010000017.1, forward strand.
CTGCGCTCGAACGCGGACTGGAAGGCCCGGGTCGCCGAAGGGCTGCCGCCGGAGATCGCTGACGAGACACCGCTGGACCTGTTCGGCCTCATCACCGCTCTGCCTGCCGGAACCACCCGGATTCCGTGGGATGGCCCTCAAGTCCGGATCATCGAGCATCCGGCTCATTCCCCGGGCCACGCGGCGCTGTTGATCGAGGAACGCGGGGTTCTCGTCGCCGGCGACATGCTGTCCGATGTCCTGGTTCCGATGCTCGACGACTTCAACGGCACCAACGACCCGGTCGAGGAGTACCTCGCCGGGCTGCGGCTGCTCGAGGACGTGGCGGGCGACGCCGATGTCCTCGTCCCCGGTCACGGGTCCGTCGGCGGAGCCGACCAGGTACGCGCGCGGATCGAACTGGACCGCGCGTACGTGCACGCCTTGCGTGACGGCCGCACTCCCGACGACCCACGACTCGGCCCGTCGGCCAAGCCCGGCTGGGAATGGGTGAGCGACATACACGCGGGCCAAGCCCAGAGCCTCGCCCGGAGAAGCGAGCGCGACGGGACGCCCGGCTAGCGCTCGGCGTGCGGCACAGCCGGTACGCGCGAACGCGAGGAAGTTCCGGCGGCCTTGGGGACGCTCAGGTGGTCCACCAGCCCCGCAGCGTGTCGAGCGCCGGCGTGGACAGCCAGTTGACGACGAAGCCGAGCAGGAAGGCCAGGACCAGGAAGACCACCTGCTGCACGAGCTGCGCCCTGGCCTGGCCGACCAGGTGCTTGCCGATGACGACGTCCACCATCCTGGTCTGCTCCTCCGTCAGCTGGACGAGTCCGAGGATGAGGCCCACGACGATCGCCCACCCGAACATGACGGCGAGCACGACGCTCGCACCGGCGGCGAACCCCCTGAGGAGCTCCGACCCCCATGCGAAAAGCGTCTCGGCCGGCGGCCGGTTCTGCGCGCCCCGCCCGGGGTCACCCTCGGAAGACGGAGATGTCTGCACTCCATCAGGGCTCGTCCGGACCACCGAACGCGAGCTCACCGGCGAGTCCGCCAGGTGCCGGAGGTGAGCAGGACGCCCACGACGAGCCAGTAGAGGCCGGCGATCAGCCCGCCGCCGAGTTGGGCGAGGATGATCTCGCACGCCCAGAGGGCCGGAAGGGCCGCCGCCACGGCGCGGGGCACCTGCCCGGCCCGCCACAGCGACACCGCCATCATGATCGCCCCCACGAGCATGCCGAGGTTCGCCGGTACGGCCACGAAGGGGAACCACGCGTAGTCCTCGCCGCGCAGGTTCGACGACGTGGCGCCGAACGCCAGCAGGACGTGGCCGGCCGAGACGACGACGGCTCCCACGAGGGCGGTACGGCCGCCGTGGCGGGCCAGCGCGACGAGGCCGGGAACGAGAAGGATCAGCGAGGCCGCGAACAGGCCCAGAAGGAGGTGCTCCTCACCGAGCACGCGAGGATCATCGTCCATGGGCCGCATCGCCTGCATCACGCCCGTGACGGCCATGGCCAGCCCGCCGGCGGACGCCGCCAGCCCCGCCGCCACCCGCCCGCTCTGCGCCGTTTCGTTGATGGTCACGGCGTCACGGTAGGAAGCGGCGGCGGCCGGGCGCGTCCACCACAAGAGCGCCGCCTTCGTACGACCGGAGGCTGATGCGACTACGCCGCACGGCTGATGCCCTCGGACCGGCGGTGGGGTATCCCGGCGCAAGGGGGCCGTCACGGCGAGCGGATCAGCGTGCCGAGGTCAGCGACCTGCCTCTTTACGGGGCCGGCGGGCGGCCAGCTCGACCTGGAGGAACAGGGCGGCCAGCACGGCCAGCACGGCCGAAGGGGCCAGGAGCCACAGCCAGCGCTGCGCCCACCAGCCGGCGGTCGGCTCCGCCGACAGAGTGCCGCCCAGCCCTTCATAGGCCCACAGCACCACCAGGTACGCGGTCATGTGCCAGAGAAAGATGGTCAACGCGGCCACGTTGAGTGCCACCACCGGCTTCCAGGCAGCCGGCCGGCGCAGCAGGCGCTCGGCGGCCGGCGTGATCAGGGCCAGCAGCCCGAGTTGGAAGACGGCCAGGGCGGCGATGGCGGCGTTGGTCGGGAAGATGTTGGACTCGGCGCCGGTGGTGCCCACCATCGAGAGGGGGTAGCCCGCTCCCACGGTCAGCCCGGCCAGCCCGGCCAGCCCGATCCCGGCGACCGCCAGCCGTTGCGCCGGCGGCCGCCGCCCCAGCTCCCAGCCGCGCCAGGCGTAGCCGAGCTGGTGGCAGAACACCCACACCAGGGCGGCGGTCACCCAGCCCGCCCAGGCCAGGCCGGCGCCGCGGTTCGCCACGCTGCCGAGGGCGATCAGCAGCACGAGCGCCGCCAGGACTCCGGCTCCGTAGCGGTCGTGCAAGCTCGCGGTGATCGGCACCGCGGCGATCAGCAGGCCGTACACACCCAGGAACCACAGCGGCGTCAGGTAACCGGGGAACCACTCCCACATCCACCGGTGCGGGCCTGGCAGGGCGGCGGCGATCAGCTCGCCGGCGAGCCAGACCAGGGCCCAGACGGCGGTCGGCCACAGCAGCCGGCGCAACCGGCCCCGGACGAACTGGCCGGCGGTCGTCCCGCGTGCCTGGGCCCGCTGCCGGCCGACCAGGTTGGCGTACCCGCCGACCAGGAAGAACACCGGCATGATCTGCAGCACCCAGGTGGCCAGCCAGCCACCGGGCACGGCATCGATCGGGTTGGGCATGGCCAGGCTGCCGTCGGCGGTGCGATGGTTGACCGACAAGGTCCAGTGCCAGAGGGTGACGACCACGATGCACAGCGCGCGGGCGGCGTCGACCACCCGGTCACGGGACGCCGGCGTGTCCGCCACCATCCGGTCCAGCGTCGATCGCCTGCCCGCGACGCGGCCGGTCTGCCGGTCCTGGCGTCCGGCGCTCAGCGGTACAGCTCCTCGATGTCCGCCGCGAAGTCCTTGTGGACCAAGGAACGCTTGACCTTCAGGGTCGGGGTCAGATACCCGTTCTGCTCGGTCAGGTCGACCGCGAGGATCCGGAACCTGCGGATCGACTCGGCCCGGCTCACCGCCCTGTTGGCCTCGTCCACGGCCGTCTGCAGCCTGGACAGCAGATCCGGATCGTCACGGAGCTCGGCCGGGCCGGCGTGCTCGGGCCTGCCGGCGGCCCGCTTCCATGACGCCAGCGCCTCGGCGTCCAGGGTGATCAGGGCGGCGGTGTACGGCCGCCGATCGCCCACGACCACGGCCTGACTGATGAGCCGGTGGGTGCGCAGGCGGTCCTCGAGCGGCTCCGGGGCGAGGTTCTTGCCGCCGGCGGTGACGATGATCTCCTTCTTGCGGCCTGAGATCGTCAGGAACCCGTCCTCGTCCAGGGCGCCGAGGTCGCCGGTGAGCAGCCAGCCATCGGCGGTCTGACTCTCCCTGGTCTTCTGTTCGTCGCGCCAATAGCCCTGGAACAGGATCGGGCCCCTGATCAGAATCTCCCCGTCGTCGTCGATCCGGACCTCGACCCCGGGGAGGGGCGGCCCGACCGTGCCGATCTTCTGGGCGTGGGGCAGATTGACGGTCGCGGCGGCACTGGTCTCGGTCAGCCCGTACCCTTCCAGGACGGTGATGCCGATTCCTCGGAAGAAGTGGCCCAGCCGTGCGCCCAGCGGCGCTCCGCCGGAGATGGCGTAGCCGACCCGGCCGCCGAGCGCGGCCCGCAGCCGTCCGTACACCAGCCGGTCGGACAGGCGGTGTGCCAGCCGCAGGCGCCAGCCCGGCCGCCCGTCGTCCAGCGCCTGGCTGTAGGCCACGGCGGTCCGCTCGGCCCAGTCGAAGATCCTGCCCTTGCCCTCGGCCTGGGCCCGCTGCTGAGCACTGTTGTGGACCCGCTCGAACACTCTGGGCGCCGCCAGCAGGAACGTCGGTCGCAGGGCGGCCAGGTCCTCGGTCAGCCTGGCCCGGTCGGCGCTGTGCGCCAGGCACACACCCCGCTCCACGCAGGCCACCTGGATCACCCGCGCGAACACGTGGGCCAGTGGGAGGAACAGCAGGGTCGAGGCGTCCCGGCCGAAGATCCGCTCCAGGCTGTCGATCGCGACGCGCGCCTCGTACAGCAGGTTGCCGTGACTCAGCATGCAGCCCTTCGGGCGGCCCGTGGTGCCCGAGGTGTAGATGATCGTCGCCAGGTCGTCTGCCGACACCGCCCGGCGGCGCTCACGCAGCCGGGCCTCGTCCACGGCCAGCCCGTCCTCGCGGAGACGGTCCAGACCGCCGTCGTCGATCTGCCACACCCGCGGCCCGGGCAGGCCCTCGGCCGCGTCCTCGACCAAGCGGCGATGCGTCTCGTGCTCGACCACCGCCGCGACCGGGCCGGCGTCCTCCAGCACCCAGCGGACCTGCTCGGCCGAGGAGGTCTCGTAGATCGGGACCGGCAGCGCCGCCACCGCCCACAATGCGTAGTCCACCAGCGTCCACTCGTAGCTGGTGGCGGCCAGCAGCGCGACCCGGTCGCCGGGCTGTATCCCGGCAGCGAGGAATCCTGCCGCCAAGCTGCGGACGTCGGCCGCGAACTGCCCGGCCGTCACCGGACGCCAGCCGCCGGCCGACCGGCGCCGGAACAGGACCATGTCGCCGTCGACCCGGTCGTCGGCGAACACCACGTCGGCGAGCTGGGCGTCGGGGGCAACGGTCATCGGGGCCGGGACTTCACGGACACGCATCATCCGTCCTCCTGTGCAGAAGGGGCGAAGCAATTAGCCTGCTTCCCCAGGTCACCGGGCACACACGTGACAGCCGTCGCCGACCGTGGACCTGGTGAACCGGCTCGCCCATCCCACCGACGCCGACATCGCCGCGGTCGACGCGTGGTGGGCCCCGGGCACCGGCGTCCTATCGACGCCTTCGGGCGGGGCCGCTGTGTCCGGTGAATGTCCTCAGGGTGTCCTGGGCTGATCTATTCGCACCGCATGAGGATGAAGCCCAGAACTGACAGTCAGGAGGACTGATGGGAACTCGCAGCATTCCCGGCCCCAGGCGCGCGCTCAGGGCACTTGTCATGCTCATCGGGTTGGCACTGGTGGTGCCGACCATGATCGTCGCGTCGACGACGTCGGCGACGGCCGCATCGACGGCCATCGCGACCGCGGCCTGGACCCCTCGGGTCGTTCCGCTCTACTCCGGCGAGCCTCGCATGGACCTGAGTTTCCCCGAGATGCGGGAGGAGTTCCTGGATATCTGCGAGACCGAGCAATTCAATGGTTACGCATGCATCACCGTGGGAGACGGCGACGGAACCCACACCGGCTTCCCCATGTTCAAGTGCGGATGGCGGAAGGTCTACAACTTCGTCAACGCGGGCGCTGTCGTGAACAACCAGTACGGCGGCGCGAGGGTGCGGCTCTACAACGCCTCACAGGCGGAGATCGCGTCCTACGGAAACGGCAGGCACGGCATCCCCAACGAAATCCTGTACGCGACGGAGTGGATCAGCGTCTGCTGAACCAGCCTCCTTGGAACGACGACGTACGCCCCCGCCTGTCACCCGGTGGGGGCGTCTTCGTCTTCTCGACGGTTAACCGTCCCGCCTCAATACCGCGCCGCCGCGCCCGTACTCCAGACGCCATCCCGGCGGCCATGTGTTCCCAGGATTCGGGTGCGTCACCCGGACGTCTGTGAAGGTGACGCGGCCGGCGAAGGTCGCCTCGTTGAACGAGACAGGGCCGCTGAAGGTCGCCTCGTCGAAAGAGGTGGTGCCCTTGAAGGTCGCCAGGAGGAACGAAGCCTCTTCGCTGAAGGACGCCTTCTCGAACCAGGTCGAGCCGCCGAAGGTCGCTCCGTAGAAGTCGGCGTAACTGGCGAAGGTCGCGCCCCGGAACGCGGTGTAGTCGGTGAAGGCCGCCCCGCCGAAGTCGGCGTGGCCGGTGAAGGTCGCGCTGTGAAACGAGGCATAGCCGGTGAACGAGGCGTCGCCGACGAAGGTCGCGCGGCTGAACGAGGTGCGGCCGATGAAGGTCGCCCCGTGGAAGTCCGCGTGAAGGACACGGCAGTTGGCGAGACCGAAGTCGAGCAAGGTGGCGTAGGACAGGTCGAGGCGCATGCCCGGCCAGAAGCGCGGGTTGACCGAGGTGGGGCGCTGCCACCAGCGGCGTTCGCACCAGGCCAGGTGGTCCGCGAGAAGGCGCTGCGCGGTGAGCCGAACCTGGCGTTCCTCCTCCGGCGCCCGGCCGGCCCGGGTCTCGGTGCGGCCAGGCGAACGGGTGCGGGCGGCGCGCTGGGCGGCGCGGATCCGCTGCTGCCGGTCCTCCTCGCGCGGCGGAGTCCACGGCATCCGGAGATATGCGCAGATCACGTCCACGACCGTCTGCCTCAGCCTCGGGTTGTTCTGCGCGAGCTGTTCGAGCGCGTACAGGCCGCCGAGCCTGACCGGGGCCGGGCCGCCGCCGAGCTGTTCGACCGCCTTGCTGAAGCGGTCGGTGTCATGGCCGCGCTCGCCGAGCCGGAAGGTGCGCCGCGCGGTGTCGGCGTTGCGCGCGGTGTAGAACACCGCCAGCAACGCGGCCAGGCCGGTGGCCACGGCCAGGACGTTGCCGCGAACGGCCGCGACGGCGGCGGCCCAGTCGGTGCCGGTCAGCTCGTTCGGGGGCGAGGTCGCCGGTGGTGGGATGCCGTCATCGAGGGTGACGCCGTCGATGTTCTCCAGAACCCAGGTGGCTCCCGGGCCCAGCATCCACACCAGCGCCGGGACGGTCACGAGCACCAGCACCGCCACGATGATCGACGAAGGCTTCACCGTCCGGACTGCCGCTTCGCGTTCTTCTTGGCCATGGGCTTGATGATGCTCAAGCGGCCGGGACGCCGGAGGTCGCGTGACAAGATCGTGACCCCTCGGGGAAGGCCGCACCATATCGCCGTTAACACTTTCCCGTTAGCACCTCTTGACCGCATCGTCGTTAACGAAATACTGTTGCCATCGATTACATGTCATCCGGTCACCGGCCGGAAGGAGCTCCCGGGACCAGGGACCGGGCCCTGTCGCAGAGCCGGTTCCGTACGGAGAAGGAGCATGATGATCTTCCACGGCAGCGGATCCACCTCCGAACCGGACGTGCCACCGGGACAACGGACGAAAGCCCTCGACACGCCCGCGCCCAGCCGTCGTGCGGTGCTCAAGGCCGCCGCGGCGGGCACGGCCGTGGCCGCCACGGGCATCGCCGCTCCCGCCGCCGCGACTCCCCCGGCCGCCACCGCTCAGGCGTACGCCGTCGCCCCGGGGGCGTCGGTGGAGGTCGCCATGACGGTCAACGGGCGGCTGCGCAAGGTCGTCCTGGAGCCGCGGGTGACGCTGCTGGACACGTTAAGGGAGCGGCTCGGCCTGACCGGCACCAAGAAGGGCTGCGACCGGGGCGAGTGCGGGGCGTGCACGGTGCTGGCCGACGGCGAGCGGGTCAAGTCGTGCCTGACGCTGGCGGTGATGCGGCAGGGGGCCGAGATCACCACGGTGGAAGGGCTGGCGCGAGGAGAGGAGCTGCACCTCGTACAGGAGGCGTTCATCCGGAACGACGCCTTCCAGTGCGGCGCGTGCACTCCCGGTCAGATCATGTCCGCCGTGGCCTGCATCGACGAGGGGCATGCGGGCTCGGAGGCGGAGATCCGCGAGTGGATGAGCGGCAACCTGTGCCGGTGCGCGGCGTACCAGAACATCGTCGCCGCCGTCGCCGACGCCGCGAGGGAGGTGCGGCGATGAGGGCCTTCGGTTACACGGTCGCGCGCGATCCGGCCGAGGCGGTGCGGCTGGCCGCGACCACCCCCGGCTCGACGTTCGTGGCAGGCGGCACGGACCTGCTGAACCTGATGCGCGACGGCGCGGAGGCCCACGACCACCTCGTGGACGTCAACCGGCTGGACCTCGGCAAAATCACCGTCGGCTCCGGCGCGTTGCGGATAGGAGGGGCGGCCCGGATGCGGCAGGTCGCCGAGCACCCCGGGGTGCGGCGGGAGTTCCCGATGCTGTCCGAGGCGCTGCTGGCCTCGGCGTCCCCGCAGATCCGCACCATGGCCTCGATCGGCGGGAACCTGTTGCAGCGCACCCGGTGCGGCTACTTCCGCGACGCGGCCTCTCCCTGCGCCAAGCGGGTACGGGGCAGCGGCTGCCCGGCGATCACTGGGCAGAACCGGGGACACGCGATCCTGGGAGGCAGCGAGCACTGCATCGCCACGCACCCGTCGGACCTGGCGGTGGCGCTGACCGCCCTGGACGCGACCGTGCGCCTGCTCGGTCCGGGCGGCGAGCGCGCCGTCCCCATCGCCGGCTTCTACCTCCTCCCCGGGTCCACGCCGGACCGGGAGACCGCGATGCGCCCGGGCGAGCTGATCACCAGGGTGGACGTGCCGCGCACCGCCCTGGCCGGGCAGTCGCGCTATCTGAAGCTGCGCGACCGGGCCACGTTCGAGTTCGCGGTGGTGTCGGTGGCGGCCGCGCTGCGGACGAGGGGCGATGTCGTACGGGACGTACGGCTGGCTTTCGGCGGCGTGGGCACCCGCCCGTGGCGGGACACCCGCGTCGAGGCGGCGCTGCGGGGCCGGCCGCTCACCCGGCAGGCGATCGGCGAGGCGGGCCGGATCCTGGTCAGGGACGCCAAGCCGTACGAGGGGAACAGGTTCAAGGTCGAGCTCGTCCAGCGGGCGCTGGTGAGCGTTCTCGGCGAGCTGGGAGGGCTTCGATGAGCGGGCTGGTGGGGCAGGGCGTGGCGCGGGTGGACGGCCGGGCGAAGGTCACCGGCGCGGCCCGCTACGCCGCGGACCAGGAGGTGCCCGGTGTGCTGCACGGCGCCCTGGTGATGAGCACGATCGCCCGCGGCGAGGTCCTGGAGATCGACCGCAGGGCGGCGCTCGCGCGTCCCGGCGTCGTCGCGGTCCACACCCACGCCGACATGCCGCGGCTGAACCTGCCGAGCTTCCCGTACAACAGGCCTTTCATCCCCATGCAGGACACGCGGGTGCACCACCACGGGCAGCCCGTCGCGTACGTCGTGGCCCAGACTCTGGAGCAGGCACAGGAGGCCGCCGGCCTGGTGAAGGTGCGCTATCGGGCGGAGGATCCGGTCGCGCGGATGGCCGACGTGCTCGACGAGGCGTTCCTGCCGGACGATTTCCGCGACCGGCCCAACGAGTACAGCCGCGGCGATGCCGCCGCGGCGCTCGGACAGGCCGCGGTACGCGTCGACCGGACCTACAGCAGCCCGATGCAGCACCACAACCCGATCGAGCCGCACACCACCACCGCCGTCTGGGAGGACGACGGCACGCTGATCCTTTACGAGAGCACCCAGGGCGTGGTCTTCGCCCGCAACACCGTCCAGATCGCGTTCGGGATGCCCGAGGGGAGCGTCAGGGTCGTCTCCCCCTACCTGGGCGGTGGTTTCGGCGCCAAGGGCCCCACCTATCCGCACACGTTGCTCACCGCGGCGGCGGCGCGACTCTGCGGCCGGCCGGTGAAGCTGGTGCTGACGCGCGCGCAGATGTACACCTCCAACGGTCACCGCGCCGAGTACCGCCACCACCTCCGGCTCGGCGCCACCCGGCAGGGCGCGCTGACCGCCGTCGTCAGCACCTCGACGGCTCAGGTGACCCGCGTCGACGAGAACGTCTACAACGGCGGTGACTCCACGGTGCGCCTGTACGCCTGCCCGAACGTCCACGTACGGCAGCTGGGTGTGCGGCTCGACCTGCCGACGTCGAGCTACATGCGCTCGCCGGAGACGACCGCTCACTTCGGCCTCGAGACCGCCATGGACGAGCTGAGCTACGAGCTCGGCATCGACCCGGTGGAGCTGCGGATACGCAACCACACCGAGGTCGACCAGCAGCCCGATCCTCCCGTGCCGTACGCCGACAAGCGGCTGCTGGAGTGCTACCGGGCCGCGGCGGAGGCGTTCGGCTGGGCCCGGCGCAGCCCCAGGCCGGGGACCACCAGGGACGGAGACGAGTACGTCGGCTGGGGCATGGCCACCGAGACCCACACGCACACCGTCATCCCGTCCCGGGCTCGCCTCACCATCGGCCCCGACGGGCGCGCGACCCTGCGGGCCGCCACCCAGGAGATCGGCACCGGCACCTACACCGTGCTCACCCAGATCGTCTGCGAAGGGCTCGGCATGCCGCTCGACCAGGTCACGACGCTGCTGGGCGACACCGCCTACCCCGACGCGTCCTTGTCGGCGGGGTCGTCCACCATGCCCAGCGTGGCGGCCCCGGCGGCCGACGCGGCGGCGAAGGCGCGGAAGGCCGTGATCGCGCTCGCCGTCGCCGACCCGCGCTCCCCGCTGCACGGCGTGCCCGCCGAGGAGGTCGTGGCCCGGGACGGCCGTCTGTCCGCCGGGGGCGACCGCGTGGACACCTACCGCGCGGTCATGACCCGGCACGGCCGCTCCGTCGAGGTGACCGGCGACAAGCGGAACAGCACGCCCGGGCACTCGTTCGGCGCGGTGTTCCTGGAGGTGCGGATCCAGCCGAGGCTGGGCAGGTTGCGCGTGACCCGGGTGGTGACCGCGCACGACCTGGGGCGGGTGCTCAACCACCGGACCGCGCGCGGGCAGGTCATCGGCGGTGTGATGTGGGGGCTCGGCTTCGCGCTGATGGAGCACACGATGGTGGACCCGGCCACTGCCCGGGTCGTCAACCCGAACCTGTCCACCTACCTGGTCCCGGTCTGCGCGGACGCGCCGTCGGTGGAGGCGTTGTTCGTGGACCGGCCGGAACCGGACGCCGAGCTGGCCGGGATCCGCGGATTCGGCGAGACGCCCGGGACCGGCGTGCCCGCGGCCATCGGCAACGCGATCTACCACGCCATCGGCCGGCGCCTCAGGGACGTCCCCTTCACCCAGGACAAGCTGCTCTGACCCCTGCGCGCGGGGGTCAGCGGCTCTGTCGAGGAGCTCGTCCGTGGGCCCGCCGTACATGGGTGTCCTACGCCGTCGTTTCAGCCGAGCGGGATGAGGAGGTCGGCCAGTTCGCCGGGCTTGGAGAGAAATGGCGAGTGGGAGGCGTCGAGCGTGACGACGGAGGTCGGGTTGTCCGGGAACGCGGCGTCGGCCTCCGCGACGAACTTCGCCTGCAGGCCCGGCCGGATGGCCATGTCCCGCGTACAGACGATGTACGTGCGCGGCACCGACCCCCAGCCGTCGCGAGTCAGGGTGGTGGCGCCCAGCATGACGCCGATCGGGCCGTCGGGTGTCAGCAGGCCGGTGGCGGCGTCGGCGAGGACCGGGTCCACGTCTCCGTAGAACGCCTCGCGAAGCCCCTGCCGGTAGACCGCGTCGTCCGTGGCGAAGTCGAGCCGCAGCGCGCCTATCTGGGCCGGGTCACCCTGCAGCAACGGCGCGACCCGGTCGTCGGCGGCCTCGGGAAGCCGCGTGTACGCCGCCGCGGACACGCCCGACGCCGGCATGTACGCGGTGAGGTACACGGCGTGCGCCACCAGCTCGGGTGTCCGCTGGGCCGTTCGCGTCAGTACGGGACCGGCCGCGCTGTGGGCGACCACCGTGACCGGCTCGCCACCGCCGATCCGCTTGATCTGCGAGGTCAACAACTCGGCCGCGTCGTCGAGAGTCACGTCCGCCACGGGCGAGACCTCGGTCCCGACCGCCTCGGGGTTGTACGGCTGTTCGGTTGACCATCGAGGACGGCGGGCGTACAGCCCATGCCCCGCCATGTCCACCGCGACGGTCAGGCGGCCGCCGGCCACCACATGGGGGACGACTTCGTTCCAGCACCAGGCGCCGTGCCAGAAACCGTGGACTAACACCAGCGTGGACATGAACACTCCTTGAGTGATCGGGTGAACGACGGCCGCGGAGCCAGCCGGAATCAGATGATGGTGAAGGCGGTGAGCGCGCCGAGGGTGATGAGGAAAAGGCCTATGCCCACGACCCACCTCCCCATCGTGGAACCGTCCTGGCCGCCGGTGTCGATGCGGGCGTTCCGCTGCTTCTCAGGGTCGTAGAGGACGGTGACGCGATCTCCTGGTCGAGGAGGCCTGCTCTCGCCGTAACGCGAGGTGATCTCGACCTCCTGGCCATCGCGGGTCGTGAAGCGGAAGACGGGATAGCACGCCTTGCTGTCAGGGTCCCTGCTCCTCTCCAGGCCGGTGACCAGGCCGGGCACCCGGACCCCGTGGGCGCGGAACCGCCGTGCCCTGCGCAGGAGCCAGACGCCGCACGCCAGGTTCGCCAGCCCGAGAACGAAGAGCATGCCGGGCGAAGATGTCGATTCCACTAAGGATCACCTTTCGCTCGGGCGGCGATCCGCCGTTGCCAAGGGTTCTATCTGATCGACTACGCCACCGGCGGTTTGGTTCATCACCACATCGACGTTTTTCAGGCTCCCGACGTCAAGGCGCGTGGGAGGGCGTGGACCCCGCTAGCCTCTGGTGATCACACCGCAGGCGATGCGGCTGCCGGAGTCGCCGGCCTTCAGCGTCTCGGCGTCGGGCCCGGCCTCACCTTCCGCGTTCCGGTAGCGGTCGGGGATGTTGGCGTAATTGTCGGCCAGAGAGTGGATCATGATGGCGCTGCCGTCGCCGTCGAAGAGCTGTGCCACCTGGAAACGGTCGGTCACCGATGAGGCGGTGGCGGTGCCGTCCGCGCCGACCAGCAGGTTGGGCAGGTCCCCGGTGTGGCGGTCGTGCGGTTGCGAGCCCAGGTCGAAGTGTCCTCCCGCACTGAAGAAGGGGCTGCCGGTGTCGGGGTCCTTCGACTGCGCGTCGCAGACGCCCTTGGCGTGGACGTGGAAGCCGTGAAAACCGGCCGGCAAGTTCGTCACCCCGACCGTGATCTTGGACTTGCCGTTCCCGGCGTCCTCCACCTGGAGCGAGCCGACCGTCTGGCCTTCGGCATTCTTGATCACGGCACCGGCCGGCGCACCGTCCCGCGCCGGCATCATCGCTCCCAGCGCGGCCGCGCTCAGTGCGACCACTCCCACGCCCAGCATCACGACCAGAGCCAGACGAGCCTTTCGTACCATCGGAAGTCTCCCCCTGTGTGGCGTCTTCCCCAGGTGAAGACGACGGCGGCACCGTTGGACGCGAGAACGGCGAGCCGCGATGTCCAAGGGGCCTCGCCACAGAAATCCCCCCGGCTTCGTCCACTGCCCCGATGCCGGAGGTAAAAGTTCGCCATCGCCAGAGCGTCCGGCTCGAAGCCTTGGGAACTCGTCACAGAAGTGCCGTCAGGGCTCCCCCTGAGACGCAGGGATGCCCTGACACTGGACCGCTCAACGGCGGCGTCGTCTGCTACGGCGGCGGCGGCGTGACGCGGATTCGCCGTTTTCGAAGCCGTCTCCCGGTTCCGGCTGCACCAAGCGGATGGACGCGCCGACTAGGTAGTAGCGGATAGCCATGGTCATCCCCCCAAAGCGATCGGCGACTGGGAGAGCACCAGGCCCACAGTCGGGTACCGCTTCAGCACCCTCCCGTAGGTACAAACCCAACGGCTCACCCGTACCTTCCCCAGATATCCCCTGAACGGGGCTGCTGGCTGGGCTTTTACCAGTCGTGCCCCGGGCTGCGACAACCGGTTCCCGCACGTGACTTCTTCGGTGTGAAAAGATCACGGCCATCGAAAGCACTCCGTAACGCACCACCTGGAGAAGGCGTCTTGGGGAACGCCCCAAGACGAGAGGCGGCCATGCAGAAGGCTGCGCTTCGAGATCACCGATGACAACGTCGACCCCGTGGAAGCGGACGAGAGCGTCAGCTCCGCCCTGGCACTGATCGGACGGATCACCGGAACCGACCTCGCCACCGACTGGTTCCAGGCGCGGCACTCGCGCATCCGCGACCTCGACACGCCTTCGTATCCCGACGGCTGAACGTCCTGACGGACAAGGGCTACACCTGGTCCCCGTTCTCGGCCATGGGGTTCACGCCGGGGTGGGGGCGTCGTGGCAGTGGCGTGCCGCGGCGGTCCGGGCGGTGCTCGAAGTGCCACCACTCGTTGTCGTAGACGCGGTAGAGGTCGTAGCGGGCGCCGTGCTCCTCCAGCCAGCGCGCGCCTTCGCGGGGGCGTACGTCCAGCGCGATGCCCTTGACGTGGCCGGATTCCGCCGGCGGTAACACGAGCATGCGGGCCGAGGCCGGGGAGCCGGAGCGCCGCACCTCCTCGTCGAACAACCGTTGCTGGACCTGGGGATCGCGGTATCCCGAGGTGAGGCCGACGAGCCGGCCGTGACGCCAGAGCGCCTCGGTGCGTGCCGCGGTGAACGCCGCCATGGCGCCGTCGGTGAGCCCGGTGAGGTCCTCGGCGGGGAATCGCATCCCCAACGCCCAGCGGCAGGCCAGTTCGCGGGCGTGGCCGGGACGGCGGACGAACCCCACGGGCAGCAGGAGCACGGCGAGCACCAGCGTGACCGCGGCGAACAGCCGGTCACGGGGCCGGAGGGGGATGGTTCGCGGTTCGTTCATGACGAACAACGATCGGCGCCGAATGCGCGCGCGCCGTCCGCCGCATGTCACCGTTCGTCGACGGCGGCCGGCGCCGGGTGCGACCGTGATACAACCATGACACGGTGCTGACGAGGCGGGGACACGGCTGGCCGACAGTGGAGGGATTGACCGGCGGGCGAGGTACGGAGCGTGCTGTGAAACTCGGCGGCGTGTCGCGAGTGTTGCTGATCGAAGATGACCCGGCCGTACGGGAGGGCCTGGAGCTGGCCCTGACCCGGCATGGACACCGGGTGCGGGCGGTGGAGTCCGGCGAGGAGGGGCTGGACCGGCTGCGCGTGGACCTTCCCGACGTCGTCGTGCTCGATCTCATGTTGCCTGGCATCGACGGGTTCGAGGTCTGCCGCCGCATCCGGGCCGCCCGGGAGGTGCCGATCATCATGCTGACCGCGCGCGGCGACGACATGGACGTGGTGGCCGGGCTGGAGGCGGGCGCCGACGACTACGTGGTCAAGCCGGTGCAGCCCAGGGTGCTGGAGGCACGCATTCGCGCGGTTCTCCGGCGGATCGGGCGGGACCAGGCGGAGCTGGAGCGGTACGGGGACCTGACCATCGATCGCGCCGGGCTGGTGGTCGCCAAGCGCGGCGCGCCTGTCAGCCTAGCCCCGACCGAGTTGCGCCTGCTGCTCGAACTCTCCGGCACGCCCGGCCGGGTGCACAGCCGCCAGCAGCTGCTGGAGTCGGTGTGGGAGCACGGGTACTTCGGCGACTCGCGTCTCGTGGACGCGTGCGTGCAGCGGTTACGCGCGAAGATCGAGGACGACTCGGCGGCGCCCGTCTACGTTCAGACGGTGCGTGGGTTCGGGTACCGATTCGGGCCGGTGTGAGCCGCCGGTGGCACGATGGCCGAGCCTGGGGTTGCGTGCCCGGCTGTTGTCCGCGTTCGCCCTGCTGTGTGTGGTCACCGCGGCAGGGGTGGCCGGCGGGATCTACGTCCATGCTCGCAACGACATCCTGCAGCGGACCCAGGATGCCGCGGTGGAGGCGATGCGGAGCCGGCTGGAGGCGCTCTACCCCTTGCGGAGCGCGACGCCGGGCCCGGCCGAGCTCGGCGAGATCGCCCGTGCCATGACCGACCGGAACAGCTCCGCGGTCGCCTTCTACCAGGGTGCGCAGTCACCGGCCGGCCCGCCGCCGGGACAGGCGGTGCCGGGCCGTCCGCCGCGTGCGCCGGGCCTGGCTCCCGGAACGATCTCACCCGAGCTGCGGCGGACGGTGGCCGAGGGCGGCATGGCGTGGCAACGCGTGCTGTGGCAGGGCGAGCCCTTCCTGATCATCGGCGCGCCTCTGGTGATCACCGAGCCGGACCGGACGACGCGGGTGTCCGGCATCGAGGTCTACACCGCCCACAGCCTGGTTCCCGAACAGCGCAGCATCGACGGGCTCGCCGCCTGGGCCTGGCTCACCGGCGGGGCGGCCCTGGTGTTCGCGGTCGTCCTGGCGTCGCTGGCCACTCGTGGCGTGCTGCGCCCGGTGCGCGAGCTCGGCCGGGCGGCGCGCCTGCTGGGCGAGGGCGACCTGCGGGCCAGGGTCGCGGTCCGAGGCTCCGACGAGCTGGCCGACGTGGCGCGCACGTTCAACGACACCGCCGCGGAGCTGGAACGGCACGTCGAGCAGCTCCGTGAGATGGAGGCCGACTCGCGCCGGTTCGTGGCCGACGTGTCCCACGAGCTGCGCACCCCGCTGGCCGCGCTCGCCGCGGTCGCCGACGTCCTCGACGAGGAGGCGGCCGGGCTGCCCGAGCACGCCGGCAGGGCCGCCAGGCTGGTCAGCCAGGAGACGCTCAACCTCACCGGGCTGGTGAACGACCTCATCGAGATCAGCCGGTTCGACTCGGGCGTCGCGACCCTCGCGCTGAACGAGGTCGACGTGGCCGAGCTGGTGCGCGCGACCCTGCGTACCCGGGGCTGGTCGGAGTCCGTGCACACCGAGCTTCCCCCCGGGGTGACGGCACACCTGGACCCGCGCCGAGTGGACGTCATCCTGGCGAACCTGGTCGCCAACGCCCTGCGGCACGGTGAGCCGCCGGTGTCGGTACGGCTTTCCGCCGATCCGCGGTGGGTCGCTCTCGAGGTCCGCGACCACGGACCGGGGCTGGACGAAGCGGTGCTGCCGCACGTGTTCGACCGGTTCTACAAGGCCAGCGCGGCCAGGGCCAGGTCGGAAGGAAGCGGCCTCGGCCTCGCCATCGCGCGGGAGAACGCGCGCCTGCACCGAGGTGACCTCACTGTCGTCAACGCCCCGGACGGCGGCGCCGTGTTCACGCTGCGCCTGCCATGCCGGACGCACGATCCGGACGGAGGCTCCGCGTGAGGACCGGGCCGGCCCGCCGCGTGCTCGCCGCGGGTCTCGTAGCGCTCGCCGTGGCCGGCTGCGGTGTGCGGCCCAGCGACGTCATCCCCGCCGGCGACCCTCCGAGCGGAGGCGTCGCGCCCACCACCACGATCACTCTCTACCTGGTGAGGAACGGCCGGCTCCTGGCGGTGACGCGGCCCGGACCGGGTGGTCGTCCACTGCTCGAAGCGGACACGCTCGCGCTGCTCGCGGCCGGACCCACCGCGAGGGAGCGGGCGCGCGGATTCACCACCGACGTCCCGTCCGAGGCCGGCCCGTTCTCGGTGACCGCCGAGCCGGTCGGCCACGTGACGGTGACCCTGTCCACTCCTGCCGGCGAACTGTCCCCGCTGGCCGTCGACCAGATCGTGTGCACGGCCGGCGCCACGTCGCCGGAGAAGCTCCTCCAGGTCACCGTCGTCGGTGCCGGGCAGAGCGTCGGCCCCCGGACGTGCCCGGAGTGACGGCTGCGCCCTGTCACGCTCGCGCATGACAGGGCGGGCGTAGCTCAGTGGTGCACCGTGATGTTCCCTCCGGTGACGGCCTGAGGATCGAAGCGGTCGATGTCGAACTCGTCGACCCGCCGGTTGTCGTACGCCGGCGGGCCGCCCGGGTACGGTGCCTGGCTGAGCGGCCACACGACCAGGCGCAGTCTGTCCGGCTCGTCATGGCCGTACAGGACGAAGCCGTACCCGCTCCGACCGGCCACGGTCGCCTTGCCCTTGACCGCCGCCTTGCCGTCCGGCGTGATCACCAGCCACTCGAGTCCGGTGGCGTCGAGGTCGAAATCGGTGCCGGTGAGGCGGGCGCTCACCTTGCCGCCGCTCGGCACCGGGCCTGTGTCTGACTTGTGGTACTTCGGGTTGAACTGGAAGTGCGCCCGGCCCGTCGCCGACGGATCCGAGGTCAGCGCCCCGGCCGGCGACTCAAGATGCGTGCCGGCCGTGACGAATCCCGCCTCCGGGTCGTACACGATGACCATGACACTGGCGGTGCCCTCGCCGCCGTCGTCGTCCGTCACCTTCACCGTGACCGTGTACATGCCGGCGTCGGTGAAGGTGTGGGCGCGATCGCAGCCGCCGCTCGTCGCTGCGAAGGAGTCCGTACGACCGTCGTCCCAGACGATCGCGCAGGTGTGGGTGTCGTTGGCGCCCGGATCGGTGAAGGGCGCCGTGAGGCTGACCTGCGTGCCCGCGCGATGGACCGACCACGGCGCGGGACCGGTGATGGACGGCCGCAGCGGCGCGTTGCGCAGCCGGACCCGCGCCGAGTCGCTCACCGGCGCGTTGACCCCGTCGCTCGCGGTGAGCGTGACGGTGAACGTGCCGTCGTCCGTGCAGGAGATCGTCGTGGACGGGGCGTGGGCGTCGCCGAAGGAGCACGTCGTGCCCGGGTCCGCCTCGCCCGCCGTGTAGCTCCAGGTGATCGTAGGTGTGGAATCCGGGTCTCCGACGGACCCGTGCAGCCGCAGCCGTTGCCCCTCGGTGCCGGAGACGTCCGGACCGGCAGAGACGGTGGGCGGCAGGTTCTGCCCCGGCGGCGGATCGGATGGCCCCCCGCCACCTACTCCTCCGTCGCCGGTCATCAGGGTCGCCCAGCCGCGCAGCGGGACGTGGCTGGAGACCGACGTGCGCGTGGCATCGCCGTCGAGTGCCGCGAAGTGATCGCTGACGAAGATGTAGTCCCGCTTGTGCTGCAGGGCGACCGGCAGCGGAACCGTACCCTCGCCTGTCCGGCATGTCCGATCGGTGACCGGGCAACTGTGCTCGGGACTGGCGAAGTACGCGGTGTCGGTCTCGTCCACCTCGTGCAGGACACCGGTGCCGCCGTGGTGGGCGTACAACGGGGTCAGCGCCGCCTCCCAGGGCCGGTCCTGGAAGTCGCCGCCGAGGATCACCGGCACGCCAGCGTCCACCTGGGCGGCGACCGCCTCTGCCTGCTCCGTGCGGAGGCCGGCCTCGGCGCTCAGCTGCGTGACGCACCCCCGTACCGTCTGCTCCCGCAGCGTGGTGTCGGCGCAGGTCAGGTTGTACGTCTCGGGCTCCCCGCCCTGGGGCAGCGGCGTAACGGCCGGATTCGTCAGCGGTGTGTGGCTGAGCAGCGCGTTGCCCAGCTCCTGGGAGCCGCCGCACTTCGACGCTGGACTCCGGGTGATCGCGAACTCGCCGTGCAGGTCGTAGCCGTTGGCGCGTACGGTCTCCAGCAGCTTGTCGTACTGGTCGCGGCACACCTCGTTCAACGTGACCAGATCGGGGCGGAAGTCCAGGATCGAGGAGGCGATGGCCGGAACCGCCCCGCTCACCGCGCTGTTCGCGCAGGACGGCTGGGGTATCTGCTTGGCACCGCAGACGTTGAACTGGAAGACCCGGACCGGCTCGTTGACGCGGAGCGTCACCTCTCCCCACAGGATGTCGTGATCCGAGCAGCGCCCGTCGTCGGGCTTCGGGTCTTCCCCGGTGACCACGCAGTCGCCCTCGTTCTCCACGCGGGCGGACACGTCACGGTCGAAGTGCGCCTTGCTGACGAAGATGTAGTCGATCTTCCCCTCGCTGGGGTGGGTCTTGGCGCCGCCCGGCTTGGGCGGGCAGCCCGGGCATCCGGCGAACTGGTCCACCTCCCAGTAGTCTCCGGTGCCCCCTGCCTCCGGCGCGTACAACCGGCCGACGGCCGGATTCTCGGGTGAGGGCCAGTCCGGGGCCACGTTCACGTCCCCGGTCAGGATGAAGGGCATCCGCCTGAGGTGCGGCGGGAACAGGTCGGTGGCGAGTTCCTCGGTCTCCTTGGCGGCGGTCGGGTCGTCGGGAGTGCCGTGCAGGGTGCACACTCGCGTCCTGATCTCGAAGGCCGCCGTCACGCACCCGATGCCGCGGCCCGTCGAGAACTGCAGGTCGTCGGCGTCGCTGATGTCCGCTCGCACGAAAATGGCGTTGCCCGCGCTGTACGGGGCTACGGTGTCACACGTCGGCGTGAGATCGGGGGGCCACCATTCCCACTCCGCCGGAGGCCAGAATCGGGAGCTGGAGAAGTACGACTTGTAGCCGGCGTCGCCGAGCAGCTCCTGGAGCCTCTCCGCCTGGCTGCGGCACGTCTCCTGCAGGGTGACGACGTCGGGCTGCTCGGCCTGGATCTTGCTGTGGACCATGTCCACGACGCCGGTCTCGCCGTGGTTGCACACGGCGCCGCACAGGTTGTAATTCATGATTTTCAGAGGTCGCTCGGCCTGCGCCATCGCCGGCCGCTCACCCAGAGGAGCCGCCAAAAGCGCAACGAGCATGGCTAAGGAAGTCAGGACACGGCTGACACGCGTAATTCCAGACACTGTTCTCCCCGTTGATGTTCCGCTCATCCCGTCGATCTGACGACCAGAGGAAGTGTTTGTCATGCCGAACTTCCTGTCCAGGGGAAATCCGGGTGATACGGGGCTGCCTGACGGGCCTGTCGCCCGGGACGTGCTTTCGCAGGTCACCATTCATCGAGGAAGGATCGATCCAAGAGTCACGTGGTGACCTGGGTGGGCGCAGGCGCGCCCACCGACGGCCGCTAGTTTTTCCCGAGCCCGTAAATCAGTTTCTGGGTATAGCGTTTCAGGGTCCGGGCAGAAGCCGCTTGCCACGACGCATACGTGTTCTCAGTGCTGTCCGACATTCTCCGGCCATCGGCGAAGTGACTTGGCCCCGGCACGCCACTCCCGGGTCTCCGGAGAAACGTTCACAAGGAAAGTGGTGAGCGCGCCTGCCCAGGGCGGCCTGTCACGGGAGCGGGCGGTCGCTGAGCCGGCAGCCGTGTGGCCGCTCGGGGCGTTCGCCAGTCCAGCCGGCCTCAGGAGCCCAGGCCTGATAGTTGATGAATGTCCCCTTGGCGAGCCCCGCCGAGCTCTCGACGGCGATTGCGGCGTTGGCCGTCAGGACGGTGCCGGTCCGCGGGTCGAGGATGGTGGAGTACCGCTCCGCAACCTCGTCGTCGGTGCCGAACTGCCGGACGAAACCTTCGCTCTTCATGAAGGTGACCTCGATTCCCGGTCGTCCCAGAGGGTCGGTGATCGAGCCGAGCACCTTGGTCGTCGGCAGTCCGGCGAGGAGACGCAGGGCGGCTGCCCTGACCGAGGGCTGGACCGGAAGCTCCAGAAGGGCGGAGGAGGTGGAGAGGAATTCTTCGAAGCTGTCCTTGGACGGGCCGTCCTGACGGGCCTTCCAGTAGGTTCGCAGTTTCTCCCGGAGTTGTTCGGCGTCTCCGGGCAGGGCCGCGAGGTCAGCGAGCGTGAGTTCAGCCAGTCGTGAATCACCGAGCACGCCGCCCGGCTCGGCCGCGCGTGTGTACACGCACTGTGAGGGCTTGGCCCGCAGCCGGACCTTCGCGCAGTCGCCTGCCCGGGTGCCCGGCGCGCACACTCGCTGGACCGTGCGCGGAGAACCCGCCGCCTGCCAGGCGCGCTCGTCAGCCTCGGTGGCGGGGCGGACGAACTGCTGCCGCTGCTCCACCTGGACGGGGTCGCCGGGGTCGCGCGGCTGCCAGAGGTCGATCCGTGACGAGGAGAGGACGTTGAATGTCTCTCCGCCCGCCCGGACCCTCATCAGCCCGTTGTTGAGCAAGGGCCTGCGCCAGTAGTCGCCGTCCTCGTCCGGCAGTTTCGCGACCTGGTCCGCCAGCCGGAGCAGGGCATCGTTGGCGCCTGCGGGCACAAGCACCGGCGGGGGGACGGCGGTCCCGTTCGACGCCAGCGTGACGACGGCCATGACGACGGCGACCGTGGCCGTGGCCGCTCCCAAGGCCCATCCCCAGGCGAGGCCACGCCGATCCGCTCTGCCTGACCGTACCGGCTTGTGCTGGGCGGCGGCCAGCCGGGCGCGGGCCTTCTCGACCACCTCCGCCGATGGTGGCGGAGCGTCAGGCAGTGCTCTCGCCAGGAGGCTCAGCTCATCCATGGGTGTCCTCCAAAGGGTTGACGTCGCCGAGTGCCTTGCGGAGCTGCCTGCGGGCCCTGTTGAGCCGGGAGGCGACCGTACCCGCCGGGATCTGCAGGGCTGCGGCGACCTCGGCGTGGCTGAGCTCGCCCAACATGCTCAGCAGCACGACGTCGCGGTCCCCGCGGTTGAGTCCGGCCAGCGCCCCCGCCAGCTTGCCGGTCAGCTGACCCGCGGCCACGCGGGCCAGAGCAGCGTCCTCGGGACTGTGCGCGTCGCGCTCGGCCGTCCGGCTGAGCGCCTTCCATCTGCGGACCTCGGTACGGCGATGCCGTGCGATGAGGTGGGTGGCGATCCCGTACAGCCACGGACGCACCCCACCGCGCGAGGCGTCGTAGCCGCCCCGATAGGCCGCCAGGAACACCTCGGCGGCCAGGTCGTCGGCGACGTCGTCGGACAACCGCCTGGCGATGTAGCGGTGGATCTCGGTGAAGTGCGCATTGAAGATCTGCTCGAAGTCCACCCGTAGATCGGGTGGGTCGGCCAGGTCAGGTGGAACGGCCATACAGGCGTCTCCGCTGGGTCAAGTGAACGATGGTCGTCCGTTCTTGCCCGAAGTGCCGTGATGCTTTCACGGCCCGTCGCTGAGCCTCGGTTCAGGTCACCGCCTGATCAGGGGAAGAGCCCTTGGACAGTGCGTGAGTCGGCGGTAGCGCAGCTTGACACTCACTCGGGGCGCTGGCATCCCCGGCATTGGGCATTCATTCAGGTCGACTCTCAATCAGGGATCACTGTGACCGCTGGTCGGATCAGTGCCTGGCCCACGATCACACGATCACCGTACTCTGAGCTGCGGAAGTGTGTTTCAGTAGTTGCCAACTGTCCTATGACGGCGAAGAGGACCGAGGGGGTTGAAGGCGGACAGCCCACAGGTCGCCTTCCGGCTGGAGCGGGGCTCAACGGGGTTCCGTCACTCCAGAGACTCGCCGCTGCCAGAGACTGATCCCCGGGCGTGTCGTACCGTCTGGTACGCCGCAGCCCGGGCCGCCTGCGGGCAGGTCGGGACTTTCGCGGAACAGCAGTATCCGCAGAACTTTCACAGCGCAACGATCAACGATCGAGATGGAGTGCACGTTGCGCTGTTCCACGCTCAGTATCCACTGATCGCCTTCGTGGACGACCTGCGCTACTGGTACGCCGACGGGTTCCAGGATCCACCCGCCTGGGCAGCCTCCCTCAACGACTGCGGCTTTACCGTCTTGAGCGCGTCGCTGCTCATGGCACCCCTGGCAGAGGCGGACACTGCTGCTCTGTCCACTGCGGAGTGGAGCCAGATCAAGCACTGGAAGCCGCAGACCCTTGGCGCGACGCTCTTCAACTCGTGGGACTGATGCTTGGCCGTCCTGGACCCGCTCGGCCTTCGCCGGCACGCGCTCAAGGTTCGGTGGCACCGAATAGACGCGCCCACTGAACAAACTGACAATGCTTAGCAAATACTCCTAAGTGTCCATGCGACGCAGGTAAAGGACGAGCAGAGTGTTGCGATCTTCAGCATCAGGTTGCAATTTCAGCCATACTGAAGCCTTAGACATAGAACCTCCAGCCAAATATGAATCCGCTGTCTCCACCGTTAGCAGGACATTTTTCCATCGATGAGACATCATTTGCACCCATGCCGGCGCGCGGTCAGTTTCGACCCGCCAGCGAGCTTCCCGCAAGTTGCCTATCGCCTGCTCAAGGGCGGCCCGAGGATCAGACGACCCCATATCTACGATTACGTAGTGTGTTACGACGACGGAATTCGACTCATTGAATCTCGACTCCGCTTCCGCTAGCACCGTTCCAATCTTCTGGACTTCGCCTATCGCTCGACCATCAACCGGCCAATACTCCCATACAGCCCCGCTTGTTTCTCCTCTTACCATCATATTCTGGGAAGGTTGTGGGGATTCACGGCGGGACAAACCGGGGCGATCCGGTGCTGGCCACGCTGGCCGTCCGACTGGTGGAGGTAATCAGACTGGAACGTGCTTGGGCCACTCCCGTAACGGCTGCACAACCAAGATCCACCTGTCCGCGGACGACCACTGCCGGCCACCCGTCCCGATCGGTGTCCGGGTCGGCATGACCGGCAGGTCGGCATAGTGGATCTTCCACGTCGACCGCGAGAACCAGCGCGTCGTCGCCGTACTCCACGAGCTACTCACATGCGGCTTGGCCCGCATGGACGAAGTTCTCGGCGAGCGCAGGCCCGCTCCCGTCCTGCCGTACGCCGATCTCCTCGATCAGCGCCGTCCGTGGGTCAGCCGACTGAGGCCCAGTGCCAGAGTTGGTTGCCCTGGGTCGCGCCACCACACTGGTGCATCGTCACCAGATCTCTCGCGCCGATGTCGATCACTGCGAGGCACAGGCCTTGGTAGGCCTTGCTGTGCAGCTGGAACCACCCGTTCGAGCGGTGGATCTGGGTCCAGGCCATGTCCGCGTCGACCCCGTCCGTGCAGTCCCTCATGAACGGCGACTCCGACACGACGCTACCGGCGCTGAGACAGTTGCCCGCCTGGTCGGGGTCATGGCTGCGGATGGCGACGTAACCCCCGGTGTGGGTGGTGAAGCGCCAGCTCTGGTGGGCGTTGACGTGGCAGCCGGCCATGCGGACTCCTGTGCCCGTACCGCCGTACTCGATCTCGAGGCAGGTTCCGGAAGTGTCTCCGTCGCCGTTGATCAGCCGGGAGCCCACGGCCGCCACACCGGCGGTGGCGGTAGGGACCGCCTCCGCGACGGCGTTGCTCGCGCCGACGCCCACGACGACCAGCAACGCCGTTGACACGGCACTGATCACTTTGTGAGATGTTCGCACCTGAATTCTCCCGTCTCCGTCGGTGGCACGCACCGCTGTCCGTGATGGCGCCGCCGGGCGCCGCGGTTCATTACTCAGGGTGATCGGTGAAGGATCCGGTGCACACGGTGCTGCGGTAGATCGCCGTAGCCCAGTACGACAGGCACGCCCGCATCGGGTGGTTGATGTTGTGGGCGCCGGTGGATCTGACGGCCGCCGTGGCGTCCGTGGCCGCCGTCGACGCCGGGCACTTCTCCCATGGACTCGTACTGGTGTTCTTCCACTCGACCCAGACCGAGTCCCCCCGCTGCACCCCGGTGCCTCCGGCTCCCGTCAGGAAGGCGTAGCTGTAGTCGCTGCTCCTGATGTTGACCAGTTGCAGCTTGACAGTCCGCGGCCCGTTGTACCCGATGTCCTGAGACAGTTCGCGGACCGCCGCGGTGAAAATCCCCGAAGAACTGCACGAAACAGCGTGGGCCGGAGCCGCCGCGGCGAGCACGGGGCCGGCCGCCATTCCTGTCACCGCTGCGGCGAGCACCGCGATCTTCGCTTTCGACACTTGTCGTCTCCCCGAAATCAGTCCCCTCCCCGAGGGGCGCCGTGTGTTTGGCATGGACATTTTTCTGCGTGATCAGGCAGGAAAGGTCACCTACTCGTGATCTCCACCCCGCGATGAGCTCTCACGGCGAGGGGTCGCCGCGTCCTGCCGATTCCAGACATAGCATCAGGGAGATTGTTCAGGACCGCTCGTGCCGCTGAACAAACAAAGATGGGCCGCCGGGGAGTGGGGGCATGGGCAGACGTGAGCGTCCGCTTGATCCAGATGCGAATTCGTTACAGCGTTTCGCGTTCGAGCTGCGGCAGTTACGGTCGAAAGCGGGACAGCCCAGCTATCGGGAGTTGTCCAAACGTGCGCATTACTCGGCGACGGCGTTGGCCGAGGCGGCCGGCGGGCGGACACTGCCGTCGTTGACGGTCACGCTGGCATATGTGCAGGCGTGCGGCGGCGATCGCCGGGAATGGGAGACGCGCTACCGGGCGCTGGCCGAGGAATCGGCACGCGACCGGACGGATCCGGCCGGTGATGGCGCGTCGCCTTACCTCGGCCTGGCCGCGTTCCAGCCCGAGGACGCCGATCGATACTTCGGGCGCGCCAGCCTGGTCGAGCGCCTGGTCCACCAGGTCGCCCAGGCGCCGGTCGTCGCGGTGTTCGGCGCGTCGGGAAGCGGGAAGTCCTCGCTGATCCGCGCGGGTCTCGTTCCCGCGACCCGGGCGCATCCCGCGTTCTCCGGGCACGAGTGGTCCTGGGTTCTGCTGACGCCCACCGGGCAGCCGCTACGGGAGCTCACCCGCGCCGTCGCGGAGCTGTGCGGCGGTGAACCCGGCCGCGGCGAACCCGGCTGGCTCGACCGGGCGCTGCGCCATGCCGACCCCACCGGCGGAACCCGGGTCCTGTTGCTGGTCGACCAGTTCGAGGAGTTGTTCACGCTGTGCCCGGACGCGGGCGAACGGGCCGAGTTCATCGACGTCCTGCTTGACGCCGCTCGCGGACCTGGCCGGGTGGCCAAGGTCGTCCTGGGTGTCCGCGCCGACTTCTACGGGCACTGCGCGACCCACCCCGGCCTGCTGGAGGTGCTGGGGCAAGGTGCCCAGGTGCTCGTCGGCCCCATGACCCGGGACGAGCTGCGCTCCGCGATCACCCAGCCCGCGGCGATGGCCGGGCTGACCATCGAGCGGGAACTCGTCGCGACCATGATCGCCGACATCACCGACGAACCCGGCGGGCTGCCGCTGCTGTCGCACGCGCTACTGGAGACCTATCGGCACCGGCGCAACAACACCATGACCAGGGCGGGCTACCAGGTGTGCGGCGGTGTGCACGGCGCCCTCGCCCAGACCGCCGAGCGCCTCTACGCCGAGTTCGACGCCACGGAACAGGAGGTGGCCTGCCAGGTCTTCGTGCGGCTGACCGCGCTCGGCGATGGCATCGGCGACACCCGGCGCCGCGCACGCCACGGCGAACTGGCCACCGTCGGCGATCCCCGCACCGTGAACCGGGTGCTGGACAAGCTCGCCGCCGCCCGGCTCGTCGTCATCGGCACCGACAGCGTCGAGGTCGCGCACGAGGCGCTGATCCGCGCCTGGCCCCGGCTGAGTCGCTGGCTCACCGACGACCGCGAAAGTGTGCTGCTCCATCGCAAGCTCACGGACGCGACCCAGGCTTGGCAGTCCTCCGGACGCGACCCTGAGCTGCTCTACCGGGCGACCCAGCTCGACCAGGTGCTGGCGTGGGCCGGCCCGGCGCACCGGGCGGTCCGCCTCAACGCCGGCGAACGGGAGTTTCTCGACGCCGCGATTCACTCGCGGGACACGCAGGCCCGATCCCGCAGACGGCGCACGCTTCACCTGCGGGTGGCCACCGCGACGGTGGTGACGTTGCTCGCCACGGCGTCCGTGATCACTCTGCAGCAGCGTGCCGACGCCCGCGACCAGCACCGGGTGGCGGTCGCGCGTCAACTGGTCGCCGAGGCCACCGCGCTGCGTGAGACCGATCCCCTGCGTGCCGCCCAGCTCAGCCTCGCCGCGTGGCGGACGGCGCCGGACGTCGCGGCCACTCGTGACAGCCTGATCAGCACCCAGGCGTACCCGCTGCCCACCCGGCTGCGCGGGCACACCGGCGAGGTACGCGACGTGGTGTACAGCCCGGATGGCCGCATCCTGGCAACCTCGGCGGGAGACGCGACCGTGCGCCTGTGGGACTTGGCGACCCGAACCCAGGCCGGTGCCCCCTTGACCGGTCACACCGCGGTGGTGAACGGCCTGGCGTTCAGCCCGGACGGATCCGTCCTGGCGACCGCCTCCTACGACCGGACCGTACGGCTGTGGGACGTCGCCCGCCGGGCACCGCTCGGTGAGCCCATGACCGGGCATACGGGGCCGATCACCGGGATAGCGTTCAGCCCCGACGGACGTCTGCTCGTCACCGGCGGCGCCGACGGCGTCCTGCGGACCTGGGACACCGTCCGCCGGACCGCGGTCGGCGAGCCGATGGTCGGTCACAGGGGTCCGATCACCGGGATAGCGCTCAGCTCCGACGGCGTCACGGCGGCCACATCGAGCAACGACAAGACGGTGCGCCTCTGGAACGTCGTGACCCGGACCCCGGCCGGTGGCCCGCTGACCGGGCACACCAACGTCACCAACGGTGTCGCGTTCAGCCCGGACGGCGAACTTCTCGCCTCGACCAGCGCTGACAAGACAGTGCGCCTGTGGGAGGTGGCGACCAGGACCCCGGTCGGCGGCCCGCTGACCGGGCACACCAACGTCACGTACGGCGTGGCGTTCAGCCCGGACGGCCGCACGCTGGCCTCCAGCGGCTGGGACAAGACGGTGCGGATCTGGGACATCACCAGCGGACGGCAGCGGGGCACCGCACTCATCGGATCGACGAGCAGTGTCCTGAACATCGCCTTCAGCCCTGACGGCTCCGCGCTCGCGGGCGGCGACTCGGACGGCATGACACTGATCTGGCCCCTGCGGGAGAACCTCATGCCCGCGCACACCGACGCTGTCTACGCCGTGGCGGTGAGCCCTGACGGTCACGTCCTGGGCACCGCGGCCGATGACCGGACGGTGCGATTATGGGCGGCCACCACCCACGCACCCCTCGCAGCGCCCCTCACCGGGCACACCGCCGAAGTGCGTGCGATGGCGTTCAGCCCGCAAGGCGGGATCCTGGCGACGGGCAGCTGGGACGGAACGCTGCGGCTGTGGGACGCCGCGAGCCGCGTACCGATAGGCAAGCCGCTCACCGGGCATGTCGACTGGGTCCGCGGCCTGGCGTTCAGCCCTGACGCACGCCTGGTGGCCACCGCGGGCATGGACATGGCCGTCCGGCTGTGGGACACCACCACTCGCTCGCCCTCCGGGGCGCCGCTCACCGGGCACACGAACTCCGTGACCGGGATCGCGTTCAGCCCTGACGGCCGCACCCTCGCCACCGGCGCCAACGACAAGACGGTCCGCCTGTGGGACGTGACGACTCGGACCGCGACCGGGGAGCCGCTGACAGGCCACACCAGCGTGGTGCGTGACGTCGTCTTCAGCCCTGACGGAAGGCTGCTGGCCAGCGCGGGTGACGACAAGACCGTTCGCTTGTGGGACATCCCCGGCCGCAGGCTGATCGCCACGCTGACGGGCCACACCGGCGAAGTCCTCAAACTGGCCTTCTCCCCGGACGGCCGCGAACTGGCCAGCACATCCCTGGACAAGACAGTCCGGTTGTGGGACACGGCCGATCGGTCGACGACGACGATCCTCAGCGCGGGCACCGGCTTCGCAGGCGTCGCGTACACCCCGAACGGCCTGATGACCGGCGGAGTCACCGGCGACGTCCTGCTGTGGACCACCGATCCGGAGCGGGTGGCCGGGCAGGTATGCGCGGCCACCCGCTCCGACCTGTCCGACCAGGAATGGCACAGATACGTGCCGACATGGCCGAAGCCAGTGCTCTGTTCCCCCGATGACCACGGCTGAGGAGGCTGCCGAAGAGGGCCACGCTGGCTCAGCAGCGCGAATCCCAGTACACCGCGAGAGCGACGCCGCCACCGCCGCTTCCGATGCCGGGGTGCCGCCGGCCGAGGTCCAGGAGCTGTTCGGCCACACCGCCGGCCACCACCCAGCGTTACAGCCGTTGCCGGCTCGGCTACTGGCCGACCTTCGCGCACGTCGCCCAGGGCCGGATCCGGACCACCTCGTCGCTCACGTTACTCACACGCACGTGCCAGTACGTGTTGAAGGGACCGGTACCCATGTCCGGGATCCGGACCTCGGCATCACTGTAAAGCTCACGGGTCTCCTCAAGCAGCTGGTACCGGCCCCCGATGACGATCTTGCCCGGCGGGCACTGCGCGGTGGAGTTATCGGAACCGCCGGGGGCGATGGACACCGTCGACCCCATCACCGTCTCCACCTCCGACAGACCGGGAGCCCCGCGATCCCCCTGTGGTCCCTGGGCACCGATGTCTCCCCGCGGGCCCGCGGGGCCGACCGGGCCGGACTGGTTCCAGGTGATCTCCCGCTCACGGACCCCGCAGACGCCTCCGCTGGTGGGAAACGGCGTGGGACTTACCGTGGCGATCGACTGCGGCGCCGTCGACTGCGGCAGGGCCCCCGGGGGGATCCTGACCGTCCCGTCTTCCCGCACACAGGCGGTGATCACTCCTGTGTCCGTGTTCTGCGTTGACGCCACGGCCATCCCTGTCGCCCCGAGACAGAGTCCCGCCAGCACTCCGGCCGTCAAACCTACGCGAGCGCGCATGACATGTCCTCCCGTTATGGTTACGGGCCCATCATGATCAATTGATCTTGTGGGGGACTTGCACGCCACAAGGAGCGTCCTGAAGATCAGGTCGGCATGAGCCGGCTCACCCTTTTGCTTCGAGCCGACCACATAAGGCCGGATACGTGCTCCCCAGAGAAATGAGAATGATCCTCGCCGCGCTCCCGACGTTGCTGCCCGCCGTAGGCGCCGGCCTGTTCACGTGATCGTTCGTACCTCTTCTCGGGAAAGCGTGTCACCCGTGTCTTCGCAGGTAGTCATGCCACGCTTGGAGCCACGAGTGGAGTTGCCTCCCGCTCCGCGAGGCTGTCCACCCTCACATGGCGATGAAGGAGCACCGATGCTCACCACCCGGTTCGTGCCCGGCTCACCGTGCTGGGTCGAGCTCGACAGCCCGCACCTGGAGACCGCCGAACGGTTCTACGGCGGCCTGTTCGGCTGGGAGTTCGAGGAGCAGGTGCCCGAATACGCCTTCTGCCAGCTCGGCGGCAGGAACGTCGCGGGAATCGGCGCGCTTATGGGAGAGGCGGTCACCACTGCCTGGACCCCCTACTTCCTGGTGTCGGACTGCGAGGCCACCAGCCAGACGGTCGAGCGGGCGGGCGGCACCGTCCTCATGCCGCCGGTGGACATGGCGTCCCAGGGACAGATGGCACGGTTCAGGGATCCGGCCGGCGCCGAGTTCGCGATCTGGCTGCCCGGCGACGTGCCGGGCGTGGACCTGGTCAACGAGCCTGGCTCGATGGCCTGGATCGAGCTCCACGGGTCCGACACTTCAGCCGTCCGCGGCTTCTACAAGTCTGTCTTCGGCTGGCGGTTCGAGGACGCGCGGATGGGTGATGTCACCTATCAGCTGATCTCTCCGTTCGGCAGCGCGCCGGGCACCGGCTCGTCTGTGGCAGGTCTGGCGCCGCTCGCACCCGGCGACCGGCCCCACTGGCTGACCTACTTCGAAGTGCCCGACTGCGACGCGGCAGTGGCCCGGTGCCAGGAGCTCGGCGGCACGGTCCGCAGCCCGGCGGAGGAGGTGAAGGGCGTGGGCCGAATGGCATCCCTGTCCGATCCGCACGGTGCCCGTTTCGCCGTCATCACCAGCTCCGGCTGACGCACCGCCACCCCAGTGCGGCCGCGCGGATCTTGACCGGTTGCCCGGAGCGGCGGGCCACCGGCGAGTGTCTGGCCACGTGCGGCGCCGGTCGGGCCGGCGGGCTGGGCGGAACCGCACTGCCGGCCCTCGCCGCCTGGGGCGTGAGCCGTGCTCGCAGCACCGGGAACAGCCTCCCGCCCGAAGTCCGTACTCACGTCCGGTATCGACAGGCGACGCTGATCGACGGGCGATTGGTTTCCGCAGTCGCAGCTCATCGATTGCACGCGGGTAGCTGAACGGCGATGCCGAGCCCGCCCGCGGGGCGCGCGACGATGGTGAGTGTTCCATCGTGCGCGTGGGTGATGCTCTTGACGATGGCCAGGCCGAGTCCGACGCCCGCGTGGTCGTCGCGTACTCTTCCCGTGCCGCGCTGAAACGGTTCCGTGAGTGCCGGGACCACCTCTGGAGACAGCTTCTCGCCGGTGTTCTCGACGGTGAGCGCCTCGGGGCCGATGCCGGTCTTGATCCACACGGTTCCCTGTACGGGCAGGTTGTGCACGATCGCGTTGTGCACCAGGTTCGTCGCCAGTTGCAGCAGGAGCGCCTGCGACCCCTCAACCGGGGTGATCTCACCTGAGGTCTCGATGGTGACACCGCGTTTCTCCGCGAGCGGGAGCAGTGTCTCGACGGCCTCTTCCACGACCAGGGACAGGTCGACGCGTTCCCGTACGAAGGATCTCCGGTCGGCGCGGCTGAGCATGAGGAGCGCCTCGGTGAGGTCGATCGCCCGGGTGTTGACGGCGTGCAGGCGTTCGACGAGTTCGCCGGTGTCACGGTCGGGATCGCGGCGGGCCACGTCGAGAAGCGTCCGTGAGATCGCCAGCGGGGTGCGGAGTTCGTGTGAGGCGTTGGCCGCGAATCGCTGGTGCTCGGCGACGTGTGCTTCGAGCCGTACGAGCATGGCGTCGAAGGCGTCGGCGAGTTCGCGGAACTCGTCCGCGCGGCCGGGCAACCGGATCCGGTGGGAGAGCGATCCGTTCGCGGCCATGCGCGTGGCGTCGGTGATGCGGGTCAGGGGGGCGAGCATGCGTCCGGCGAGAATCCATCCTCCCAGCAGGCCGAACACCAGCAGGAACGCCATCACCGCGGCCGCCGCGGGGGCGAAGGCCCCCAGGAGGAGGATGCGGTTGGGCGCCACGTAGAGAAGGGCGGGCCAGCCGTCGGGCACATACCGCAGGAGGAACACCCACACGGCGGCGAGCAGCAACGCGCCCGCGAGCATGAGGAACCCGGCGTAGCTGAGGGTGAGCTTGAGCCGGACGCTCATGCCGCGCGCCCTATCCACCCTCGTCTCCCGCGTCGATGCGGTAGCCGACTCCGGGCACGGTGGCGATGAGCCACGGTTCGCCGAGCCGTTTGCGCAGCGCCGAGACCGTGATGCGGACGGCGTTGGTGAAGGGGTCGGCGTTCTCGTCCCACGCCCGCCGCAGGAGTTCTTCCGCGCTGACGACACCGCCTTCGGCGGCGACGAGGACTTCGAGCACGGCGAACTGTTTGCGGGTGAGCGCGACGTAGCGGCCGTCGCGGTGGACCTCGCGGCGGAACGGGTCCAGGCGCAGGCCGGCGATCTCGCGTACGGGCGGCCTGTTGTGCGCGCGCCTGCGGTCGAGTGCCCGGAGGCGGAGCACGAGCTCCTGGAAATCGAAGGGCTTGGTGAGGTAGTCGTCGGCCCCGAGCCCGAACCCGGAGGCCTTGTCGTCGAGCCGGTCGGCGGCGGTGAGCATGAGGATGGGCATGCCGCTGCCCGAGGCCACGATGCGCTTGGCGATCTCGTCGCCGGAGGGGCCGGGGATGTCGCGGTCGAGGACGGCGATGTCGTAGGCGTTGACGCTCAGCAGCTCCGTCGCGGTGTCGCCGTCACCGGCGATGTCAGCCGCGATCGCCGCCAGGCGCAGCCCGTCGCGGATGACCTCTGCCAGGTAGGGCTCGTCCTCGACGATCAACACACGCATGCACTCGATGCTAGGAGCCCGGGCGTATCGCCGGCGTATCGGAAACCGCATACGTGCTGACAACACCGCGCCGCCTTGACTGCGGGCATGGCCCACAGCGAAGCGAGGACCCGGCAGTGACCGGCTCACGACATGACCCGGCCCCGCGGCTTTCCGGGACGGCCGCGAGCCCAGGCGCCGTGGCCGCCCGCGCGCGGAACCTGACCAAGACCTACGGCCGGGGCGAAACCCAGGTCCATGCACTGCGCGGCATCGACCTCGACCTCCCGCGAGGCGGGTTCACCGCGATCATGGGCCCGAGCGGATCGGGTAAATCCACGCTGATGCACTGCCTGGCCGGACTCGACCAGGCCAGCGGCGGCACCGTCACGGTGGCAGGCACCGACCTCGGATCGCTCGACGACGACGCGCTCACGATCTTCCGCCGCGAGCACGTCGGCTTCGTGTTCCAGTCGTTCAACCTGCTGCCGATGCTCACCGCGGGCGAGAACATCGTGCTCCCCCTCGAACTGGGCGGCCGCCGGATCGACGACGCGGCGCGGGAACGCGTCCGCCTGCTCTCCGACATCCTCGGCGTGGCCGACAGGCTCGCGCACCGGCCCGCGGAGCTGTCCGGCGGCCAGCAGCAGCGGGTCGCGATCGCGCGCGCCCTGATCACACAGCCGGACCTGCTGTTCGCCGACGAGCCCACGGGAAACCTGGACAGCACCACGTCGGCGGAGGTGCTGGACCACCTGCGCCGCTCGGCACGCGAACTCGGCCAGACCGTCGTGATGGTCACCCACGAGCGGGACGCGGCGGCGTACGCCGACCACGTGGTCACCATGCAGGACGGGCGGATCGCCTGATGCGTGCCGTCTTCCTCGCGTCGCTGCGCACGTACAGCCGCAGGTACGTCGCGGCGGCGGTCGCGGTCACCGTCGCCGTCGCCTTCGTCGTCGTGGTCGGCATACTCACGTCCGGCGCGCGAAGCGGGCTCATGGACGGACTGGGGGCGCCGTACCGCAATGCCGAGCACGTGGTCTCCCCCGAGGGGTGGCCGTCGTCCGAGCTGGACCCGGAGGCCGTGATCGCCTTCACCGAGCGGCACGGCGAGAACGCGTCCGCGATCGGCCGGGCGACGCTTCCGGCGCGCGCCGGGAGCCGGCAGCTCTCGGACACGACGACCGTAGGGCCGATCGCCACCTCGCAGGTGTGGCGCTGGCAGGAGCTCAGCTCGGGCCGTTTCCCTGCGCGTACGGGCGAGGCCGTAGTGGACGTGTATGCCGCCTTGGCCGAGGACATCGCGGTCGGCGACCGGATCACGATCGGGGTGGGAGCCGCCGCGGCCGACGTCCAGGTGGTCGGTCTCGTGGAGTCGCCCTCTCCCCCGGCCCATGCCTCGATGTACGTCACCTGGCCCCAGTTGATGCTGTGGCGCGACCACCTCCATCTGGGCTCGGTGGCGGTGCGTGGCGAAGTGGGCCCGCTCCCTGGAGGCGCCAAGGCGCTGTCGCCGGAGGCGTTCACCGCTGAGCGGCTGACCCACGTGCAGAACAGGGTCGACAGCCTGTCGGTGATGTTGCTGTTGTTCGCCGGCATCGCCCTGTTCGTCTCGATCCTCGTCATCGCGAACACCTTCTCCATCCTGTTCGCGCGACGACTCCGCGACTTCGCGCTGCTGCGCTGCATCGGGGCTACCCGGCGGCAGGTGGTGCGGTCCGTACGCCGCGAGGCGGCCGTCGTCGGCGTGCTCGCGTCGCTGACCGGGACACTGGTCGGCGTCGGTCTCGGCTACGGGCTGATCGCCCTGATCGACGCCCTCGCGTCCGCCGTGCCGATGGGCGCCGCCGAGCTGCCCGTGCCCTGGCTGCTGGGAGGGTTCGCCGTCGGCCTGGCGGTCACCATGGTCGCGTCCTGGTTGCCGACCCGGCGCGTGATCCGGGTGAGCCCGCTGGCGGCGCTGCGCCCGGACGCCGGGGTGGACGCGCGCACCCGCACCGGCCTGGCGCGGCCCGCGCTCCTGCTGGTCATCGGACTGGCCCTGCTGGGGGTGGCGATGGACAGGAGCAGCACGGCGCTCATGCTGGCAGGCGGAGGATCGGTGTTCGCCGGGGTGTTGCTCTCCGGTCCGGTGCTCGTCCCCCGCCTGGTCCGGATCGCGGGCGCGCCGCTCGGCCCCACCGTACGGCTCGCGGCCGAGAACGCCGCACACCATCCGCGCCGGACTGCCACCACCACCGCCTCCCTGCTGGTCGGCGTCACCCTGACGATCGCCGTACTCACCGGGATGGCCACATGGCGTACGTCCTTGAACGAGCAGATCGGCAGAGACCACCCCATAGACATCGCGCTCACCTCGCCCACGCGTCCGCTCACCACTGACCTCCTCACCCGGATACGTCGCACTCCCGGTGTGGAGCAGGCGATTCCCGTGTATGGCGCCGTGGCCCAGATGGCCGGGCTCCACGACCCGATTCCGGTCGTCACCGCGCCCGCCGCCGGGCAGGTGGCCCGCGACGGCGGAGTGTTCGCACAGGTCGAGCCAGGGAAGATCAGAATCGATTCCGACGCCTTCGGCAAGGGCCTGACTCCGCGGCCGGGTGACCGGGTCACGGTGCGCGCCGGCGACCGGTGGGCCCAGCTGCAGGTGGCCGTCGGCACCGGCTGGGGCCCGGCCGGCGTGGTCGCGCCCGAGACGCTGGCGACTCTCACCGACGCCCCCGAGCCGCGTGCCGTCTGGATCCGCGCCTCCACCGGCGCCGACCCGGCTCGGCTCGGCGCCGACCTGGACGAGCTGGCCGATCCCGTCGGCGCGACGATCGAGAACGGTTTGCGCACCTGGGAGTCGCTGGACCAGCAGCTGCAGATCTACACCTGGTCAGCGCTCGGCCTGCTCGGCATCGCCATCGTGATCGCCCTGATCGGGATCGCGAACACCCTCGGGCTCTCCGTGCTCGAACGTGCCCGCGAACACGCGATGCTGCGCGCGCTCGGGCTCACCCGCGGGCAGCTCCGGCGGACGCTGGCGGCCGAGGCCGTCCTGCTGTCGCTGGTGGCCACCGTGCTCGGCACCGTGCTCGGCGTCGGTTTCGCCTGGGCCGCCTGCGAGACGATCGTGAAACCGGCCCTCCGCGACGCCACCATGCACGTCCCTTGGCTGTCGCTCGGCGTCGTCGTCCTCATCGCCGCCCTGGCCGGACTCCTCGCCGCCGTTCTCCCCGCACGCCGGGCCGCCCGGGTGAGTCCGGTCGCAGGACTGTCACTCGACTGAGGGTCTACGGATCATCACCCGCAGCGGTGTTGTCTCTGCACTCGACGATCGCGACCGAGAAGTTGTAGCCACCCTGGTGCGTGGAGGCTTCGCGACCGACTCATAGCCAGACAACGAAGAGATGACCGGAGGTTCAGGGAAGACGTGGACCACCTGCGACTTCGCGATCGCGGATCATCGGCGGCGAGGCGCTCCGGCGATCCACGCGCAGGCAAGGCCTTCTTCAGTCGCCGGCGGCCGGCGCCTCGTCGGCGCTGAGCGTCCGCAAGATGTCGACCAGTGTTGACAGTTGCTCGGGAGTGAGCGGCCTGAACAGCTCTTCCGCCGCCAGTTCATAGCCGGCCGTCCAGTCCTGAGCCAGTGCGGCCCCTTGCGCCGTCACTCGAAG
This sequence comes from Nonomuraea sp. NPDC049486, assembly GCF_040676925.1. Taxonomy (NCBI): domain Bacteria; kingdom Bacillati; phylum Actinomycetota; class Actinomycetes; order Streptosporangiales; family Streptosporangiaceae; genus Nonomuraea; species Nonomuraea sp. NPDC049486. The sequence continues at coordinate 147,375 of NZ_JBFAPV010000017.1, forward strand.
GAGTACGGACCGGCGGTCGTCCGCGCTGGTCTGGCGTTCGAGCAGTCCGTCGCGGACGAGCGCGTCGACCAGGGTCGAGGCGGTCCCCTGCGCGATGCCGACCGCGAGAGCGAGCTCGGTGAGACGAACCGGCTGCGACCGCGCCACCTCCACCACCAGACGGGATCTCGGTGTCGACACCCCGTGCTCGCCCAGACGCTCGTTGAAGTGACGTACGAGAACCTTCGCCGTACGGCTGAACTCGTCGGCGACCTGTGCTGCGGTCACGCCCTTGTCCGCGTGTGGCATCGCCCACCTCCCACTTGACGCCCCCATCGTACGGGAGGTTACATAGACGTAGATGCATTGATGTCAAACTATTTGATGCCGATGCACCCGAGGTGGCCGGAGCCACATTCAGGACCCCAGGGCGCGCGATAAATGTGTGCTCAATCACAAGGAGTGAACACATGAAGATCTTCATCACCGGCGGCAGCGGCTTCGTCGGCGGAACTCTCGTCCACCGCCTCCTCGCCGAGGGACATGAGGTCATGGCACTGGCCAGATCGGGCTCGAGCATCCAGCGGGTACGTGCGGCCGGCGCCGAACCCGTGTCCGGCGATCTCGCCGAGCTCGGCCGGCCCGGCTCCCCGGCGCCGAACTGGCTCGCCAAGCTGCGCGAGGCCGACGCGGTCGTGCACGTCGCGGCGTACATGGAGTTCTGGGGGCCCGACTCGCTCTTCGAACAGGCCAATCACGTGCCGACGGCCGCCCTGTACGCCGCGAGCGTCGCGGCCGGGGTGCGACGCTTCGTGCTCACCAGCGCCGCGTCCGTCTCCACGGGCAGTCAACGCCGTCCCGTCGTCGACGAGTCGACGCCGGAGGGCCGGCCGAACATCGCCTACAGCCGGGTCAAGCTGGCCACCGAGCGCGCGCTCCTGGCAGCCCGCAGCGGGAAGACCGAGCTGGTGGTGCTCCGCCCGCCGTTCATCTGGGGCCGCGGAATGAAGACGATCAACGAGATGGTCGAGGTCGCCGAGGCCGGACGGTTCGCCTGGATCGACGACGGCAAGCACATCGTCGACTTCGTCCACGTCGAGAACCTGGCCAGTGCCGCGATCCTCGCGCTCACGCGGGGCCGCCACAAGGGGGTCTACTACGTGACGGACGGCACGCCGATGCCCATCCGAGACTTCCTGACTCCCTTGCTGGCGACCCGCGGCGTGGATCTGTCCAAGAGCCGCAGCGTCCCCCTGGCGATGGCGGCGCCCATGGCGGCGATGATGGACCGCACGGCACGTCTGCTTCGCCGGAAGACGGCGCCGCCGCTGACGAACTGGCTCGTCAGCTTCACCGGCCGTGACCGTTCCTACGACATCACCGCCGCCAGGAAGGAGCTGGGCTACTCGCCTGACGTGACGCTGGAGAAGGGCCTGGCGGAGATGAGCTTCTCGTGAGGTGACGACGGAGAGCCCGTACTCGCGGGCCAGCCGCAGAACCTCGGTGCCCGGCAGGACATGTACGGCGATCCGTCGTCGCCGACCACGATGAGTCCGGGCAGATCCCGCTCGGCGAGCAGCCGCACCGCGTCACCGACGGATGCGTTCAGGTCGATCACGGGAAGGTCGATGATCAGGTCACGGGCGCGCACAGTGCATCCTCAAGCCTCGACAGCATGACGCGCCGACCAGACTTCCCGGCTCACCTGAGACGGCCCCATCCACACATACGTAGGGCGCGACACCGGTGGGGGCGTGGTCGGCGCCGCGCACGACGCCCAAGACCCCAGGGGAGATAGCTGCGTCCTCACTCGGCGAGAAGCGCGAGCGCTCTACTGTTCATCTCGCGTTCGCCCATGCTACATCGACCTCGGTCAATATAGACGTTAGTCGATGTCATTCGGGAGTGAACGATGTCCAGCACGCACAAGCGAGGCGATCTCGCAGTCGACCAACGGCTTGCTCTCGCCACCGCCGCCCGTCGCCTGGCCGAGGCGTTCGCCGGCACGTTCGGCGCGGAGACCATCGAGCGGTTCCTTCACACCAGTTACGACCAGTTCGCCGGCAAAGCGGTCGTGCCCCACTACCTGCCCTTGCTCGCCGAGCGGTTCGCCCGCCAGCGCCTGCACGCCCTGGCCCGGGCCGAAGGACATCACGACGGTCGTCCGATCGTGCTGTTCCTGTGCGTGCACAACGCCGGACGCTCGCAGATGGCACTGGGCTTCTTCGAGCAGTCGGCCGGAGATCGTGCCGTGGGCTGGTCCGGTGGCTCAGAGTTCGCCGTCGAGGTCAACCCGGCGGCCATGGAATCCATGGCCGAGCTCGGCATCGACATCTCACGCGAGTTCCCCAAGTCGTGGACCGATGAGATCGTCCGCGCCGCCGACGTGGTGGTCACGATGGGGTGCGGCGACGCCTGCCCGGTCTATCCCGGCAAGCGCTACCTCAACTGGGAGCTCGACGACCCCGCGGGCAAGAGCGTCGAGGACATCAGGCCGATCCGCGACGAGATCGAGCACCGGGTCCGCCGGCTCCTCGCCGACCTCGAGATTCCAGCGAGCCGAACCCCAGGTATCGAGGCTCAATAGATGTCTGTCAATATAGACAGTGGTCCATGTCAGATGCGAGGAGACGCGATGGAACCACTCGAGGTGCTCCAGTGCAGCCCGCCCCTGGCGCGCGAACCGCTCGACGCCGAACAGGCCGCCGGCCTGGCGCGGGTGTTCAAGGCGCTGGGCGATCCCGTACGGCTGCGCATCCTGTCGATCGTGGCCAGTCACGAGGGCGGCGAGGTGTGCGTGTGCGACATCACCAACGCGTTCGAACTGTCCCAGCCGACGATCAGCCATCACCTGAAGGTGCTCAAGGACGTCGGCCTGCTCACCTCCGAGCGCCGCGCCTCCTGGGTCTACTACCGCCTGGTGCCCGAACGACTCGGCGAACTGTCGGCCCTGCTCGACACCCCCGCCGCCGTCTGAGGAAGGAAAGCGGCTTTGTCATCGACCGACGTGACAGCCAGAACCCCGGCGGTCATCGGCGGCCTGTCCACGCTCGACCGGTTCCTGCCACTGTGGATCGGCTTGGCGATGGGCGCCGGACTGCTGCTCGGACGGACGGTGCCCGGCCTCGACGCGGCCCTGGAAGCGGTCAAGATCGGTGAGATCTCGCTGCCCATCGCGCTCGGCCTGCTGCTCATGATGTATCCGGTGCTGGCCAAGGTCCGCTACGACCGGCTCGACACCGTCACCGCCGACCGCCGGATGCTGCCGGCCTCCCTGGTCCTCAACTGGGTCGCGGGCCCGGCTCTGATGTTCGCCCTGGCCTGGGCCCTCCTGCCCGACCTGCCGGAATATCGCACCGGGCTGATCATTGTCGGCCTGGCCCGGTGCATCGCCATGGTCCTCATCTGGAACGACCTGGCCTGTGGCGACCGTGAAGCCGCCGCCGTCCTGGTCGCGCTCAACTCGATCTTCCAGGTGGTCGCGTTCGGCGCCCTCGGCTGGTTCTATCTGCAGGTTCTGCCCGGCTGGCTCGGGCTGTCGCAGGCGGCGCTGGACGTCTCGATGTGGGACATCGCCCAGTACGTGCTGATCTTCCTGGGCATCCCGCTGATCGCCGGCTATCTCTCCCGCGAGCTGGGCGAACGTACTCGGGGCCGGGAGTGGTACGAGTCCCGCTTCCTGCCCAGGATCGGCCCCGTCGCACTGTACGGTCTGCTGTTCACCATCGTGATCCTGTTCGCACTCCAGGGCGAGACGATCACCTCCCGGCCCGGCGACGTGGCCCGTATCGCCCTTCCCCTGCTGGCGTACTTCTTCCTCATGTTCGGTGGCTCGTTCCTCGCCGGCCGCATGATCGGCCTCGGGTACGAGCGGACCACCACGCTCGCCTTCACCGCGGCGGGCAACAACTTCGAGCTGGCCATCGCGGTCGCGGTCGGCGTTTTCGGTGTCACCTCCGGGCAGGCGCTGGCCGGGGTGGTCGGGCCGCTGATCGAGGTGCCCGTGCTGGTCGCGCTCGTCTACGTCAGCCTGTGGGGCCGCCGACTGTTCCGAGGCGAGGAGACCGTTCATGCCTAGCGTCCTGTTCGTGTGCGTGCACAACGCCGGCCGCTCCCAGATGGCCGCCGGGTGGCTGTCGCACCTGGCCGGCGACCGGATCGAGGTCCGATCGGCCGGCTCGGCCCCGGCGGACCGGATCAACCCGATCGCCGTCGAGGCGATGCGGGAGGTCGGCGTCGACATCGCCGCCGCACAGCCGAAGGTCCTCACCACCGAGGCCGTCGAGGCATCCGACGTGGTGGTCACCATGGGCTGCGGGGATGCCTGCCCGATCTTCCCGGGCAAGCGGTACGAGGACTGGAAGCTCGACGACCCTGCCGGTCAGGGCATCGAGGCCGTCCGGCCGATCCGTGACGACATCCGCGCCCGCGTGGAGAAGCTCATCACCGAGCTCACCGGCTGATCTGGGCGACCGTGTCTCTCGCGGTCCGGCCGGCGCCGATGAGGGTGGCCGAGGCGGGTCCGGTCCAGTCGCCGTAGCCGAGCAGGTGCAGCCGGGGCTCGCCGACGGCGCGGGTGCCCTCGGTGGGGATGAGCCCGTCGGGACCGCGCAGGCGCAGCGGTGCCAGATGGCCGAGCGCGGGCCGGAACCCGGTGCACCACAGAATGACGTCGCAGGCCAGTTCGCTGCCGTCGGCCCAGGCGATGCCTCTCGGGGTGATGCGCGTGAACATCGGCTCGGCCTTGAGCACGCCCCGCTCACGTGCCTCGCGCACGGGCGGCACTGCCACGATGTCGCCGAGGTCTCCGATACCCGGGACGGTCTCCCCCGCGAGGGCGGCGCGGTGGCGGCGAGTGGCCAGCTCGAACAGCGCGCGGCCGTCGAGCTCGTCGGACAGCAGGCGCGGCGGCCGCCGGGTCGCCCAGGTCGTCGTGGTGACCGTGGAGATGTCGGCGAGCAGTTGGGCCGCGGAGTTACCGCCACCGACGATCACCACATGACGGCCGCGGAAGGGCTCCGGATCCCGGTGGTCGACTGTGTGGAGTTGCTCGCCTCGACGGCCTCCTGCGCGCCATGGCCGCCCTGACGCTGGACCGGCGCGACCTCGGTGTGCTGTGGCAGCGGGAGTCCCGCAATCTCCCGGTGCCCGAGCGCGACCAGCTCCGCCGCCGCTTTCGCTCCATCGCGGCCCGTGCGGCGACGACCCTCGTCGCTGCCCGTCCCGGCCTCTCCCCCGCCGACGCCGACCTGCTGGTGTGGGCGATCTTCGCCACGTTCGCCAGCCCGTCCCACCACTCGGTGACCCTGCCGCGCGCCCGTTTCGAAGACCTGCTGCACGCGATGGGCAGCACCCTCACCGAAGTCGCCCTGCCCCAGGCGCCGGGCCCGTCAGCCGGCGCGACCCCGTCCGATCAACCGCGCCCGGGGCTGGCTCGCGCCTCCCGCCGGGAAGTCCTCATGGACGCGGCCGCCCGGCTGTTCAACGAGCGCGGCTACCAGGCCGTGAGCATGGAGGACATCGGCGCTGCCGCGGGCATCAGCGGCGCGGGCATCTACAACCACGTCACCGCCAAGTCCGACCTCCTGGTGGCCGCGCTCACCCGCGCCGCCGACGCCCTGCAGCTCGACGCCTCCCGCGCCTTCGCCACCGCCACCAGCCCCCGGGACGCTCTCGACCTGCTGCTGCGCTCCTACATCGACCTGACAGTCAGCCACAGCCACCTCACCGGCACGTTGATCACCGAGGTGATCCACCTTCCTGCCGAGCAACGCCACACGATCCGGCGCCTCCAGTACGACTACGTCAGCGAGTGGGTGCACCTGCTCACCGCCGAGCGACCCGAGCTGATCGAAGCTGAGGCCCGGGTCGTCGTGCACGCGGTCTTCACCACCATCAACGACCTCGCCCGGATCGACCATCTGCGCGAACGGGGTGATCTGTCTGGCGATCTTCTTGCCGCCTGCCAGGCTCTCCTGCTCGCACGCACCGGGTGAGATCAGCGGCCGGGCGCCGAAGTCGCGAACCAGTGACCGGCTCAGTGGCGCTCCGCGAGCTTGGCGAGAACGTCCAGTTCGAAGAGCCACGGCGGTGCCTCCGGCGTTGACGTACTCAAGCCACACGGGGACGCTCATGACGCAAGGGTCGCGCCTTGTTCGTGGGTGATGCAGGCGATGCGTCACGCGCCTTGTCCTCGCCACCGGCATGGCGCGGCCGGCGCAAGTTCGACAAACGTGCTTCCCAGGGCTTTCGCTCTTCCCTTTGATCTATTATCGTCGATTAACGATGAGCGAGGAAACGGGACCGCTGCCGCGCGCGGAGGCCGAAGAGTACGCGAGCTGGTTCAAGGCACTGGCAGACGCGACGCGGATCCAGATCGTGTCGCTCCTGGCCCGGCGGCGCGCGCCGATGAGCGTGGGCGAGATCGTGGCCGCCTCAGGGGTGGGCCAGTCCACCGTCTCGCACCATCTGAAGATTCTGGCCGAGGTGCGGTTCGTGCTGATGGAGCGGCGGGGCACCGCCGGCCTGTACCGGATCAACGAGGTCTGCGTGAGCTGTTTCCCGACCGCCGCCGACGTGGTCATGGGCAACTCCGCCCCGGCCCCGCCCACCTGCGAGTAGAGGAGCGATGCCATGGCGCAAGAGGAGATCATCAGGCGCTACTCCGCGCTGGCCCGCGACGCCGCGGCCGGCCGGACGGTCGCCGACTGCGGCCCCGAAGCCTTCGACCAGGGCCGATTCGGCGCCGCCGGCTACGACGACCTCGGCCTGCTGCCCGAAGCGGCGGTACGGGCGAGTCTGGGCTGCGGCAACCCGGTGGCCGTCGCCGAGTTGCGGCCCGGTGAGACCGTGCTCGACCTGGGCTCGGGCGGCGGCATCGACGTGTTGCTGTCCGCCCGTCGCGTCGGCGAGCACGGCAAGGCCTACGGGCTGGACGCCAGCGCCGACATGCTGGCCCTGGCCCGCCGCAACGCCGAGCAGGCGGGCGCGCGCAACGTGGAGTTCCTGCACGGCACGATCGAGCGGGTGCCGCTGCCGGACCGGTCGGTGGACGTGGTCATCTCCAACTGCGTCATCAACCTGTCCAGCGACAAGGCCGCGGTGCTGGCCGAGGCGTTCCGGGTGCTGCGGCCGGGCGGCCGGTTCGGCGTCAGCGACGTCGTGACGGACGGCGAACCGGACCCCGATCGGCGGGCGGCCGTCGAAGAGCGGGTCGGCTGCGCGGCCGGGGCGCTGCCGGTGGCGGAGTACCGGCGGCTGCTGGCCGCATCGGGGTTCATGGACGTGCACATCACGTTGACCGCCGGCCACGGCGACGGCGTGCACTCGGCGATCGTCCAGGCCGCCAAGCCCGCCGCCCCGCCGGGGACGGAGATCAGGCCCATGCGCGACGACGACGCCGACCAGGTGCTGGCCATCTACCAGGCCGGACTGGACACCGGCCAGGCAAGTTTCGAGACCACCGCCCCGAGCTGGGAGGGCTTCACCGCGGCCAGGCTCCCCCACCTGCGCTACGTGGCCTTCGACACCGGCACCGGCCAGGTGCTCGGCTGGGTGGCCGCCTCCTCTGTCTCGGCCCGGCCTGTGTACGCCGGGGTGATCGAGCACAGCGTCTACGTCCACCCGGGATGCCAGGCCCAGGGCATCGGCCGGGCGCTGCTGTCGGCGTTCATCGCCGCCGGCGAGGACGCCGGGATCTGGACGATCCAGTCCGGCATCTTCGCCGAGAACGCCGCCAGCCTGGCCCTGCACCAGGCGCTCGGCTTCCGGGTGGTCGGCACCCGGGAACGCATCGGCCGCCACCACGGCGTCTGGCGGAACGTCCTGCTGATTGAGCGCCGCAGCCCCGCAACCAAGAACAGACCGCCGTAGAACCGTTTCGCGGTCTCCAGGTGCGGACGGTCGAGCTCGATCCAGCACGGCGAGCCGGGTGGTGAGCATGCGTGCTCCCCCTTGACAAAGCGAGGGTGGTCCACCCTGGTGCAGCCCATGTCGTGGACGACGGGTCGTCCCCCGCCCCACGCACCCCTGACTCTTGTCTTGACATGGCGACAACCCTCGAGGTGTGCTGGATGTAAGGCCTATATCGCCGCATGTCAGTGAGGCGATGAGGATCTCGACGGGGGCGTCATGGCGACTTATGCGTATCGCTGTCTGGAGTGCGGGCCGTTCGAGGTGCGCCTGCCGATAGGGACCGCTGAGGCGGTTGCCGACTGCCCGGCGTGCCGGTCTCCGGCTCGTCGCGTCTTCACCGCGCCGAGCCTCGCCCGGCAGTCCCCGGCGATGTCCGCCGCGCTGGCCCGGGACGAACAGAGTCAGGAAGCACCCGAGGTGGTCACGCACGTGACTCCCGAGCGGCGGACACCGCAGCACCCGGCGCTGTCGCGCCTGCCTCGGCCTTGAGCAGACATGACGATCGATCCGAACGTTGCGTACGCCTGGACTCGTGGCGTTCCTGAACACACCGCCCGTCCGGGGCGTGAGGAGGTGTGTGGGGATGGGAGCCGTCGGACTCCTGTACGTGGGCGCAGTGCTCTTCCTCAATGGTCTGATGCTCCTGGGAAAGGTCGAGCCGCGCGCAGCCGGGATCTTCAATCTCTTCGTCGGAGCCTTGCAGGTGGTCACACCGACCCTGCTGATCGTCTTCAGCCCCGGCGATCCGGCCGTGCTCCTGAACGCGTCGGGACTCTACCTCTTCGGATTCACCTATCTCTATGTGGGGATCAATCTGCTGGGCGGATTCGACACCACAGGTGTCGGCTATTTCTCGCTCTTCGTGGCCATCATGGCGCTCGGATACTCCTACGCCAACTTCCAGCTCCTCGGTGATCCGGGCTTCGGAGTCATCTGGCTCTACTGGTCCTTCCTGTGGACGCTCTTCTTCGTCCTGCTCGGCTTGAAACGCACGCAGATCACCAGGTACACGGGCTGGGTCACGGCTATCCAGGGATGGGTCACGGCGGCGATTCCGGCATTCATGATCCTCACCGGATCCTGGCGCACCACCACCCTCTTCGCGGTCATTCTGGCCGTGTTCGGCCTGGTGGTGTTCGCCGTGCTGTGGCCGCTGACGAGACGCGGGGAACCGGCCGGCGAAACCTCAGAGGCGCAGGGGACCACCGGCACGCATCGCTTCCACCGGACGTGACCGAGCTCGAAGAGAGGTGAGGCGACACGCTGACCGCGAAGGAGTCATCGACAAAGGAGGGGAAGCTGTCATGCCGAAAGTCGTATTCAGCGTCGACCAGTCGAAGCCGATGAAGGACCAGGCGACCCCAGGCCACAACCGCTGGCACCCGGATATTCCCGTGGTGGAAATGGTACGTCCCGGTGAGGAGTTCCGGGTCGAGTGCCGCGAATGGACGGACGCCCAGATCGGCAACAACGATTCGGCGAACGACGTGCGCGATGTCGACCTGAGCTTCGCGCACATGCTGAGCGGGCCCATCGGGGTCGAAGGAGCCGAGCCCGGAGACCTCCTCATCGTCGACATCCTCGACCTCGGCCCGGTGCCGCAGCAGGTCGGGGACGCACCAGGGCAGGGCTGGGGCTACACCGGCATCTTCGCCAAGCGGAACGGCGGCGGATTCCTGACCGACTACTTCCCCGACTCGTACAAGGCGATCTGGGACTTCCACGGTCAGGTCGCGACATCCCGCCACCTGCCGGGAGTCCGGTTCACCGGGATCACCCACCCTGGACTCTTCGGCACCGCGCCGTCGGCCGAGTTGCTCAGCTCCTGGAACCGCCGGGAGCAGGCGCTCATCGACACCGACGCGGGACGCGTTCCGCCGCTCGGCCTGCCGCCGTTGCCCGAGCACACGCTCGCCGGCACCGCCGACGGCGACCTGGCACAGCGGATCGCCGCCGAGGGAGCACGCACCGTGCCGGCGCGGGAGAACGGCGGTAACCACGACATCAAGAACTTCACCCGCGGCGCCCGGGTCTTCTACCCGGTCCACGTCCGTGACGCCAAACTCTCCGGAGGCGACCTGCACTTCAGCCAGGGCGACGGGGAAATCACCTTCTGCGGCGCCATCGAGATGGGCGGCTACATCGATTTCCACGTCGACCTCATCAAGGGCGGCATGGAGAAGTACGGTGTCACCACCAATCCGCTGTTCATGCCGGGAAACGTGGAGCCGAGATACTCCGAGTTCCTCTCGTTCATCGGGATCTCGGTGGACCACGACACCGACACCAACTACTACCTTGACGCGACGGTGGCCTACCGCAGGGCCTGCCTCAACGCCGTCGAGTATCTCAAGAGGTGGGGTTACAGCGGCGAACAGGCCTATCTGCTCCTCGGCTCGGCGCCGATCGAAGGGCGTGTCAGCGGGATCGTCGACATTCCCAACGCCTGCTGCTCGCTCTACCTGCCCACCGAGATCTTCGACTTCGACGTACGTCCGAACATGGAAGGGCCCGTCAAGCAGGACCGGGGCAAGTGCGCCGTGACGAGTTGAGCGGGGGACGTCACCGAGACCACGACGGCGGGGCCGACTGAGCCTCGCCGCTCGTCGCTTGGACCCCGAGAGGTCGGCGATCAGGTCGGTGCTGTGACTGAATGCCAGGATGCGAGGCGAGCTTCACCTCACGGCGTGCCGCCGATAGCGCATGCGCGGCACGGCGGACGACCGCAGGTGCACTGCGTGATGGCATCGAGGACACCGTGGTCGTGGTAGAGGCACTGGTCGTAGCAGGTGTGACGGGGAATGAACCCCGCCTGGATCTCGTCCGGCCACGGGTCTTCGCCTTCACGGCAGCGTACGAACTGCTCCGGGTGCGTCGCGTGCAGTCCCTCCAGGCGGGTCCGAGCCTGGGTCTCCAGCGTGCGGGCCTCCGCCACCAGGGTCTTCAGCTGGGAGGCGAGGTCGGAGTACCGGTCGTCGCCGGTTCGTACGTGGGCCGCCCGCAGCGCCATCATGGCGTTGCCCAGGAAACGGCCGGCGTCCTGGAGGTCCGTGGAGTGGTGCAGCTGCATACCTGTCACGCCCCGAACCCACACGGCGTCGTTGTTCATTGATCAACCTTTCGAAGGTGCGAGCGCTCCTGTTCCGGAGTTGTACGAGGCTGTCAACGAGGGTAACTGGAATTGTGGGCGAATTGCCGCATTTGTGAGGTTAGCCGTGGGCGATGGAAGTGACTTTGAAATAGCTTTGCCAGAATTTTGGCCCCAGTGGCCATCCCATCCAAGGTGGCTTGCACGCCGGTGTGCGGGTGTTCAGGAGTCGCCGACCACCACGACCACAGCCCTTGCCGTGTCCCCGGCCGCGCAGCCGTAGACCAGGCTCGATCCGTACGGGTTCATCCGGTCCAGCGGGAATCCGGTCGTTCACGGCGAACGGGTTGTGCGTGGTCACCACGCCGATGCCGGAGATGTCCAGAAAGGCGTCGCGCAGGGTGGCGCGGGCGGCCGAAACCGGCGCCTTGGGCATCCGCACGCTGATGTGTCGCCTCTGGCGACGGACGTGATCGATCGCTCCGCTTGCCAGCCGGTGGTTTCGGGATGTCTCAGTCAAGGGCGGGAAGCGAGGGAACAGGAGCGAGGCCGAGGTAACGGCCTGCCGCGCTCAGAGCCGTACGAACATCATCGGCGACCTGCTGAATGGCGGAGTCCCTGGAGACTTCAGGGGAGTGACCGAAGCCGATCCAGACCTCGGCTGTGGTGCGGCCACGAGAGATCCGCTCGCTGTAGGCGCCCGGCACGAGTTCCCCGAAGACGAGCAGTTCCTGCAGGCCGGCCTGACGCCACCAGGCGAGCCAGTCCGGGGCCTGGTTGACAGCTTGGACAAGGTGTCCGGCGACATCGGCGTAGGCGCTGTCGTGCGGCAGACTCTGGTCGGTGGTGCTCCAGAACACCTGGAGCCAGTGCTTGCCGGGGCGGGAGAAGTCCACAACGAACGGGGCCACCGGCTCCTGAGGTTCACCGAACAGGGCCTTGCGGTAGGGCTCCAGATGCTCCAGGAACACCGGCCAGTCCGCGGCCCAGACCTCGCGGAGATAGTTGTCGTCGGCACGGGTGGCCACATTGAACGCCACGGCGGCCAGGCGACGCAGGTCGTCGGAGACGGTGAAGGGGTTGCGGTCCAGCCAGTGATGAGCGGCCTCATCGGGAGCGATTCCCGAGATGCGGGCCGCGATCAGACAGGCGATCGCCAGGGCGGCCTCCACTTGGCCCTCCTCGGCATAGTCCTCGCTGTCGCGGACGAACTCGTCGAGCACCTCGATCATCGCCGCCGCGATGTCATCGCCTTCTTCCAATTCCGCGATGGCGTCGGCGGCCTCGTCGCTGTCGAAGGGGCCTTCGAAGAAGGGCGTCGGGTCATCCATGCTGCGGCTCCTTAGCGAAGAGGCGATCAGGGTATGGGCAGGGGTCACGGTCATGTCGGGCGAAGTGGTGTACGTAAGCCGATCCTCAACCGTGGAGATAGGGCTCCCAGGTCATGGTTTTGTCGGCCCCGCGCGAACGGGGATGGTCCCAGGTGGGCGACGACCAGGCGGGCATGCTCGCCTGGTCGTCGCCGCACGCGTGACAGGTCCCGCCCGAGGGCGGGGATCCCGCACGTGATCTGCGCCTTCGCGTGCTTGTCGATCACTGAGCCGTTTTCATCCCTGTGCGGCGGGCGGGACCCAGCACACAGCAGGGCCGTCGTCCCCTGCCCCCGTTCCGAGGGCGACATAGGAAATCGATGATGCCATGCGACCTTGAATGTCCTCTTGGCGAACCTCTGACAGACGATCAACAAAGTCGCGACTCAGATCCTGCTTACTCGGGGCACCCAGGGCAGGTCACGGCCTACGGCGAGTGCCCGTCTTCTGTCGGCCGCACCTCGCTCAGGACAGAAGAGGGACATGGGATGCTTGAGAAGCTCACGGACGTGCCTCCTGGAGTCGATGCCATCAGGGCTGTCGGGCATGTGTCGAAGGACGACTACGAGATAGTGATCGAGCCGCTGGTTGATGAAGCCCGGAGAGAAGGCCGCCATATCCGGTTCCTTTACGAGTTCGGTCCGGATTTCCAGGCCTTCACGCCGGGGGCCGGCTGGGAAGACCTCAAGATCGGCCTTGGGTCCATCCGGCTGTTCGAGGGCTGCGCGATGGTGAGCGACATCGGCTGGATCCGCGAGTCGAGTCGGCTCATGGGCTTTCTGATGCCGTGTCCGGTGCGTGTCTTCGGTAACCAGGAGCGCGACGAGGCACTGCGCTGGCTGAGTTCGCTGCCTGAAGGTCCCGGTGTCTCCCACCGTCTCGTACCCGAGTCCGGGGTCATCGTGGTCGAGGTCAAGGAGCCCTTGCGAACCCAGGACTTCGATGCGCTGGCGTTGACAGCCGACGGCTGGCTCGAAACACACGCTGGATTGGCGGGCGTCGTCGTCCACGCTCGCAAGTTCCCCGGTTGGGAGAACATCGCGAGCCTGCTTCGACATGTGCGCTTTGTTCGCGACCATCATCGGAAGATCAGAAAGGTTGCCCTGGCATCCGACAGCGAGCTCGCCGGCTTGGCGCCTCACCTTGCGAACCACTTCGTCCAAGCCGAAGTGCGGCCCTTCCGATACGACGAACTCGATGACGCCATCGCGTGGGCGGCGAGCCCTCCCGAGCAGCGCGCGACCCGGCCGGACTGATGCGGTGGCCGTGGCCTTCCAGGATTCTGTTGTGCATACCCATCCGAGGCGGTGACACCATCGATCCGGAGCGGGCCACCGCGGTGGCCGGCATACAGAGAGCCGGGCATCGCGCCGAGCAGGAACGAGGACACCGCGCTCAGGTCGTAAGCGGTGGCGGGGGCCGGCACGTCGATGAGTCCCCCACCGATCCGGTCTGGCCGCGATTGCCCCGCAGATTGTTCAGGCAGCGGCATCACCCGGTTCCCGGGCGAGTGGCCTGAGGTGACGGTCAGTCACGGGGCAGAGCGAACGGGCCGGGAAGCCGAAAGAAGCACCCGTGGTGATGGACCATGGTCTCGCCAAAGAACAAAGATCACAGCCATATGGGTGCATGGAGCATGCATACGGGTTCGGCCCTGCTCGGGCTGAATAGGTGTGCGGTGGCACTGCAGGTCATGCTGGAGCGGGTGCTCGCTGCATGAGCATGCTGTCCTGGGCGGCGCCGCGGCGAACGTGGTGGTGCTCGGCATCGCCCCCCCCCCCCCGCGACAACACCCCGATCAACCGTCGTTCTCGTCGCCCCGTACCTGTGGCTGCGCTATCTCATGTGACCGGGGACGACATTCCAGGAGTCGTCACCCGATGTCCCGGCGACAGAGCCGAGCAGATCCTGTGCAGCGACTGTGACGCCCGTGACGACATTCCGTTCGGAAACATCCGAACAAACCGATATGCTTGGCTCGTGAGTGTCGATGAGTTCGTGGAGGATGCCGGGCTCTTCTACGAGCGGCTCGGGCTGAGCCGCACGTCAGGCCGGGCGATGGGCTGGCTGCTGACCGCCGGCACCTCCGGCGCCGACGCGCCGGAGCTGGCCGAGGCGCTGGCCGTGGCCAAGAGCAGCATGAGCGTCGCGCTGCGGCAACTGGAGCAGGCAGGGCTGGTCGAGCGGTTCCGGGTACGCGGCGAGCGGCGCGATCGCTATCGGCTGGCCGAGGACGTCTTCGCCCGAGCTTTCCGCGCGAAGATGGCCGAGTTCGAGAGCTTCCGCGCCCTGGCCGAGCAGGGACTGCGGGCGGTGGGCGACGATCCGGCGCGCAGGCGGCGGCTGGAACTCATGCGCGACATGTACGCGTTCATGATGGACCGCTTCCCCCGCCTGCTGGAGGAGTGGGACGAGCTGAAGGACCAGCGATGAGACCCTTACTGATCACCATGGGCAGCCGCGGGGACGTCCAGCCGTACCTCGCCCTGGCCCGCGGGCTGATGGCCGCCGGTCACCGGCCGCTCCTGGCCGCGCCCCGGCGGTTCGGGCCGCTCGCCGCCGCCCACGAGGTGGAGTTCGCACCGTTGACCGACGAGATGCTCGCGCTGCAGGACACCGTGCGAGGACAGGGCGTGCGCGCCGCGATCACCGCCGCCGGCGCGGTCAAGCCGATGCTCCGCCGCCTGCTCGACGACCAGGCCGCGCTCACCGCAGGCCCGGCCGACGTGGTCGTCTACCACCCCAAATCCCTTGGCGGACCGTACGTCGCGGAGAAGCTCGGCGTCCCCGCCCTCGCCGGACTGCTGCTCCCGCTCTACCTTCCCACCGCCGCCTTCCCCTCCCCCATCCTTCCCGTACGCGTGCCGCGCGCACTCAACCGGGCGAGCTGGCGCATCTCCTCCGCCGTCGAGGCGCCCTATCGGGGCACGGTACGGGAATGGCGGGCCGGGCCGCTCGGTCTGCGCGGCCGGTGCCGGCCGGTGGCCGACCTGGTCAGGGCCGGCGGCGTGCTGCACGCCTGGAGCCCTTATCTGCTCCCTGCCCCCGCCGACTGGCCCGCCGACGCCCAGCCCACCGGGTTCTGGACGCTGCCCACTCCCGGCGGCTGGACGCCGCCCGAACGGCTGGCCCGGTTCCTGGAAGACGGCGACCCGCCCGTGTACGTCGGCTTCGGCAGCTCATACAGCGGCGACGCGGAGAGGCTGACCGCGACGGTGCTGGAGGCCGTCCGGCTGACCGGGCGCCGCGCGATCCTGGCCACCGGTTGGGGCGCCCTGCGACAGGGCTCGGAGCCGGACGGCGTTCTGATGATCGACGAAGCTCCGCACGATTGGCTGCTGCCCCGTGTGGCCGCCGCGGTGCACCATGGCGGGATCGGCACGGTGGCCGCCGCGCTGCGCGCGGGCGTCCCTCAGGTGATCCGGCCCTTCCTCGGGGACCAGCCGTTCTGGGCCGATCGGCTGCACCGCATCGGCGTCGCGCCGGCTCCCGTCACCGGCCGCCTCACGCCCGGCAAGCTTGCCGCCGCCGTCGAGGCCTCGGCCGTGCTGGCCTCGGCCGCCCGCGCGCTCGCCGCACAGGTCGGGGCCGAGGACGGCGTGACCACCGCTGTCGCCCGCATCGCTCGCGCGAAAGGAGCGCGAGGCCCGGCTCCGCGAACCGACGGTGACACATCACCTTTGCCCTGAGGCGAGGCCGCCGGGCACCCTGAGGATCCTCGGCCAGGAGCAGCGGAGCATGTTCGAGGAGAGGGTAGAAGGCTCCGACGCGGTCCCGGGCCTCGACGACGCCGTCGGTGAAGACAGGATGCGCTCCCCGTCCCCGAAGGGAACGCGGTACAGCTTGGGCCGCCGAGATGCCGGGCCAGGCTCGCCTCCAGCCGGTCTCCCACCTCGGCCAGGTCGGGCTCGTCGTGAGCGGCTTAGCGGAAGGCGCCCAGAACCCAGGCCACCGCCTCCAGGCCTTGCCCTGGACGTCTCCGACGAGCAGGCGCACCCCGTGCGGGGCGGTGACGACCTCGTACAGGTCTCCCCCGATCCAGGCTTCGGCCGCTGCGGAGGTCGGCCGCCCTGCGGGGCACCGGCCGCAGCAGCACGCGCTGGGCGGCCTCAGTGACCAGCCTGACGTTGGCCGGCTCGCGCTCCCGCCGCAGCCGCAGCGGGCATGGCCTGCGGCACGAAGCGTACGAAGGGAATCTGCCGCCCGACCTCGAGGTAATCCTCCACGCTGCCGTCCACTGCGAAGCCCATGATGGCGCAGAGCCGGCGGGCGGCGGCCTGATGGCGTGGCGCGTACCGAGCCATGATCTCACCACCCTCCTCAGCAGGCAGCAGCCGGGCGACGGCGGGGAAGGTTCTGCCGCCCACCTGGAGGACGACCTCCGGTGTCTTCGTGATGTTCCTGTACCAGTCGGCGCGCGGGCCGAAGCCTGAGGCCGCCACGTAGCCGCGCCCGTCGCGCTCCACGACCTCGATGACGGCCTGGCGGGGCTTTCCCGAGACGCGGCCGACATGGATGAGCAGCATCACCCTGCTCCCCAGCAGCCGGCCCAGCCCCAGCCGGTACAGGTGAATGGGCAGCCGCCACAACGTGCGCCGCAGCCCCGACGGCGGATCAGGCCTCTCCACGATGTCCATGCTGTTCCTTCCTGACTGTTTCCGATTGAGGGCTCAGCAGGTCCTCGACGGCCGCCATCGCCTCGCCGGTGTCCAGGCCGGGGTCGAGCATGCGGTGGAGCATCAGTCCGTCGATCAACGCGGCGACCAGGGTGGCCGCGCCGGAGCGACGCCCCGTCGACCAGTCCGGATGCAGCTCACCCAGCCGCCGCCCGAGCCGCTCACGCGCCCGCCGCAGCTCGTCCCGCAGCACCTCGCCGAGCGCGGGGTCGCGCATCGCCCCCGCGATGAGCTCGACGCCCATCCGGATCATCCGTTCGTCACCGGCGGTCTCGGAGGTGAGCCGTTGGACGACCGTGAGCGCCTGCCGGTCGTCCTCGGCGGCGAGCAACTCGTCCAGGAGCGGGCCGATGATCAGTTCACCGGCCCTGCGGGCGATCGCCGTCCGCAATCCCGGCAGGCCCCCGAAGTGGTAATGAATCAGGCCCGGTTTGGTCATGGCCCGCTCGGCCACGGCGCGCGTGGTGACGGCCGGCCAGCCTCCTTCGCACAGGAGCGCGACACCAGCGTCGACAAGCTGCTCCCGGCGGCGGTCCCCGCGGGCGGAACTTGGTCGGTCGACCAACTTGGCCATGTGGCCAAGATACCACTCACCTCTCGGCCATTCACCCCCCGTCCCCCTTTGGTGGACAGGCGCCCGACCTCCATCAGCGCCCCGACCTCCCGGTCAGCGTCCCCAGGACAGAGCGAGCGATGATGGAGTGAGAGCAGTGAGGAGGTCTCTCCATGGCGAACCTTCCTGCACCCTTCGTCCTGGTGGGAGTGGACGGCTCGGACACCAGCAAGGATGCTCTGCGCTGGGCGGCACGCCAGGCCGAACTGACCAGAGCCGAACTCCACGTCATCCACGCCTGGCGCCTTCCAACCAGCTATGGCTACTCCGTGGACTTCTCCGATGCGGACTTCGCCGGTGCGGCGCGCAAACTCCTGGAGCAGGTGGCGGACGAGGTCCTGGGCGATTCCATGTCCGTACCGGTCACCCTCCAGGTGTTCGAAGGCCATCCCGCCACGGTGCTGATCGACGCCGCGCGTGACGCCTCTCTGCTCGTCGTGGGCAACCGGGGGCACGGGCCGGTCATCGGCACGCTGCTGGGATCGGTGGCCCTGCACTGCGTGCACCACGCACCGTGTCCGGTCGTCGTGTTCCGGCACCCGCCCGACGCGGTCAGCCCCACTGGAAGCGAACGGTAGGAACGGCGCACGCAGGGTATTCAAGGCATGCCGCGGCGTCAGACAGGAAACGGGGATCGGGGTGCTTCTCGGGTCAGGGAGTGAACTCCTCCATCTCGCCGACCGCGACATCGCTACCGTTCAACCGCCAAAACGGTCATGTGTGGCGTGGCGAACACCGGCCAGGTGATCAAAGCGGAGTCTGCGGACGATCGTCCAAGGAACGGGATAGACGATGGGGCCATCCGATCTTCGGGGCAGGCTGGCTGTCCTGGGAGACATGCTGCGCACCCAGCTCTGGCTGCTGCCCTCCCTCGGCGTGGGTCTTGCTCTGGGTCTTGGAGTGGGACTACCCCGACTGGATGCAAGGCTGGGACCCGACGTCCCCTCGTGGGCGGCGCCCTACCTGTTCGGCGGGGGTGCCAGCGCGGCCCGGGCAGTGCTGGGCGCCATCGCCGGCTCTCTCATCACGGTGACGTCGCTGACCTTCTCCATGACGGTGGTGGCCCTGCAACTCGCGAGCAGTCAGTTTTCGCCGCGCCTCCTACGCACGTTCACCCGGGACCGGGTCGTCCAGTCCACCCTGGCGCTGTTCCTGGCCACCTTCACCTATGCCCTCACCGTGTTGCGCACGATCCGATCCCCCGGCGAGTCAAGAGACATCTTCGTGCCCCAGATAGCGGTGACCACGGGATTCGTCCTGGCTCTGGTCAGCGTTCTCGCCCTCGTGCTGTTTCTCGCGCACCTGGCCCGGGAGTTGCGGGCGGAAACGACGTTGCTCAAGGTGCACGCCGAGGCGAACGAGACCATCCGCCGGGGCCTTCCGCCGCGGAGTTCCACGTCGCTGGATGTGACACCCGTGTCGCCGCCTCCTGACACGTTGCCCCTGCGCGCTGGGGCCTCCGGTTTCGTGCTGAGGATGGATGAGAGCTCACTGCTGTCCGCGGCGGTGGAGGCCGACGCCGTCCTGCTCATCGACTGCTGTCCGGGCAGTCTGCTGGTCGCAGGAACCCCGCTGGGAGCCGGCTGGCCGCGTGCCGCGGGATCGTTCGACACCGATGTCGAACTCCGGCTCACCCGGCAAGTCTCCAGGGCGATAAGCACGGGGCCCGAACGCACCGCGGCTCAAGACGTGACGTACGGGCTGCGGCAGCTCATCGACGTGGCCGTCAAGGCGCTGTCGCCGGGGATCAACGATCCCACCACGGCCGTCCACGCCCTGGGCCATGTGTCGATCGTCCTGTGCGAGCTGGCAGGCCGTCAGCTCGGACCACGGCCGCTGCGTGACGAGCGGGGCGACGTACGGGTCATGCTGTATCAGCCGAACATCGCCGACTTGCTCACGATGACGCTGGTGCAACCCCTCCACTACGGCGCTCACGACTCCACCGTCCTGGCCCAGATGTTCTCCCTGCTGCGTGACCTCGCCTGGCACGTTTCCGCCGACCAGCGCCCGGCAATCACCCATCAGCTGGAGGTCCTGCGCGCCCAAGCCGCCGAGCAACGATTCGGATCGAGGGAGATGGCGCGTTTCGACATGCTGTCCAATCAGGTCGAACAGGCACTGACCGGCCGCTGGGCACCCGCGTGGATTCCGTCGTGAACATGCTCCTCCCTGAAGCGCCGCGACGGTGGCGGGGCGGCGACCGATCGATCTCGCCTACCGGCTCCGTGACTCTCCGGCCAGGCTGAGGATGTCCTCCGGGAGGCCTCGTGCGGCGGATCCGGCGCGCGGGCCGTCGGCTGCGGCCGCCATCCTGGTGTGGGTGGCGGCCAGGCGTATGGCGTCGGCGAGCGCGTCCGAGGTCAGACGGCGCTGCGGCTGGGACGGCATGGCGGCGCCGGCCAGGAGCACTGCGGCGATGCCGCAGCACTCCTCCTGCCGCAGCCCTCGACACCACGAGCATGCAGGCCAAGGCATCGGCGCCGATGCCCATCCCGGCAGCTCAGGCCGCAGTTCGGTGGTCACGTCCTCGCCTGGGCGGGCGTGGTCGGCGCGGTAGCCGAAGAAGGCGACGATGCGGCTGTCGGGGATGCTGATGACCGCGGCGATGCGGCCGCCGGAGGACAGGGTGCCGGTGGCGCCGGTGGCGATGGAGGCAGGGCGCTTGTCGAGCATGTAGACGGCGACCTTGTGCTCCAGATCGAGCAGGAAGTCCTCTTCCGGGCCGAACAGCAGGGCGCGGGTGGCCGAGTGCAGGCCGTCCGCGCCGATCAGCAGATCACCTTCCTCCTCGGTGCCGTCGGTCAAGGTCACGCGCACGGTGATCGAAGGCGCCGCAGCCCTCGGCATCGACGTCGAAGTCGTCCACCGCCGCCCCGCAACCAGAGGATTCGCCGTCCTGCCCCGCCGCTGGGTCGCCGAGCGGACACTCGGCTGGCTCATGCACCACCGCCGCCTGGCGCGCGACTACGAGACCCTGCCGGCAGAACCCCAGGATCAAACACCCACTTACAGCACGCCTCCTGCCAGACACCCCGCTCCTCCGACAAGCGGCCCCGGCGGTCCGCCCAAGGCAAGCGATGGCCGCCCTGGGACAAGCAGGCCGCCGGGTATTGCTTCAAGAGCCCCCGCAAGGCGCTCGGTCCGAGGAGCGCCGGGCGTCCCCGATGGCGCGGGCTGCGTTGATCAGGCCGATGTGGCTGAGGGCCTGAGGGTAGTTGCCGATCGCCTTGTGGGCGAGCCAGAAGGTGCACAGCAGGAACGGGCCCTCCTGGCCCGCCAGCCCGTCGGCGGAACGGTAGCGGTACACCAGCCCTCTCGCGTCGGTCAGCCGGGTGGCGACAGCCTGCACGGTGGAGCGGATTCTCGGGTCGTCCGGCGGCAGGAATCCGACCAGAGGCATCATCAGGGTGGCGGCGTCAACATGGGTGCCACCGAACGTCTGGGTGAAGGCACCCGCCTGCTCGTTCCATCCGTGGGTCAGGATCGCGGCGTGGATCTCGTCCCGGACGCGCGTCCAGTCGGCGACCCGGGAGGCGGCCCCCAGCACGGGGGCCAAGGTGATCGCTCTGTTGAGTCCCACCCAGCACATCAGCTTGGAGTGCGTGAAGTGCCGGCTGGGGCCACGGACCTCCCACAGACTCTGATCCGGCTCCTGCCAGCGGCGCGCGGCGGTCTCGGCCACTCCGATCAGCAGCGAGCGCGTGAGGGGGTCGAACGGGCCGATGTCCCGGTAGGTCTGGTGGGCGGCATCGAGCAGTTCGCCGTACACATCGAGTTGGCGCTGGCGCCAGGCGTCGTTGCCGACCCGTACGGGGGCGCTGTCACGCCATCCCCGCAGATGCGACAGCTGCCGTTCGCTCAGGTCGCGCTCGCCGCCGATGCCGTACATGATCTGCAGGTCCGGGTCCGCGTCGACCTGGGTCGCGCAGGCGCGGGACAGGAAGGTGAAGAAGGCGGTTTCTTCCTCCTCGCAGGTGGCCGTGTTCAGGGCGTGCAGGGTGAAGCTGGCATCGCGGACCCAGGTGTAGCGGTAGTCCCAGTTGCGCTCCCCGCCGATGCTCTCCGGCAGGGAGGTCGTGGCCGCGGCCACGATGGCCCCCGTCGGGGCGTAGGTCATCGCGCGCAGAACCCGGCCGCTGTGGTTGACCTGCCGGCGCCAGGGGCCCTCGTAGTCGCCGTGCCCGCGTGACCAGGAGCGCCATCCCGCGACGGTGTCGCGGATCCGGCGCGCGACGGCCCGGGAGGTACGGCGCGGCGGGTCGGGCGCCCAGGCCCGGTCGGTCTGCAGGGCCAGGCCCACGTTCTGTCCCGCGCGCAGGGTGAGAGCGGCGTCCGCGACCGAGCCGCTGGTACGGAACTCCACCGGACTGGACAGGGTGAGCACGTCGGAGCCCCCACGGGCGATCAGGCCGCCGCGGACCGGTTGCATCAGCGGGCGGACGAGCCCGAACTCGGGCCGGGGCGCGTACACGATCTCCACCGGCACTCGCCCTTCGGTGCAGGCGAGCCGACGGAGGAGCAGGCCAGGGGAAGACGTGCCCAGCGCGTGGGCGCGTTCGCCACGACCCAGCGCGAGCGCGTCCAAGAGCACCAAGGTGCCGTCGCGCGTCCGGAACGTGGTCTCCAGCACAAGGGTGTCCTCGACGTACCGACGGGTCACCTCGGCCGGACATGTCGGCCGGATCGTCCAGAATCCGGCCTCTTCGTCCAGCAGCCGGGCGAAGAGCGCCGGACTGTCGAAACGCGGCAGGCACAGCCAGTCGACAGAACCGTCGGACGTGACCAGCGCGGCGGACCGGCAGTCCGACAGCATCGCGTAGTCGCCGATCGGCCGGGCACTCAATGTCCGGCCCGCCCCACGTCCAGGCGTCGCAGCACGTGGAGCAGTGCCGAGACGGCGAAGAACACCAGGGTGACCAGGATCCATCGGTGGAGGTAAGGGAGGGTACTCAAACCGACCGCCGCCCTGTAGTTGGGCTCGGCGCCGCGCAGGATGAGTGGGGACCACACCACCAGCAGCAGGAGGGAGAACGCGGCCGGCACGCGCAGGTAGTTGACCGGAGCCGGCCGCCGCCCCGCCGGCCGTGGCCTGCGCCGAGCAGTCGTACGACGGCGACGGGTACGGGCAGCGGCAGACCGTGCGGCGAGGTCAGCGGCGGAGTAGAGAGGGAACAGCACCAGATCGTGGAGGACGACGGCCCCCACGAGCCACACCAGAAAGCCCCGCCAGATCCCCACCTCGACCACCCGGGTGGCGGCGTAGCCGGCGACCAGGAAACAGAGGGCGAGGACGAGCAGGTGCCACGGCGGAGCGCCGTAGGTCCTGGCCCACCGGCTGTGGCCGTTCACGATCGCTCCTGGATGAAGTCGAGCTCGCGCACCCACTTCGTGTTGTGCACGCCGGGGGCGTTGGGGACGATGACCCGCGCCGGATAGCCGTGGTCGAGAGACAGGTCGGCGCCGTTGACCCGCAGCGCCAGCAGCGAGCGCGGGTCGGCGACCTGCGCGCCGCTGAGCGAGGCCCGACCGAAATAGCCCCCGCGTTGCAGAGAACTGGTGGTGACACCTGTCGAGCCGGCCCGGATCCCAGCGAGGCGGGCGAGGTCGGCCAGCCGTACACCGGTCCAGGTCTGGACGGTCGACCAGCCTTCCACACAGGCGATCGGCAAGGCGTAGGTGTACAGCGGCATCGCCAGCAGGTCTTCACGGAAGAGGTGCACCCGCTGTGGTCCGACGAGTGCCAGCCGCCAGGACGCGCCGGTCTGAGCTGCTGTCACGCCGAGGCTCGCCGCCGTCTTGTTGACCTGGAAATCGTTGGGGCCAGGACCGTAGAGGCGCCCATGAGGAGCGAGCAGCGCGGTACGGCGCAGCGGCCCGTCGATGCACTGGCCGACGGACAGGCCGAACATGATCAGCGAACCGCCGCCGGCGAAGGCCAGCAGGCCGCGTCTGGACATCGTGGGGGGCGCCGGGTCGACGGCGACCAGGCCATCGGGGTCCGGCGGCTCCGGGCGGGTGTCCGCCACAGAGCTGCGCAGGTGGTCGCGCAGGCCGTACGTCCGCAGGGTGTGGATGACGCGGGGCAGCTTGATGACGACGTGGACGACGAAGGCGGCCAGGAAGATCCATGCGCCGTAGAAGTGGGCCGGGTAGAAGGAGAACGGGAAGACGTAGAAGAGCTGGATGTTGAGGATTCCGGTCACGAACTGGAAGACCGCGCCGCCGACCAGGAGCAGCAGGCTGGCCCGTTCGACGGCCTCCGCGACGGAGCGGGCGGGCGGCCAGGAGAACAGCTTGGGGATCACCGACCACAGCTTGGCCAGCAGGATCGGCACCAGGGTCAACCCGCCGACGACGTGCACGCCCTGGGTGACCCGGTACAACCAGACGGGGTCCGTGGGCCAGTCGAACAGATAGAAGCCCAGCAGTCCCCTGCCGGGGGTCGTGTCGTTGCCCGGCAGCCGGGGCTCGTACGCGGCGTACGACACCAGCCCGGTGATCGCGACGAGGGTGATCCCGGCCAGCAGGACCAGTCCGAGCACCGAGGTCAGCCAGGGGCCGCGGAGCGGACTGCGCCAGAACTCCGGCCGGAACGGCCCGGGCGGCCCGCTCCACCCCTTGAGGCGCGCGGCCAGGCGGCCCTTCTTGCCGGCTTTCGCGCCGCGCCACACATCCGGCACCGATCCCCCCGAAATCCCACGTCGACTGTCCGGTCTCCTTACCGGAAGCGGTCTTTCCAATGCCACGCCCTCGCACCCATTCGGCAATATCAGGCCGTCCGCCGTGCTGCCGGTGAGGGACGGACCACGCGTACGACCACCCCTGCGGCCACCGCCAGCGCGGCAAGGGCGTAGGCGACGGTCCCCGAGCCGGTGCCCAGGTACGCCGCGCCGCTCGCCAGCGGGACGCCGAGCCACTCCCACCGGCCGTCGAGGGCGACCAGCGCGACGACCAGCACCGCGTACCAGGAATAGCCGGGTGTGAACACGAGGAACCCCACCCCGGTCACCACCAGCGCGCCCTGCCACGGCCGGTCCGCGTCACCGTGGCGGAGGACGTGGAAGATCGCGATCCCGACGATGACCAGGGCCGCGGGCAACGCCCACGAGTCGGGAAGGACCAGTCGCAGCAACGCATACCGGTCCCTGCTGCCGGCATCGTCGTAACCCTCCTCGGTCAGGTACCCGAAGAAGTATCCGAGTACCGAGCCGCGCGAGGCGAGCGCGTACGGCAGATAGGCGAGCGCCACGACGAGGGCGGCGGGGCCGAGGACGGCCAGAGTGTCGAGCATCCGGCGCGCCGGCGTCCTTCCGTCTGCCGCGAGGACCCCGGAGAGCGCTCCGGGGGCGGTGACGGCGGGCAGCAGCTTGGCCGCGGCCGCCGCGCCGAGCAGCGTGCCGCCGAGGACCCTGTGCCTGTTCACCGTGGTCAGCGCGATGACGGTGAGCAGGACGCCGAGCCCGTCGACGTGGGCGTTGTTCACCAGTTCGAGCGGGACGGCGGGACACCACGCGTAGCAGGCGGTGTACGCCGGAGCGTTACCCCGGGTGCCGGCCCGCCGGCCGAGCGCGATCAGCAACACGGCTGAGGTCGCGAGCGCCAGGAGCGCACCGCCGACCTGCAACGGCTTGTGCCGTGCCCCTTCGGGAGAGAGCCCGTGCACCAGCAGGAAGTACGCCTCCGCCAGCGGCGGATAGATCGTGTGCACGCCGGGACGGTTGATCCGCGTGCACGACGCGACCGTGTCTCCGGAGGGGATCGGGTAACGATCGGGCCCCTCGCAGCCATCGCCGCTGGGGAAGAGCCAGCGGTCGCGCAGCCGCGCCAGCGCCGCCTCGGCCGGTGTGTGATCGTAGGGCGAGACGCCCGCGGCCTGCACCCGTCCGTCCCAGGCGTAACGGTAGGAGTCGGTGCTGGTGGCGGGCGGCGAGAGGAGGCCGGTGGCGGTCACGGCGATCCCACCGGCGATCAGCAGGCACGTCGCCTGGCGTGTCGGCAGCCCGCGCACAGCCCATATGGCCGCGTAGAAGAACGCCCACGCCAGCGCGTACGGCCAGAACAGGCCGCGGCGGTCCGCCGGAACGGCGTCCTGGCCGATCGCCCACGCGAGCGTCCCGGCCAGGGCGACCAGCAGGACGGCCGTTCCCGCCGTGCGGCGGATCACGCCGGGCAGGCCAGGGGTGCGGTGGCGAACTCCTTCATTCCCTCGTCGAACCCGATCCGGGCGTGGAAGCCGAGCTCCGCGCCCGCCTTGTGCGGAGCTGCCACGATGTGCCGGACGTCACCCAAGCGGTACTCCCCCGTCGTCACCGGCTCCGGCCCGCCACGCTGACCGGCCAGTGCCGCCGCCAGGTCGCCGATACTGCGCGGCTCCCCGCTGGCGATGTTGAACGCGTCCAGCAGGCCGGGCCGGCCGCCGGAGAGCGCGGCGACGTTCGCGCGGGCGACATCGCGGACGTGGACGAAATCCCGCAGTTGCCCGCCGTCCTCGAACACCCTGGGTGCTCGACCGGCCTCCAACGCGGATCTGAAGATCGCCGCCACCCCGGAGTACGGCGTGTCCCGTGGCATCCGCGGCCCGTACACGTTGTGGTATCGCAACGCGACGGCCGTGCCGCCGGTCTCGCGCGCCCAGTTGGCGGCCAGATGCTCCTGCGCCAGTTTGCTGGTGGCGTACGCGTTGCGGGGATCCGTCGGCGCGTTCTCATCGATGGTGGCGTGGACCACCTCCGAGTCGCACCGGGGGCAACGAGGTTCGAAGTGCCCGCGTGCCAGAGCGGCGGCGGAACGCGGCGCGGGCCGTACCCTGCCATGACCCGGGCAGTCGTAGGCGCCCTCGCCGTAGACCACCATCGAGGAGGCCAGTACCAGCCGCCCGATCTCGTGCCGGGCCATCGCGGCGAGCAGCACGGCCGTGCCGTACACGTTGACCGAGGCGTAGTCCGGCAGGTCGGCCACGTTCACGCCGAGCCCGACCTTGGCCGCCTGGTGCACGACGACGTCGGCCCCTGTCATCGACCGGTCGAGCGCGGCGCCGTCGCGCACGTCGTCGCCGGTCCTGAGGTCGAGACGGATCACCTCGTGCCCGGCCGCTTCCAGCGCCTCCGCCACATGGCTTCCGATGAACCCGGCCGCGCCGGTGACCAGCACCTTCGCCTCGCGAGAAGGGGTCATCACGACACCGCCGTCCCGGCGAGCGCGGCGGCGAAGCGGGAGTGGGGAGCCAGCGCCGCCACCTCGATCGCGTCCGCCATGGTGTCCACGTCGGTCAGGCAGGGCAGGCAGGCGACGCTCATCCCTGCCTCGGTCAGTCTGTTCAACTGGATCTCTCCCGTGATCGGCTCGGACATCGGCACACCGAGCAGCAGATCGGGGTCGGGGGCGCGCAGCCCGAGCAGCCAGAACCCGCCGTCCGTCGCGGGGCCGAACACCGCGTCGTGGGCGCCGAGCAACGACACGGCGTCGGCCAGCAGGCCGGCGGTCACCTGCGGGGTATCCATGCCGATGAGCACGATCGGGGTGGGCGAGAGCCGGTGGGCGTCGTCGAACGCGGCGGCGAGCCGTTCGTCCAGGCCGTCGCCGCGCTGCGGGACGACCGTGAACCCAGTGGGCAGCCACGCCCCGGGAGACCCGTCGAGAGCGATCACGCGGCGGGCCACCGGAACCCGGGCGACCGTCCGCAGCGTATCCTCCAGGGCGGCGCCGGCCAGTGCCGCGGCCTCGCGCGGCGTGCAGGGCGGGGTCAGGCGGGTCTTCACTCTCCCGGGTACGGGCTCCTTGGCGATCACCAGGAGTTGCGCGCCGTCGGCATGGTGCGAACTCACGTCATACCGCCCTGTCTGCCATGACCCGGCGCATGTCACCGATCGTCCGTAGCGTGCCGCGCACCGTACCGGTCACCTTCGACCTCCCCGTACGGGCCAGATAGTCCACCTCGACCTCGGCGATCCGCCAGCCGGCCGCACCGGCGCGCAGCACCATCTCCAGGGGGTAGCCGAACCGCCGGTCCACCAGTTCCAGGGCCGACAGGGCGGCGCGTCCGCACGCCCGCATCGGCCCCAGGTCGTGCAGGTCTGCGCCGGTACGGCGGCGCAGCTCGCGAGCCAGCACGGCGTTGCCGAGCCGGGCGTGCACCGGCCAGGAGGCGCCCGGTCCAAGGACGCGGCGACCGAGGACAAGATCGGCCTCACCCGCCCGGACCGGGCCGGCGACGCGCGGCAACTGCCCAGGATCGAGGGACGCATCGGCGTCCATGAAGCACACCACGTCCGCCGTCGCGGCCGTCAGCCCCGCGTGGCACGCGGCGCCGAATCCGGGCCGGGGCTCGGCCACCACCATCGCGCCGAACTCCGTCGCGACTCTCGCGGATCCGTCGGTCGAACCGTTGTCGACCACGATCGGGCGGAAGCCGGACGGCATCCGCCCGAGCACCCAGGGCAGGGCCGCCTCCTCATTCAGACAGGGCAGAACCACGTCGATCTCCATGGGCCGACGCTAACGCGGCGACAGCGCCGTTCTTCTTACGAAAGGATGACGTCGTTCCGAGAAATGACCGGCTCGGGTCCGCGGAAACACAGTTTCATGGTCGGCCTCGCGGTTTGGGCCGCTGGGCCCCGTGCCCTGGCAGGACATGCGACGTGTCCTAATCTGTCATATTTTGGCTTTCCATCGAGGGCATGTTGGACGCACTTTTGCCCGACGGTCGTGGCCTCGTGCCCGTAACAGCCTCGTAAGGATCGGCTCCGACCCGTCGGGGTAGTGTCTGCAGCGTGATCATCGGTAGCCGTGCGAACGTCGTCCTCCACTGGGGAAAAGCCGCGTGATCGGCGCTTTCTATGAAGACTGTCTCAAAGGCGGAGACGTAGAAATCGAATATTCCGACGGCCTGATACGACCGCTCTCCGCCGAGCGCTGGCTCCGGTACAACGAGGGCGACGAGCACATTCTGGCCCGATGCGGCGGCCCCACGCTCGATGTCGGTTCGGGACCCGGAAGACTGACCGTTGCGCTCACCCGGATGGGGATTCCCGCCATGGGCATCGACATCGCGCCGTTGGCCGTGGAGCTGACCCGCCGCGCCGGCGGTCTGGCGCTGCGCACGTGCGTCTTCGAGCCCCTTCCAGGAACCGGGCGGTGGGCCGAGGCGCTCCTGGCCGACGGCAACATCGGCATCGGC
Source organism: Nonomuraea sp. NPDC049486 (assembly GCF_040676925.1). Taxonomy (NCBI): domain Bacteria; kingdom Bacillati; phylum Actinomycetota; class Actinomycetes; order Streptosporangiales; family Streptosporangiaceae; genus Nonomuraea; species Nonomuraea sp. NPDC049486. The sequence goes on from NZ_JBFAPV010000017.1 coordinate 176,194, forward strand.
GGCGACCCGGCAGCCCTCCTCCGGCGCATGCGCGAGCTGGTCAGGCCAGGAGGCACAGTGATCGCCGAGCTCTCACCACCGAGGTCACCGAGCAAGGTCCAGACCGTACGGCTGCGCCAGGCCGGGCGTACGGGCGACTGGTTCACCTGGGCGACCGTCTCGATCGACGATATCGCCGCCCTTGCCAGGCGATCCGGGTTCCCCACCGTCGAACGCTGGAACGCGGCGGGGCGATGGTTCGCATCCCTCTCATGACCCGTCCGGCCGCGCGGCCCCGCGCCCGGCCGACGACGGGGTGCCCAAAGGTGACCGCCAGCCTGCTGCGCGCGGAGAAGGCGGCCCAGCGCACGAGAGAGAGCCAGGCCCGCATCGGCGACGCTCATCGAGGGGCGGCCGGCCGAGACTGAACCGGTCCGGGGGCGGTCTTACGAACGCTGATCCAGCTCGCGCCGTCCCTGGAGTTGCGCCTGCTGCTGCGTGACCTGGGCGGCGGCTACGGCTTCACGGCCTCGACGAAGCGCTCGAGATCCGACACCGTCAGCTCCCGCCCGGCCAGCTCCACGGCCGGCGCCAGGTAGCGGTGCCGGTATTCGGCGCTGCCGACCTGCTCCCGCTCGATCCAGCCATAGCGTCCCAGCAGAGCGCCCACCTCGTCCGGAGCCAGGCCGAACCGCCACACCCGCCGCTTCGTCACGAACTCCTCATGCAGCGCCGCCGCCCCGTGGCCACCGCTGTGCAGGAAGTCGGCCAGCACGTAGGTGAACAGCAGACGGCTTCCCGGGGCCGCCCGGGACAGAAACGCCAAGGCGGCGTGCACGGCCTCCTCGCTCAGGTACTGCGTGACCGCCTCCCACACGAACACCGCCGGCCGGTCGGCCTCAAAGCCATGTACGGCCAGCGCCGTGGCCAGTACGTCGGCCAGCTCGGCGGTCTCGAAGTCGACCTCGATGAGCCGCACTTGTTCCGGCACGCCGCCGGGCAGCGCCCGCAGCCCCTGCCGCTTGCCGGCCACGTTCACCGGCAGGTCCAGCTCATAGGCCCGCCCGCCCGGCGGCGTCAGCCGGCAGGCCCGGGTGTCCAACCCGGCCCCGAGCACCACCAACTGCTCGATCCCGGCGCCGAAGGCTTCGGCGACCTTGTCATCGGCGTACCGCTTGCGGCACAGCACGCCGCCCCACACCCCCGGCGCGCGCCGGTCGGACGCGCCGGCCATCCACGCGCGCACGGCCTTCCACCGGCACGCCCGCACGGCAGCGCGCGCGGCCACCGGCAGGAGCCCGGCCACCAGCCCGTCCTCGATCAGCCGCCGGCCGGGCGGCTCGTACTGCTCGACGGCGGCGATCACCATGGGGCCGAGCGCCGTCTGCGCCGCTGCGGGCCGTCGTGTCATGCGTCATCCCTCCGCAATCCCTCTGAACGGTCCGGTTGCGAGGGCGGCGGCGGGGCGTCGTCGAACACCTTGGCCATCCACTCGAACATGGCGTGCGCCTGTCGCACCCGGGCGGACCGCTCCTCCGGGCCCTCCTCCTGGCCGGCCAGCGCCAGTCCGTCCCGGGTGATGTCCAAGAACGCGGCGATCGAGGCGATCTGCCGTTGCACCACGATCGACCAGGCGTCCTCGGCCATCCGGTAGTAGACGGTCCGCTCACCCGGCCGGGTTCGCCAGGCGAGGAATCCCATGCTGGTCAGCAGCCGCAGGTTGGAGGTCAGGGAGGCGCGGCTGGCGCCGATGGCCTCGCTGATCTGCCCCGCTGACTGCTCGGCCGGATCGCAGATCATCAGCCAGCCCAGCACTCGGCCGGCGATCGGCGGCACGCCGTCACGCGCGAGATACATGGCGATCCGTTCCGCCCACTCCACCTGCTGATCCCGTCGGCTGGTCATGCATCCTCTCCTCTTGCAGCTATTTCAGTATGAGCTAAAATACCTGCATTGATCAAGGATGCGCCCAGCTGGGGTGCTGTGGTGAGCCGGGAAGTCTGGTCGGCCCGCGACGCCGTCGCGGAGAAACAGGAGGACTTCCCGCATGACCACCCGCACCCTCAACGCGCTGCTCGGCAGCGGGGTCGTCGCCGGTGTGCTGATGCCGATGCTGCTGTGGGCCGACGGCGCCACCCGCCCGGGCTACAGCCTGTGGCACCACGGCGCCAGCCAGCTCGGCACCGGCGAGCGCGCCTGGCTGCAGACGATCAACTTCACCCTCGGCGGGCTGCTTCTGGCGGCCTTCGCACTCGGGCTGCGCCAGGTGCTGCGCGCCGGTCGCGGCGCCACCTGGGGGCCGACCCTGCTCGCCACCGCCGCGGTCGGTCTGGTGGTGGCCGGGCTGGTGCCGACCGACCCCGCGCTCGGTTATCCGCCCGGGCAGCCCACCGGCGTCACCACGAGCGGCCTCATCCACCAGGCGGCCGGCTTCGCGCTGTTCGCCGGGCTCAGCGCGGCCGCCGTTGTCCTGGCCCGACGGCTGCGCGAGCACAGCCGCGGCTGGGCGCGCTACTCGCGCCTGTCCGGTCTCCTGATCATCGCCTTCGCGTTCGCCGCCGGCATCGCCTACCGGCTCGACACCCTCGGCCGATGGCAGCCCGCCCCCGCCGGCCTGCTCGAACACCTGTCCCTGCTGACCGGCTTCTGCTGGATCATCGCCGTCGCCACCCACCTGCTGCGCATGCCCATCCCTGATGCCACTTCCAGATGATCAGCTTCCCGAAGGTGCCCGTTCCAAGATCACTATCTAGGTGTCGATGCTCGACCTTCAACCGGCCAGGATCTCGGTGACGACGACGTACAGCGCCCACAGCGACAACCCGGCCATGATGACGATCTCGCGCCAGCCGAGGGCGGGCCTGGCCTGGATGGCGTACGACATGGTGATGTTGGGCGCCGCCGGCGCGGGCGGGCGCCGGTTCTCGGCCAGGGGCTCGTTGAAGCGGTGGATGAAGATCTGGATGAGGTTCATGCCGGCGACCAGCCCCGCCGCGAAGCTCAGCGCGCTCAACCCGGCGGCGAACTGCAGGGCGATGATGGCCACGACGCACAGCAGCGTGAGGGTGTCGTAGATGCCGATGAGGCGCTGCGAGCGCGCGTAGTAGGCGGCGATCCGCTTGATCCGGACGTCATAGGGGACCAACAGCCACAGGCCGAACTTGGCCAATGCCTGCAGATAGAACAGCGCGATCACGATACCCAGCGCGATGGTCATGTCGACGTCCTTTCATAAGGTCGGGATGTCGTCGCCGCCGGTGGGGGCGGCGGTGAACCATGGGCTCAGCACGGCGGGCTCGACCAGCACGACGGAGTCCTCGGCCAGGCCGAGGATCCGCTCCAAGGCCTGGGTGTGGGCAGCGACCGTATCCTGGGCGCCGGACAGGTCCGGCCGGCCGGTGGCGTCGAAGGAAAGGACCAACTCGGCCAGCCGGTCGTTGAGGTCCTGGATCAGCGCGACGAGGACGCGGCCGGTGGCCTCCGGATGCGTGACGGCGAGCGTGTTCTCTCGCGCGCCTTGCTCAAGGATGCCGGCCAGCAGCGGCGCGATGCGGTCGGCGATGGTCGGGCGCAGCTTTTGCCGGACGACGGCGTTGTCGTCGGACTGCCAGACGCGTAGCAGCGCGACGAGCAGGTCGCGCCGCTGGTCCTTCCAGCGGCCCAGCCCGGTGAGGAAGCTCTGCAGCTTCTGCAGCGCCGGTGCGTCCGGGTCGGTGGCCAGTGGCGCCAAGGCGGCGGCGATCTGGTCGGCCATGCGTTCCATCACCGCTTCGACGAGCGCCTGCTTGGAGTCGAAGTAGTGGTAGAAGGCGCCCTTGGAGGCGCCCACCTGGGACCACACGTCCTGCACGCTCATCCGTTCGTAGCCCTTGGTGCGCAGCAGGATCTCTGCCGCGTCCAAGAACTGCGTCCGCCGTCCGGCATGCGCGGCCTGATCAACTGTTCGCGCCACTCGGTCCTCCCACTCCATTAGCGAACCGGCTGCCGGTTTATTAATAGCATGAGGGCCCCGGGCGCGTCTTGGCCCACCGGACAACAGTCACGGGTGCACATGCCGTTTCTCTTCGGGAGCCCCCTCTTCCGTGAAGTAACCCGGTCTGGTGCCTTCACAGAAGCCCAGCTCGGCCGTTCCGGCCCAAGGGCAGGATCGCCGCAAAATCACTTCACGAAAGGTCGTCGGCCTGCCCGACGCCCTCGCCGGGGCCGACGACAGCCTCGGTGAGTGGATCGAGCGCTACCTCGAGCTGGCCGTGCGTGGGGTCCGTTCGGCGGAGGTCTCCGCCAAGATCGCCCGGCACCTGGATCACTAGCCTGCTACTGGCTGGCACAGCCTCTTCTCCTGCGCGACGTGCGGGCGTGTGCCCGGTGCAGGCCGACGAGTAGCGGCCTGGATCCCTTCATGTACTGCCTGGACCTGCTGGTGCCGTTGATCAGCCTGGGCCACGACACCACCTGGGACCCTGCCGAGCGCACGCCAGGCCCCGGAGCCTGTACACCACTCCACCCGACGACATCGCCGCCGGCTGTGTCAAAGAGCCATGATCACGAGGCCCGGGCATCTGGCAGGAGCAGCGACGCTAACCGTGGCGCGTCACCGCCAGGGTGCGCAGGACGCAGAACTCGTTGCCCTCGGGGTCGGCCATGACCACCCAGCTTCGGTCTGGGCCTTGGCCCACGTCTCTCTTGGTGGCGCCGAGGCCCAGCAGTCTGGTCACCTCGTCGTCGGTGCTGCCGCCAATGGGGCTGATGTCGAGGTGGAGCCGGTTCTTCACGGTCTTGCCCTCGGGCACCTGAATGAACACCAGGGTGGGCGGCATCTGACGGGCCCGGACTTCCTCGATGGTCGGCTCCCAGGAGCCTATCTCGACCTTGCCCTCGTTCCGGTCGATCACCTTGAAGTCCAGGACCGCGCACCAGAAGGCCGCGAGTCTCTCCGGATCGTGGCAGTCGACGGCCAACTCGGTGAATTTACTGGTCATGTCTCAGTTCCCTCTGTTTCAAAACGTTCCGAACCATGCGGAGAGTGCCGCGCGCAGCGGGGGCATGGCGCTGTCCGTGGATTCGTCGAGGCCGGCAGCCCAGGCGACGTGGCCGTCCGGGCGGATCAGCAGCGCGTCAGCCGGCCGATCGTCGGTCTTGGCGGTGTGGACGTCGAGGAGATGCCGCCAGTCCCGGGCGATCTGGCGGAGCTCTGGGCGGTCGGCCAGGTCGAGGAGGACGGGCCGGGCGGTGTGCAGGAGGTCGGCGACGCTGGTGACGCCCTGGTCGGTGTGCAGGGTGAGGTCGGGGGCGAAGGTGCCGGTCAGCGGGTGGTGGTGGGAGCCGGGCATCGGGTAGCGGATGTCGGTTCCGGCGACGAGGGCTCCCATCCGGCGTAGCGGCTGCTCGTCGGTGAGCAGTTCGGTGAAGACGTCGCGGAGTGCTTCGGCGGCCGCGTCGTGCCCGCGCCGCAGCGCTACCTGCGCTCGGGTATGCAGCAGGGTGCGGGCGCCGGCCAGGTGACGTTCGGTGTGGTAGGTGTCCAGCAGGCCGGCCGGGGCCGTGCCGTGGAGGTCGGCGGCCAGCTTCCAGGCCAGGTTGACCGCGTCCAGCATGCCGGCGTTGAGCGCCACTCCGGTGGCGGGGAACAGGTGTGCCGCGTCGCCGGCGAGCAGGATGCGACCGGCACGGTATCGCTCGGCCTGGTGGGCTTTGAAGGTGAACCGGGACAGCCGGGTCGATCCGGCCAGGGGCAGGTGTGCGCCGAGCACGCGGTGGACGCTGTCCTGCAATTCGGCCAGGGTCATGGGGACGTCGTCGTCGTATTCGGTGGTCTCGTCCTCGACGGTGTAGAGGGAGACAGACTGGGTGCCGGGTGAGGAGCCGACGCCGAGCAGGCCATGGTTCGTGCGGGTGAAACCGGCGCGGATCGTGCCGAAGCCGGGGATGTCGAGATCGCCGTTGCCCAGAACGGTGACCGTGTGGGGCAGGGTGACCTGGGCCAGGCGGTTGACCTCGGGATAGGTGGTGCCGGGGAACGGAATGCCGGCCCAGCCACGGATGCGGCTGCGCGCGCCGTCGCACCCCACGAGGTACCGCGTGCTCGTCCGGTAAGGGCCGTCCGGGCCGCGCACGTCCACGGTGACCGCGTCGTCGTCCTGGCTTACCCCGGTCACCTCGTGTCCTCGGCGGAGGTCGACGCCGAGTTCGCCTGCTCGTTCGCCGAGCAGCCGCTCGAGCAGTTGCTGCGGTAGCGGCAGGGCGTGCATCGGGGGATCCGGCAGCTGGGTGAAATCCAGGTGCACGCCGCCGAACGGGAACCGGGGAGCCGGCGCAGGGCCGGTGCAGGCCGCTTCGAAGCGTTCCAGCAACCCCCGGTAGCGCAGCAGCTCCAGGATCTGCCCGCCCAGGCCCCCGGCCTTGGGGGTGTCGCGGGGACGCGGCTGTCGTTCCAGCACCAGCGGCCGCACTCCGGCCAGGCACAGCTCGGCGGCCAGCATGAAACCCGTCGGACCGGCCCCCACGACGATCACGTCGGCGTCCCCCGCCGGCCGCTCCTCTCGCAGGTCTTCTTCCGCGGGCCGGGCGGCATCGTGGTGCTTCATCATCTATGACCTTTCGATCGTGTCGTTCGTCGCGTCGGAACGCGCGAATCGGGACGGAGCTGTCAGCCGGGTGCCAGGCGGCTGAGGTGTTCCCAGGCGCGGTACTCTTCGGCCCTGGCCTGGTTCATCTGCTGAACCAGATCGAAGGACCGGCTGCCGACGATCAGCCGCAGGGGCGGGTCGGGCAGGTCCACGAGCCGCATGACGACCGGCGCGGCCGTGCTCGGGTCGGAACCCGCTTCGTCGCCCCACATCTCGGTCAGCTTCGCCCGCAGCGGGTCGTACGCCGGGTCGGGCATGGTGGCCGTCGTGCCGATCGTGAACAGGCCGGTGTCGTAGCCGCCCGGCTGGACGATGGTGACCTTGACGCCGAAGGGTTCGACCTCCATGGCCAGCGCCTGGCCGAGGGAGTCGATGGCCGATTTGCCGGCCGCGTACAGGCCGGCCGAGGCCATCCCGCCGCCCGTGCCCATCGTCGTCACCAGGAGGATGTGGCCCGAGCCCTGGGCGCGCAGGTGGGGCAGCACGGCCTGGGTGACCCAGATCGGCCCGAGGACGTTGACGTCGAAGTGGGCTCGGATCTGGGTCTCCGTGGCCTCTTCAACCATGCCGTACAACATCGCGCCGGCGTTGTCGACCACGATGTCGAGCCTGCCGAACGCGGCCACCGCCCGATCCACACCCTCGTGCACCGCGGCGCGGTTGGAGACGTCGAGCGGAACGCACGCCAGGGTGTCGGGATGGCGGGCCCGCAGGCCCTCCAGCGGCGCCATGTCGCGGGCCGCGGCCACGACGCGATCTCCCCTGCTCAGCGCGGCCTCCGCGAACGCCCTGCCCAGCCCTCTGGACGCGCCCGTAATGAACCAGACACGCATGACACTCACTCCTTGCATCAGTCTTCGAGAGCCTGGTAGAGGGTGGTCCAGAAGTCGCTCATCAGGTGGGCGGGGTCGGGCACGCTGTAGCCGAGCTGGCAGAGCAGGATGCCGGTGAGCTGGTTGGCCGGGTCGGCGTAGGCGGAGGTGCCGCTGCCGCCGTCCCAGCCGAACTGGCCGATCGGGGCGTAGTCGCCGCGGTAGGTGCGCACCGCCATGCCCAGGCCCCAGCCGCCCTGCTGGCCCTGGCCGAAGGAGATGTGCACGGCGTTGCGGGCCAGCGCGGTACGGGCGGCGTTCTGCTCCGGGGTGAGCCGGTTGGTGGTCATCAGCTCCACCGCCGGCCGCGACAGGATCCGCCGGCCCTCGTGAACCCCACCGTTGAGCAGCATCCGGAAGTAGGCGTGGTAGTCGTCGGCGGTGGAGACCAGGCCGCCACCGCCGCCCTGGAACGCCGGGGGCTTGCTCCACCTGCCGCCCTCGGGTTCGTCCCACGCGAGGAACTCGCCCGTGACGGGGTCGGGGGCGTACAGGGTGGGCAGCCGGTCGATCTGGTCGGCGGGCACGTGGAAGCCGGTGTCCTTCATGCCCAGGGGCTCGAAGATGCGCTCGCGCAGGAAGTCCTCGAAGCTCTGGCCGGTCACCCGGGACACCAGCACGCCGACCAGGTCGCTGCTGATCTGGTACTGCCACTGCTCGCCGGGCTGGTGCATCAGGGGCAGCTCGCCCAGGCGGCGCATCCACTCGTCCTGCTCCGGAACCTCGGTCGGCAGGTTCGGGGTCAGCCCTCGCTCGAAGATGGCGTTCAGGATCGGGGTGCCCAGCGCGGTCATGTCCATGCCCAGGCCGAAGGTGGAGGTCAGCACGTCGCGGACGGTGATCGGGCGGCGGGCCGGCACGATGGCGTCCAGCTCGGCGTCGATGCTCTTGAGCACCTGCCGGCCGGACAGCTCGGGCAGCCACGGATCGACCACGTCGTCCAGCCGCAGCCGGCACTCGTCCAGCAGCACCATCGCCGCCGCGATCGAGACCGGCTTGGAGGTGGAGGCCATCCGGAAGATCGTGTCGCGGCGCATCGGCGCGCCGCCGTCGTGCCGCATCGTGCCCAGCGTCTCCACGTGGGTCTGGCCGCCGCGGCTGACCAGGGCCACCAGGCCGGGGATCTTCCCCGAGTCGACATGCCGTGCCAGCACCTCACGCAGCCTGCGCAGCCCTTGCTCAGAGAAGCCGTTTCCGCCGATTGCCATGATCCTTGTCTCCTTGTCGTCATGATTGGTCCGCCGGTTCCGTTCCGATCCGGCGTTCGTGCGTTCACCCTCGCGAATGGGCCTGACATCGGGCCGTCGCCGCCCTGACGCCGCCGCTGACACGGCAGGGCCAGGTCAGCGGGCGGCCCGGCCGGGTGAAGGCCGCTCCGCGGCGAAGCCGGGAACATAGTCCTTGAGCCGCATCAGGTGCGGGCGGGCCGCCGTCGTGCGATCGAGCCCTTCCTGCGGAGGCGTGCCCAGGAAGAACTGGTCGGCGCCTTCGCGCCCCAGGTGCCGGTGCTCGGCGACGAAGCCGCGCGTCTCCCGCTCGTAGGCGGCGAACGCCCGCGCGTGGCCGCCGCCGGCGGCCAGCTCGCCGGCCAGGATGTAGGCGCCGATCAACGCCTGGGAGCCGCCGCGACCCGACGCCGGCGCCGCACGGTACCCGGCGTCCCCGAGCAGCACCACCCGGCCCGGGAACCAGCGGTGCATCTCCACCTGGGCGTTCGCCTCGAAGAAGAGGTCCTTCGCCCCCCGCATCTCCTCCAGCAGGCGCCGGACCAGCCGGCCTTCGTCGGCGAACCGCCCGGCCACGATGCGCTTGTGCTGCCCGGCGTCATCGCGGTCGTAGGCCAGCGGCCCGGAGGCGACGTGCAGCGCCGCCCGGGCTCGGGCGCCGTCGCGGGTGCCGAGCACCGCGGTCGCCGTGCCCGGTACGCGGTGGACCCGGCCGCCGTCTTCGGCGCCGCAATGGCCGGGCAGGCCGAAGACCGCCGTGCAGAGGCCCAGGTGCCGGACAAAGCGCTCGGGCGGCCCGAAGACCAGCGAGCGGGTCCCCCGAATACAGCCCGTCAGCGCCGGCCACCAGGTCGTCCCTGAGGATCTCCAGGTCGCCCGCACGGACCGCCACGGGCAGCGCGGCGTACTCGTCCGCCATCGCCGCATCACCCAGCCGCAGGTCCAGCGCTTCGGCCTTGCGCCAAGCCGACGTGTTCGACCCTGCCCAGCTCCAGCGGACACTCGGCCGGCACGCACCCGACATCGTGATGACCGACGTCCCCTACGGCGAACAGACCCATTGGCGCGGTCCCAGCGCGGCGGCAGGGGTCAGCGGCATGGTCGAGGCTCTATCGGCCGTGCTCCCGCACGACAGCGTGATCGCGGTGACGGTGCGGGGCCGCAAGGTTCCCATGGACCGCGGGCCGCGGCCCCAGGCGTCCTTCAAAATCGGTACCCGAGCCGTCGCGCTGTTCCGAACCTCCTAACGTCTTCGCACTTCCGCACGTGCGTGACAGCCGGAGGACGGCACACATTCGTGGTGAGGTCCTTGCCCGCGGGCGTCGGCGATGCGAACGGTTCACGCTTGAGACGCCGTCCTCATCCACGACAGCAGCACGCCCTCGGCGCGTAACTGGTCTTCGATCGCCGACAGATAGCGTGAGTTCCACAAACGACGGCGCTGGCTATGACGACAAGTCCCCGGCGGCGACGACCGGGCGAGATCGTCCTCGCGCAGGCACCCGACCGAGCTGTCCTATCGATGTCGAGCGCGTCGACCCGTGCCCAGCAGGACAGGTGCACGCTCGGCGGGTGGCGTGCGGACACACCACCGCACGGGCGGCCTCCTCGGCACAGGCCGCTCTGACCTTGGACGCGAGAGCGTGCCACACGCCCAACCGGGCGCGGAGGCACAGGGGCGCATCATCGACGACCCAGCCTCGTGTCATGGTGCCGTGGCCGGACGCCTCCTCCGGCCTTCCCGAGGGGGGCGGTGCGCCGCCGCGCCGAGGGCGAGAACGGCGTATCCGCAAGTCACCGCCAGACCCGCCCATGGCGGAAGCGGGTGGTAGCCGCTGATCGGCGACAGGTCCACGTCCACATGCGCGAACGTGGGGACGCTCTGCGTGATCGCGAACCCGGCGGCCGGGGTGCCCATCAGCAGCCAGGGCGCCGGACCCGAGGTCGCCAGCAGGTAGGGCACGACGACCAGCGCGACGGTCAGCCCGATGGCGACGACAACCCGCCTGACCACCGCCGCCAGGGCCAGCGCCAGCACGGCAGCGGCCGCCTCGCCCGGGTCCGCCGACGCGGTGCCCGTCCCCGAAACGGGCCGTCCCGGAAACGGTCGTTCACGGGACGGTTCAGAGGCGTCTCGAGTTCGCCCGCCGCCGCTTCGCCGCCTGACGGCCCGTATCAAGCAGGCAGGACGAGGGACGGTCTTTTCGAGCAGGCTTCTCAGCCCCGCGGGCTCAGGCCCGCCACGGCCAGCCGGAACAGCCGGTCCGCACGGGCCGCCGGGTCAGTGTGGTGCTCCGTCGCGAGGACGATGCCGACGATCAGCGCGATCAGGTCGGCGACGGTGACGCCTTCCGCCACCGTCCCGTCCTGCACGGCGCGCTGCAGCAGGGGATTCCCCGCCTCTGTCATCCTCGCCGAGCAGGTGTTCTCGTGTACGGGGTCGGGCTCGGCCCCGTCGTAGGCCAGTGCTGCCGCCAGCCCTCGGGCCGCGACGCAGTAGGCCACGACGTCACTGAGCCATTCCAGGAGCGCGTCACGGCTGTCACCTTTGCCTGTTAGCTCACGGGCGCGGGTGGCCAGGGCCTCGATGCGTTGATGGGAGACCGCCTCCAGCAGCGCCCGGCGGGTCGGGAAGTGGCGGCGCACGGTGGCCGAGCCGACCCCCGCGATGCGCGCGATCTGTTCCAGGGAGGCGCCGGCCCCGTACGCGGCGACCTCCTCCTCGGCCACGGCGAGGATGCGCGCGTAGTTGCGCCGGGCGTCCGCGCGCTGTCGGTCGGGCATGGGCGTCATCTCCAGAGTTGCTAAATGGCGGGGCCCGCCATATCGTATCGCACAGAAAACGGCGACCCCCGCCGTTTATGGCCCTGGGGAGCACTATGCCTGCAGATTCCGCACCTGTCCTGGTCACCGGCGCCACCGGCAGGCAGGGCGGCGCCACCGCCCGCGCCCTGCTCGCTGCAGGCGTTCCCGTACGCGCTCTGGTGCGTTACCCCGACACCGAGCGAGCCAAGGCCGTCGAGGCGCTGGGCGCCGATCTGGTTACCGGTGACCTCCACGATCGCGATGCGGTGGTGCGGGCCGCCACGGGTGTCCGCGCCGTCTTCTCTGTTCAGATGCCCGCCCTGGCTGCCGAAGGTTTCGATTTCGACGGAGAGGTGGCCCAGGCCGTCAACCTCATCCAGGGCGCGCAAGCTGCGGGAGTGCCGCAGTTCGTACACACGTCCACCAGCGGCGCCGGTCAGCACACCGAGGCTCCTGGCTGGATCGCAGGCCAGTGGGGCTCCCTGGACGCCAGCCTGGGAGCCAAGAGCACGATCCAGGACCGGGTTCGCGCGGCCGGCTTCTCCCGCTGGACGATCCTCAAGCCGGGCTTCTTCATGGAGAACTTCCTGCCGTCCATGGCTTTCCTGTTCCCGCGGGGCGTTGAAGGCGGTCTGGTGAGCGTCGTGAAGCCGGACACCCGGCTCTCCCTCGCCGCGGTGGACGATATCGGCAGGGCAGCCGCCGCAGCCATCGCCGAGCCGGAGCGGTTCCACGGGGTCGAGCTGGAGCTGGCGAGTGACTACCTGTCGATGACGGAGATCGCCGAGGTTCTCTCCCGCGCGCTCGGCACGCACCTGTCCGCGCCGGACATGACCGAGGAGCAGGCACTAGCCGTCGGAATGCCGGCGATGGGCGCCTCACACGAGTGGATGAACATAGCCGGCCAGCCGGCCCGCCCGCAGTACGCCAGGGACCTCGGTCTCTCGCTCACCAGCTTCGAGGAATGGGCTCGGCAGTACCTGCGGCTCGCGGCTTGACCAGAGACGGCCGCCGGCTGCTTGGCGTCACCCGGCCCTGGTCCTCATCCCTGCCCGGCCATCGTCTTGCTGATCTCAGCGTCAAGATGGCCCGCCACGCCTGACTCCTGCCTTACGTGCCTGACACGCCTGAAAGCATCTGACCAGCCATTTCGCTCGTCAACCAAGATAAGTCCGGCTGACCGGGGCCCCGTATGTGCTTCGTGACGGGTTCGTTAGTGACAGGGCGAAACCGGGTATCCGGGTCAGGGTCCCCTCGTCTGCCAGCTCGTCAGGTCGGATGGAGGGGTGCCATGTTCCCTGCCAGCGACGTCCCGATCCAGCACTCGTCGTCAGGATGCTCCACGCCGGGTGGGCTTCCGGCGAGTTCTGCCCCGGAGCCGTCTGGACCAGCCCAGAGACCGGCCGGGCGGCGGTGTGCCGGGCGAGACACGCTGGTCCAGCGCTCCCGTGCGGAAGGCCCCGATCGCATCGGCGACATCGACGCCGGCGAACGCGATGACGTCGGCCGCGGTCGCGAGCTCCAGCGAGCGTTCCGGAGCCCGCTGACGGGTATCGCGATCGCCGAACTGATGGGTCAGCAAGGCGATCACGGCCGTCAGATCGCCTACCGGCGGTTCGAGCCCGCGATGCGCGATCACCGCCGAGGTGGGAGGGAGGTACGGGGCGGCGCGGTTGAAAAGGGATCAAGCCGCTACCAGCCACGCCGGTGTGATACCGGCGCTCTCTCCAGGAGCGGCGGCCACACGTCCGGAGCCGCTTGGCAGCCGACGGACGAGAAGCCGGCTGCCGAGCCATGCATCACCGTGTGGGCAACCGCGGCGCGCTCACTTTCGCATCATGCCACTCAGCCATGCCCATCCGGTGCCGGGGCGGCAGCGGGCCGTGCCCGCGTCCGAACGAGATTCGAACGGTGAGAGTCGAGCACGTCACCGGGTCGCTTACGCACCACAGTGAGGGGGTGGTCCGGTCCGATGCGCGGGGCGGTCTCCGCGGGCCGGACCTGCCGGCGGGTGATGTGCCGTCGTTCGTCTGGGACGAAACCGCGCCGCGGCGGCGCATGAACACCATGGCCGCCGCAGTCCACCCATGCCGCCAGGGGTGGCGTCATGTTTGGTATGCGGCCGTGCGAGGATCCGCCGGATGAGCGGACCCAGACGCTGGTCGTCCTCGGCGCGCGGGGCGACCTGACAGCACGGCTGCTCCTGCCGGGCCTGGGCGGCTTGGTTGTCGCGTCTTCGCTCGCCGACCTCTCCTTGTAGGCAGCGACAAGGGCGAAGGGAACGACGAGGAGTGGCGGGCGGTCGTCGCCGGGACGTTCTCGACGGGCGAGGCGAGAGGACCGCCGCCGACGCCGTCGTCCGCAACGCGTGCTACGTGGCCGCGGACGTCACCGACGACGGCGACTTGCGCCGTCTGCTGGCGTGCCGTCGTGGTCGCCTCACGCTCTACTTCGCACTGCCGCCGGCGGTCACGGTCGAGTCCTGCCGGGCGCTGACGCGGATCGGCGTACCGGACGGCACCCGCATGGTGCTGGAGAAGCCCTTCGGCACCGACGCGGCCAGCGCCGCCGCGCTGAACGAGCTTCTGCACGCTCTCGTACCGGAAAGCCACGTGCACCGCGTCGACCACTTCCTCGGCATGTCTACGGTGCTCAACATCCTGGGCGTCCGCTTCGCCAACCGGGTGATCGAACCGCTGCTCACCGCGGAACACGTCGAAGCGGTCGACATCGTGTTCGACGAGACGCTCGGACTCGAGGGCCGCGCCGGCTTCTACGACGAGACGGGCGCCCTGCGCGACATGATCCAGAGCCATCTGCTCCAGGTGCTGACGTTCGCGGCGATGAGTCCGCCCAGCACGCTGGAACAGCTCGACGTACGGGACGCCAAGGCTGAAGTGCTGCGGGCGACCCACGTCTGGGGCGGCCGTCCCGAGAGGTTCAGTCGTCGCGCCCGCTATACCGCCGGCACGATCGACGGCCGCCCGCTTCCGTCGTACGTCGACGAGGCGGGCATAGACGCCGCCCGCAGGACCGACACACTGGCCGAGGTCGTCTTCGCCGTCGACACCTGGCGGTGGGCCGGTGTCCCGTTCGGTACCAGAGCGGAAGCTAACCGCGGGCTTCGGGGGCGATCCAGTCGTCGACGGCGAAGTCCTTCCTGACGAAGCCCTGCTGCACCAGGAATCGCTTGGTGCCCTCCAGCAGGGTGAGGCCCTCATCGGTGAACGGCGTGTCGGGGAGCTGCTCCTCCAGGGTGGTCTTCCGTACGATGTCGGACGCGAAGCCGCCAACGTCGACGGCGAACGACAGGTACTCGTCCCAGCTCGCCTTGGCCTGCCGGGTGGCCTCGACCTGGGCCGCCTGCCAGGTCTTGACGAAACCGGCGTGCTCGCCGAGGAACGTCTCCGTCACCACGGTGGCCGAGGTGCCGCGGTACTGGGGATGGTCGACCGCCAGCGTGTCGATCACCGGATAGCTCTTGTACCGCAGCGCCTCGACATTGGCGGCCGGGACGGCGGCGGCGTCCACGTCGCCGCGCTCCAGCGCGGCCTCGATGTCGGAGGCGTAGATGTGCACGATCTCCTTCGGCTCGATCTTGGCGTCGGTGAGCGCGCCGAGCAGGTAGCGGTGCATGTAGGAGCCGGTCTGAGTGGCGATCTTCCTGCCGGCCAGCTCCTGGAGGGAGCCGGGGCCTCCCTTCTTGGTGACGATCGCCGCGTCGAGCCCGACGGCGGCCTGGGCGATGAGCCGGGTGGGCTGCCCCGCTCCCCTGGCGACGAGCGCGGGCGTGTCGCCGTAGGTGGCGAGGTCGAGCTCACCGGCGACGAGCGCCTGGTTGAGGTCGGGGCCGTTGGGGAACGAGAACACCTCGACGCCGCCGACACCGGCGTCGGCCAGCAGCGGCACCAGCGCGCTCTTGTCGTGGAGATAGCCGACCGGGCCGGTGAGCCGGTTGCCGCTGCCGATCACGCCGATCCGCAGCGTGAACTTCTCGCCGGGTTCGCCGGCGGCGGCCTGCGAGTCCGCGCCGCACCCGGTCAGCGCGATCACCACGGCGGCGATAGCCGCCACAAGCGCGGCGGGAGATCGGCGGAGCCTCATCTGGATGTCCTTTCGGTGATGTCGGTACGATTGACGATCGGTGGCTGGGCGGCCGGCAACTCGGGGCCGACCGCCACGGCGGCGCCGGGGGTGCGGCCGCTTCCCCAGCCGAGCTGGCTGCGGTAGCTGCCCAGCAGTCCGGTGGCGGCGAGGTGGGCCTCGTCGCGCAGCGGGGAGTCCGGCCGCACGGGATGCGAGAGGGGTGCGACGAACAGGGCGTCGGCCGGGCAGTAGGCCTCGCACATGAAGCAGGTCTGGCAGTCCGACTGGCGGGCGATCACCGGCACGCCGTCCTCGCCCGTGTCGAACACGTTCCTCGGGCAGACCTCGACGCAGCGGTCGCAGGTGATGCACCGCTCCCGGGACACGATCTCGATCACGACGCCGCCCGCAGGTACGCGCCCGCCGCCGGTCCGAGCGCGGCGAACTCCTCCGGGCCGACCGGGGCGACCTCGTCCGGACGGGTCCGGATCTCGTCGAGCCCGCCGATGAGCAGCCGGTGCCGCCACGCCGGGTCCTGCGCGGGGTAGTCCTCGCGCTTGTGCATGCCGCGCGTCTCCGGGCGGGCCAGCGCCGCGGTGTACATCCACCGGGCGTGCACGGTCATCGCCGCCGCCTGGCGGGTGCGTACGGCCTCGGCCCCCGTGCCGTGCAGCCCGGCGCGCACCCCGCGCCAGAGGTCGTGCAGCGCGGCGAGCGCGGGGGTGAGCCGGTCCGCGTGCCGCAGGAGGTTCTTGTCGTACGGGAGGACCTCGGCCTGCACGGCGGCCACCACGTCGCGGTGCTCCCCCGGGGGGCCCGCCGTGCCGGTGGGCCGCAGCCCCGCCGTGCCCGCACCGGTCACGGACCGCCGGTTGGCGGCCGGGCCCAGCTCGGCGGCGTGCCGGGCCGCTCCCTGTCCCGCCCAGGTGCCCGATGAGATCGCCCAGGCGGCGTTGTGGCTGCCGCCTCCGGTGAACCCGCCGCAGATCAGCTCGCGGGTGGCCGCGTCACCGGCGACGTACAGACCGGGGACGGAGGTGGCGCAGTCGTCGGCGACGACGTGGATGCCGCCGGTGCCGCGCACCGTGCCTTCCAGCAGCATCGTGACGGGGAAGCGCTGGGTGAACGGGTCGATGCCCATCCGGTCGAAGGTGAGGAAGAAGTTGGGCTGGCCGAGCCGCATCCGGGCGCGCGCCTCGGCGTCGGCCCGGTCCAGCACGCAGTACACCTTCTCGTGCAGCAGCGTGCGGGCGATGACCGAGCGGCCGCGGGTGCTGCCCGCGCCTTCGAGCACCGAGCCGTCCTCGCGGTAGAAGCTGGCGTAGGAGTAGTAGGCGGTCTTGGTGAGCGAGGTGGACTCGGGGGCGATGGCGTAGGCGTTGGAGAACTCCATGCCGGACAGCTCGGCTCCGAGCTCGGCGGCCATGAGGTGGCCGTCGCCGGTGTTGACGTGGCAGCCCAGGGTTCCGCTGAGGAACGCGCATCCGCCGGTGGCGAGCACCACGGACGCGGCCCGCACCCGGTACGGCTCGTCCATCTGCAGGCGGTGCCCGGCCGCGCCGGCGACCGCCCCGGCGGCGTCGGTCAGCAGCTCGGTCACCGGGCTGTGGTCGAGGATGCGCACCCCCGCCCGCCGCACCATGATCCGCATCCGGCGCATGTACTCGGGCCCTTGGACACCCCGCCGCAGCGGCTGTCCGTCCACCACCGGGAAGGGGTAGCGCCCGATGGTGGCCAGCTCGTCGACGCCGTCGTAGGTCTGGTCGAGCACCCGCGTCATCCAGCGGCGGTCGGCCAGGTAGCCGCCCATGGCCTCGCGGGAGGCCATGGCCTTCTCCCGCGCGTCCGGGTCCGGCTGCACGTACCAGATGCCGGTTCCGGCGGAGGCGGCCGCGCCGCTGGTGCCGCAGTAGCCCTTGTCGGCGAGGACGACGTCCGCCCCCGCCTGTGCGGCCTTCAACGCGGCCCACGTGGCGGCGGGCCCGCCGCCGATCACGAGGACATCGGTGGTGAGTTCGAGCGTGTCCCTCATCGTGCCTCCTGTTGTGCCACGAGTTGTCCGGATTCGGGGTCGGATTCGGGGTCGGGGCCGCCCAGGTCGGGATCGACGCCGAGGGCCGAGAGCAGGCGGCGGCGCAGGGCCGCGAACCGCGGGTGGTCGACCGGCCGGGGCCGCGGGATGTCGACGACGAACTCCTCGGCGATGCGCCCGTCGGCGAGCACCAGCGCCCGGTCGGCGAGTAGCAGCGCCTCGTCCACGTCGTGGGTGACCAGCAGGATCGCGGGCCGGTGCCGGCTCCACAGGCGGGCGACCAGGGCCTGCACCTTGATCCGGGTGAGCGCGTCGAGCGCGCCGAACGGCTCATCGAGCAGGAGCAGGTCGGGCGTGCGGACAAGGGCCCGGGCCAGGGCCACCCGCTGCGACTCGCCACCGGACAGGGTGACCGGCCAGGCGTCCGCCCGGGCCGCCAGCCCGACCTCGTCCAGAGCCTGCAGGGCCCGCGCGCGCAGCCCTCGGCCGGAGAGGCCGAGCGTGACGTTCCGCCACACGTTCGTCCAGGGCAGCAGGCGATGTTCCTGGAAGACGACGGCCCGCCGCTCGGGCACGTCGAGTTCGCCCGTGGCCTGCGTGTCCAGCCCGGCGACGGCGCGCAGCAGCGTGCTCTTCCCCGAGCCGCTGGCGCCCAGCAGCGCGACGAACTCGCCGGGAGCAAGGTCGAGGTCGGCGCCAGACAGGATCTCCCGCCCGGCGAAGCCGCGCCTCAGGCCGCGCACCCGCACCCCACGCCCGGCGTCCGTGCCGCTGTCGACTTTCGAGACATCGGTGATGCTCATCGCGCCACCAGTCCTCGTCGCCAGGCCAAGGCCCTGCGTTCGATCGCCCGTACGGCCAGGTCGGTGGTGAGACCGAGCAGGGCGTACACGACGAGCACAACGAAGACCACGTCGGTGCGCAGGAATTCCTTGGCGTCGGTGACGAGGAAGCCGATGCCGGAGGTGGTGGCCGTCATCTCGGCGACCACTAGGCTGAGCCAGCCGATGCCGAGGGACTGCCGCAGGCCGACCAGGATCTGCGGCAGCGCGCCGGGCAGGATCACCTTGCGGATCAGCGCGAGCCCGCGCACCCCGCACGAGCGGGCGGACTCCACGATCCGCTCGTCCACGCTGCGGATGCCGTGGAAGACGTTGATGTACAGCGGGAAGATCGGCCCGATCGTGATGAGGGCGACCTTGGCGGTCTCGCCGATGCCGAACCAGATGATGAAGACCGGGACGAGGGCGAGGTGCGGCAGCATCCGCAGAGCCTGAAGGGGCGCGTCGATGATGTCCTCGGCGATCCTGAACAGTCCGGCGGCGAGGCCGAGCACCAGGCCGACGGTGAGCCCGAGCGACAGTCCCTTGGCCACCCGCTCCAGGGATGCCAGCAGGTGCACCGGCAGCTCACCGGAGCGGATCAGCTCGGCGCCGGCCTCCAGCACCTGGGTGGGCGGCGGGGTGGCCGTGCCGAGCAGCCCGCGGGAGGCGCCGACCTGCCAGGCGACCAGCAGGACGGCCAGGCCGATCAGGCGGCGGCCCCGCGTGGCGACGGCTGTCAGCAGCCGGGGGACGAATGTCGGCGGAGCCCCGCGGATCATGTCCGCGGGCACGCTGCCGGAGGGGACGGCGGATGATGACATCGAAACGGCTCCTTGGGAAGGGACGTGCCCGATTCCGGGCATGCGCGTCAGGATGGACGGAGGAGCGGCGGAAGGGGGCCGCCCAGGCGTTCGTCACGCATGTGGGGGCGGATCGGTTGCATGCCGTGGCTCCCGGACGGCGATGTCCCGGGCATGGGGCTCAGGGGCGTGCACGGGCACGCGCCCGGGGTTCACACCGGCGCCTCGGCCGAGGTCGCCGGTGAACGGCCGTCAGCGACAGGCGGTCGCGTGCGGCTGGGTGAGGTGACAGGAGGCCGCGGAAAGGGGGCAGCTCATGCCTCTGACGATAATCCCAACAATTTCTACTGTCCAGGGGGGTTATTAGGAAAACTAGAGTGACCTCGGCAACATCGGGTCCAGCCGAGAGACGGGACCTGCCGTTGTCGATGAGCGCCTCGGCGAGGGAAGGTCATCCGAGGGAGAAATGCCGCTCCCTTGGCCAGGGATATTCCAACTGGCGCAACAGCACGTCACAGGGTGTCGCGTACGTGCC
This sequence comes from Nonomuraea sp. NPDC049486, assembly GCF_040676925.1. Lineage (NCBI taxonomy): Bacteria > Bacillati > Actinomycetota > Actinomycetes > Streptosporangiales > Streptosporangiaceae > Nonomuraea > Nonomuraea sp. NPDC049486. Next base: position 195,979 of record NZ_JBFAPV010000017.1, read on the forward strand.
CGTCGCGTCCACCCTCCGCCTGATCGGCTTACGCCACAGGTTGTGCCTGAGCGGAGCGTGACACGGCAGCCTGGAGGAGGCGCGGGGCGAGGGCCACCGCCTGGGCGCGGATCTCCGGCACCGCGGTCGTCTCGTACAAGGTGCCGCGCAGCAGCGGACCCAGGGCGAACAGGCGGTCACTCCGGCGTCCGCCCGCGTCCAGCACCGCGCCATCCGGATCGGCGTCGAGCCCGAGCCGGAGCGAGTCCTGCCGGGCGACTCCGGTGGCGATGAGGCTCGCGAGGAAAGGGCTGGTGGTGACATCGGTACCCGGCCCGGTGGCGTTGACCAGCCAGCCGACGTCGAGGCCGGTCATGGCTCCGTCCAGGTCGGCGCGGATGCGCAGCCCGTCCGTGGCGGGCTCGGCGGTGAGCAGGCTGCCGCGCAGCAGGCGCAGCCGTCCGCCGGCGCGCAGGTCGTCGATGGCGGTCGCCGAGTGGGGCGGGATGCGGTGCCGGTGGATCTCCCAGTAGCGGGCCACCCTGCGCAGGAACAGCCGCCGCTCGTCCGGCCCGAGCCGCTGCCACAACTCCTGGACGTGCGGTCGCAGCCCTTCCAGCACGCCCTGCCAGTCGCCGCTCGCCCGTACGGCCTTTCGGGTGGCGGCCAGCAGGTCCGTGACGCGCAGCGGGCCGTCGGGGATGGTCACCGGGAGGGGCAGGGCCGGGCGTACCAGGTGCGGGCGAGGGAGGAGGGCACGCCGGGACAGCGCGTACACCACGGTGTCCGGGTGCGCCCGGGTCACGGTGAGGGCCACGTCCACCATCGTCAGGCCGGTGCCGAGGACCAGCACGGGTGCGCCGTCGTCGATGCCGGTCAGGGCGCCCGGCGCCCATGGGTCGGCGATGTGACGGGGGTGCGCGGCCACGCCCGGCAGCGGGGCGGGGCTGCCGTTGCCGAGGGCCAGAACGACCGCGTCGGCGGCCATGCGGCGGCCGTCGGCCAGCCGTACCGCGTGGTCGGCGTCCAGAGCGACGGCCGCGGCGGTGACGCGGTGAAGCGGGCGCGCGGGTAGATCTTCGGCGACGGCCAGCACCTCGCGCAGGTAGCGGCCGTAGATCGCGCGTGGCAGGTAGTCGTAGGCGTGCACGCCCGTGGTGCGCGCCCAGGCCAGCAGGTGATCCGGTTCGTCGTCGAGGGCGCTCATCCGCTCGACGCGGGTGTTGAGCAGGTGGTGCGGGTCGGTGGTGGAATAGGCCTGGCCGAGCGCGTGCCGGCCGCCTTGGTCGATCAGCGTGACCGCCACCGGGGTGCCGGTGGCGCGGGCGAGTCTTAGCAGGTGGATCGCGGTCAGGGCGCCGCTCGCGCCGCCCCCGACGATGATGACCGAAGGCAGGACCATAAACCCACTATACCAGTGGGATATATAGGATTCAGGTATCAGAACGAGGTCCTGTCGTATCCGGCCGGACATTCCGCTAACCAATGAGGCGCTGGTCAGCGGGGCTCGTCCCTGGTAGTCCAGCCATGTTTGGTGATGAGCTTGGAAGCGCATTGCGGAGCTGGTTGATGCGTTCTTGGGCGTCGAGGCCCTGGATGCCGATGGTGAGGGCTGAGTCGGTGGCGTAGTAGGTGGTGTGGCATCCTTCGGCGGCGACCCGAGCCGCGGCGTGGATCCGGCCCCGGAGCCGGATGAGCTTGCGCTGGTCGGTTACGCGGTCGAGGCCGTCGATAGTGAGGTAGCGCAGGAAGGGGCCGGGAATAGTGAAGAATCCGTCGGGTGGCCCGGCCTCGCCGCCGCCCGGGCCCGCCGGGCGCGCGGCCAGTCCGTCACACAGATCGCCCGCGAGTTCGGCGTCGGCAGGTCAGCGCTGTACCGGGCGCTGGGCAGCCCCGTCGACAATCGGCGCTGCCCAGGAGGTAGCGCGGTGAGCGGCGGCTATCCAGACTGGCGGCGAAGCCGGTGTCTCCCCCGGATGTGTCTCCGGGCCACTATGACCGCCTGGGGGATGCGGCACGTCATGGCGGGCTTCGCCGCCTTCGGGCGCTCGTGACCCGGTGCAGGGGAGGTTGGCGTACTCGCCGCCGCCCCCGCCCCGCCCTGCCCGCCAGGAAGGAGGGCCGATTCATGGGCCTTGGTATCGCGCTGGTCTGGCTGGCCATAGGCGTACGCCCGCCGGGTAAGCCCGTCTGCCTGTCTGATCAGGGAAGCGGCAGTTCTCTGAGCTGCCGGCGGGAGGTGATGCCCAGCTTGCGGAAAAGGCTCGGCTCTCCCTGTCCCGCCCCGAAGGAGGGCTGAGTAACGACGCCGCAGGCTTCGCTTCATGCTACGGCCCGCACCGTCGCTCCTGAGGTGCCCCGAAGATTCCGGACAGTTGGCTACATAAACTGACAGAAGTCTGGAAGAGGTAGGTACGTGACGAGGCGTCGCAGGCAGTTCTCGC
>NZ_JBFAPV010000018.1:0-153956 GCF_040676925.1 Nonomuraea sp. NPDC049486
TCCATCGAGATGCGCGACACCGACGAGGACGTCTTCCGCGCCGCGGAGGAGCTCGGCATCGACCTGTCCCGGCGTGAGCCGAGCAGCGTGGAAGAGGTCTGACCCGGGCTCGGAGCCGGACGGCACGTCTCGGGCGAGGACGAGCGCCATCAGGCACTCGTCCTCGCCGGACCGCCCCTCACCCCCGGGAACCAACCCGGGTTGTCACCGCGCCCGCCGTGCCTCGCGGTCGATCGCCCAGGCGTCCGCCACCGGGCCCACGTGCCCGAGCTTGTCGGGGTTGATCACCGCGCGGATCGTCTGGATCCGCCCGTCGAGGACGTCCAGCGCCAGGGTGTGGAGCACCTTCCCGTCCCGGTCGCGGAAGATCGCGCCCGGCTCGCCGTTGACGTCGTGCGGCTCGAACGCCACGTCGATCAGGGCCATCCGGGGGAAGACGGAGGCGAGCAGCCTGGCCACGTTCCCGGCGCCGGCGACGGCCCTGGCCAGTTGCGGGGCCTTGCCGCCGCCGTCGCCGACCATCGACACGTCGGCCGCGAGCAACTCCTGGAGGCCGGCGACGTCGCCTTCGCGCAGGGCGTCGAAGAACCGCGACGCCAGTTCCTCCCGCTCCCTGCGATCGGCCTCGAAGCGGGGCCGTCCCTCGGTCATGTGGCGCCGCGCCCGCACGGCGAGCTGGCGGCACGCCGCCTCCGAGCGGCCGACGGCCGCCGCTACCTCGGGGAAGCCGAAGCCGAACACCTCCCGCAGCACGAAGACCGCCCGCTCCAGCGGGCTGAGCCGCTCCAGCAGCAGCAGGGCCGCCGTCGACACCGAGTCGGCCAGCTCCGCCGACCGCTCCGGATCCTCGTAGGGGTCGGCGAGCAGGGGCTCCGGAAGCCACGGCCCGACGTACTCCTCCCGCCGGACGCGGGCCGAGCGCAGCACGTCGATCGCGATCCTGGTGACCGTGGCCGACAGGAAAGCCCTGACCGACCTGGGCCGGGCGGGGGAGGCCTGGAAGCGCAGCCAGGTCTCCTGGACCGCGTCCTCGGCCTCGCTCACGCTGCCCAGGATCCGGTACGCGATCGAGAACAGCAGCGGCCGCAGCTCCTCGAACTCCTCGGTCCTGCTCATGACGGCTCCTCCCCGCCGGTCAGCCGACGAAGGACTCGGGGCCGAAGCGGCCCCACGCGATGAACGCGGCGATGGCGAGATATACCAGGTTCAGCGCCGAGAGAGAGTACTCGCCGCGGCGGCCGTGCGTGATCATCGCCCCGATCATCAGCAGGACCCAGCACACGGCGGTCACCGGCACCAGAACCGGCGCGATGCCGAGCACGGCGGGCAGGATCAGGCCCAGCGCGGCCAGGAGTTCGAGAACGCCCAGGGTCTTGACGAAGCCCGCGCTGACGTCACCGGTCCATCCTCCGCCGTGGGCCGCGGCCAGTTTCTCCCTCGGCACGAAAGTCTTGGTGATGCCGCCGAGCAGGGCAACCGCGGCCAGCAGTCCGGCAGCGATCCACAGCGCGAGATTCATCGTCCATCCCTCAATCGAAGATTGCCTCTACCCCGTAGACGAGACAGCGGCTCCCGCCTGTGACATGCCGGTTAAGCCCGCCATGTCGAGAACGGGCGCCCGGCTCCGTCCTCGCGGGTGACAGGCTCCACGACTGCCAGGAGGCCGGAATGCGGAAAGTGATCGCGAACGAGTGGATGACGCTGGACGGGGTGGTGCAGTCACCCAGCTACGCCGACGAGGACGCGGCCGGCGGCTTCACGCACGGCGGCTGGCACGCCCGCTACTTCGACGACCTGTCGATGACGTGGGTGATCGACAACGTCCGCGGCGCGGGCGGCTACCTGCTGGGGCGCGGCACGTACGAGATCTTCGCCGCCCACTGGCCGGACGCGCCGCAGGACCAGCAGGTGCTCGCCGAGCCCTTGAACGCGTTGCCGAAGTACGTCGCCTCGACCACCCTCGCAGAGCCGCTCGGCTGGCGGAACGCGAGGCTGCTGGGGGGTGATGCCGGCGCGGCCGTACGAGCGCTGAAGAAGGAGGAAGGCGGCGACCTGCATGTGATCGGCAGCCCGGGTCTCGTCCAGACCCTGCTGGCCCTGGGCCTGCTGGACGAGCTCCGGCTCATGATCGACCCGCTGGTGGTGGGCGGCGGCAAGCGTCTCTTCCGTGACGACGGCGCGCTCCGGTCGCTGCGGCTGGCGGACAGCCAGGTGACCAGCACGGGCGCGATCATCGCGACCTATGCCACCACGGGCGGCTGACCCGCCGCCGGTGTCCTCATCCGGCCGCCGGGACGGGCTCGTGCGCGGGCACCCGCTTGGTGAGGAAGGCCGTCGCGCCGTCGGACGACTCCGTCCGGTAGCCCTGGGCGTGGTAGAGGGCGAGGTTGCGTCGGCTCTCGGCGCCGGTGCGCAGCACGAAGCGGCGGCAGCCGGCCTCGGCCGCAGCTTCGGCCCGGCCCAGCAGCCAGCGCCCCACGCCCCGGCCGCGCAGGTCGGGGACGACGCCGAGCCGGCCCACGTGCCAGTCGTCGTCCACGCGGCGCGCCCGTACCATGCCCAGGAGCCGGCCGTCCTGCCACAGGCCCGTGGTGTGCCAGGTGGCCAGCCATGCGCCCACCCGCTCCAGCGACTCGCCGAGGGCGGGGACGGCCAGCGTGTCGTTGGCCAGCGCCTCCTCCATCCAGCAGCAGCGCTGCAGCACCAGGACCTCCCCGGCGTCGCCGGGGGTCAGCTCTCTCACGTACGAGCCCGGCAGCGGCCCCGGCTGCGACCGGGCCTGCTCGCGCAGCGGCCGGAGGGCGTGGGCGACCCGGACCAGCTCGTCCAGGACCCCCACGGCGATCGCGGCGCGGCCGGCGTCGGGGCGGACCCGCCCGTTCTCCATGGTGTCGCCGATGCGCAGGGCGAGCGTGGCGCCCAGGGGCACCAGCCGCAGCGTGGTCACCACCTGCTTGGCGTGCTGGACCGACCGGGTGCCGGCCGAGGTGTTGCCGTAGCTGACGAACCCCATGGGCTTCCACGCCCACTCGCGGCCGAGGTAGTCGAGGGCGTTCTTGAGGATGGCGGGCATGCCGTAGTTGTACTCGGGGGTTACCGCGATGAAGCCGTCGGCCGCGTCCACCGTCGCGCTCCACCGCTTGGTGTGCTCGCGCCGGTAGACGCCGGACGCGGGCTCGTCCTCCTCGTCCAGGAACGGCAGGCCGAGGTCGCGCAGGGCCACCGGCACGAGCTCCACGCCGAGCTCCGCGGCGCGGGGCGCGACCGTCTCGGCCAGCCACTCCGCCACCGCCGGGCCCCGGGCGCCGGGACGGGAGCTGCACATCAGGACGAGGACCCGCACAGTTTTCGTTGACATGGAAACGAACGTAGCTGGTAACTTGTTTACATGTCAAAGAAACCGCCGGGGACGGTCCGCTGGCTCGACCCGGACGAGGAACGGGCCTGGCGCGCCCTGCGCCGCATGATGATCGCCGTCCAGTCGCGCACCGCGCACGACCTGGCCGCGATCGGCCTGTCCGATCCCGACTACGAAGTGCTGAGCACGCTCTCCGAGCGTCCGGGCCGCACCAGCACGCTGCACGAGCAGGCGGCCAAGATGGGCTGGTCACGCAGCCGCCTGTCCCGGCACGCCACCCGCATGGAGGCCCGGGGACTCCTGCGGCGCGAGCCCGATCCGGCCGACGGCCGGGGCTGCTATCTCGTCCTCACCGAACGCGGCCTGGAGACGCTGGAGGACGCCGCCCCCGCCCACCTGGAGTCGGTCCGCCGCCACGTCATCGACCGGCTCTCACCCGCGGACCTCTCCGCCCTGGAGACCATCGCCCGCAAGCTCGACGGCTGAGGTACGGCCGGATCAGCGCCGCTCCTCCGGCCCGCCCGGCCGGCCCCGGAGGTAGGCGAGGACGGCGAGGACGCGGCGGTGGTCGTCCCCCGCCGGGGGCAGGTCGAGCTTGGCCAGGATGCCGGCGATGTGCTTGGATACCGCCGCCTCGGAGACCACCAGCGCGCGGGCGACGGCGGCGTTGGAGCGGCCCTCCGCGACCAGTCCGAGCACCTCACGCTCCCGCGGGGTCAGCCGGGACAGCGGCGCGCGGCGGCGGCTCAGCAACTGCCGCACCACCTCCGGGTCCACGACCGTGCGCCCCGCGGCGACCCGCTCCACCACGTCCACGAACTCCCGCACGTCGCCGATCCGGTCCTTCAGCAGGTAGCCGATGCCGGAGCCGCCGTCCGAGTCGAGGAGTTCGGCCGCGTACGTCTGCTCGACGTACTGGCTGAGCACCAGCACGGCGAGCCCCGGGTGGGAGGCGCGCAGCGTGAGCGCGGCGCGGAGCCCCTCGTCGGTGAAGCCGGGCGGCATGCGGACGTCGGCGACGACGATGTCGGGTTCGTGCTCGGCCACGGCGGCGATCAGCGCCGCGCCGTCGCCGACCGAGGCGACGACCTCGTGGCCGAACCGGTCGAGGAGCCCGGCGAGCCCCTCACGGAGCAGCACACCGTCCTCGGCGAGGGCTACCCGGAGACGGGGCATGGGATCTCCACACGCAGCGACGTCGGCCCGCCCGGCGGGCTGGACAGGGTCATCAGGCCGTCGGTGACGGCCACGCGGTCCGCGAGCCCGGCCAGCCCGGACCCGGCCGCCGGGTCGGCGCCCCCCACCCCGTCGTCGCCCACCTCCAGCACCAGCGCGCCGTCGTGGAGCCGGGCGCGCACGAAACCGCGCCGTGCCCCGCTGTGCTTGGCGAGGTTGGCCATCGCCTCCGACACGACGTAGTAGGCGGTCACCTCGATCGACGGCGGCAACCGGCCGGGCAGCGAGACGTCGACGTCGACGGGAACGGGGGAGCGGCCCGCCACGTCGCGCACGGCCGCGCCGAGCCCCCGGTCGGTGAGCACCTGGGGATGGACGCCCCTGATCAGCTCGCGCAGCTCGGCCAGGGCGCGCCCGGCCTCCTCGTGCGCCTCGGCGAGCTGCGCCTCGGCGGGCGAACCCGGAGGCAGGTCGAGCCGGGCCAGCCCGAGCTTCATGCTGAGGGCCACCAGCCGCTGCTGGGCGCCGTCGTGCAGGTCACGCTCGATCCGGCGGCGTTCGACCTCGAACGCGTCGACCAGCCGGGCGCGGGAACGGATGATCTCCGCGTCGCGCGGCGCGAGGACGGCCCGCACGAGCAACGCGCGGGTGCCGGCCCACGCGGTCATCATGTACGCGAAGAGCGGCGACAGCAGCAGCCCGGCGGCGATCAGCGGCAGGCTCTCCACCAGGTGCAGGCTCGGCTGGAACGGCGCCGACAGCAGCATCAGCGGCAGCCAGATCGCCGACGAGACGAATCCCAGGTCCATCCACCACATCACGGACACCGCGATGACGGTGAACCCCAGCTCCCGCCAGGTCGCCTGCTCGCGCAAGCGGGTGGCGAGCCAGGCGCGCGGACCGGGCCGCGGCGGCCTGACGTGCGGGTCGTCGACGGGCGCGCGGTCCACCAGCCGGAGCCGCCACCGCTCGAACGCCGCCGCCGGCAGGGAGAGCACGGCCAGCGCGAGCAGCACGCCCCCCGCCGCGACCCCGACGCCGTACGCGTAGGCCGCGTAGATCGCCACGCACGCCGCCACCGCGTGGATCGCGCTGCCCAGCAGGTAGGCCAGCGACCGCCAGGGCCACGAGGAGCGGAGGAACGCCGACGGCCGGCGGGTCACGGCGGCCAGGGCGGTGGGGGCGAGCACTCCACGACGCTAACCGATCCGGGTGCGCGGGCACGGTAGTGCTGGGTCTACCTCTGCCTCACGCACGGCGGAGGCTTCAGGAAAAATGTCGCGGTGGGATGTCGAGAACGCGTGCGCGGCTCCGTCCCAGAGTCGAGCACGGCCACCATGGCCGTACCGCACCAAGGAGGACATCATGGCCAAGTACCTGCTGCTCAAGCACTACCGGGGCGCCCCGGCAGCGGTCAACGACGTGCCGATGGACAAGTGGACGCCGGAGGAGGTCACGGCCCACGTGAAGTACATGGACGACTTCGCCGCCCGGCTCGAAGACACCGGCGAGTTCGTCGACGGTCAGGCGCTCTCCCCGGAGGGCACGTTCGTCCGCTACGACGGCGAAGGGCGGCCGCCGGTCACCGACGGCCCGTTCGCGGAGACGAAGGACCTGATCGCCGGCTGGATGGTGATCGACGTCGACAGCTACGAGCGGGCGCTCGAACTGGCCGCCGAGCTGTCCGCGGCTCCGGGCGCGGGCGGGGAGCCGATCCACGAGTGGCTCGAACTGCGCCCGTTCCTGACCGCGCACCCGACCATCACGGAGTGACGAACGGTGGAAGAGTCCCTCCTGCGGACCCTCACCCCCACCGTGATCGGCGTTCTCGTCCGCCGCGGAGCGGACTTCGCGGCGGCAGAGGACGCCGTGCAGGACGCCTTGGTCGAGGCCGTACGCGTGTGGCCGGACGACCCGCCACGGGACCCGAAGGGCTGGCTGGTCACCGTGGCGTGGCGCAAGTTCCTCGACGCCGCCCGCGCCGACGCCTCCCGGCGGCACCGCGAGGAGCGCGCCGAGGGTGAGCCCGTGCCTGGGGCGGGGGAGGAGGTGGACGACACGCTCCAGCTGTACTTCCTGTGCGCGCACCCGTCCCTGACACCGGCGTCGGCCGTAGCGCTCACGCTGCGCGCGGTCGGCGGACTGACCACGCGTCAGATCGCGCAGGCGTACCTCGTGCCGGAGGCGACCATGGCGCAGCGGATCAGCAGGGCCAAGCGGACCGTCGCGGGGGTCCGGTTCAACCAGCCCGGTGACGTCGCCACCGTGCTGCGCGTGCTCTACCTGGTCTTCAACGAGGGCTACTCCGGTGACGTCGACCTCGCCGCCGAGGCGATCAGGCTCACCCGCCAGCTGGCGGCCAGGGTCGACCACGAGGAGGTCGCGGGCCTGCTCGCGCTCATGCTGCTGCACCACGCCCGGCGCCCGGCGCGGACCGGCTCGGACGGCAGGCTCGTGCCGCTCGCCGAGCAGGACCGCGGCCTGTGGGACACCCGCCTGATCGCCGAGGGCGTCGACGTGCTGCAGGCGGCACTCGCCCGCGACCGCCTGGGCGAGTTCCAGGCCCAGGCCGCCGTCGCCGCGCTCCACGCCGACGCGCGGACGGCCGAGGAGACCGACTGGGTGCAGATCGTCGAGTGGTACGACGAGCTGGTGCGCCTCACCGGCAGCCCGGTGGCCCGGCTCAACCGGGCGGTCGCCGTCGGCGAGGCCGACGGCCCGCGGGCCGGCCTGGCCGCCCTGGCGGAGCTCGACCCCGGCCTGCCCCGCCACACCGCCGTCGCGGCGTACCTGCGCGAGCGTGACGGTGACCTGGTCACCGCGGCGCGGCTCTACGCCGAGGCCGCCCGGTCGGCGTCCAGCCTCCCCGAACGCGACCACCTCACGCGGCAGGCCGCACGGCTCAACGCGAAGCTGCGCGCCTGACCCGGCCCGGGGCCGTCACGGCAGGAGCCCCACCAGGTAGCCGGCCAGCTCGCCCGGCCGCGACAGCATCACCATGTGGCCGCCGGGCATCTCGTCGGGGACGATGCCGAGCCGCTCCTTCACGTGGCGGCGCACGAATCCGGGGGTGAAGCAGCGGTCGTCGCGGCAGAGCAGGTATCTCGTGGGCACGTCCGGCCAGGCGGCCAGCGGCCAGGGCTCGCGACCGGCCCGGTCCATGCTCACGTCCCCGGCGAGCGCGGCGTCGTGGGCCAGCACCCGCTCGGCCAGCTCACGGGGCACGTCCTGCAGGTAGAGCTCGTACTCGTCGTCGATGCCGGACGGGGGCCGGCCGCTCCGTTTCCACCAGTCGTCCGGCGTCTCGCCGGGGCTCGGGATCATGGCGGTGACCAGCACGAGCGCGGCGGCCTCCACCCGCGCGCAGACGAGCGGGCCTACGAAGCCGCCCCACGAATGCGCGACCACGACGAGGTCGCGGCGCTCGCCGATCGCCCGGACGACGGCGTCGGCGTAGTCCCACAGCCCCGCCCGCGGATCGGACATGGGCAGGTCCACCGCGACCGTGTCATGCCCGCGGCCGCGCAGCTCGGCTTCGAGCAGGTGCCAGTCGAAGGCGCTCCCGCCGCCGCCGTGGATGAGCGCGAAGGTCGTCATGACGGTGATGACCGCCGGCGGCGCGGAAACTCATCGGGGTCATGGCGTGGAGACCGAGAGGTGGGCGCGTTCTCCCTGGGCGCCGAAGAGCATGAGCAGCTCCGCGGGCTTGTCGGCGGTGTTGCCGATCCAGTGCGGCAGCCTGGTGTCGAACTCGGCCGCCTCGCCGGGGCCGAGCCGCAGGTCGCGGTCGCCGACGACGAGCCGGACGTGCCCGGACATGACGTAGAACCACTCGTAGCCTTCGTGCCCGCGCGGGCTCGGCGTGAGGTCGGCGACGGCGGGTGGATGGATCACCTTGAACGCCTGGATGCCGCCGGCGCGCCGGGTCAGCGGTATGAACGTCAGCCCGTACCGGTGGACGGGCGGCATGTGGACGCGCGGGTCGCCGGTGGGCGGCGCGTCGACCAGTTCGTCGAGGGTCACGCCGTGCGTCCGGGCCAGCGGGAGCAACTGCTCCAGGGTCGGGCGGAGCCGCCCGTTCTCCAGGCGCGAGAGCGTGCTGGGCGTCAGGCCGGTCAGCTCCGCGAGCTCGGCCAGGGTCGCCCCGCGCGCCCGGCGCAGCGCCTTCAGCCGCGGCCCGACACCGGCCGGCACGTCGCTCCGAGGTTCGGCCATGCCCCGATTTTGCGGATCCGCAACGTCCTTTGCAAATCCCGCATGGCCGCGCGGATCCTTGCTTGCTCCTGGACCTTTCCAGACTGAGGAGAACAGATGATGTCCGCCAGCGCCCTGCGCGCCCAACTGGACGCCTTCCTGGACGAGTACCGCTCCCGGTTGCACGACAGCCTCGAAGGGCTCACCGAGGACGAGGCTCGAAGGCGTCTCGTACCGTCGAGGACGACCCCGCTGGGGCTCGTCAAGCATGTCACCTACGTCGAAGGCGTCTGGTTCGACCAGGCGATCACCGGCCGTTCGTACGAGGAGATCGGGATCGCCTCCACGCCCGATCGCTCCTTCGTCCTGGAGCGGGACGACACGATCGCGTCCGTCCGGGCCGCCTACCGGGACATCTGCGAGACGTCCCGCAGGAACACGGCCTCCCTGGACCTCGACGCCGTCGTCACGGGACGCGGCGAGCGCTTCCTGTGGCAGATCCACCTGCACATGCTGCGCGAACTCGCCCAGCACCTCGGCCATGCCGACATCCTCCGGGAACAGATCCTCGCGGCTCGGTGCCTCGGTCAAAAATCTACAGTGTAAAGGCGTCCGATCAGTGAAGTAATCAGCAGCATCTGTCGTATCGGGGTTTCAGCCGATCGTCTGTGAGATAAGAGCCAGGCTGTCAGCGGGGATGTCGGCTCGCGGACACGTGACGCGAGCGTGGGGCATCGCGCGGACAGCCGGGGAACCTCGCCGAACGAGCTCGAAGGAGCGCATCATGAATCCCACGCTGAACACGATCGACATCGTGGTGTCCGACCTGGACGCCTCGATCGCCTTCTATGCCCGGCTCGGGCTGGAGTTCAAGGTGGACGAGCACTCGCCAGGACACGCCGGCTGCGACCTGCCGAACGGGCTGCATGTGATGCTGGACACCGAGGGTTTCCGCACGCCGTTCCTGCCCGGCTGGAGCGCGCCGACCGGCGGGCCGCGTACTCTGCTGTGTTTCGAGTTCGAGACCCCGGCCGGGGTGGACGCCAGGTACGCCGAGCTCGTCGAGGCGGGCCACCGGGGGATCGCCGAGCCGTTCGACGCGATCTGGGGGATGCGCTACGCCACGGTGGCCGACCCGGACGGGAACGGTGTCGACCTGTACGCCGCCCTCCCGGCGAGCTGAAGGGGAGTCGTCATGAAGTACGTGCTGATGTTCATCGAGACCGAGGAGTTCGCCCACCAGCTGGAGGCGATGGGGGAGCTGGAGCGCGAAGCCGCCTACGCGGCGGTGGGGCAGTGGTTCGCCGACCACGCTGACAAGATCACTCACCATGCGCATCTGGCGCCGGTGCACACCGCCACCACGGTGCGCCTGGACCAGGGCGAGCCGGTCGTCACCGACGGGCCGTTCGTGGAGGGCAAGGAGGTGGTCAGCGGGTTCGCCGAGCTCGAGGTGGCCGACCTGGACGAGGCGTTGAAGGTCGCCCGCTCGTGGCCGGCCTGCCCGATCGTGGAGATCCGCCCCCTTTCATGAGCGGGCCGGTGCACGAGGAGGTGCTGGCCGGGGTGGTGCGCGAGCACGCGGGCCGGCTGGCCGCGTCCCTGGTGTCGTTGCTGGGCGACTTCTCCGCCGCCGAGGACCTGGTGCAGGACGCGGTCGAGACCGCGCTGCGGCGCTGGCCGGTCGAGGGGGTGCCGGAGCGGCCCGACGCGTGGTTGTTCACCGTGGCCCGGCGGCGCGGCCTGGACGTGCTGCGCCGGGAGTCGAACTACCGGGCCAAGCTCGCCGGGCTCACCAGGCCGGACCCCGCCCCGCGCGACGACCGGCTGCGGCTGGTGTTCACCTGCTGCCATCCGGCGCTGTCACGCGCCGCGCAGATCGCGCTCACGTTGCGGGCGGTGTGCGGGCTGTCGGTGGCGCAGATCGCCGCGGCGTTCGTCGTGCCGGAGGCCACTGTGGCGCAGCGGATCACCCGCGCCAAACGGAAGATCGGCGAGGCCGGCATCCCGTACCGCATCCCCGCCGAGGAGGAGCTGCCGCGGCGCGTAGGCGAGGTGCTGGCGGTCGTCTATCTGCTGTTCAACGAGGGCTACCTGTCGAGCACGGCCGAGCGGGCGCAGGCGCGTGACCTGGTGGAGGAGGCCGAGTGGCTGGCCGCGCTGCTGGTGAACCTGATGCCGAAGGAGCCGGAGGCGGCCGGGCTGCTGGCGCTGATCCGGCTGCACCGGGCCCGGGGCGCGGCCCGCTTCGACCCGGCCGGGCGGCTGGTGCTGCTCGCCGACCAGGACCGCGGCCTCTGGGACCGGCAGGCCATCGAGCGGGCCACGGCGCTGCTGACGCGGACCGCTCACGCCCACCGCCGGCCGGGGCCGTACCAGGTCCAGGCGGCGATCGTGGCCTGTCACGCGGAGGCCGAGACCTTCGCCGACACGGACTGGGCGCAGATCCTGGTCTTGTACGACATGTTGCTGCACCTGGCGCCCTCGCCCGTCACCCGGCTGCACCGGGCCGTCGCCCTGCGCCACGTCAAAGGCCCCGAGGCGGCGCTGGCCGAGCTGGAGCCACTCGGCCGGGTGCTGGAGCGTTACCCGCTCTTCCACGCCACCCGGGCTGAGCTGCTGCGTGACCTGGACCGCCGTGGGCAGGCGCGGCGGGCCGACGAGCGGGCGCTGGAGCTGACCGCCAACCCGGCCCAGCAGGCCCTGCTGGCCGATCGGTTGAGGTGGACGTGACCTCATGCGGCTGTTCCCCCTGGGCGGCGTCTGCTTCCTTCCGGTGTGAACGTGAAGGTGTCCGCGAACGCTCCCTTCCCGAATCGGATGGCCAAGAGAACGGGTTCGTCGTAGATGGGATGCCAGGTCGTTTCCCTCGACCCGGAGGTCCCGTTCCAGAGGTGTAGGAAGATGATCGGTTCCGTCGCCTGTGCGGTCATGTAGGCGAGGGTCTTGCCGTAGAAGGGGTTGGTGCCGCCGAGAAGAACGGAAGGCGGGCCGAGCGCTTCCTGCACTTCGGTGAGTGTTCGGTCGTGAGCGGTCCAAGCGATGAGCTCCCGGCGCAGGGAGCCGTATTCTCCGGCGGTCAGGGTTCTGTCGGCCTGTAGCCATCCGCGGTCGTGGGCCAGTTCGGCATAGACCGAGGCGACGCCGTCCTCGCCGGCAGCAGGCAGGATGGTTCTGAACGCTCCCGTCACGCCGAGCGAGTTGAAGGCGCCCCGCGATTCCAGGGTCCGCATCGCTTGCGCCCACTCTTGCTCCTGGTGTTCCGCGTAGACCAGATGGTCGAACAGGAGGCGCAGGGCCGTCTCGCCGCCGAACATGCCGGGCCGGCGAAGCGCCTGGTTGAGCCGGTCTTTGAGGTAGGCGCGGATCTCTGTCGAAGAGCGCGGCATGGGAGGGGTCGTCATGATGCTCCTTCGACGTCGCCTTCACCCGCGCACGCCACGGGCCTGATGCATCGGGGCGGTGCCACTGGTCAGGTGGGGCCGGCGGTCAGTCGGTCGGCGTGCCGCCGCAGGTCGGTGGCGAACTCCTCGGCTCGGCTCAGCTGGGTGCGGAGCGCCTCGCAGCGTTCGCGGGTGGCCTGCTCGAACCAGCTCAGTTTGGCCAGGAACTGCTCACGCTCGGCCGTCTCCAGCTCCGCCGCCGCACCGGGGTCGTCGAGCCGGTCGGTGATGGCCAGCAGTTCGCCCATCTCCGCCAGGGTGAAGCCGAGCGGCTTCATCCTGCGGATCACCATCAGACGGGCCACGTCGGCCTCGGTATAGAGGCGGAAGCCGCCCTGGCTGCGCGCCGAGGGCCGGACCAGGCCGACCTCGTCGTAGTGCCGGATGGTCCGCAGTGACAGCTCCGTGCGCGCGGCCACCTGCCCGATGTGCATCTGTAGAACCTCACTGGTCAGCCGGTAGGGCGGCCGCATCGAGCCCTGCCGGATCTCTACCCTAACGTTAAGGTAGAGTTGCCGCTGGCCAGACCGCGTCGGGGCGTCGCCGTACCGACCGGACATCCCGCCACCCACGCACCGGGCCGCCGAGCGCCGCCCTCACCCGAGGTAAGGAACAGCGACGCGCGCATGCCTTTGATCACCGCCGCCTGCTGCCCGCCGTGACCTGCCCGCGGTAGCGCCGTCCGGCCTGCCGCCTTTCCGCGCCCGCGAGCGTGCCCCTGCCTCCGGCCGGTGCGACGCTGCCCTCCGGGGCTGTTCCATCCTTAAGGACTCCTGTTGCCTAGCTCATCCGTGCCTGCCCGCCCGTCTCTGACCCTGCCTGCTCGCATGCGGCCCGGCCGCCCCGAATGGCTGAAGCCCTCGGTGGCCCGTACCGAGATCCTGTCCGGCTTGGTCGTCGCGCTCGCCCTGATCCCTGAGGCGATCTCGTTCTCCATCATCGCCGGGGTCGATCCCAGCGTCGGTTTGTTCGCCTCCTTCACCATGGCCGTGGTCATCGCCATCGCCGGCGGCCGCCCCGCCATGATCTCCGCCGCGACCGGAGCCATCGCTCTGGTCGTCGCCCCGCTGGCCCGCGAGCACGGCCTCGGCTACCTGGTCGCGACCGTCATTCTCGGCGGGCTCATCCAGGTCGCGCTCGGCGCGCTCGGCGTGGCGAAGCTGATGCGCTTCGTGCCTCGCAGTGTCATGGTGGGCTTCGTCAACGCCCTGGCCATCTTGATCTTCATGGCGCAGGTGCCCGAGCTCGTGGACGTGCCCTGGGTCGTCTATCCGCTGGTCGGCAGCGCGCTGGCGCTGATGGTGTTCCTGCCCCGCCTGACCAAGGTGGTCCCGGCTCCGCTGATCTCCATCGCCGCGCTCACCGCCCTCACGATCGGCGCCGGTCTGGCCGTGCCCACGGTCGGCGATCGTGGCACGCTGCCGTCCTCGCTGCCCGTGCCCGGTCTGCCCGACGTGGCTTTCACGCTGGACACCCTCACCCTCATCGCGCCGTACGCGGTCGGCTTCGCCCTCGTTGGGCTGATGGAGTCGCTGATGACCGCCAAGCTGGTCGACGACCTCACCGACACCCGCTCCTCCAAGACGCGCGAGTCCATCGGCCAGGGCGTCGCCAACATCGTCACCGGCTTCTTCGGCGGCATGGGCGGCTGCGCCATGATCGGCCAGACCATGATCAACGTCAGGAACGGCGCCCGCACCCGGCTGTCCACCTTCACCGCCGGTGTCCTGCTCATGGTCCTGTGCATCGTCTTCGGCCCGCTGGTCTCCCAGATTCCGATGGCCGCGCTGGTCGCCGTGATGATCCTGGTTTCGGTCGGCACCTTCGACTGGCACTCCATCGCCCCGGCCACCCTCAGGCGCATGCCCGCCGGTGAGATCGGCGTCATGGTCATCACGGTCGCGGTCGTGGTCGTCACGCACAACCTGGCCATCGGCGTCGTCGTCGGTTCGCTGACCGGGCTGGTCATCTTCGCGCGCCGGGTGGCGCACCTGGCCGAGGTCTCCGCCGTCGTCGATCCCGACGGCGGGCAGGTGGTCTACGCCGTGACCGGCGAGCTGTTCTTCGCCTCCAGCAACGACCTGGTCTCCCGGTTCGACTATGCCGGCGACCCTGACGACGTGGTCATCGACCTGACCGACGCCCACATCTGGGACGCCTCATCCGTCGCCGCTCTGGACGCTGTCGAGGCCAAGTACGCCGCCCGCGGCAAGACCGTACGGATCATCGGGCTGAACCAGCCCAGCGCCCGCATGCACGCCACCTTGTCGGGGGAGCTGTCCGGCAGCCGGTGACGGCGGCCTGCGGGCGTGCGTGCGGACCTGAAGTGGGGGAGTGGCCCGTACTCGGGCGGCTCGGCATCCGGGAGAGGGGAGGACCGATCGTGGTCCGCGCAACCGAGAGGCCGGACTGGGTGAGGTCCGCCTGTCATCCCTGGTCCCAGCTCTGCTCTCGACCGAACTCGTAATCTACATTGTAAAGGCGTTGGCCCCTTGACCCCACTGCGGGGAAGGGCTCAGGGGGCCTGCGTCAAGATCATGCGGCCGGTGTCGGGCGTCATGCCGGCGCGTGGCTGTCGAGGCCGAGGGTGGCGGCCAGGTCGCGCAGGCACTGTTCGTAGACGGGCTCCATGTCGGTGTAGGCGAAGTCCAGTTGGTGCAGGACTTCCATGCAGAGAAGCCCGTACAGCCTGGTCCAGCACGACAGGAAGACGTGGGCGGCCTCGGGCGGGAGCCGTCCTTCGAGGGTGGCGGAGTAGGCGGTCAGTTGCTCGCGCAGGGACGCGGGCAGGTCGGCCAGGTCGGGCACCGGGAACGGTCGTGTCCGCCACAGCTCGACCATCAGGTCGAGGAGGACCTGCTCGAACCGCAGGGCGGCCTGGTGGCGCACCGAGTCCGGCCGCCGGTTCTGCGGGGTGATCGGGCTCGCGAATATCCAGCCGAACTCGGCCGGGTGGGCGGTGCTCCAGGCGCGCATGGCGCGGCAGACGGCCAGTATCCGCTCGCCGAGCGACGCGTCGGCGTGGCCGTCGCGGGCCTGTTCCATCGCGGCGGCCAGTTCGCGGAAGAAGCCGGCGGTCACTGCGCCGACCAGTTCGTCGTGGCTGGCGTAGTAGTGGTAGAGGGCTGGGCCGCTCATGCCGACCTGCCGGGCGACCGCGTTGATGGTGACCGCTGCCGATCCCTGCTCGACCAGCAGCTTGCGCGCGGCCGTGTGGATCTCCTCCAGGGTGGCCTGGCGCAACCTCTGCCGTCTGCTGGTGTTTGCGGACATCGTCACCTCTCGCGTCGTTTCCTCGGTCGGCGTTGACATCTTAGGGCAAGTATGTTTCCTTAGTGCCTCTAAGAAATCTAGAAGCACTAAGGAGTAGCTGTGGAGCTTCTGTGGATCCTTCTCGCGGCGCTGGTGTTCGTGGCGGCCGTGTGGTGGCGGATGTCCAGATCCGCCCACGTCCGGCGGCGCAAGGAGTCCTGACATGGCCCGGACGCTGCGCGACCGCTTGTTCGGCAAGTACGCCATGGAGGCGACCATCACCGTCGCCGAACAGGTCAACCCGGCCATGCGCCGGATCCGGCTGGAAACCGACCAGCCCGTCGCCTTCCCGTACACCCCCGGCCAGCACATCAGGATCGAGTTGAAGGATCCGCTGTCGGTGTCGGGCATCCTGCGTCCGTCCGAGACGCTGCGCACGTACACGATCTGGGGCCTCGACGCCGGCAGGACGGCGATCGAACTGCGCGTCCACCTGTATGCGGGCGACGGCATCGGCCTGAGGTGGGCGCGGGCGGCCCGGCCCGGAGAACGGGTGACCTTCTGGTGGCCGCAGGGCGACTTCTTCACCCGCGAGGCGGCCTATCACGTGTTCATCGGGGAGGAGACCGCCAGCGCCGCGTTCGGCCCGATGATCAGAGCGTTGGGAGCCTCGGCCGAGGTGTTCGGCGTCCTGGAGAGCGAGACCCCCGAGCACGACCTGCCCCTGCCCGGGACGCCGCCGCTGCGCCGTGTCCACCGGCACGGCACCTCCGCCGTCGCCTCCCGGGTGCTGCTCGGGGCCGTGGCCGAACTCGATCTGCCGGGCAACGCGGGAGCCGCTTATGTGGCCGGCGAGGCCAGAACCTGCCAGATGGTGCGCGACTTCCTGGTGCGTGAGCGCAACTGGGCGCGGGCCTCGATCAAGACCAAGCCGTTCTGGGCCCCGGGCAAGCGTGGCCTGCACTGACCGTCAAGGAGATCCGGACATGAAAGTGATCATCGTGGGAGGCGGCATCGGCGGACTCGCCGCGGCCGTCGCCTTCCACCAGCGTGGCCTGCAGGTGGAGGTCCTTGAACGCGCTGCTGAGTTCACCGAGGTGGGCGCCGGGCTGACCATCCAGCCCAACGGTCTGCGCGCGCTGGACGCCCTCGGCCTGGGCGAGCGTCTGCGCGTCGGCGGGCTGGCCGACCCGCTCGCGGGCATCCGCAGCAGCCGGGGGGACTGGCTGGTCCGCAACGACGTCGACAGCCTCAAGCGTCGTTTCGGCCCGTGGGTGACCGTGCACCGGGCCGCACTGGTCGACCTGCTGAGAGCAGCCGTGCCGCCCGGGGCTCTGCGGCCCGGCATCGACGTACAGCACGTGCAGCCCGACGGCACGGTCCGCCATGGCGGCGGCACCTCCACCGCGGATCTCGTGGTGGGCGCCGACGGCGTGCACAGCGTGACCCGGCGCTCCCTCTGGCCTGGCCTCCCTGGGCCGCGCTACGTCGGCTATACCACCTGGCGCCTCATCGTCCCCCCTCAGCCCGTCGAGGGGAGCGCGGAAACGTGGGGCAGGGGCGAACGGTTCGGGCACGTGCCGATGCCCGACGGCCGCATCTACTGCTACGTCATGGCCAACGCCCCGGCGGGCTCCCACGTCGGCCTGGATGAGCTGCGCGAACGCTTCGCACGCTGGCACCGGCCCATCCCCGCGCTGCTCGACTCCGCGCAAGAGGAGGCGGTGCTGCAACACGACACGTACGAACTGCCGAGGCTGCCCACGTACGTTTCCGGAAACGTCGCCGTCCTCGGCGACGCTGCCCACGCCATGACCCCCAACCTGGGACAGGGCGCCTGCCAGGCGCTCGAGGACGCGGTCACGCTCGCGCACGCGGTGGACACCCTCGGCGTACGCGCGGGCCTGGAAGCCTATGACCGCGCCCGCAGGCCGCGCACCCAACTGATCGTCCGCCGTTCCCGCCAGGCCGGAGCCGCCGCGCACTGGACCTCCACGCCGATGACCACTCTGCGAGACGCGGTTCTTCCTCTCCTCCCGAACGTGCTCTTCGACCGCTCACTCACCCCCGCCTATACCTGGACGATCTGATGTCCCTCCCACGAATCCTGATCATTGCCGTCGCAGCGATCACAACGGTCGGCGCCGTGCTCGCCGACCTCGTCATCCCCGACCTGGCGGCACAGCACTCCTTCAACCCGGCCTGGCCACCCCACGCCAAGTTCCACGACGCCCAGTACATGGTGATGACCGTGCTCCTCGGCCTCACCGGCCTGGCCCTCGCGCTACGGTCAGGGCGGAACACGCTGCTGCACGCCGCCGCCATCCTGGCCACCCCGTGGCTCGGCATGATCGGTGCGCTCCTGTTCCCCGGCACCGCCACCTACGACCCGGCGTTCGCCGATCGGACTGTCTTCGTCCTCGGCCTGCACGGGCAGGTCTTCATGGCGATCGTCCTGCTCCTGGCGCTGCTGGTCGCGACAGCGGCGACACTGCGCATGCCCGTGGACTCCACCGCCCGGTGATGAGCCCGGCCCTTGCTTGTTCAAGGCGCTATACCGCCGCTTGCTGCTACATCGCGGTGTTCCTGCTCCTGCTGCGTACGCCGCCCTGGCGCGGCAGCAGCACGCCTGGGGGACGGCCCCTTGATCACCTACTGGTCCGGTGGATGAGGGCGGGATCTCGTGGCTGGTCGCGCAGCGACATCGTGCCGGTCGCGTACGGAGTGATCTCGATCTTCGTGATGAGACCGGCGTCGATGCGGAAGCGGATGAGCGCGTACGCGTGGCCGCCAGGTGCGATGACCGCGCCGGGCCGCCCTGCGATGAGGACCGGAGCCGCGACGGCGATGCGGTCGGCGAAGATCCTCGTCTCTTCCGCGACCGCCGCTGCCCCACGGACTTCCGTTGCGGAGCCTGCCGGGAGCAGGGAAGGGTCAGCGGTACGGACAACGTCGGGAGCCATCAGGGTGACGAGTCGTGCGATGTCGCCGCCGCGTGCGGCTGCCAGGAACGCCTCGATGATCTCGTTTTCTTCCGCGTCGTGGCGACGTATGACAGGTCGCACGTCGCGCAGCCGTGCGCGCGCACGGCTGGCCAGCTTCTTCGCCGAGACCGCGTTCGTGCCGAGCGTCGCGGCGATCTGATCGAACGGGATGGCGAAGAGGTCGTGCATCACGTACGCCACCCGCTGCCTGGGCGAGAGTTCGTCGAGGAGCACCAGCAGGGCTCTGGACACTTCTTCACGGCGAAGGAACGTCTCGTCGGCGCTGATCCTTGCGCCGGCGATGTCGTCGGAGCGCAAGGGGAGTTCGCCACGTCGCTCACGTGCCCGTAGCAGGTCCAGGCACAGACGCGCGGTCACCGTGGTGAACCAGCCGTCCAGGTTGGCGATGTCGGCCGCCCCGGCCGTCTGGACCCGCGTCCAGGCGGTCTGGACCGCGTCCTCCGCGTCGTGATACGAGCCCACGATCCGGTGGGCCAGCGACATCAGCCGGGGACGGGACGCCTCGAAGTGTTCGACGAGTTTCATGGGTGAGGTCACCTTTCGAGTGTGCTCAACGTCAGGAGGGGTGAGACCAGCTACCTGACGAGCGCACCTCCTTGAGGAGACACACATGAGCGTACAGATTGTCCGATTCAACACCACATCCGAACAGGCTCCGGAAGCGGTCGCGGAGTGGGCCGGCGCGCCGGTACCTCCGCGACCAGTGACGCTGCTGGGGCGGTATGCCCGTTGACCGCGGCACTCGACGTCGGGCTGTTCATCGCGACTCTCGCCTGCATCCTGGCCAACGCCTTCGAGGTGGTCGCGAAGGCGGTCTCGGCTCGGTTCGTGGTGCGTAACTCTGCCGAGGTCGGCCTCGATCCGCGGTGGATCCCCTACCTCGCGGTCGTTGAGGGCTCCGGGGTGGTAGGGCTCGTGCTCGGGCTGCTCGGCCGGCCTCTCTTCGGGCTGGCCGCTGCCTTGGGGCTCGTGCTGTTCTTCGTCGGAGCCGTCCTCGCCCATGTCCGTGCGCGCGTGTTTCACACCCTCGGCTTCCCGGTGGCCTTCCTCCTCCTGGCAGTGGCGGCCGGCGGGTACTTCGGTCGGTCGCTCGCTTGATCGCACGGGAAGGGGCTCCCGGGCCAGAGGGGCGGATAAGGACTGATACGGGGGCTTTCGGAGTGCGGGCCGGTGACTGGGTCACGGTGCGTGCCGGTGATCGGTGGGCCCGGTTGCGGGTCGCTGTTGGTACGAGCCCGGTGGGGGTGGTCACGCCGGAGACGCCGGCGACTCGGTGGTGGCGGCTGTCCTCGGCACGGTGATCGGTGTCGGGTTCACCTGGGTGGGGTTACGAGATGTTCGTGGAGCGGGCTCTCGGTGACGCCGCCCTGCGGGTCCCGTGGTCGTCATGGGTCGCGGTTCTGGCCGGGCTCGTGGCCGCTGTCGTCCCGGCGCGTAGGGCCGACCGGGTGGCTCCGGTCGCGGGGCTGTCACTCGACTGATGCGGTCGGCTGTGCCCGGGGGTGGTGGCGTGTGCGTGCCGCCTGTGCCACACTCACTGTTATAGAACTCTCAGAAGAGTTATAGAACGATGGGAGGGTGGCATGCGAGACGTGCTGCCGTGGCGTGAGGCGGTCGCGCCGGACGGGACGATGGGCGAGCCCCGGGCGCGGGGCCGGTTCGGCGGGTATGGCGGGCGGTACGCGCCGGAGTCGCTGGTGGAGGCGTGCCGCGAGGTGGAGGAGGCGTTCCGGGAGGCGTGGGCGGATCCGGGGTTCCGCGGCGCGCTGGCGCGGCTGCTGGCCGTGCACGCCGGGCGGCCGACGCCGCTCACGCCGGCCCGCCGGCTGTCGGAGGCGCTGGGTGTGGAGCTGTATCTCAAGCGGGAGGATCTCACCCACACCGGATCCCACAAGATCAACAATGTGCTTGGCCAGGCTCTGCTGGCCATCCGGATGGGGCGGCGCAGGCTGATCGCCGAGACGGGGGCGGGCCAGCACGGGGTGGCCACCGCGACCGCCGCCGCGCTGCTCGGGCTGGAGGCCACGGTGTTCATGGGCGAGCGCGACATCGAGCGGCAGGCGCTGAACGTCTTCCGGATGCGCATGCTGGGCGCCGAGGTGGTCCCGGTGACCACGGGCAGCCGTACGCTCAAGGACGCGACCAGCGAGGCCATGCGGCACTGGGTGGGCGCGACCGGCGACTCCCACTACTGCGTCGGCTCGGTCGTCGGGCCGGATCCGTACCCGTGGATGGTCAGGGAGTTCCAGCGGGTGATCGGCGACGAGGCGCGCGGGCAGTGCGCCGCCGAGCTGCGGACGGGCGTCCCGGACCATGTGGTGGCGTGTGTCGGCGGCGGCTCGAACGCGGCCGGCACGTTCGCCGGGTTCGCCGACACCCCGGCGCGTCTGGTCGGTGTGGAGGCGGACGGCGGCGCGGGGGCGGCCCGCGGCCGGCTGGGTGTGCTGCACGGCTGCCGTTCGCTGTTCCTGCAGGACGACGACGGGCAGATCATCCAGGCGCACTCCATCGCGGCCGGGCTCGACTACCCGGGCGTCGGCCCGGAGCACGCCCATCTGCGTGACCTGGGCCGGGCCCGGTACGTCACGGTGACCGACGGCGAGGCGGTCGGCGCGGCGCTGAGGCTGGCGCGTACCGAGGGGATCGTCCCGGCGCTCGAGTCGGCGCACGCCCTGGCCTGGGTGATCCGCGCGGCGGGCGACGGCGACCTGCCCGCGGGGTCGACGGTGCTGATGACGTTGTCCGGCCGGGGCGACAAGGACGTCTCGACCCTGAAGGAGCTGCTGTGACGAACGCCCTGACCGCCGGCGCGGTCGAACGCCACCTGCGTGCCCGCCGGGACGCCGGCCGCGGCCTGCTCATGCCGTACGTCACCGGGGGGATCACGCCCGGCTGGACGGACTATCTGCGGGCGTTCGCCGCCGCCGGGGCGGACGCGATCGAGGTCGGCCTGCCCTTCTCCGATCCCACGCTGGACGGCGTCACCATCCAGCAGGCCAGTGACACGGCGCTGGCCAGGGGGGCGAGCACCCGCCGGATCCTCGCCGACCTGGCCGAGGTCGGTGACCTGGGCGTGCCGCTGGTCGTCAGCACCTACTACAACCTGGTGCTGAACGACGGCCCGGAGGCGTTCTGCGCCGCGCTGCGCCGGGCCGGCGCCGGCGGCCTGATCGTGCCCGACCTGCCGGTGCACGAGGCGGACGAACTGACGGACGCGGCCGAAGCCGCCGGGATCGAGCCGGCCCTGCTGGCCTCGCCGGCGACGCCGCAGCCGCGGCTGGCGGAGATCGCGGGCCGCAGCCGCGGATTCGTGTACGCGGTGTCGCTGATGGGCACCACCGGCGAGCGGACCGCCCTCGCCGCTTCGGCGGCGGAACTCGCCGGGAGGATCAGGCGCGTCACCGACCGGCCGGTCTTGCTAGGATTTGGCATTTCCACCCCGGACCAGGCACGCGAAGCCCGCCGGCACGCCGACGGCGTGGTGGTCGGCGCCGCGGTCATGCGGCGGGTGCTCGACGGGGCCGGGCCGGACGACCTGCGGGCCTTCCTGGCGACCCTGCGCCTGGCCCTCGACCAGGAGTGTGACCGACCACGATGACCTCCGACGCCGGGCACGAGGCGAGATACCGCGCCATCGCCGCCGACCTCGCCGCGAAGATCCGGTCGGGGCGCTACGCCCCGGGTGAGGCGCTGCCGCCGCAGCGTGAGCTGAGCGCCTCCTACGGGGTGACGCTCATGACGTTGCGCCAGGCGTTGCGGGAGCTGAGCGACGAGAGGCTGATCGTGCAGCGGCCCGGCAGGGGCACGTTCGTCGCCCCGCCGCACCTGGCGTACCAGCTCGACTCGCTCCGCAGCCTGGTCGACGACCTGCGTGAACAGGGCCACGACGTGCGGACCGCGGTGGCCGGGCAGGCGGTGCGCCGGGCCCCGGCCCGGATCGCCGCGGAGCTGCGGCTGCGTCCCGGCGACACCGCCCTGCGGCTGGAGCGGGTCCGTGAGTTCGCCGGGCGTCCCGCCGTGCATCAGGTGTCCTGGGTCCGGCGGCCGGTGGCCGACCGGATCCGCGACCGCGACTTCACCGCCGTCTCCCTCTACACGGCTCTGGCCGACGCGGGGGTGACGGTCTCCCGGGCGGCGGAGGTGGTCCGGCCGGGTCTGCTCGACGCCGCCGCGGCCCGTCACCTGCACGAGCCGCAGGGCAGCCCGGTGCTCGTCAGCTCCCGGATCACCTACGCGCTCGACGCCACGCCGGTGGTGTCCGACCATGCCACGATCCTCGGCAGCATGATGGAGATCCGCACCGAACGCGCCGCCACCGGCCTCTCTCTGACTTGGGGGGCCACCAGCTGAGCCGGTCCGTCACCGGTGCGTACGGTCGCCGTGGCGGCGGACGAGCTCCTCGAATGCGGCGAGTTCGGCCGACAGGGCGGCCCGGCCTTCGCCGGTGATGACGACCCGGGTCTTCGGGCGCCGCCCGTCGTACCCCTTCTCCAGTACGATCAGGCCGGCTTCTTCCAGGACGGCGAGGTGCCGGTTGAGGTTTCCCCGGGTCAGTTCGAGCACCTGGTGGAGGTAGGTGAACTCCACCTTGGCCGCCTCGTCGGCGATGGCGAGGATGCCGAGGCGGTGGCGCTGGTGGACGACGTCGCTCAGGCGTCCGGTGGGGTGGGTCACGGACGGGTCCTTCGCAGGGCGTGCAGGCCGGCGTAGCGCCACACGGTCAGGCCCGTCCCGGCGATCAGCCCGGACATCCACGCCATGTCCGCGAACTCCCTCGGGAGCAGGTGGGCGAGGTCTCCTCCCGGCGGGAAACGCAGGGCGTGGTCGACGGTCTGGAGGACCGCCGAGCCCTTGATCCATACCGATCGCGGGCCTGCCTAGCGGCCGATCTTGTCCAGCTCGGCGAGGTCCTCGCCGGAGAGCGGCAGGCCGGCGCCGGCGGCGTTCTCGCGCAGGTGCGCCACCGACGAGGTGCCGGGAATGAGCAGGATGTTCGGCGACCGGCGCAGCAACCAGGCCAGGGCGACGGACATCGGCGTCGCCTCCAGCCGGGCGGCCACCGCCGAGAGCGCCGAGGATTGCAAGGGGCTGAAGCCGCCGAGCGGGAAGAAGGGCACGTAGGCGATGCCCTCCCGGGCGAGCTCGTCGATCAGTTCGTCGTCGTGCCGGTGGGCGAGGTTGTACATGTTCTGCACGCACACGATCGGCGCGATGGTCCGCGCCTCGGCGACCTGTTCCGGCGTCGCGTTGCTCACGCCGAGGTGCCGGATCAGCCCCTGCCGCTGGAGTCCGGCGAGAGCCTCGTACGGTTCGGCGAGTGAGCCGGGCCGAGGTCCGCTGGCGTCGCCGAGCCGGAGGTTGACCAGGTCGAGCACCTCGAGACCGAGGGCTTCGAGGTTGTCGTGGACGGCGCGGCGCACGTCTTCCGGCCGCCGCGCCGGGGGCCAGCCGCCCTGCTCGTCGCGGGTCGCGCCGACCTTGGTCACGATGTGCAGCGCTTCGGGGTACGGGTGCAGCGCCTCGCGGATCAGCTGGTTGGTGACGCGCGGCCCGTAGGCGTCGCTGGTGTCGATATGGGTGATCCCGAGGTCGGCGACCTCGCGGAGGACGGCGAGTGCGCTGTCGCGGTCGGCCGGCGGACCCATCACCCCGGGACCGGCGAGCTGCATGGCACCGTAGCCGAACCGGGTGACGGTCAGGTCACCCAGGGCCCAGGTGCCGCCGGGAAGCGAAGCGGGGAACGTCGTCATGCCTCTGCCTTTCAAGGGTGAGCAAGAGTCTCTCGGAAACTTGCTCCAGTCTGGTCAGGTAACTCCCCATGGGGAAGCAGGCACTTCAAGGTGCGTAGGACACCCGCGGGTTCGCTTTCGTGGCGGCCATGTCCCGGCGTGACCGGGCCTCGGCGGCCCAGTGGGGCGCGTTCCACCGGTCGGCGATGACGGCGGCCCGGGCGAAGTGGTCGGCGGCCTCCTGATCGCGGCCGAGGAAGACGGCCAGCTCGCCGAGGGTGTGGGCGACCGGGCGCAGCGCCGCCGCCAGGCTCGTGACGCCCGCCGGGGGGCCGTCGCGGTGAGGGAGCAGCGCCGCGTAGATCTCCTCTGCGGCGGCGCGGTCGTCCAGGGCGATGACGGCCATCGCGCGGGCGGTGGTGAGGAAGGTGAAGAAGTAGTCGGGCCGGATCGGGTCCGATGCGCGCACCCGGCGGGCCTCGGCGGTCAGGCCGTTGGCGTGCAGGGCGAGGGCCAGCAGGTCGGCGGCGATCGGGCCGGTCGCCTCGTGGAGGGCGCGCGCCTCGTCCAGGTGCTCGCCGAGGGTGCCGTCGTTCACCCAGGTCGCGGCCAGCGCGAGGCCGAGGAAGCCGGGGGCGTGCAGCGATCCGGCGCGCCGCATGCCGCCGGCGGCCTCGGTGTAGAGCCGTTCCGCGTCGGCGAACCGGCCCTCGATGAGGGCCAGGGTCGCCAGCGTCACCTCGGCGACGCCGATCGCCTCGGGCATCCGGTAGGTACGCGCGAGGTCGAGGGCCTCGGCGGTCACCCGGCGCATGGTGGCCGGGTCGCCGGCCCCGGCGGCGACGGCGGCGTGGTTGAGCAGCCCGGTGACGCGGTAGACGGGCAGGTCGTGCTCGGTGCCGAGCGCGACCAGCTCGCGGCAGAGCTCGTCGCTGCCGGCCGATCCGGTGTGGCCGCGGGTCAGGATCCGGAGCGCCGCCGCCCGCAGGCGGGGCCCGGTGGCCAGGCCGAGCGCCTCGCGGGCCGCCGCCGTGACGGTGGGGTCGTCCTCGCCGGCCAGTTCCTCGGCGTAGGAGACGAGGAGGCGGCCGCGTACCTCCGCAGTGAGGTCGGTGCGTTCGAGCAGGCGGCTCAGCCGGTCCACGACGGGCCGGTCCACCGTGCCGTACGGGCGGGACTGCCAGGGCGTCGGCTCGGTCCAGGCGGTGAAGGCGGCGATCATCAGGTCGTCGCGTCCCAGGGACTCCGCGTACTCGACGGCCTGCCGGCGGGTCGTCCGGGCGGCGGCCACGGCGCCGGCCCGGATCTGCGCGCGGAGCAGCCTGCCGTGCAGGGCCACGCGTTCCTCCGGACTGGTCGAGTTGGCGACGGCGTCGGCGAGGAGATCGGCCGCGACGTCGTGGGCGTAGCGGGCCTCGGCCAGCTCGGCGGCCCGGACGCAGTAGCCGACGGCCTTGGGGGATCCGGCACGGGCGTAGTGGTGCGCGAGCGCCGTGATGTCGCCGGTGGGTTCCAGGGCGGCGGCGACGCGGGCGTGCATGCGGGCCGCCCGCAGGCGGCTGACGTCGGCCAGGAGGGTGTCGCGGACGAGGGCGTGGACGAACCGGACCCGTCCGGGCGCGGGCTCGCTCAGCAGTCCGGCGATCACGCCCGCGTCCAGCGCGTCCAGCACGCTGTCGGCGTCGCTGTCGGCGGCGTCGACCAGCATGTCCACCGAGCTTTCCCGGCCCGCGACCGCGGCCAGCCGCAGCACGGCCACGCCTTGCCCGGGCAGCCGTGCCAGGCGGCGCCGCAGCACGTCCCGTACGCCTTGCGGGACCTCCGAGAGGGCGACCAGCGCGCCTTCTCCGTTCAGCAGCCGCGCGCTCTCGCGCACGTAGAACGGGTTGCCACCGGTGCGCTCGGCGATGCCGGCGACGGTCTCGTCGTCGGCCTCGCACTCGTTCCGTACGAGCTGGGCCACGGCCACGTCGTCCAGGCCGGGCAGGTCGAGCCGCAGGGGTGCGGCGCGGGCGAGGGCGGCCAGCGTGTCGGTGAGATGGCCGCTCTCCTCCGCCCGGTAGGCCGCGACGACCAGGATGGGGGCCCGCGTGCCGAGGCCGCCGCCGAGCAGCTCCAGCGTGGCGGCGTCCGCCCAGTGCAGGTCGTCCAGCACGACGGCGACCGGGCGCTTCGCGGCGACCGCCGCGAGCCATCGCCACACGGCCCGGCGCAGGCGGAACCGGCCGGCGGTGGCGTCGGCGTCCACCGGCACGGTGTCGGTGAGCAGCGGCGCGAGGTCGTCCGCGTGCTCGCCCGGTGACGTGGCCGCGGCGACGGCTCCCAGCGCCTCGGTCCACGCCCACGCGGGCGGCGCGCCGGCGGCCTCGGGGCAGTGACCGGCGGCGACCAGCCATCCGGTACGTTCCAGCCGCCTGCCGAGGTGTTCCAGGAGCGTCGACTTGCCGAGCCCGGCCTCGCCGGTGACAAGGGCGACGCGGGCTCCGTCGGCGGCGGCCTGTTCGGCGGCCGTGACCAGCGCTGACAGCTCCGCCTCACGCCCGACGAACGACGCCTCGGCGACCGGGACCGTCCCGGGGAGGGTAACCGTCGGCGGAAGCGGGGCGGTCAACAGTGGCCGGGCAGTCAACAGTGGCGGAAGCATAGGCGGCGACGAAGGCGACTGGGGTGGCGGAAGCATCTGCGGTGACGAAGACATCTCCGGTGGCGATGGCGACTGCGGTGGCAGGGGTACGGTCGCGCGGAGGACGTCGGTGCGTCCGGTGAGGATGGCCTCCTCCAGTGCCGTCAGGTCCGGGCCGGGGTCGAGTCCGAGCTCCTCGGCGAACAGGCGGCGGGCGCGGCGGAGGGTGGCCAGGGCGTCGGCCTGGCGGCCGCTGCTCCACAGCGCCAGGGCGTGCAGCCGCCAGCCCTCCTCGCGCAGGGGCTCGCCGCGGGTGAGCCGCTCGGCCTCGGGCACCACCGTCGCGGGGTCGCCGGTCCGCAGGCCCGCCGCGACGTGCAGTTCGGCGGCGACCAGGCGCAGCTCGTCCAGCCTGGCCGTCTCGGCGGCGGCCCACGGCTCGTCGGCGACCTCGGCGAACGCCGGTCCCCGCCACAGCTCCAGCGCCTCGGCGAGCCGTGCCCGGGCGGCGCGCGGGTCGGTGACCGTACGGGCCTGGTCGAGCAGGTCCTCGAACCGCCACGCGTCCACCGAGTCCGGCGGCAGCCGCAGCGCGTAGCCGGGCGGCGCGCTCACCAGCAGCCGGGCCGGCGCGCGCGGCGGGCGCCCCGGCTCCAGCAGCCGGCGCAGGTTGGACACGTACGCCTGCAAGGACATCAGCGCCCGCGCGGGCGGCTCCCCGCGCCACAGGTCCTCGATCATCCGGTCGACCGGCACGACCTGCCCGCGCGCCGCCACCAGCAGCGCCAGCACGCCCCGCTGCCGCGGCCCGCCGGGGTGGACGGGCTCACCGTTCACCTCGGCGGCGAACTCGCCCAGCACCCGAATGAACACCATGATCCGTACATCGTACGAGGAGGCTTCCAAACCGGCTCCAAGCACCCTCCAAACACCCGGGAGCAGCCTGGACGCGTCGGCACGTCAAAGGAGAAGAACCATGTCGCTGAAGAACGTCAACACCGTCCTGGCCGCCGCCGGTGCCCTGTTCATCCTCTACATCGGGGTGTCCTACGTCCTGACCCCCGAGACGTCCGCCCCGACCTTCGGCCTGCCGGACTGGCCTTCGGGCGACGGCGGCGGCTTCCTGATCCTGAAGGGCATCCGCGACATCGGGTCGGGCCTGGTCCTGGGCGTCCTGCTGGTGACGGGCCAGCGCCGGGCCCTGGGCTGGGTCCTGCTGACGATGGCCGTCATCCCGTTCGGCGACATGGCCAACGTGCTGGCCCACCACGGCTCGGTGGCCGCCGCGTTCGGCATCCACGGCCTGACCTCGGCGCTGGTGGCCGTCACCGGCCTGCTGATGCTCCGCGAGACGGGCAAGGCGGGCCGGCCCGCCTGACGCCCGCGAGCCCCGGAGGGCTCACCCGTCGCCGAACCGGTCGCGGACCGCGCGGAAGGCGGCCTCGGTGCCGGAGAGCGCCCGGGCCACCATCTCGTCGGTGTGCGACACGCTGACGAACCAGTTGTGCCTCGGGTGGATGTAGACGCCGTTGTCGAGGGCGACGCGGGAGAAGTGCATCATCCGTTCGAAGTCCTGATCGGCCAGGAACCGGAAGTAGGGCATCTGCGCGGGCCCGGTGTAGGAGATGGCGAGGTCGTGGGCCTTGGCCTGCTCCACGATGCCGCTTCTGAGCAGTTCGCCCGCGCGTTCCATCCTGGCGATGCCGTCCTCGTCGCGGATGGCGTTGATCGTGGCGATGGCGGCGGCCATGGGCACCGCCGCGAACCAGTAGGTGCCCGTGCTGAAGATGCTGGTGGCGGCGTCCCGGAGGGTTTCGACGCCGAGGACCGCCGAGACGGTGTAGCCGTTGCTGACCGCCTTTCCCCAGGCGCTGAGGTCAGGCTGGATCCCCAGGGACTCCCAGCTGCCGCCGAAGTTCAGCCGGAATCCGCAGCGGACGTCGTCCAGGATGAGCACCGCGTTCCTGGAGTCGCACACCTGGCGGAGTTCGCGGGCGAACGCCGGGTCGGCCAGTTCCTGGTCTTCGCCGTCGTTGTGCTTGAAGGGGGTGACGATGATGCCGGCCAGGTCGTCGCCCGCCTCGTCCACGGCGGCCCGCAGGCTCGCGTGGTCGTTGTACTCGAAGTACCGCAGGGCGGCGCGGTCCGACGGGAGCACCCCGGCCAGTCCGGGGGTGCACCAGGGGGCGGCTCCGTGGTAGCTGCCCCGGGCGACCAGGATGACGGATCTGCCGGTGGCGGCCCGGGCGATGGTCAGGCAGGTGGTCGTCGCGTCGGTGCCGTTCTTGGCCAGGTAGGCCCAGTCGGCGTGGTCGACGACGTCCACCAGCAGTTCGGCCAGTTCCACCATTCTGGCCGAGGGGGCGTTCTGGCAGTCGGCCCGCCGCCGCTGGGCCGCGGCGGCGGCTTCGACCCCGGCGTGCTGGTAGCCCAGGACGATGGGCCCGTATCCGCAGAGCAGGTCGACGAACTCACGGCCGTCGACGTCGCGGATCAGGGCCCCTTCGCCGTGGGAGAGGTACTGCGGGAAGTTCTCCGGGAACAGGCCCGCCCGCTGATGTCCGTACATCCCGCCTGGAATGACCCGGCGCGCCCGTTCGCGGAGCGCGGCGTCCGAAGTCCCAGCCATGATCACACTCGTCCTTTCAGAGGTCACACGAGAAGCAGGTCAGCAAGCCCCCTGAAGGGGGAGAACGGGACGATCCTCCTTACGCTCGGGCGGCTCGGACCTGGGAGTAGATGGCCGTGGCGGCCAGCGCCATGAGGCCGAGCATCCAGTACTGCCATGCCTGCGACAGGCCGAGGAACACGGTGGTGTTCTGGATGACCTGCAGGAGTACGACGCCGAACAGGACGCCGATGAAGCTGCCCCGGCCGCCGAAGATGGAGGCTCCGCCGAGGACGACGGCGGTGATGCTGGCCATCGTGTAGCTGACGCCGGCGGTGGGGTCGCCCACGCCGATCTGCGCCATCAGCAGCAGGGCGCCGAGCATGGTGAGCAGCGCGCTGGCGACGTAGACGACGAGGTGGACGCGGGTCACCGGGATTCCCCGGTTGCGCGCGGCGTGCTCCGACGAGCCGGCGCCCCGCAGGCGCAGGCCCATCATCGAACGCCGGGACATCACTTCCAGCGCGATGAGGACGGCCGCGCCGACGATGACCGCGTAGGGGATCGGGCCGATGCGCGCCCCGAGCGCCTCGGTGACGGTGCTGGAGATCGATCCGCCGGGCGAGTCGCGCATGACCAGGGAGAATCCCTGGAGCGCGGTGTAGGTGACCAAGGTGGCGACCACCGGTGTCACCCTCGCGTATCTGACCATCATCCCGTTGCCCAGTCCCACGGCGGCCGCCGCGAGGAACATCAGCACGAATCCGAGGATCCACCACCCGGCTCCGTACCCGTCGAGGACGTAGAACGAGGCGATGACCACGAGGGTCCCGCTCAGGGGGCCGACCGACAGGTCGATTCCTCCGGTGAGCATGACGATGAGCTGTCCGGCGGCGAGGAAGAGCACGGGCGCCGCCAGGCCGAGCATGCTGGCGATGTTGAACTCGGACAGGAAGCGCTCGCTCCTGGTGGCGCTCACCAGGGCCAGCAGGACGATCGCGGCCGCCAGGAACAGGCTGGGCGCCTGCTCGCTGGAGAGCAGGCGGCGGAACCTGTCGAGCGGGCCCTTGCGCCGGGCCGGTCCGGCGGCCTCCTCGCTCTGGGCCGAGGTCGCCGCCGTGAGGGACGCCTCGGTGATGGCGTGCTCGGAGATCTCGTCGCCGGTCAGTTCGCGGACGACCCGCCCTCGGGAGAACACGAGCACGCGGTCGCACAGCCCGGCGAGTTCGACGTTGTCGGAGCTGAGCACGACCACCGGTGTCCCCGACTCGGCGGTGGACCGGAGCCGGTGGTAGATGTCGGACCGTACGCCGACGTCGATCCCCTGGGTGGGTTCGTCGCACAGCAGCACTTTGGGGTCCGACAGCAGGGAGCGGCCGAGCACCACCTTCTGCTGGTTCCCGCCCGACAGGTGCTCCACGGCGGAGTCGGGCGAGGCCACCTTGATGCCGAGCTGGCGGATCTCCTCGGCCACCAGGGCGTTCTCGGCCGATCCCTTGACGACCCCGGCTGAGGCGGTCTGGTTCGTGGCGGCGACGCCGAGGTTCTCCTTGACCGACAGGACGGTCGCGACGCCTTCGACGTGCCGTTCCTGGGGCATGAGGACCACGCCGGCCCGGCGGGCGCGGCGGGGGCTGCCGAGTTCCACGGGCCGGCCGGCGACGGTGACGCGGCCGCCGGTGACGGGGTCGGCTCCGCCGAGCGCGCGGATGAACTCGCGCTGGCCGTTGCCTTCCACGCCGGCCAGGCCGAGGACCTCGTTGCGGGCGAGGGTGGTGGTGATCCCGCGGAGCCGGTCCGAGCGCAGATCGCGTACTTCCATGACGACGTCGCCGACGGAGGAGGGCCGCGGCGGGAACAGCGCGTCGATCTCCCGGCCCGCGATGCGGGTGATGATCTCCTCCTCGGTCACCTCCGAGGCGAGGAAGGTGCCGCGGATCTGGCCGTCGCGCAGCACGGTGAGACGGTCGGACAGGGCCATCACGTCGGGCAGCCGGTGGCTGATGTAGACGACGGCCATGCCGCCGGCGGCGGCCTTGCGTACCTGCTCGAACAGCCTGTCGATCTCGGCCACCATGAACGGCTCGGTGGGCTCGTCGAGGATCAGGACGCTGGGCTCGCAGGCCAGGGCCCCGCAGATCTCCAGCGCCTGCTTCTCGGCCAGGGTCAACCGGCCGGCCACGGCGGCCGGGTCGATGTCCATGCCCATGGGGAGCAGCCGTTCCCTGGCCCAGTCCTGAGCGTCGCCGAACGACGGCCGCAGCCGCTTGGGCACGCTCAGCAGGAGGTTCTCGGTGACGGTGAGGTCGGGGAGAAGCGCCGGGTGCTGGAAGGCGATGGCCAGGCCCTGCTCCCGGGCGGCGATCGGGGACAGGTGCCGCATCGGCTCGCCCGCGATCTCGATGGTGCCCGCGTCGGGTGCCAGCGCTCCGGACGCCACCGCCATGAGGGTGGACTTCCCGGCGCCGTTACCTCCCACCAGGGCGTGTATCTCGCCGGGGCGCACCTCGAAGTCGACCGCGTCGAGTGCGACGACGCCGGGGAAGCGTTTGGTCACCCCGCGGAGGACCAGTCCGGCTGTCGAATCGACCATGTGAAGGATCACTCCTCACTCGGCTCATCGCTTCCGCCGGGCGGGTGCCCGGCGGAAGGCGACAAGTGATCAGCTGTAGGCCTGCTTGAGCTGCTCCGGCGTGAGCTCGGAGGACAGGACAGCGCTGGCGGGAAGGTCGGGGTCACACTTCGGGGGCTTCGTCTCGTCGAGCGTGTCCTCGAAGATCGGGATGTTGATGATCTCCGGCTCGTCGTTCTCGATCCCCTGGTGCGCGGCGACGGCCTTGCGCAGCGCGAGACGGATGATCCAGGTACGCGCCGACACGGTCACGGTCTGGAAGGTCGGGTGCTTGTCGGCGTTCTCCTCCCAGGCGCAGGCGAAGCCGTTGTTGTCGTTGGCGGTCCACTTCGGCAGCGGCCGGCCGGCCTGGAGGAAGGCGCGGATGCCGCCCAGGGAGGCGTCGCCCGAGTCGGTGATCACGCCGTCGATGGTCGGGTACTTGGTGAGCAGCCCGGCGACGACCTTCTGCATCTGGGCGGGGTTCCAGTTGGTGTCGACCGGCTTGCCCGGCTCGTTCAGCAGCTTGACGTTCCCGCAGGCGGAGTTCTCCTTGAGCTCCTTCTCGATGCCGATCATCTCGGTGATGCTCTGCGTGTTGCCCGGGGT
The DNA here is from genome assembly GCF_040676925.1 of Nonomuraea sp. NPDC049486. Lineage (NCBI taxonomy): Bacteria > Bacillati > Actinomycetota > Actinomycetes > Streptosporangiales > Streptosporangiaceae > Nonomuraea > Nonomuraea sp. NPDC049486. The sequence continues at coordinate 32,609 of NZ_JBFAPV010000018.1, forward strand.
GCCGCCGAGGAAGACGACGTTGCCGCCCTTCTCGCCGAGGGCGTCGCACATCCAGCGGGTCCAGGTGACGCCGTCGTTGACCGTGTTGTGGCCGACGAACGTGGTGTAGTCCACGCCCGGCTTGCCGCCGGGGTTCGCCGTCCAGGGCACCACTTGCACGCCGGCCTTGTACGCCTCACGCAGGGTCGGCAGCAGCGCCTCGCCGGCGTCGGGGAAGACCACGAGGGCTTCGACGCCCTGGGCGACCAGGGCCTTGATGTCGCTGATCGCCTTCTGCGGGTTGTTCTGGCCGTCGGCGTAGGGCAGAACGGTGATGTTGGGGCACTTGGCGGCCTCGTCCTCGAACTCGGCGCGGGCCGTCTTGCGGAAGGCGTTGTCGCCGGTGCCGTCCGCGAGCGCGACCTTGACCGGCTTGGTGCCGCAGAAGTCGGACATGGGGCGGAGCTGGGAGACGTCGCCGATCTTGGCCGCGTTGTCGTAGACGGCCTCGACGCCGCCCTCGGTGGCGTTGTCCGCGGCGCCCGGCCCGCCGGCGCAGGCCGACACGCCGAGGGCGAGGGCCAGGACGGCGGCCGAGCCGCGGGCCCGGAAGCGGGCTCTGGTGGAGGTCATGGGGTTCTCCTGTCTGGGGGACACTGGTGAGGGGTGCCTGGTCGGCTAGCGCGATGGCAGCGTGGAGGCGGGGTCGGGGGCGCGGGTGGTCAGCCGCGCGCGGACGGCGCTCCACGGCACGCCGCGGGCCACCACGCTCAGCGCGAGTACGGCGGCCTGGACGAGGAGCTGGGTGGCGGTGGAGGCGCCGGCGGCGAGCACCACCTGGTCCAGCTGGGTGAGGAAGAGCGCGGCGACGGCGGTGGCGGCCAGGTTGGTGATGCCGCCGGACAGCAGGCTTCCGCCGAGGACGACGGCCGCGATGGTGGGGAGCAGGTAGGTGTTGCCGAGCAGGATGTCCGGCGTGCGCAGGTAGCCGGCGAGCAGGACTCCGGCCAGCGAGTAGCAGATGCCCGCCGCCACGTACGCGCCCATCTCGTAGGAGCCGGTGGGCAGGCCGAGCAGCCGGGCCGCGGGCCGTCCGGCGCCGACGGCGATGAAGCGCCGGCCGAGCACCGTGTGGCGGATGATCCAGTGCGCGAGCCCGACCACGACGACCGCGACCAGCAGCAGGTTCGGGATGCCGGCGACCGATCCGACGGCGAACGCGCTGAGGGCGGCGCTGGCGGAGGCGGGGAAGCCGCTGGAGACCTGCAGGACCACGCCGATGAGGATGGAGTTGACCGCCAGGGACGCCACGAACGCCGCGATGGACAGCCGGACCACGGCGAAACCGATGATCAGCCCGCCCAGCGCGCCCGCGACCAGGGCGAGCCCGACGGCCGCCCAGACGGGGACTCCGGACGCGGCGGGGAGTTTGGTGGCGAGCACCGCGGCCAGCGCCATCCCGCCGGGCACCGACAGGTCGATGCCGCCGTGGGCGACGACGAGGGTCTGACCGAGCGCGGCGATCGCCATCACCGCCGCGAACGGCAGCATGGACAGCACCGCGGATCCGGACAGGCTGCCGGGCGAGATGAGCGGGCTGGCGGCGAAGAGCAGCAGCGTGATCAGCCAGATGGAGGAGAAGCGACCGGCCCTGAGGCGACGCAGATCGATCAGTCCACCAGGTCCGGCGCGCTTGGCCGGCGGCGAGGTCGTACGCCGAGACATTTACGAGTACCTCTCTGGAAATCTGCAGGGACCGCGGGTCCGTGCTCAGATGGCGGTGTAGCCGCCGTCTACGGCCACGTCCGCGCCGGTCACGAAGCTGGCGGCGGAGCTCAGCAGGAAGGTGACCACCTTGGCCACCTCGTGGGGGTCCGCCAGGCGGGCGATCGGGTGGCCGGCGATGAGCCGCTGCCGTGCGGAGTCGGGATCGGGCTGGGAGCCGAGGTAGGTGGCCAGCTGCTCGGTGGCGACCGATCCGGGGCTGACGACGTTGCAGCGGATCCCGGCGGCGGCGTAGTCGACGGCGATCTGGCGCGACAGCTGCAGCACCGCTCCCTTGGAGGCGCAGTAGGCGGCCTGGCCGGGCAGGCCGACCGTGCCGGAGATCGAGGAGAGGTTGACGATCGACCCGGGGGTCCCCTGGGCGAGCATCGCGGCCACCGCGTGCTTGGACAGCAGGAAGGTGCCGGTCGCGTTGACCGTCATGACCCGGTTCCACTCGTCGAGGGTGGTCTCGACCAGGGGTTTGGCCACGATCGTGGCGGCGCAGTTGACCAGGCCGTCGAGGCGTCCCCACCGGTCGGTGGCGATCTTGAAGGCTTCGGCGACGGCGTCCTCGTCGGTGACGTCCAGCCCGTGTGCCAGCGCGTCGTGTCCGCTGGAACGGAGTTCGGCGGCGAGCCGTTCCACGGGTTCGACGCGTTGATCCGTCAGGAGAACGGACGCGCCGGCCGCCGCGCACTCGCGCGCTGTGGCGGCGCCGATGCCGCCTCCGGCACCGCTGACGATCACTACTTCTGGCACAACTCAGCCCCTCTCCCACGGAATGTCCGATTCGTCGGGTCACCATTGCATGCAGCGTGCAGCATGTCAACGACTTGACGTGCTGCATGCTGCATGCCACTCTGCCGGGTATTCACTCACCACCGGACCCGAGGGATGGCACGTTGACCGGCTCACCTACCGCAAGCGGCGTCCAGGTCGGGGTCGCTCAGATCAGCGTCGACCGGACAGACGTGGCCGCCAACGTCGAGCGGGTCATCGAGACCCTGCGGGCCGGCGCGGCGGGCGGGCACCAGCTCGTGGTCTTCCCCGAGTGCGTGCTGACCGGCTACCTGTTCGACTCCCGCGCCGAGACGCGCGCCGCCGCGATCGGCGCCGCCGACCCCAGGATCGGCCGCATCGTGCGCGCCTGCGCGGAGACCTCCGTGCACGCGGTGGTGGGCCTGCTGGAGGAGGCGGACGGGCGGGTCTACAACTCGGCCCTGGTGCTCGGACCCTCCGGGATCATCGGCCGCTACCGCAAGCAGCACCTGCCCTACCTCGGCGCGGACCGGTTCGTCGACCCGGGCGCCGACGCCGCGCCCCGGGTGGCCGACACCCCCTTCGGCCGGGTCGGCGTGATGATCTGCTTCGACCTGCGCTTCCCCGAATCGGCCCGCGAGCTCGCGCTCCAGGGCGCCGACCTCATCGCGATGCCCACCAACTGGCCCATGGGGTCGGACATGCTCGCCGACCACATGACGCGGGTGCGCGCGCTGGAGAACCTCGTCTATCTCGCGGTCGCCGACCGCGCCGACGCCGAGGCCGGCACCCGCTTCATGGGCAGAAGCCAGATCATCGCCCCCTCCGGAGAGGTGCTGGCCGACGCGGGCCAGGACGAAGGGCTGTTCGGGGCGTCGATCGACGTCCGGGCCGCCCGTACGAAACGGCTGATCAAGAAGCCGGGCGAGTTCGAGCTGCCGGTGTTCGCCGGGCGCCGCCCCGAGATGTACGGCGAGCTCACCCGCCCGATGGCCTCGGGCCAGTAACCGGATCGAACAGGAAGGCCGACATCACCATGTGTGGACCAGCGCTCATCAGCGAAGCGACCAGGAACAAGATCGCGGCTTACTGTGCGGAGTTCCGCGAGGTCACCCGCAGCCCCTTCGGTCCCGACGACGAGATCGGCATGCTCAACCTGATCACCCCCGAGGCGTCGCGTGAGGTGCTGAGCCGGGCGGACGGCGGCAGCGTCATCGACCTGTCGGTGGACTACTTCGTCGGCATGCCCTCGTGGACGAAGGCCGGCGACCCGAACTTCCAGCAGTGGATGACGCACACCCCCGCCGGCACGGTCCTCGACGACATCACCGGAGTGGGCCGCGAGCAGAACGAGCTGGTCTCCTACTCGGGCGACGCCATCTCGATGTACACCCACTGCGGGACGCACATCGACACCCTGAACCACTTCGGCTACAACGGCAGGATCTGGAACGGGTTCTCCGCCGAGGAGCACATCAGCTCCCGGCACTGGACCAAGTGCGGCGCGGAGAAGATCCCCCCGATCATCGCCCGCGGGGTGCTGTTCGACATCGCCGCCCTGTACGACACCGACATCCTGCCCGACAACCACGGGATCGGCGCGGACGACCTGCGCGAGGCCATGCGCCGGCAGAACGTCGAGTTCCGGCCGGGCGACGTGGCGCTGATCCGCACCGGCCGGATGCGCGCCTGGCCCGCGATCGACGCCTACATCGACAACAGCCCAGGGCTGAACCTGGAAGGGGCCGAGTTCCTCGCCCGGATGGGCGCCTCCGTCATCGGCGGCGACACCCTCGCCCTGGAGCAGATGCCCGGCGCGGACGAGGAGAACTGGCAGGTCGTCCACACCTATCTCCTGGGGGAGGCGGGCGTCCCCATCATGGAGGTCGTCGACTGCGAGCAGATCTCGGCCGAACGGCTCTACGAGTTCGCCTTCGTCGCCGCCGCCATGAAGCTGCGCGGCGCGACCGGCGCCCCGATGCGCCCGCTCGCGATGCCGCTGCGCCCGTGACCCTGCCGGCCCCCTTCTCCCGAACCAGCCAGACCCCCGGAGGTCCCCATGCCCGCCCGACCGACTGAGTCGGCCATCGACCGGAGCCGTACGTCCTACGGCGACGACGGTTTCAGCACCTACCTACGGCGTGCTTTCCTGGCCTCCAGCGGGTACGACGACGAGGCGCTCGACCGGCCGATCATCGGCATCGCGGTGACCAAGTCCGACTACAACACCTGCCATCGCGACATGCCGGCCCTGCTGGAGGCCGTCAGACGCGGCGTCCTGGAGGCCGGCGGCCTGCCCATGGACTTCCCGACCATCTCTCTCGGGGAGATCCTCACCTCCCCGACGACGATGCTGTTCCGCAACCTGCTCGCGATGGACACCGAGGAGATGATCCGCGCCCTGCCGATGGACGCCGCGGTCCTCCTCGGCGGGTGCGACAAGACGGTGCCGGCCCAGCTCATGGCCGCCGCCTCCTCCGACAAGCCGGTCCTGCTCGAAGTGGTCGGGCCGATGATGACCGGCAGCTGGCAGGGCGAGCGGCTCGGAGCCTGCACCGACTGCCGCCGCTTCTGGGGCAGGCACCGGGGCGGCGAGCTCGACGAGTCCGAGATCACCGGCGTCCGCAACGAACTCGTGTCGACCGCGGGCACGTGCGCGGTCATGGGCACCGCGTCCACCATGGCCTGCCTCACCGAGACCCTCGGCATGATGCTGCCCGGCGGCGCCACCCCTCCGGCCGCCACCGGCGCCCGCCTGCGGCACGGCGCCGAGACCGGCCGCCGGGCCGTCGAACTGGCCCGGTCGGGAGGCCCCGTCCCGCGCGAGATCCTCACCCCGGCCGCCTTCCGCAACGCCGTCCGGGTGCTCTCGGCGATGAGCGGATCGACGAACGCGCTGGTCCACCTGATCGCCGTCGCGCGGCGGGCCGGAGTGGACCTCACGCTCAAGGACTTCGACGTGATCGGCGCCGACGTGCCGTTCCTGGTCGACTGCAAGCCCGCCGGATCGGGATACCTGGAGGACTTCCACCGGTCGGGCGGCCTGCCGGCCCTGCTCAAGGTCCTCGAACCGCTGCTCGAACGGGAGACCGTCGGCGTCTCCGGCAAGCCGCTCGGCTCGCTGATCGACGAGAGCCCGGCGCGCGAGGACTGGCAGACGACGATCCGCCCGCTGGAGGACCCGCTCGGCGCGGCGGGCAGCCTGGCGGTGCTCCAGGGCACGCTCGCGCCGAGGGGAGCGGTCATCAAGTCGGCGGCCGCGAGCCCGCACCTGATGAACCACACCGGGCCGGCCCTGGTCATCGACTCGGCGCAGGACGCCCAGCGGATCCTGGACGACCCGGACCTGGACGTCACCCCGGACCACGTCCTGGTGCTGCGCAACGCGGGGCCGATCGCGGCGGGCATGCCCGAGGCGGGCGCCCTGCCCATCCCCGCCAAGCTGGCCCAGGCCGGGATCAGGGACATGGTGCGGGTCTCCGACGCGCGGATGAGCGGCACCTCCTACGGCACCGTGGTGCTGCACTGCGACCCGGAGAGCGCCGCCGGAGGACCGATCGCGCTCGTCCGCGACGGCGACCTCATCAGGCTGGACGTCGCGGCGCGGCGGCTCGACCTCCTCGTGGACGAGGACGAGCTGGAGCGCCGGCGCGCGGACTTCGTCCCGCCCGAGCTGCCCGCACGGGGGTGGCGCAGGCTGTACGCGCAGACGGTCCTGCCGGCCAGCGAGGGAGCGGACCTGTCGTTCCTCTGACCGGCGGCGTTGCATGCCGCATGCCACATCTTCGTCCTGAGTGATATCGTCTCGGCCGACCACGGCGTTCTGGCGCTGCGCGGACCGACTGACCGGGAGCCATGTCCATATGGAGCAGATCTCGACGGACCAGACGTCGCTGGCGGCCCAGACCTTCGAAGCGGTCCGCCGGGCCATCGTCACGGGTGAGCTGGCACCTGGCACGCTGCACTCCGTCGTGGAGATCGCCGCCCAGCTGGGGGTCTCGCGGACGCCCGTCCGTGAGGCCCTGCTGCAGCTCGCCACGCACGGCGTGGTCCGGTTCGAGCGGAGCCGGGGGGTGCGGATCCTCCAGATAGACACGCGCGACATCGAAGAGATCTACACGCTGCGCTACCTGCTCGAAGTCCCCTCGGCCTACCGCGCCGCGACCATGATGACCGACGACCAGATGGCGTCCTTCTCCAAGGCGCTCGAGCGGATGCGGCTGGCCTGCGAGAGCGGGGACGAGCGGCTGTTCCAGGAAGAGGACGTGGCCTTCCACGAGATGATCCTGGAGGCCGCGGGCAACACGCGGGTGACCCAGTCCGTCGCGACGATGCGGGCGCAGATGGCCGCGCGCGGCCTGTCCACGACCAAGACGCGGACTCTGTGGGACATCTGGCGGGTTCACGAGCGCATTCTCGAGGCTATCCAGGCCCGGGACGAGCAGGGGGCGGCCCAGGCCATGCGTGATCACCTCCTGGGGACGACGCGGCTGCTGCTGACCCAGTCGACCGGCGACCCGGAGGCCGGCGCCCGCTACGCCCCGCCCGTGCTTCCCGTCTTCACCGACGACTGAGCCCGCCGCTAACTGAGCAGACCTCGCCGGTAACCCTCGCCGACGGCGGCGGCGCGGTCGCGGACGCCGAGTTTGTCGTAGATGTGCAGCAGGTGGGTCTTGATGCTCGCCTCGCTGATGAAGAGCTTGGCGGCCGCCTGGCGATTGGAGGCGCCGTCGGCGACGAGGGCGAGGACCTGAAGTTCGCGGTCGGAAAGGGCGGCCTTGACCGGTCTGCGCACCTGGCCCATCAGACGGCCCGCGACGGAGGGCGACAGGACCGGCTCGCCGGCGGCCGTGGCGCGGACCGCGCGCAGAAGCTCGTCGGTGGGGGCGTCCTTGAGGAGATAGCCGGTGGCGCCGGCTTCGATGGCGGGCAGGACGTCGGAGTCGCCGTCGAAGGTCGTCAGGACCAGGGTCTTGATGTGCGGGTGGGAACGGCGCAGGGCGGTGATGGCGGTGACGCCGTCCATCTCGGGCATGCGCAGGTCCATGAGGACGATGTCGACCCCGAGCGCGGCGGCGCGGTCGATGCCTTCGCGGCCGTTGGCGGCCTCGCCGGCGACCTCGATGTCGGGCTCGGCTTCGAAGGCGGCGCGCAGGCCGTCGCGGACGATGGGGTGGTCGTCGACGATGAGAAGGCGGATCACAGCACGTTTCCTTGGAGCGCGGGGACGGTGGCGCTGACGGCGGTGCCCTCGCCGGGCGTGCTCTCGATCTCGAGGGAGCCGCCGACGCCGCGCAGGCGCTGACGCATGCTGCTGAGACCGAATCCTCTGCTGCCGGGGTCGTGGATGCCGGTGCCGTCATCGCGGATGTCGAGCAGGACGACCGGGCCGGTGTAGGAGAGGGTGAGGCCGGCGCGGGTGGCGCCCGCGTGTTTGGCCACGTTGGCGAGGGCTTCCTGGGCGACGCGGAAGAGGGTGACCTCGATGGCGGGGCTGAGGGGGACGCGGTCGCCGGTCACCTCGACGTGCAGGTCGACGCCGGTGGTCTGGGTCCAGTTGCGGGCCAGGGTCGTCATGGCCTCGGGGAGGTGGGCTTCCTCGAGCTGGCGGGGCTGGAGGGCGGCGACGGAGCGGCGGGCCTCGGTGAGGCTGTCCTGGGCGAGGTCGAGCGCGAGTTCGAGGTGGGTGTCGGAGTCCTTGACGCGCTGGGCGGCGCGCAGCTGGGTGATGATGCCGGTCAGTCCTTGGGCGAGGGTGTCGTGGATCTCGCGTGCCATGCGCTGGCGTTCGTCGAGGATGCCGGCCTGGTGGGCCTGGGTGAGGAGCTGGGCGTGCAGGTCGGCGTTCTCCTCCAGGGCGGTCTGAAGGTCGCTGACTGCTTTGCGGTATTTGCGCTGCCGGTCCTCGATCCTGATGCCGAGGATGTGGCCGCCGCCGATGGCGACGGTCTGCACGGCGATGATCGCCACGTGGAAGGCGATGAGCTGGACGGTGGCCTGGGTCCAGTCGAGCGTCGAACCGTACAGGACGACGGAGGTGGCGGCGACGGCGGCGAAGGTCCACTTGGAGGGGGCGAAGTTGGCCGCCAGGAAGAAGCCGGAGATGCAGTAGATGACGAAGATGGGGTCGTGGAAGGCCAGCAGCGCGGCCGTGGACAGGACGCCGGCGAAGTGAACGGTGACGGCCACCCTCCGTCCGCGCACGGCGGCGGGAAGGAGGGTGCGGACGCCGAGAATCCAGGCGAGGGCCAGGGCGGTGAGCGCGAAGGTGCGGGGGATCCCGCCTTCGGGCTGGTCGGGTGAGGCCAGGCTGATGACGAGGGAAACACCGAGGGTGACGTAGGGGATGACCTCGACGGCGCGCTCGAAGCGCCGCTCCCAGGTGGAGGGCGGGAAGGGGTCGTTCATCCGGGGCGATGCCCTCCTCTCGGGCACGGGTGCGGCTCAGCTGCTGGTGACCGACGAGGACGAGCTTAGGCGCATGGGGATGAGGATGGCGTAGCCGTACATGAGCAGCCCCAGGGCGATCATGAAGATGATCACGGGCCATTGCCAGATCGGCGGGAGGTGCAGGGCCAGGAACCATACGGGGTTGTCGATGCCGAAGATCTTCATGACCATGGGCACGAGTCCCTGGGGGAACAGGGGGAGCCAGCCGAAGGTGTAGCAGATCATGACACCGATGCGGTGCTGGATGGGGAGGTCCGCGGTGGTGGGTTTGTCGGCCTGGGGCGCCGGGCCGTGCTTCATGAGGTTGAGCAGGTCGATCCCGTGGTTCTCAAGTCTGCGGTAGGCGATCCTGCCGAGTCCCCAGGCGCCGAGGGCTCCGGTCAGCACACCGGTGGCGACGCCGGCCCAGGGGTTGAGGAGGATGGCGCCGGCCGCGGGAAGGGCGGTCGCGGGGACCGCGCAGAGCACGAGCCAGGCCAGGCTGGTCTCGGCGGTTTCGTCGGCGCCGGTGCTGAGCGGGTTGCCGCCGCGCTTGTGCGGGTCGGTGCCGGGGACGAGCGAGGTGACGGCGAGCAGGACGATGATCCCGGCGCCGCCGCCGAGGAGGGCGGGAAGCAGGCCGAGCACCCACGGCCAGGCCCACGTCTCGCCGCTGACGAGGGTTCCGGCCAGGGAGAGGGCGACGGCGGCCGGGCCGACGATGAGCAGCCAGGCCAGCTGGCGGCCGCGTACGTCGGCGCGTTCCGCGCCGGGGGTCATGAGGGTGAGCCACAGGGCCGTCCCGTCGGCGCCGTAGAGGTTGGCCGAGGACGCGGCCGCCATCACGATCGCGATGAGCCCCGCGAAGGGGACCATGACCCAGACGTCGATGGTGATGAGCAGGAGAGGGGTGACGATGGCGTAGGAGAAGGCGGTGGCGAGGAGCTGGATGCGGACGAGGTCGCGCCACCAGGCGCGCAGCTCCTTGGCGGCGACGGCGCGGGCGCCGCCGGTGGCCGGGAAGGGGCGGGGCGTGCCGCGGCGGGGCGGCACACCGCCGCGTGCGGCCGAGACGACGCGCCGCGACAGCAGGCCCGCCCAGGCGGCCAGGAGGAGGGCGATCACGCCCGCGTTGGCGACCAGGATGGCGATGGCGAGGGGCCAGGGGGCCTCGATGGCGGCCACGCCCCATCCGGAGGGCAGGACGCGGACGAACACCTCGGACCAGGCGTCGGTGTCGGTGACGCCCATGGCTACGACGGGTGCCCAGCCGTTGCTGCACAGGGCGATGGCGGTGCCGGTCACGATGCCGACGGCGGCCGCGGTGGCACGGGATCTGACGAACAGGCCGATGAGCGCCACGATGACGCGGGAGATCATCACCATCGTGACGAGCGTGGTGACGGCCGCCACCAGGCCGATGAGCACTCCGGCCGGGCCGAAGCGCCACCCGTACACGGGCAGCGACAGCAGGGCGATGAGATTGACCGCGGGCGCGGGGCCCGCGAAAGCGCCGGCGAGCAGGGCGGCGGCGATCCGGCCCGGCTTGGCCGGGAGCATGGAGAAGTATTCGGGGCGCAGGGCCTCGTTGCCGCCCCCGATGAAGATGGGGCCGAAGATCCAGCCGGAGAGCCACACGGCCAGGGTGAGGGGCAGGTAGGCGGGCCACAGCACGGCGACGGCGATCGTTCCGAGGGCCAGGAGCAGCCCGAACGAGACGCCGGCGTACAGGTTGGTGGCGTCGTCGCCGCGCAGGGAGTTGCGCATGAGTGCCAGCCGCATGCGGATCATGTGCTGCGCCATGGCGGCCGGGCCGGGGGTCAGGAGGTGAGCCATGCCAGCCCCTCCGTTCCTCCGGTGCGGGCGCCGACGAGGCCGACGAAGGCGTCTTCCAGGGTCGCGGCGCCGCGCACGTCGGCCAGCGGCCCGGCGGCGACGACCCGGCCGTCGGAGATGACGCCCACGTGGTCGCAGATCTGCTCGACGAGAGCCATCACGTGGCTGGAGATGATCACTGAGCCGCCGTTGCCCGCGAACCTGCGCAGAATGGTCCTGATCGTGGCCGCGGAGATGGGGTCGACGGCCTCGAAGGGCTCGTCCAGGACGAGCAGGCGGGGGGCGTGCAGGAGGGCCACGGCCAGGCCGATCTTCTTGCGCATGCCGGTCGAGTACTCGATGATCAGCGTCCGCTCGGCGGAGTCCAGTTCGAGGACCTGGAGGAGTTCGTCGGTGCGCTCGGCGACCACGGCGGGGGGCAGGCCGCGCAGCAGGCCGAGGTAGGTGAGGGCTTCGCGGCCGGTGAGCCGTTCCGGCATGGCGTTCCCGTCGGGCAGCACGCCGATCAGCGCCTTGGCCTGGACGGTGTCACGCCAGACGTTCACGCCGAAGATCTCGGCGCTGCCGGCGTCGGGACGGAGCAGGCCGACGGCCATGGCCAGGGTGGTGGTCTTGCCCGCGCCGTTGGGGCCGACCAGGCCGTAGAAGGAGCCGGCCGGGACGGTGAGGTCGATGTCGTCGACCGCCACGTGGTCGCCGAAGACTTTGCGGAGTCCGGCGGTGCGGAGTGCGGGCTCCTGGTGTGTTGGCATGCATTGAGAATCGCGCGGCGGCCGGGGCGACGGATCGTCCGGGCGGGAAGCGAGATGGTGGATTCCGGCATCAACCGATCGGTTGATGCCGGGACCCCGTCCTACGTCGCCGTCCGCTCCTGGTCGACGGGCTCCGGCGGTGACGGTTCGGTGTGGCACGCGCCGGAGGTGAAACGGCGGGCGGGGTCGTAGGAGAAGGTGCCGAGCAGGTGCTCCCAGACCAGGGTGAACAGCCCCAAGTTGACGTCGCCGACACCGGCCTCTTTGAGGTGGTGGAAGCGGTGGCCCTCGTTGAGGGCGAGTTGGAGGGCGGCGTGCGCGTGCGGTTCGGTGGTTCCGACGTCGCCGGTGAAGGCCAGCCGGCCCGGCTCCAGCGTGGCCGTCCTCTGCCAAGTGCCGGTCATCGGACGAGGGAGTCCCGGAGGAACCCGGCGATCTCCGCCCGTGCGGCCTTGGCCTGCGGCACCACGCCCGGCATGCTGAGGAACGCGTGTGTCGCCCCGGGATGTTCGGTGAGCCGCACGGGTGTCCCAGCGGCTCGCAGTCTTTCGGCGTAAGCGCGGCCGTGATCGGCCAGTGGGTCAAGGGTCGGCACCACCACGAGCGCTGGGGCCAGTCCGCCCAGATCATCGGCGTACAGCGGCGACAGCGCACGAGGATCGGTTCCCGGCGGAACGGCGAACCGGTGGAGCAACCGCAGTTGCGGCAGGCTGAGGGTCGGGCTGTGGGCATGCCGGGTGATCGAGGCGTGGTCGAACATGGTCGAGGTCAGGTCGACAGCGGGGTTGACCAGCACTTGCGCCCTCAGGACCAGCCCGGACTCCCGGGCCCGGATCGCGGCCAGGGCGGCGACCATCGCGCCGGTGCTCTCCCCGAAGACGACGGTCCGCGCCGGGTCGACCCCCCATCGGGCGGCGTGCTCCACCACGTGCCGGAGCACGTCCCAGCCGTCGTCGACGGCTGCCGCCAGCGGTGTCCGCGGGTCGAGGAGGCGATGCTCGACCGAGACGACGATCGCGGGCAGGCGCGCGGCAAGGTGACTGTTCACCCAGTCGCACTGCGCCGCCGTGCCCACGAACCCGCCTCCGTGCACGTGGAGCACCAGGGGCAGGTCGGCCCGGTCGGCGCCCACCGGCCGGTAGATCCGGACCGGGACGTCACGGCCGGGCAGCGCCACCTCCTGCCACCGGATGCCGGCACCACGGTCGGGAAAGCCGGTGATCACCCGTGCCAGGCGGGATGCCCGCTTGCGGTTCTCCGCCTCGCGGTAGGCGACCAGTTCCTCGTCCGTGATGGCCGGCCAGTCCGGCTCCCTCCCCAGCGCACGCAGCAACCGGATGCCCAGCGGCGGCCGCTCCGTATCGGTGATCTCGCTCAATGTCAGCTCCTTGGTGTTTCGCTACCTGAAGTATCGATACTAATGGTAGCGCAAATGGCTATCCTGGGAGCCATGACCGCCAGACCGCCCGGTCGCCCACGCTCCGGCGTCCACGCCGTGGTCTTCGCCGCCACGCTGAGCACCGTCCACGAACTCGGCTACGCGCGGGCCACCGTCGACCGCATCGCCGCCGCGGCCGGCATCGCCAAGACGACGATCTACCGTCGCTGGCCGACCAAGGGCGCGCTGATCGTGGACTGCCTCCTTGACGCGTTCGGCCCGATTCCGCTCGAAGGCGCCGGTCGCGCCGAGCTCATGTCCTCGGCCATCCGCTGGATCGCGGCGAAGATCGCCGAACCCGGGGTGGGCGACGCGTTCGCCGGCGTGTTCAGCGACGCCGTCAGCGATCCGGCCCTGCGCGCAATCCTGTCCACACGACTGCAGGACCCCTACCGGATCGCCCTCCAAGAGGCGCTCGGCGAGCCGGAGAACCGGGTCCTGTTCTTCATCGACGTCGTCGTCGGAACCCTGCTCCACAGGATGGGCATGACCGGCGAGCCGATGGCCGACGACGACGTCACCACACTGACCGAGCTGGTCCTGCCGCACTTCACCGGATCGCCTCCCTGAGCGATGGACGGGGCGACGCCACGGGCGGCCGGAGCGGCTGCGCACCGGTGAGAGCGGCCATGCCCTCGTCACTTGGAAGCGTCTCGCCGGTTGCCGACAATGGGCGCATGCCTGCTCCACACCGCGGCGGATCCGGCGATCGGACGGTCGAATGACGCGCTCTTCCGCCAGCCCCCAGAACCCGCCGCGGGGCGTGCCTGCGCGGGCGATCGACCAGCGCCAGCTCGACCAGGACATGTTGCGCCTACAGCGCGCGGCCGCGGCCAGCCACCAGCGCGGGCAGTTGGCTGAGGCGCTGCGCGCGGTGATGGCGGCCGCCATGGCGGCCGGAGGGGTGGTCACCACGCTGACGGGGATCGGCCGTACCCCTGTGGCGATCGTCGGATTCCTGTGGTTTCTCATTTCCGTCATCCCGCTGCGGCTGGTGGTGGCCTCGCTTGCCAACCAGGGGGCGTTGCTGCAGGAGATGTTCGACACCGCCCTGTTCCACCTGCCCTGGCGCGGCGCGGTCGCCGGCGAGCCGATCGCGGATCCCGACGTCTCGCGCCTGGCCCGCAAGCTCAAACCGGGCAGCACGAAGGATCGGCGGGTCACCGATGGCTGGTACGACCCCACGGATCGCGTGCACCATCCGTATGACGTGTTGATCGCCCAGGAGCAGAACCTCGCCTGGGACGCGCGGCTGCGCCGCCGCTACGGCCGCCTCGTGCTCGCGGCGGCGATCGTGTGGTGCGTCATCGGCGTCCTGGCCGGGATCGTCGCCGGGGTCACGATGACGGACGTGGTCGTCAGCTATTTCGTCCCCTCCCTGGCCGCTTACCAACTGGCCCTGGAAACCTGGTACAGCCAGGAACGCCTGGCCACCGAGCGCGAGCGGCTGCTCAAGCTCGTCACCGCGGAGCTGCGGAAAGCACGTCCCGGGAAGATCGACGAGGCCGAATGGCGGAGGCTGCGTGAACTGGCCCGCGACATCCAGGACGGGATCCTGCGCACCCGGCAGGACATCAGCCGCGTCCCCGAGTGGTTCTACCGGCACTACCGCGGCAACGACGAACGGGACTTCGCGGATACGGCCGAAGGACATCGGCGCCGCCTGGCCGAACCGGCGAGCCCTTAGCGGGGGATCATCGGCGTGACGCTCACCCGGAACGACCGGGCTCGTCCCCGGAAGCGGAGACGCCACCCTGCCGGAGCAGTTCTCTCCATGCGGACAGCGCGGCCGCCTGGTCGCCACGGTCTGCCGCGGCACGCGCCCGGTGCGCCAGCGTGGCGGCGGCCTCGAACGATTCCGCCGCGCCCACCGCGTGGGTCGCGTCGCAGGCTTCGACGGTCCCTTCCCGCTCCGGGGTGGTCAGGTCGATCATCCGCAGCTGACGACCCTGCGCGGCCGCACGGCCCAACTGGCCGGCGAGCGCGGACAGCAGCGCCGGGATGTCGTCGATCAGGTGGCCCACCGGAAGTCTGGTGTGCCAGCCGAGGTCGGCCTGCTCGACGATCTGGCTGATGCTCTCGGCGTCGAACGCGTGCGATCCTTCCAGCCACCTCAGCGCGAACAGCTCAAGGAAGTAGGACAGGACGGGGATCGACCGCCGGTACTTGATCAGCTTGATGATGCGGATGGCCTCCCTGCAGGTGTAGTCGACGCCGCCGGGACTGGCGTCGAGTGTGCGCTCGTGCAGTGCCGGTGAGGTGCCCAGCCAGCGATCCTCCGTGGCCGGGAACGCCACCTCGACCAGGCCGGAGCTGGGCGCGGTCACCGGAGAGTCCCACAGGAAGTCGGCCTCGCAACCAGGGACCAGTTCCATGGACGGCTCAGCGGTGAGCGAAGGGAAGTGGACCGCGGGGAAGGCGCGTCTCAGCGGGCCGAAGCCGGACATCGGGCCCATGGCCTCCAGGCGGTCGGCGAACAGGTCGTAGGCTTTCCGCGGCCTGATGGGCCCTGGCGGCGGCCGGTCCGCCGCCATGGCCTCCAGGAGCTGTTCGATCGAGTACGGCAGGACCGTGTCGGCCGCGCCGTGACGGATCGGATCAGCGAAGACGGCGAGCATGTCGACGTCGCTGAAGCCCGCGACGCTGGTCGCGCAACTGGCCGAGCCGACAGGCGCCCACCTCGACGTGCCGAGAGCCTTCAGCTGACGCTGAGCCGCCGCGAGCAACCGCTCCCCGCATGGCCCTGGGCGGGGCGGATCGGACACGGCCTCATCGACGTCTCGGAGAAAGGCTCGCACGGCCATGCGGCTCCCGGCAGCACCCATGGCCGGGATTCTGCCAACCGGACGACGCGGCGGCGACCTTTCTGGCGTCGTACAGCTCATGGCGTCACCCGCTTGACCTCACCGGCGCGGTGTGAGCAAATCCCGTTAATGTGACGTTCACCACTGAAAGTGAGGCGGTCGTTGGCGACCTCGACGGAGCCGGCCTCAGGCGGAGCCCACCTCTCAGACACCAAACGAGCTTTGCTGGAGCAACGCCTGCGCCGCAGGTCGAACGGCAAGCCGACCGCGATCCCACGCCGCCCCGCCGGCGCGGACATCCCCCTGACCCACGCCCAGGAGGGCCTGTGGTTCATGGAGCAGTTCGCCCCCGGCACGGCCGCCTACACCATCCCCCTCGTGGTGCGCCTGCGCGGGGACCTCGACGCCGCACGGCTGCGCCGAGCACTCGAAGCGGTCGTGGACCGGCACGAGATCCTGCGTACCCGATTCTGCGCCGACCCCGACGGCCGCCCTCGCGTCGAGGTGGCCGGCACCGGGCAGGTGGAGCTGCGCCGCGTGAGCGCCCCGGACGAGGCGGCGGCCCGTGAGCTCCTGAGCGCCGAGCTGGCCAGGCCCTTCGATCTCGCCGCAGAACCGCCCGTGCGCGCCCTGCTCGTGCGGCTGGCCGGCGACGACCACGTCCTGCTGGTGGCCCTGCACCACATCGCCGGTGACGGCTGGTCGCTGGAGATCCTGGCGGGGGAGCTCCGTGCTCTGTACGCGGGGGAGGAGCCGCCCGCGCTCGCCCTGCAGTACGGCGACTTCGCCGTGTGGCAGCGCGGCCGACCGGCGGACGAGGCGGACCTGGCCTACTGGCGCGAGCGGCTGGCCGGAGTGCCGCCCATCGAGCTGCCCCTGGACGGCAGGCGCGGCGCGGTGGCCACCTTCGAGGGCGACTCCCACACCTTCAGGCTCGGCCCCGACGTGCTGGCCGCGGCCACCAGGCTGGCCCGCGAGCACGACGCGACGCTCTTCATGGTCGTCCTCGCCGTCTACCAGGTGCTGCTCGCCCGCCACAGCGGCCGGTCCGACTTCGCGATCGGCACGCCGGTGGGCGGGCGCCCGCGCAGCGAGCTCGAACCGCTCATCGGCATGTTCGTCAACATGCTGGCCATGCGCGCCGACCTGGAGGGCGACCCCACCTTCGCCGAGCTGCTCGCCCGGGTCAGGCGGAGCACGCTGGACGCCTTCGCGCACCAGCGGCTGCCCTTCGAGCAGCTCGTCGGCGAACTCGGCCTGGCCCGGGACGTCTCGCGTACCGCGGTGTTCCAGGTGGCGCTGGCGCTGCGCAGCTACGGGGAGGACACCGCCGCCTGGCCGGGCCTCACGGCGGAGCCGTACCCGCTGACGGCCGGGGCCGCCCCCTTCGAGCTGGAGCTGTTCCTGACCGAGCGCGGCGGCGGGCTCGACGGGCTGTTCGTCTACAACCGGAACCTGCTGGCCAAGGCCACGGTCGAGGAGCTCGGCGCCCGGTTCGGGACGCTCCTGCGCGCCGCGCTCGCCGGGCCGGACCGGCGGGTGTCGGACCTGGAGCTGCTGACCGGGCCGGAGCGCGAGCGCGTGCTGGCCCTCTCGGCCGGGCCGAGCGTGCCGTACCCGGCGGAGCGGACGCTGGGAGAGCTGTTCGAGGAGCAGGCCGCCCGCACGCCCGGCGCCGTCGCCCTGGAGTTCGGCGGGCGGCGGCTCACCTACGCCGAGCTGGAGCGGCGCTCCGGCGAGCTGGCCCGGCGATTACGCGACCTGGGCGCGCGGCCGGGCGTCAGGGTCGCGGTCGCCATGGAGCGCTCCCTCGACCTGGTCGTGAGTCTGCTGGCGGTGGTCCGGTCCGGCGCCGCGTACGTGCCGCTCGACCCCGACTATCCGCGCGAACGCCTGGACTTCATGCTGCGGGACGCGCGAGCCGCGATCCTGCTGCCCGAGGAGACCGTACTCCAGCGCGAGGACGTGCCGGACACGCCGCTGACCCCCGCCTGTCCCGCGTACATGATCTACACCTCCGGCTCGACCGGACGCCCGAAGGGCGTGCCGAACTCCCATGCCGCCATCGTCAACCGCCTGGACTGGATGCAGCGGCGCTTCGGCCTGACCGGCGCCGACGCGGTGATGCAGAAGACGCCCGCCGGGTTCGACGTGTCGGTCTGGGAGTTCTTCTGGCCGATCATCACCGGCGCCCGCCTGGTCGTCGCCGCGCCCGGCGGCCACCGCGACACCGCCTACCTGCGCGACCTGATCGTCTCCTCCGGCGTGACGACCATGCACTTCGTGCCGTCGATGCTCGCCGCCTTCCTGGAAGAAGAGGACGTCGAGCGCTGCGTGTCGCTGAAGAGGGTGGTCTGCAGCGGGGAGGAGCTGCCGGTCGCCGTCGCCGCCCGGTTCTTCGAACGGCTGCCGGAGGTGGAGCTGCACAACCTCTACGGGCCGACCGAGGCCGCCGTCGACGTGACGGCCTGGCGCTGCGTGCCGGGCGCGAGCCGGATCCCGATCGGCCATCCGGTGCAGAACACCCGCGTCCACGTCCTCGACGCGCGGCTGCGGCCGGTGCCGCCCGGCGTGACCGGCGAGCTGTACATCGGCGGCGTCCAGGTCGCCCTGGGCTATCACGACCGGCCCGGCCTGACCGCCGAACGCTTCCTGGCCGACCCGTACGGGCCCGCGGGGTCACGTCTTTACCGCACCGGCGACCTGGCCCGGACGCACCGCGACGGCGCCGTGGAGTTCCTCGGCCGGGCCGACGACCAGATCAAGATCCGCGGCCAGCGGGTCGAGCCGGGCGAGGTCGAGGCCGTGCTCCGCGAGCAACCGGGCGTGCGCGAGGCGCTGGTCGTGGCCGACGCGGACGGCCTGGTGGCCTACGTCGTCACCGATGCCGAGGCGACCGGGTTGCGTGCCCGGCTCAAGGAGCTGCTGCCCGACCACATGGTGCCCACCGCCTACGTGCGGCTGGACGCCATGCCCCTCAGCCCCAACGGCAAGGTGGACCGGTCCGCGCTGCCCGCCCCCACCCGGTCGAGCGGCGACGGGGCCTTGCCGGCCACCCCCGCCGAGATCGCCGTCGCCGGGATCTGGAGCGAGCTGCTGGGCGTGCCCGGCATCCGGGCCGACGACGACTTCTTCGACCTCGGCGGGCACTCGCTGGTCGCCATCCAGGTGGTGGCCCGGATCCGCAAGCTGCTGGCCCCGGCAGAAGGCCGCTCGGTGGGCGTCATGGACCTGTTCCAGCACCCCACGGTGCGCGGCCTGGCCCAGCTCATCGAAGGGCCGGCCCCGGCCGAGGACAGGCCGCGCGCGCTGCTGCACCGCCTCACCCGCTCACGCGTCACCCCCGCGCTCACCCTCGTCTGCTTCCCGTACGGCGGCGGCAACGCCCTGGTCTACCAGCCGCTCGCCGACGCCCTGCCCGAGGAGTGCGCGCTGTACTCGATGGCCTTCCCCGGCCACGACCCCGGCCGCCCCGACGAGCCGGTGATGCCGCTGGAGGAGGTCATCGAGCAGGCCGTACGCGAGATCCTCGACGGCATCGACGGCCCCATCGCCCTGTACGGTCACTGCGGCATCGGCGGCGCCGTCACCGCAGAGGTCGCCCGCCGGCTGGAGGCCCGGGGCCGCGAACCGGCCGCGGTCTACATCGGCGCGATCTTCCCGTTCGCCCGTCCGGAAGGGCGGATCGCCGGGCCGCTGGGCAGGCTGCTGCGCACCGACCGCCTGCGGGGCGACCGCTCGTACGAGAACCGCATGAAGGCCATGGGCAACGACATCTCCGGCCTGGACGAGGAGCAGGTCAAGTTCATGGTCCGCAACCAGCGGCGGGACACGCTGATCGCGGAGGAGGCCTTCACCCGCATGCTGGCGGAGCGGGCCGAGCCCTTGCGCGCCCCGGTCATCGCGGTCGTGGGGGAGCAGGATCCGGCCACCGACTACTACCGCGAGCGCTACCGGGAGTGGCACTTCCTGTCCGAGACCACGGCGCTGGTCGTCCTCGACGAGGCCGGCCACTACTACCTGAAGTACCGCGCCGACGACCTGGCCCAGGTCCTCACCAACACGCACATCGCCATGGAGTACGGCTCGGCCGCCGAGCTGAGCCGCCAGGCCCGCGGCCCCGCCGCCGGATGGTGGGTCGAGGAGACGTCGGCCCCGGACGGTCAGGAGGCTCCGCAGGCCAGGAAGCGGGCGCCCGAGCCCGGCATGCGCCGGTTCCTCGCCGTCTCGGCGTTCCAGCTCCTGTCCATGGTCGGCACCGCGGTGACCGACTTCGCCATCCCGATCTGGGTCTACACCACCACCGGCTCCCTGCTGAACTTCGCCCTGCTGGTCGCGCTCGCGATCATGCCGGGCGTGCTGGCCGCCCCGCTGATCGGCGCGCTCGTCGACCGGCACGGCAAGAGAGCCATGATGGCGCTGGGCAACTGCCTGGCAGGCGGCGTGCAGCTGGTGTTCGGCGTGCTGCTGTGGACCGGCGACCTGGCCACCTGGCACATCTATCCGCTGGTCACCCTGCTCTCGATCACGCTGGTCTTCCAGCGGCTCGCCTACACCGCGGCGCTGCCGCAACTGGTGCCGAAGCGGTATCTGGGGCACGCCGCCGGCGTGGTGCAACTGCTCGCCGGCACCTCCCAGTTCGTCGCCCCGCTGCTGGCCGTCGCGCTGCTGGCCGGGATCGGCCTCGGCGGCATCCTGGTGATCGACGTGGTCAGCTTCGCCGTCGTGCTGGCCGCGCTGGCGCTCATCCGCTTCCCCGCCACGATGGCGCTGGAGCGGCGCGAGACGCTGGCCGCCGAACTGGCCGGCGGGTTCCGCATGTCGCTGGGCAACCGCCACCTGCGGGCCGCGCTGCTCTACTTCGCGGTGCTGAACGTCATGCTGGCCGCGGTGCTGATGTCGATCTCGCCGCTGGTGCTGTCGTTCGCCGACCTGGACACCGCCGGCCGCATCTCGTTCGTCGGGGGCCTGGGCGCCACGTTCGGCGGCGTGATCGTCGCGCTGTGGGGCGGGCCGCGCCGCCGCCGGATGCGCGCCGTGCTGCTCGGCACCCTGCTGCTCAGCCTGTTCGCCGTCGTCACCGGGGTGTACGCCTCGCCGCTGACCGTGGGCCTGGGCGCGTTCGGGCTGTGGTGCAGCCTGTCCGTGGTCAACGGCGTCTTCATGACGATCATCCACGTGAAGGTGCCGCAGCGGTTCCACGGCCGGGTGATGGCGTTCAACCAGATGATCTCCTGGTCGACGCTGCCGGTCGGCATGGCCGTGGTCGCCCCGCTCGGGGAACGCCTGCTGGAGCCGCTGCTCCTGCCCGGCGGCGCGCTGGCCGACACCGTCGGCGTGGTGATCGGCGTGGGCCAGGGGCGCGGCATCGCGTTCATGTACGTCCTGCTGGGCCTGGGCATCGCCGTCCTGGCGCTGGTGGCCATGCGGATCCCGGTGCTGGCCGGGTTCGACGAGGCGGTGCCGGAAGCGGACCCGGACGACCTGGTCGGCGCGCGGGCGCTGCGGGACCGGGCGGGCAACGTCGTCAGCCTCGCCTGGAGTGCTCCCGCCTTCGCCAAGGCGCTCACCATGCCGCTCAGCGCGGCCAAGGCGGCTGAGCTGCTCGGGGAGCCGGTCGAGAAGGTGCTGCTGCGCACCGGCGGCGAGATCAGCGCCGTGTACGAGGTCAGGACCCGCGACCGCGAGCTGATCTTCAAGCTCTACCCGGGGTTGTTCACCGAACGCATGCGCAAGGAGCTGCACGTCTACGAACTGCTCAGCCGAACCGGCGCGGCCGCGCCCACCGTGGTCCGGGCCGACGACTCCAGGCGCGACCTGCCCCAGGCGTACCTGGTCATGACCAAGGTGGCGGGCCGGCCGCTCTCCCAGGTCTCCGCCGGAATGGACCGGACGACCGTCGAGCGGCTCTACCGCGACATGGGCCGCCTGCTGCGCACCGTGCACGGCGTCACGGTGCCCGCCTTCGGCCCGCTCGACGGCGTACAGGAACCCACCAACGACGCCTACGTAGGCGGCCAGTTCGAGCTCAAGGCCGCCCACTTCGCCGAGTTCGGCGGCGACCCCGGCCTGCACGCGGCGCTGCTCGCCCGCCTGCGCGCCGACCGCCACCTGCTGGCCCGCCGCACCACGCCGGTGCTGCTGCACCACGACTTCCACGAACGCAACGTCATGGTCGCAGAACGCGCCGGCCGGTGGGAGCTGACCGGCCTCATCGACGTCGAGAACGCGCTCGGCGGCGACCCGCTCATGGACCTGGCCCGCACCGACTACTTCGCCGTCCGCGACGACCCGCTCCGCCGCCGCGCCCTCTACGAGGGGTACGGCGACCTGCCCGCCGACTGGGCCGAGCGGCTGGCGTTCTACCGGCTCTACCACGCCCTTGACCAGTGGCACTGGCTGGCCACGATCGGCGAGGTCAGCGCGCTGGAGCCGATCACCCGGGAGATACGCGCATGCCTGTGACCGAAGACGCCTTCGCCGCCTCGTACGCGCAGGAACGCGTCTGGTTCCTCACCAGCCTGCTGCCTGACGTGCCGCTCTACAACATCGCCGGCGTCTCCCGGCTGGAACGGCTCGGCGAGGTCGAGCCCGGCCTGGTCGAGCGGGCGCTGCGGATGCTGGCCGAACGGCACGAGCCGCTGCGGACCCGCCTGGAGCCGCGCGGCGAGGAGGTCGTGCAGCTGATCGCCCCCGAGGCGACGGTGCGGCTGGCCTGCACCGACCTGTCCGGCCGCCCCGAGCGGGACCGTCCCGGTGACCTCGCCGCCCTGGCGGCGGCCGACGCCGCCGAGCTGTTCGCCCTCGACGACGCGCCCCTGTGGCGGGCCCGGCTGGTGCGGCTCGGCGGCGGGCAGTGGCGGCTCGTGCTCGTCGCCCACCACGCCGTCTTCGACGCCTGGTCGATGCGGATCTTCACCGAGGACCTCGCCGAGGCGTACCACGCGCTGCGCGAGAACCGGGCGCCCCGGTACGCCGAACTGGCCGTGCAGTACGCCGACTACGCCGTCTGGCAGCGCGAGCAGGGCTTCGAGGCGTCCCTTGCCTACTGGCGCGAGCGTCTGGCCGGATCGGCGCCGCTGGAACTGCCCACCGACCGGCCGCGGCCGGCCGAGCTCGGCTACGCGGGCGCCAACCACCCCTTCACCGTCCCCGCCGCGCTGACCGAGCGGGTGACCGCCCTGGCCAGGAGCACCGGCAGCACCTCCTTCATGGTGCTGCTCACCGCGTTCGCCGCCCTGCTCGCCCGCTGGAGCGGGCAGACCGACGTGGTGATCGGCTCGCCCGTCGCCGGACGTGACCAGCCCGAGCTCGGCCCGCTCATCGGCATGTTCGTCAACACCCTCCCGCTCCGCACCGACCTGAGCGGCGACCCGTCCTTCGCCGAGGCGCTGGAACGGGTGCGGACCACCGTCGTGGACGCCCTCGACCACCAGGACGTCCCCTTCGCCCGCATCGTCAGCGAACTGAACCCGCCGCGCGACCCCTCCCGCACCCCGCTCTACCAGGTCGCCTTCAACCAGCTGCCGTACGACGTGCGCGGCCAGATCGGCACCGGCACCACCAAGACCGACCTGACCTTGGAGATCCAGAACGCCGAGGGCGATCTGAGCGGCTGGCTGGAGTACGCCACCGACCTGTACGACCCCGCCACGATCGCGCGGCTGGCCGAGGGGTTCCTCGCCCTGCTCGACGCCGCCACCGGCGACCCCGCCCTCCCGCTGTCGCGGCTGCCGCTGATGCCCGCGGGGAGGCGGGAGGAGACGGTGACCTCCTGGCACGGGCCGCGGCTGCCGTACCCCTCCATGCCGTTGCACGAGCTCGTGGCCGGGCACGCGGCCGCCACGCCGGGCGCGCCCGCCGTCGTCGTCCCGCACGAGGGCCGCACGCTCACCTACGGCGAGCTCGACGAGCGGGCCGCGGCGCTGGCCCGGGTGCTCGTCTCGCGCGGCGTCCGGGTGGAGTCGCCGGTGGCGGTCTGCCTTCCGCCCGGTGGCGACCTGGTGGTCGCGCTGCTCGCGGTGCTCAAGGCGGGCGCCTGCTACGTGCCGCTCGACCCGCGCTACCCCGCCGAACGGCTGCGCTTCATGCTGGCGGACTCGGGGGCCGCGCTCGCCCTGACCACGCCGGAGCTGGCCGGACGGCTGCCCGGCGTGCCCGCGCTCACCGACCTGGCCCAGCGCCCGCCGGACGACCGGCCGCTGCCCCGGGTCTCGCCCGGCCATCTGGCGTACGTGATCTACACCTCCGGCTCCACCGGGGTGCCCAAAGGTGTCATGGTGCCGCACCGGGGCGTGGTCAACCTGGTCACGAGCCTGGCCTTCACCGCGGCCGAACGCATGCTCCTGCTCACCCCGATGTCCTTCGACATCGCCGCGCTCGAACTCTTCGGACCGCTGCTCTCGGGCGGCGCCGTGGTGGTGGCGCCGCCCGACAGCAAGCTGGGCGCGGTCCTGGCCGAGGCGGACGTGCGCACCGTGCAGGCGCCGCCGTCCGTGCTGGAGGAGATCGCCGAGGAGCTGCCGGTCGGCCTGCCCCGGGTGCTGAGCGGCGGCGAACCGCTCGGCCCCGCGTTCGCCCGGCGGCTGCGGGAGGTGGCCGGCGAGGTGCACAACATGTACGGCCCGACGGAGACCACCATCTGGTCGCTCACCCACCTGACGCGGCCGGGGGAGCAGACCGTCCCCATCGGCCGCCCGGTCGCCAACACCACCGCCCACGTGCTGAGCGAGGTCCTGGAGCCGGTGCCGCCCGGCGTGGTGGGAGAGCTCTGGCTCGGTGGCGACGGGCTGGCCCGCGGCTACCACCGGCGGCCGTCCCTGACCGCCGAACGGTTCGTCCCCGACCCCTTCGGCCCGCCCGGCGCCCGCCTCTACCGGACCGGCGACCTGGTGCGGCGCCTGGCCGACGGCGCCGTGGAGTTCGTCGGCCGGGTGGACGACCAGGTGAAGGTGCGCGGCGTGCGCCTGGAGCTCGGCGAGGTCGAGGCCGCCCTGACCGCGCATCCTGGGGTCACCCGCGCCGTCGCCGCCGTCCGCGACGACGCGCCGGGCGGCCGTGCCCTGGTGGCGTACGTGGACGAGCACGCGCCCGTGGCCGAGCTGCGCGCCTACCTGCAG
The DNA here is from genome assembly GCF_040676925.1 of Nonomuraea sp. NPDC049486. Lineage (NCBI taxonomy): Bacteria > Bacillati > Actinomycetota > Actinomycetes > Streptosporangiales > Streptosporangiaceae > Nonomuraea > Nonomuraea sp. NPDC049486. The sequence goes on from NZ_JBFAPV010000018.1 coordinate 57,492, forward strand.
GACCGGCTGCCCTCCACCATGGTCCCCAGTCTCTACCTGGCCGTCGGCTCCTTCCCCAGGCTGCCCAACGGCAAGCTCGACCGCTCCGCCCTGCCCGCCCCCGTCCCCGCGCCCGCCGCCGAAGCCCTCCTGCCGCGGACGGCCGCGGAGGAGCTGGTGTACGAGATCTGGAGCGAGGTGCTGCACCGGGACGGGTTCGGCGTGGAGGAGGACTTCTTCGACCTGGGCGGGCACTCCATGCTCGGCACCCGGGTCGTCGCCAGGATCTGCTCGGAGGTGGAGATCGAGCTGCCGCTCAACATCCTCTTCCTGACCCGTACCGTCCGCGGGCTGGCGGCGGCGGTGGAGGAGCGGCTGGCGGCCGAGATCGACGCGTTGTCGGACGAGGAGGCCGCGGCCCTGATGGAGACCTGACGCCGGGGCCGTTCAGCCGTCCTCGGGCTCGCCCGTCTGCCGCCGCCACTTGGCCATCGACCGCTCGATCTCCTCGCGCATGAACGCGAAGAACCGGCGGGTCTCGTCCAGCCGCTGCCCGGCCGTGGAGTCGAGGCCCAGGAGCGTGGCGCCCTGCTCGGCGCCGGTCTGCACCTGGACCAGCATCGGGACGGACTGGCTGATGAAGTGGCTCCAGGTGTGCTCGTGGACGCGGCAGAAGTCGTGCCGGCTGCCGGGCTCGCGCCCACGCTCGACCAGCCGCACCCGCACCAGGTACTTGACCGCCCCAGAGATCGCCGAGGCGCCGACACCCAGCTGCTCGGCCAGCTCGGCCGCCGACAGCCTGCCGGAGTCGGTGACCAGCAGCGCGGCGTACACGCGTGCGGCCATCCGCGGCATGCCGGACTCGACCAGGATCTGCGCGAACCGTTCCCGGAAGTCCGCGATGGCGCCCTCGCCTGCTCGCGTCACCGCGGCAGCTCCTTCCTCCGTCGTGACGTTACCGTCGTCGTGTCGTCATATTTTAGTACATTTCAGAAACTTCACGAATTTTGTGGAACAAGAGTAGCGTTGTCGTCGTGACGGACACCGGACTCCTCGGAGTGCAGAAGACCCTCACTCCTGTTCTCAAGGCCAAGGCACTGGACAACCTGCTGCCGGCCCCGATCCTCGGCGACGCCTACGCCGAGCGGGTGATGCGCCGCCTCGACCCCGGCTACGACCGGCGCGGATTCGGCAGGAGCCAGATGGGCCTGGCCGCCGTGGTCCGCTCCCTCGCCCACGACGACTGGGCCCGGAGCTTCCTCTCCGATCATCCCGACACGGTGGTCCTGCACCTGGGCTGCGGCCTCGACGCCCGGGTCCACCGGATCGACCCGCCCGCCACCGTCGACTGGTACGACGTGGACTACCCCGCCGTCATCGAGCTGCGGCGGCGATTCCTGCCGCCGCGCGACCACTGCACGCTCGTCGGCGCCGACGTCACCGACCTGACCTGGCTGGACCGCGTCCCTCGCGGCCGGCCGGCGCTGATGATCGCCGAGGGGCTGGTGCCGTACCTGACCGAGAAGGACGTCCACCGGCTGCTGACGGGCGTCGTCGACGCCTTCCCCACAGGGCAGATCCAGATCGACACGGTGCCGGTCTGGGCCTGGCGCACCTCGAAGTGGGACCCGACGCTGCGCAAGTACGACGCTCGGTTCCACTGCGGCTTCGACGTCCCCGCCGAGCTGGCCGCGTGGCACCCACGACTGGAGTACGTCGACGAGGCGCCGATGTACGACGCGCCGATCCTGAGGGCCAAGGCGCCCGCGCGCATCCGCCGTCTGTACCGCGTGATGAACCTGGTGCCGGGCATGAAACGGTCCACCCGCATCGTCCGCTTCCGCTTCCGGGAGACGCCGGCCTGACCCCGGCCCTGAACACCGGCGGAGCGCCATGGTCAGGGCGGTGACGTTACAGTGGGTGGAGGTGTCGAATCGGCGTTGGGGGACGCATGAAGCGACGCGCTGTGAGGACCGCTGCCGCCGCCGGGGCACTCCTGGCCGCCGTCACCACGGGTTTCGGGACCGCCGCTGCGGCCGTACCGACAGCGTCCCCGAGTCCTTCTCCTGCGGATCCGCGGCCGACGTGCCCGGGTCTGGGGCCGATGTACCCCATCACCAGCGAATACGACTACCTGGCGCAGATGGTGCCCCACCACGAGGAGGCCGTCACCGCCGCGCGGCAACTGCAGCGGTCCGAGCGGCCCGACATGCGGCGGCTCGGGCAGTCGATCGTCACGACGCAGACTGCCGAGATCGGCAGGATGAGAGGGTGGCTGGAGCAGTGGTACCCGCGGAGTCCGGCGCCGAGCCCCAGCGTGACCACGATGCCCGACCTGTCGGGGCTTTCGGGAGATCAGCTCGACAGGACGTTCCTGCAGTACATGATTCCGCACCACATGATGGCGATCATGATGTCGCAGCAGGTGCTCATGCACGGTGAGGCGGAGCATGCCGAGGTAGCCGGCTTCGCCCGAACGGTACGCGACGACCAGTGGGCCGAGGTGCGCCTGATGCGGCGATACCTGGTCCAGTGGTTCGGGCAGCAGGGCACGCCCTGCTTCCCGGAAGCGCCCGGCATGCCCGGTATGCCACCAGGGCGGCATCCGGGAGCACCTGGCCAGCCGACGGCCGAGCCCTCATAGCTGCCCCGGATGAAGAACATCGGCGCGATCGAGCTGTACAGCCCCGAGGCCGCCCAGACCGCTTGGCGGGCAAGCTTCTCGAAGCGGCCGATCAGTGGGGGAGGGGTGCTGTTCCGTTCGTGCGCTATTCCTCGGTTCGGAGGGTCGCTCGCGGTGGCTCCGTGAGCAGCGCGGCCGCCCAGAGAAATACCTTGGGATCGCCGAGGCCTGAGTCGGTGAGCCATTGAGCGGCCCGACGCGCGTCTTGCTCGTCCTGGATCAGCCCATTGAGGTCCGGCTGGATGCCGGTGGCTTGGTGAACGTCGGTGACGAGGTCCCCCATGCAGGTCCAGGTATGCCAGTTTCCGATGTCGAAGCCGACCAGTTCGAAACCCAGCCGCCGCTCGCCGGGGCCGGGGAACTGCTCATGCCGGATCAGTCGCTCCTGGAGGCTGCCGTCGCAGCCATCGTCGGCCATATCGGCCTGCAGCCCCCGAACATCGGCGGCAGCGAATCCGACTCCGAGCACGTGCAACCCCGAGTTTCCGGCCTGATTTCGGGCGATCTCAGCCTCCTGGGGACTGGCGAACCAGTGATCCCAACCACTGGGATCCACCGGCACCAAGTCCACCACGCAGTCGCTCAGCGACAGCAGACTAGGGCCAGGCAGGCCGGCCTCCTGCCAATCTTGCCGATCAGTGCGTGTAGCCACCCGATAGCCGGCAAGGACGTAATCCAGTTCCATGGCACTTCCCTCTCACTTGTCGCTGCATCACTCGAGGTGCGGCACACCAGTCGGCGTGTACGGCAGCTGCAGTGCTGAGGCGCCCGACAAGCGATCTGGTTGATCGGCCCACGCCCAGGCCGCCAGGGTCGGGGGCCATGGCGGGCGCGGTCCTGGTTCAGGGGGCCGCGCTCGCCTTTGCCGCTTCTTCTTGGCGGGCCAGCACCCCGGAGATGGTCACCTTCACCGTCCGGCGTATCACGTCGGCGAAGTCGAGGCGCATGGCGGCCAGCTCCGGGTCGGAGGCGTAGGCGGCCAGCATGGCCTCCGAGGGCCGGTCGCAGGGCCAGGCCGCGGCGGCCATCAGCAGGGTGACCTCCACCACCCGGGACGCGCCCTGATCGCCGAGTTCGGGCACATGCCGCAGCACCAGCCGGACCAGGGTCTGCATGGAGTGCTTGGCGGCGTGCTTGTGCCGGACGGCGACCTCGGTGGAGATGTTGTGCTCCAGCACGGCGGTCTGGGCGCTGAGCAGGTCGCACAGTACCGGCCGCCGCGTCAGTGAGGTGGCCAGGATCTCGGCCAGCCGGTCGCCGCGCTGCCGGGGTGTGCCCTCACCGGGCCGGTGGGAGTGTTCCAGGCCGGCGAGCCAGTCCTGGATCTCGGTGTCCAGCAGGTCGAGCAGGACGGCCTCGCGGGAGTCGAAGTAGCGCAGCACGTTGGACTTGGCCAGGCCGATGCGGCGACTCAGCTCGTTGAGGCTGAGCTTGGCGACCGGCATCTCGGTGAGCATCGCGGCCGCGGTCCGCAAGATCTGGCGTCGTCGTTCGGTCCGCTGCTCCTCGGTGCGGGCGCGCTTGAAGTTCACGTTCCCATGATACATACCGTCGGTCTCTTATTAAGAGCCCATCGGTCTATTACGGTTGAAGGGGTTGCGGACCAGCAGTTTTTAGGGAGATCCGTCATGTACCAAGTACCCGACCAGAGCGGCAAGCTCGCCGTGGTGACCGGCGTGAACAGCGGCACCGGCCAGGCTGCCGCGACCAAGCTCGCCGCCTCCGGCGCACGGGTGATCCTGGCGGTGCGCACCGTCGCCAAGGGCGAGCAGGCGCGGGCGGAGATCCTCAGGGCCCATCCGGCGGCGCAGATGGAGGTACGACGGATCGACCTGGCCGACCTGACCTCGGTCCAGGAGTTCGCCGACGCACTCATCGCCGGCGGGCGGCCGCTCGACATGCTGCTCAACAACGCCGGGGTGATGTTCCCGCCGGTGCGGCACGAGACCGTCGAACGGGTTCGAGCTGCAGCTGGGCAGCAACTTCCTCGGCCCGTTCGCGCTGACCGTGCGGCTGCTGCCGCTGCCGCTGCAGGCGCCCGCCGCGCGTGTGGTGATCATGAGCAGCGGCATGGCCGCCCGCGGCACGATCGACTTCGACGGCCTGAACTGGCGGCGCGGTTATGACCCGGCCGGTGCGTATGGCCGGTCGAAGCTGGCGGACCTGCTGCTGAGCCGGCCGACGAAGAGGCCCCGGCGAGCGAGGTGATCGTCTCGGCGTCGGCGAGTTGCCGACACGGCAACGAATCTTGGCCCGCCGGAAGCCGCCGACCTATGGTCGACGCGATCACGAGGTCGCAGGTCGGGGGAGGGCGCGATGACGGTCCAGCACAGGATCCTGGAAGCGGGCGCGGTACGCATCCACACGGTGGAGCAGGGCAGCGGGCCGCTGGTGCTGCTGGTGCACGGGTTCCCCGAGTCCTGGTATTCGTGGCGGCGGCAGATGCCCGTCCTGGCACAGGCGGGCTACCGGGCCGTCGCGCTTGACGTGCGGGGATATGGCCGCTCGTCCAAGCCGCGGGACCCGGCCGCCTACCGGATGCTCGACCTGGTCCAGGACAACGTCGCGGTCGTGCGGGCGCTCGGCGAGACCTCGGCGGCGATCGTCGGCCACGACTGGGGGGCGACGATCGCCGCGCACTCCGCGCTGGTCGCGCCCGAGGTGTTCCGCGCGGTCGGCATCTTGAGCGTGCCCTACACGCCGCCGGGCGGACCCCGGCCGAGCGAGATGTTCGCGCAGATGGGCGGGGAGGAGGAGTTCTACGTGTCCTACTTCCAGGAGCCCGGACGGGCCGAGTCCGAGATCGAGCCCGACGTGCGCGGCTGGCTCGCCGGGTTCTACCGCGCTCTGTCCGGCGACACCATGGCCGGACCCGACCCGCACTTCGTCACCCGCGACGGCGGCACCCTGCGCGAGCGGTTCCCCGCCGGGGCACTGCCGTCCTGGCTGACGGAGGAGGAGCTCGGCTTCTACGCCGCGGAGTTCGAGCGGACCGGCCTGACCGGAGCGCTCAACCGCTACCGCAACATGGACCGCGACTGGGAAGACCTGGCCCCCTACGCCGGGGCCCCGATCAAGCAGCCGTCCCTGTTCATCGGCGGCAGGCGCGACGCCTCCACCATGTGGCTGTCCGACGCCGTCGACGCCTACCCCCACACCCTCCCCGGCCTGACCGGCAGCCACCTTCTGGACTGCGGTCACTGGATCCAGCAGGAACGCCCCGACGACGTCAACCGCCTCCTCCTGGAATTCCTCGGCAGCCTCTGACACCGTGCCCGACCAGGCCCGGACGAGCCGGCCGTCCCTCAGGAGGTGCGGCGGAGCAGTCCCAGCGCGGCCTCCTCGATGGACGGCGCGTCGATCCGGTGGCTGCGGTAGACGTCCTCCAGTGAGCCGCCCTGTCCGAAGCTCGACACACCCAGGCAGGACACCGGGCTCCCGGTGAACGCGCCGAGAAAGGCGAGGGTGTGCGGGTGTCCGTCCAGCACGGTCACCAACGGCGAGCGGCGGGCGGCCGGGAAGATCTCCTCCAGGATCCACGTCCCGTCGCCGGACGGTCCCGCTGTCATGGCCCGCCACAACAGGTCGTAGGAGGTGATGACGACCACGTCGCAGGCGACGCCGGCCTCCTCCAGCCGCTCGGCCGCCTCGATCGCCTCCGGCACCAGAGCGCCGGCGGCGGCGAGGGTGACGTCGGGGACCCCGGGCATGGCCCGCAGGCGGTATCCGCCGTTCAGCACGGCACGCCGTCGCCGCTCCCGGCCGAAGGCGTCGTCAGGCACGGCGGCCAGTTCCTGGTCGATCGGCCGCGTGGTGAGGCGCAGGTAGGCCGACTCGCCGTCGGCCCGGCCGAGCCGGGACAGTGCGTGCAGCAGGCACCACTCGGCCTCCACGGCGAAGGCCGGTTCGTAGGTGGTGACACCGGGCTGCTGCAGGCCGACCGTGGGGGTGACGACACTCTGGTGCGCGCCGCCCTCCGCGGCGAGCGTGACCCCCGACGGGGTGCCGACCAGGATGGACCGTCCGCCGGCGTACGTGCCGAACGACCACGGCTCCAGCGCCCGCCCCACGAACGGGTCGTAGATCGTGCCGATCGGGAGGAGCGGCTCGCCCACGGTCAGCCAGGTCGCGCCGAGTTCGCCGAGCAGGCCCATCAGGTTGACCTCGGCGATGCCCAGCTCGATGTGCTGGCTCCGCGGCGACTCACGCCACCGGATGAGGCGGTCGCCGTCCTCCGCGAACCAGTCGTGGCGTTCGCGGGGCGACCACACGCCGACGCGGTTGATCCAGCCGCCGGCGTTGGTGGAGCTCGCGACGTCGGGGGAGACGGTCACCACCCGCGCCGCGACGTCCGGCGCGTCCCGCGCGAGGTCGCCGAGGACGCGTCCCAGGGTCGCCTGCGTCGACTGACGTCCTCGATAGCGCCGGCCGAGCTCGGTGGGCACCGCGGGCGGCTCGTTGAGAGGGGACTCTCCGCGCCGCAGGCGGTCGGCGACCTGGGCGCAGAGCCGCTCGGCGGCGGAGCCCGCCTCGAAGGGGCGCCACGGATCCTGCGGATCGGCGCCGACCCGCTCGGCGAGCTGCCGGTACTGGGCGTCGGACAGCAGCGCCGAGTGGTTGCCCGGGTGGCCCTCGATCGGCAGGTTCCAGCCCTTGATCGTGTAGGCGAACACGACCGTGGGGCGGGAGGGATCCGCCGTGGCGAAGGCCCGCGACAGCTCCACCATGTCGTGCCCGCCGAGGTCGCGGATCAGCGCCGCGAGCTCGGCGTCATCGCTGTCGCGCAGCACCCGGCGCAGCGCGCGGGCGTCGGGGCCGCCGCCGACGAGCCGTTCGCGCAGGTCCGGGGCCGGCGTGCGCAGGAGCCACTGGTACTCCTCGTTGCTCATCTCGTCGATGCGACGGCGCAGGGCCTGTCCGCCGGCCCGGGTGAACATGCGGTGCAGCTGACGGCCGTACTTCACCTCGACGACGTCCCAGCCGGCGGCGGCGAACATGCCGGACCACCGTCCGATGGCGATGTCCGGCACGACCCGGTCGAGCGACTGGCGGTTGAGGTCCACGACCCAGAGGACCTCTCCCAGGTGAGAGACCATGGGGTCGGCCACACATTCCCAGATCGCGCCCTCGTCCAGCTCGGCGTCGCCGAGCAGCGAGATCTGGCGGCCACCGGCCTCGGTGCCGAGGCGTGCCGCGAGGTAGCGCCTGGCGATCGCGCCCCAGACGGGTGCGGTGGCGCCGATGCCGACGCTGCCGGTGGAGTAGTCAGGGTGGTCCGGGTCCTTGGTGCGGGACGGGTACGGCTGGAGTCCGCCGTACTCGCGCAGACGGGTCAGGTAGCTGATGTCCAGGCGTCCCAGCAGGTAGTTGATCGCGTGCAGGACGGGTGACGCATGGGGTTTCACCGAGACCCGGTCCTCCGCCGTGAGCCCGTCGAACCACAGGGCGGTCATCAGGCTCACCATGGACGCCGACGACGCCTGGTGGCCGCCGACCTTGATGCCGCTCGGGTTCGCCCTGACCCGGTTCGCGTGGTGCACCATGGAGGTGGCGAGCCAGAGCACCTTCTGCGCGACCTGGTCGAGGAGCACTTCGTCCGGGGCCGGGTCCTCATCCATGGACGAGGCGCTGTATTCGGGAATGGCCGACACGGTTCTCTCCTGTGGCCCGACGGGGCCGGGGGTAGTGGTGATCTCTGTCAAGCGTGGGGCGGCCGGCCGTCGATCGCAAGCACACGTCGTGCCCACTTCACCACGGCTTCGTCGATGAGCTGACCGTCCAGCAGCTGCGCCCCGGCCGCGCCGGAGGCGGACAGCGCCTCGACGACCGCCTCGGCCCGTCGCACCTGGTCGTCCGACGGCCGCAACGCGGCGTGCACGGTCTCGATCTGCGCCGGGTGGATGCAGAACTTCCCGAGGTAGCCGACGGCCGCGGCCTGGTCGGACTCGGCACGCAGCCCGTCGAGGTCGCTCACCCAGGGGAACGCGGTGTCGACGGGCGGGGCGAGGCCCAGCGCCGTGGAGATCCACACGATCATCGACTTCGCCGCGAGCAGCGACGGGGAGCCGGGGAGCCAGGCAGCGCCGGTGTCGGCGGAGAAGTCGCCTGCCCCGAAAGCGAGCCGCACGACCCGCGCGGGCAGCCGCGGCAGGGTGGCGAGCCGCAGCAGTCCCGCCGCCGTCTCGACGATGCCGAGCACCGGGATCGAGCCCGGTGCCAGACCTCGGGCCTGCTCGGCCTCGCTGATCAGCCGGTCGGTGTCCGCCGCCGATTCGGGGTCGAGCTTGGGCACGACGAGGCCGCCGAGCCCGGCGCGGACGACGCTGTCGACGTCGGCGGCCAGCTCGCCGGTGCCGACGTCGTTCACCCGGACCAGGACGGGGACCGGCGCGGCCTGGGGCCGTTGGAGCAGGTCGGCGAGGTGGCCTCGGGCCCGCGGGCGGTCGGCGGGCCGCACCGCGTCCTCGAGATCGACGATGACGGCGTCGGCTCCGGCGGCCAGGGCCTTGCCGAACCGGTCCGGACGGTCCCCGGGCACGAAGAGCAGCGACTGCGCCCGGCACAGCCGATCGTGGTCAGGCTCCATCGGAGGTCCTCTCCGCCGGGCCGAAGCCTCCGCCGCCGGGCGTCTCGATCAGCAGCACGTCGCCGGGCAGGGTCGTGATCCCGGTCTGCTGGGGGGCGAGCGGCCGTTCGTGGCCGTCCCGGATGAGGGTCCATCGGGAGACCGTCCCGTCGGCGCCGCCGTCGGCGCCGGGCGGACCGCTGAGCGTGCGGTAGCCCCGCAGTGAAAGCACGCCGTCGGCGAGGAACCGCACCCGGCGGACGAGCCCGTCGCCGCCGTCGTGGTGGCCCGCGCCACCGGAACCGCGGCGCAGGCGGACTTCCTCGATCAGGACGGGGTGGTCCTGTTCGAGCACCTCGTTGGGGTAGCTCATCGCGTTGGTCACACAGTTGTCCACCACGCTCGCGCCATCCCGCCGGGAGGTCGCGCCCATCCCGCCGGTCGTCGAGTTGTCGATGAGGATGCCGTTCGCATGGGCCCACACGTACGGCATCGTCGTGCCGCCGCTGCTGCCGGCCGCCCGGATGCTGCTGTGGGCCTGCCCCATCGCGTCGAGCATGGCCTCGTTCACCAGGGCGGCGAGGGCCGCGCGCGCGCCGACCGGCGCCGGCAGTTCGGGGTTGGTGACCCGTCCCGGCAGGCAGGTGACGCGCACGCACCGCTCTATCCCGGCGTTCATGGGCAGCTCGTCGGACAGGAAGCAGCGCAGGGCGACCAGCGCGGCCGATCGGCTGTTGGACAGCACGACGTTGAACGGCAGGGCGATCTGCGGGTCGGAGCCGGACAGGTCGATCGCGAGTGTGCCGTCGCCGGCGACGTCGACCTCGGCGTGCACGCGTACGAGCTCGGGTGCGCTGCCCGGGTCGTGGTGCAGCTCAAGGGTGCGCGCGGCGGCGTAGGTCCCGGGGCGGAACTCCTTCAGCTCGGCGCGCACCAGGGCCTCGGAGTAGTCCAGATACTCCCGCCGCAGCCGGTCGAAGACCGCGGTGCCGTAGCGGCGGACCAGCTGGGTCATCCGCTCGACGCCGACGAGGGTGCCCGCGATCTGCGCGTCGAGGTCGCCGCGCATGCTGCCGGGGAGCCGGCTGTTGGCCAGCAGGACGCTCATGAGCTCCTCGTTGACCTGGCCCGCCCGTACGAGTCGTACGGGAGGACAGCGCATGCCCTCGGCGAACATCTCGGTCGCGTCGGCGGGCATGCTGCCCGGCGTCTTGCCGCCGACGTCGGCGTGGTGCATGAGGGTGGAGACGTAGCCGGCCAGGTATCCGTCCACGAGGACGGGGGCCACGGTGAGGTAGTCGTTGAGATGGGGCGAGCCGGTGGCCGGGTCGTTGGTGACGAGGACGTCGCCGGGCCCGAGGTCGCCGGCGAAGGGCGCCAGCTCGCGGGCCACGGTCGACAGCACTCCGAGCTGCAGCGGGATCCCGTCGGCGAGGGCGAGGTATTCGCCGTCGGGGGAGATCAGCCCGGCCGAGCAGTCGAACATCTCCTTGATGATGGGGGAGTAGGCGGCCCTGATCATGGACACCTGGAGCTCGTTGGCCAGGCCGTGCAGCGCGTTGCCGAAAACCTGAAGGGTGACGGCGGACTTCGCCGAGCCGGTCATCTGGTCTCCTCCTTGTCCGGGCCGTCGGCGGACGGCAGCCTCATCTCCAGCAGCGAACCGTCGCCGACGGCCCGGACGCGTGCCCCCGGCGGGACGACGATGGTGGTGTCCACCTGGATCACGAGCGCCGGACCCGTCAGTCCGGCCGCGTCGACGTCGGCGCGCTGGACCACGGGCACGCGGTGGGCCACTCCGTCGAAGATCACCGTACGTTCCGCCGCGGCCGGCACGGCCGCCCACCGCGGGGTGGTCTCGACGGTGCCCGACGGCGCGGTGGCGGTGACGCGGACGGTCGTGACCTCGACTTCCCGCGACGGGGTCTCGTGGTGGTAGGCGGCCCGGTGGGCGGCGCCGAAGCGCGCGAGAAGGTCGTCGGTGGCCGGCAGCACGGTGCCGTCGAGGTCGACGGGGATCGTGTAGGTCTGCCCGGCGTAGCGCATGTCGAGCTGCGCCGTGAGCGAGCTCAGCGCACGGCCCGGCGCCTGTTCGCGCGCCTGTCCAGCCGCCTCGGACGTCAGGCGGGCCAGGTGGGCCGCGAGCAGGTCGCGGTCCGCCTCGTCCGCCGGCCGCGCGCGGACCCCGACGGCCAGGTCGACGCGTACCTCCGACTGGAGCAGCCCGAGAGCCGACGCGACCCCGGGGAAGGCGGGGAACAGCAGCGTGCTCGTCCCCAGCTCGCGGGCGATCGCCCACGCGTGCACCGGGCCCGCACCGCCGCTGGGGATCAGGGTCAGCTCGCGCGGATCGACCCCCTTGGCGAGCGAGACGAGCCGGACGGCCCCGGCCATCTGCGCGACCGCCAGCTCGAACACGCCGGAGGCGGCGTGGACCACCGATCGGGCGGCGCCGGCGGTGACGAGCGTGCTCAGCGCCGCCTCCGCGAGGTCACGCCGGAGCACGCCGAGACCGCCAGCCTCCTCGGCAGGGGCCGAGTCGAGGTAGCCGAGCACGAGGTCGGCGTCGGTGACGGTGGGCAGGTCGCCGCCGCGTCCGTAGCAGGCGGGTCCCGGTGTGGACGACGCGCTGCGCGGCCCGACCCGCAGGGCGCCGGTCGCGTCGAGCCACGCGATGCTGCCGCCGCCGGTCCCGATCTCGGCGAGGTCGATGACCGGGGAGCGCAGCGGATGCCCGGTGCCCTTGCGCAGGAAGTCGCCCGAGTGCGCCGCCCCGCCGATCTCGTAGTCATGGTTGATCCGGGGGGTGCCGTCCATGATCAGGGCGGCCTTCGTCGTCGTTCCGCCCATGTCGAACCCGACGGCGGTCCGCACGCCGGCGCGGCGCGCCGCCCACGCCGCGGCGATGACTCCGGCCGCGGGACCGGACTCCACCAGTTCCTCCGGGTGGGTGATGGCGTGGTCGGCGGTGGCCAGCCCGCCGCTGGACTTCATGACCCACAACTGGTCGACGGGAGGTTCGTCGCGCAGGCGGTCCGCCAGCCGGCGCAGGTAGTGCCGCACCACCGGCCCGAGGTAGGCGGCGATCACCGCCGTGCTGATCCGCTCGTACTCGCGGGCCTCGGGGATGATCTCCGCCGAGGTCACCACCGGAAGGCCGGGGGCGATCCTGGCGACGGCCGCGGCGGCGCGGCGCTCGTGGGCGGGATCGAGATAGGAGTGCAGGAAGCCGACCACCACCGCCTCGGCCCCGGCGTCCGCCATGCGGCGGGCCGCCTCCTCCACCTGCGCCTCGTCCAGCGGTGTCACCACCTTGCCCGCCGCGTCGATCCGCTCGTCGATCTCGGCGACGAGATCGACGTCCACCAGCAGCGCCGGCTTGCGATGGTCGAGGGTGTAGGGGTCCGCGCGCCGGAGCCTGCCGATCTGGAGCAGATCGGCGAAGCCCTTCGTGATCAGCATGCCGACCTTGGCGCCGCGGCGTTCGAGCACCGCGTTGGTGGCCACCGTGGTCGCGTGGATGACCGTGCCGACCCTGGCGTCCGGGCCGCCGAGTGAGCGGCGGGCCAGGTCCACGCCGTCGCGGACCGGCCTGCTGAGATCGTCGTAGTCGGTGGGGAACTTGCCGACGAGCATGCGCTCCCCGCGGACCGCGACGATGTCGGTGAACGTGCCGCCGATGTCCGCGGCTACGACGATCTCGTGCTCGGTCGTGGGATCGGTGCTGTTCGTCACTTGGCGGGCCTCCTGTCCACCGTTCGATCGAAGCCTGGCGGCACTGTCTCGTCCGCCGGCGAGAGCCCGTCGAGCACACGCAGGCCGCTTTCGACGGCGCTGCGCATCATGTCGTCGCGCGTCGAGGTCGTCGCGCTGCCGACGTGCGGGAGGGCGACGACCCGGGGGTGCCGTACCAGCGGATGCCGCGGGTCCACGGGTTCGCGTCCGAAGACGTCCAGGCCCGCCCCGGCCAGCCGCCCGCCGTCGAGGGCGGCGAGGAGCGCGTCCTCGTCGACGACACCGCCACGCGAGGTGTTGATCAGCAGCGCGCCCCGCGGCATCAGGCCGAGCTCACGCTTGCCGACGAGGCCGGCCGTCTCGTCCGTCAGCGGAACGTGCACGCTCAGCACGTCGGACGTGGCGAGCAACGTGTCGAGGGGGACCTGCTCCAGCCAGGGCGGGAGATCCTCGCGCGGGGAGCGGGCGGTGAACCTGACCCGCATGCCGAGGGCATGGCCGTAGCCGGCGACCAGCCCGCCGATGGCGCCCAGTCCGAGGACGCCGAGCGACCGGCCGGCGAGCAGACCGCCCGTCCACTGGTAGGGCATCCACGAGTTCCAGGACCCGGCGCGCAGGTCGTGCCACGCCTCGATCAACCGGCGGGCGGTGACCAGCGTCAGGGCCAGGGTGAGCTCCGCGGTGGCGACCGCGGTGATCGCCGGGGGCACACGCCGTACCTGCAGGCCCTGGCGGGACGCGGCGCCGAGGTCGATGTGGTCGGTGCCGGTCGAGATGGTGCCGAGCACGCGCAGCGGCCCGTCCGCCGGCGCCTGGGCGATGAGGTCGGCGTCGACCCGCTCGGAGATCGTGACGATCACCGCGTCGGAGGTGCGGACCGCTCGTACCAGGTCCGTCCGGGGCACGGGCAGTTCCCCGTCGTAGGTCTCCACGGTCACGCCCCGGGCGCGCAGAGAGTCGGCGAGGTGGTCGGGGAGGGGGCGGGTGACGAAGATCCGGCGTGTCATCTCCACAGGCCGCCGGTCCACTGGTCGTCGTCGGAGCCCAGTGGGCGGCCGAGGAACCGTACCTGGCCGGGCGTGTCGCTCAGCCGGGGCACGGGCGCCTGCACCAGTGCCTCGCCGAGTTCGTCGTCGGAGACCCGGATCAGCGATCCCCGCGCCACGACGTGCTCGTTGCCGACGATGTCCGCGACCGAGTTCACCGGCGCGACCGGCACCCCGCCCGCGTTGAGGTCCGCGATGGCCTCGTCGCGGGTACGGAGCGCGGCCCACGCCGAGATCACCTGGTCGAGTTCGTCCTGGTGCGCCGTCCGTACGGTGTTGGTGGCGAAGCGGGGATCGTCGAGCAGTTCGGGGCGGCCGATGGTGGTGAGCAGCCGGGTGGCGGTGTTCTGGTTGCTCGCCGAGATCGCGAACCAGCCGCCGTCCTTGCCCTGGTAGGCGTTGCGCGGGGCGCTGAAGGGCGTGCGGTTGCCCATCCGGTCCTGGACGATGCCCTGCTGGTCGTAGTCGATGACCAGTGAGCCGAGGGCGGCGAGCATGGGCTCGTAGAGGGCGAGATCGATCACCTGCCCGCGGCCGCTCCGGTCCCGTTCCCGCAGGGCGCACAGGATGCCGAACGCGCCGATCATGCCGGCCATGGAGTCGGCGAGGCCGAACGGCGGCAGGGTGGGGGGCCGGTCCGGCCAGCCGTTGATGTGGGCGAATCCGCTGAACGCCTCGACGAGGGTGCCGAACCCGGGACGGTCGGCGTACGGCCCGTCCTGGCCCCATCCTGAGACCCGCAGCACCACCAGTCGTTCGTTGGCGGCCCGCAGTCCGTCGGGCGACAGGCCCCAGCGCTCCAGCGTGCCCGGCCTGAAGTTCTCGATGAGGACGTCGGCGTCGGCGAGGAGGTGCCTGAGCCGCTCACGGCCGGCTTCTTCGTGCAGGTCGAGGGTAACCGTGCGCTTGTTCCGCGCCAGGACCTTCCAGTAGAGGGCGACGTCGCCCTTCCTGTGCCCCCACTGCCGGATGCCGTCGCCGACCTCCGGCATCTCCACCTTCACCACGTCGGCGCCGTGATCGGCGAGCAGCATCCCGGAGAACGGCGCCGCCAGCATCGTGGCGACCTCCACGACCCGCAACCCCTCAAGGCTGCCGCTGCTCGGCCGGCCCCCTTCGTCGGCCGGGGTATCGACGCTCATCTCGCCCTACTTTCGCTATGTGAAATGTCGATTCAAAATGAGTGAGTAAAGAATGAGGGACCGGCTCAGAGCACGTCAAGGGTGTAGCCGACAGCAATCGCCCGATGCCCGAACGTGGTCTTCTTGACCGCCGACTTCGCAGGTCAGCGTCGGGACCTGCAAGGAAAGGTTTTCCCGGTCTTCCTCTTGACAGTGGGAGACCGGCGCCTCTTCAATGCCATCAATCGAATGCGAGTTTCACAATGTGAAGGCCGAGGCGATGATTCGAGACATTCGGCGCGAAGAGATCAACCGGTATGCCGAACGTGTCGGTTTCACCGTGGGCGAGGAAGAACTGGACGGGTTCCACGCACTGGCCCGCGACGTCCTCTCGCGCGTGGAACGGTTCCAGCAACTGGTCGGCCCCCTGGTGCCGCCGCCCAGCGTGGTCGCCGGACCGAGGAACACCGGCCGCCCTCCTCTACCGGGGGAAGACCCCTGCAACGCGGTGCTGCGCTGGGTCGACGTCCGCGCGGACGAGGCCGAGCGCACCAGCGACCTGCTCGCCGGGAAGCGCATCGCGCTCAAGGACCTCATCGCCGTCGCGGGAGTGCCCATGACGGTGGGCTCACGCGTGATGCAGAACAGCACGCCCCAGTCGGACGCCGTGCTCACCGAGCGCGTGCTGCGTTCCGGCGGACGCATCGTGGCGATGACCAACCTGGAGGCGCTGGCGTTCTCCGGCGGCGGCGAGACCAGCTCCTTCGGCCCGATCCGCAACCCCTTCGACCTGGGCCGGACGGCCTCGGGATCCTCGGGCGGCTCGGCCTCGGTGCTCTTCCACCCGCACGTCGACATCGCGTTCGGCACCGACCAGGGCGGATCGATCCGGCTGCCGGCGTCCTGGTGCGGCGTGCTCGGTCTCAAGCCGACCTTCTCGCTGGTCCCCTACACCGGGCTCGCCTCGCTGGACCGTACGTTCGACCACGTCGGCCCGCTCACCCGGACGGCGTCGGACATGGCGATCGCCATGGCCGCCGTGTCGGGCGCGCACCCGTCCGACCCCCGGCAGGCCGGACCGGTGCCGGAGCTGCCGTTCGCCGAGGCGGTCAGGACGGCCGGCGACGACCTTCGCGGCCTGCGGATCGGCATCCTGACGGAGGGGACGCGGTTTCCCGACGACGGTCACGAGGGCAGGGCCGAGACCCTCGCGGCGATGGAGCAGGTGTGGGAACGGTTCGCCGAACTCGGGGCCGAACTCATCGAGATCTCCGTTCCCGAGCACGAGGTGGCCGGGTCGATCATGTTCGCCGCCCTGCTGGAAGGCGTCGCGGCCACCGTCTACGGCAACGGGGAGGGATACCACTTCTCCGGCCGCTACGCGCCCGAGCAGCGCGAGGCGTTCGGCAAGGGCGTGGCGGCCTACGGCGACGAGATGCCCGGATCCTTCAAAGCCGTCGCGGCGATAGGCGAGTATCTGCGCGATCGCTACTTCGGGGCGATCTACGCGACCGCGCAGAGCAGCATCCCCGCTCTGCGGACCGCCTACGACCACGCCCTGGCCCAGGTCGACGTGCTCGCCATGCCGACGGCGAGCCACTACGCGCATCGCGTCGATCCCGGCGCCGACGACTTCGCCAAGGCGTTGCGCGGCTGGACGATGCTGGACAACACCCCGCTGCACAACGCCACCGGCCATCCGGCGTTGTCCATTCCCGCGGCCGAGGCCGACGGACTGCCCGTCGGCGTGATGCTGGTAGGCCCGCACTTCAGCGACCACCGGCTGATCGCGATCGCCGAGACCTACGAGCGGCGTTTCGGATGGCTCCCCCAGCCCGCACCCGTCCACGGGAGCGAGATCACCCTGTGACGGCCGTTTCGGAGGCCGCAGGCCACGCCAACCCGGCCGAGTACAACCAGATTCGAGGAGGAATCGTGCCCCGACGAGACCGACGCCTGACCGGGTTGACGGTCACCGCGACGTCGCTGTTGCTGATGGTGACCGGCTGCGGCGTGGAGCGTGAGAGCGCGGGCGGTGAGGCCGCCAGCGCGGCGCCGAGCACCTGCGACACCAGTGAGAAGAGCCCAGGGGTGACCGAATCCGAGATCAACCTCGGGATCACCTCCGGCCTGAGCGGGCCGAGCGCCTCCGCCGCCAAGCCGGCGCTGGAGGGCCAGCAGTGGTACTTCGACAAGATCAACGCTGACGGCGGGATCCAGGGCCGCAAGATCAAGCTGACCGTCCTTGACGACCAGTACCAGCCCAACGTGGCCCTGCAGAACGTGCGGCGGCTGGTCGACCAGGAGAAGGTGTTCGCCATCTCCGGCGGCGTCGGGACCCAGAACTTCGTCGGAGGGCTGCCCTACATCAACCAGGCGAAGATCCCCGCCGTCGCGCCGTACGCGCCGTCCAACCAGATCGGCACCATGCAGAACCCGTACGTCTACATGCTCTGGACGAACTTCTCCGACGAGTTCGAGGCGCTGACCCGGTTCCTGGTCGGCGAGCGGAACGTGAAGAGCTTCTCGATCATGGCGATGAACGGCGACGTCGGTGACGACGCCCTGGCCGGCGCGAAGAAGGTGCTCGACGCCGAGGGACTCGAGTTCAAGACGGTGGTCCGCAGTGAGCCGAACACCACCGACTACCGTCCGATCGCCGAGCAGCTCAAGCAGGCCGGCGCCGAATACGTGCTGTTCCTCGCGACCCCGCCCGACGTCGGCAACGCGATCACGGCCATGCAGAAGATCGGCTACAAGCCCGGCATCGGCGCGCAGTCTGACATGCTCGACACCGGATGGATCGAGGCGTTCGGGCCGGTCGCTCAGGGACTCCTGGCCCCCAGCAAGCTGGCGAACCTGGAGAAGTCCGACGACCCGAAGGTGAAGCAGTTCGTCACCGACTGGACATCCGCCCACGGCGGCAAGGCGCCGACCAGCTGGAACACGGTCGGGTACGTCCAGGCGCTGGTGACGACCGAGGCCCTGAAGCAGGCCGAGGCCCTCACCCGGTCGTGCTTCGAGGCGTCGCTGCAGAAGATGAAGGACTTCGAGACCGGCGTCATCCCGGCGATCACCTTCGGTCCCCAGGAACGGCAGGGCGTCCGCGCCGCCGGGATCGAGGCGATCAAGGACAACGGCACGGTGACCGAGCAGCCGTTCACGGCGATCGGGCGCTGACATGCGCGTCACCGATCGGCCTGACCGGGCGGTCCGCCCGGTCAGGCCGGCTTCCCGGACGGTCGGCCGCTGATGTCCGAACTGTCGTTGCTGATCGGCGGGGCCGCCACCGGAGGGGTCTACGCGCTCCTCCTCGCCGGCATCCTGCTGATCTACCAGGTCAGCAAGGCCGTCAACTTCGGGCACGGCCAGTTCGGCATGATCGCGGCCTTCTTCAGCTGGTACCTCTACCAGCAGCTGGGCGTGAACCCCCTGGTCGCCATCGTGCTGGCGGTCCTCACGGCGGTGGTCGTCGCCGTCCTGTTCGACGCGCTCGTCCTGCAGCGGGCGTCGGACCGGCAGGTCGGCTCCGACCTGGTGGCGACGCTCGGCCTGCTCCTGCTGGCCACGGCCATCGCCGAGAACGTGCTCGGCGGACGGACCCAGTCCTACCTCACCCTCGGCAGCCGGACGGTCTTCGACCTCGGCGGGCTCGCCCTGAACCTGAGCGACCTGGTGACGATCGTCGTGGCCCTGCTGTCGGTGCTGGGCCTGTCGCTCGTGCGCCGGCGCACCCGGGTCGGCGCGATGCTGAACGCCGTCGCCGAGAACCGGGCCGTGGCGGAGTCGCTGGGCATCCCGTCCGCCCGCGTGCGGGTGGCCACCTGGGCGCTCGCCGCGATCCTCGCCTCGGTCGCGGGCATCCTGGTCGCCAGCCGGACCAGCGTCGACGCGTACTACATGACGCCCTTCGCGATGAAGGCGTTCATCGCGGGGATTCTCGGCGGGCTCAACCGGTTCGGTCTCCCGCTGGCGTTCGCCTTCGGGCTCGGTGTCTACGAGGCGTTCGTCGTCTATCTGCTCGGGGCGCAGGCCGTGACCCCCGCCGTGTTCACGCTGATCATCGTGGTGCTCGCCTTCGCGCCGCGGAGCTACCTCTCCGAAGGGCGGGAAGCCCGTGCCTGACCGACGATCACCCGTCCGCGCGCTGCGCCCGGTCCTCCTGCTCGCGCTGCTGGCGGCGCTCCCGCTGCTGCTCGACTCCTTCAGCCTGTACCAGGCGACGATGATCCTGGTCTACGTGACCGCGATCATCGGATTGGACATCGTGTTCGGGCGCGCGGGCGTGCTGTCGGTCGCCCAGGCGGTCTTCATCGGCATCGGCGCGTACACCGCGGCCTGGATGTCGCGCACGACCTCGGTGTCGATCGGCGTCGAACTGATCGCCGCCGCGGTGATCGCCGGCTTCGCCGCCATCCTGGTGGGGCTCCCGGCGCTGCGCGTGTCCGGGCTGCGCCTGGCGATCCTGACCTTCGCGTTCGTCGAGCTCTTCCAGTGGGGCCTGACCACCTTCGCCTCGGTCACCGGCGGGACCCAGGGGCTCCTGGTGAACCCCGGCGGGTTCGGGGCGATCACCACCGCCGACCCGCTGGTCGGCTACGGGCTCGCGGCCGTGATCGCGCTGCTGGCGACCTGGCTCGTGATCCGCCTGCAGCGCAACCCCATCGGCCGCGCGATGGCGGCGGTGAAGAACTCCAACCTGCTCGCGGAGTCGGCCGGTGTGTCGACCGTCCGCACCAAGCTGATCGCCTTCATGCTCAGCGGGATGCTGGGCGGGCTCGCCGGCGTGGTGCTCGCGCACGTGGCCGGGAGCGTCACGCCCGCCGGCTTCACGGTGTTCTCCTCACTCAATCTGCTCGTCGCGCTCATCCTGGGCGGCACGGGCCGGGCGCACGGCGCGTGGCTGGGAGCCGCGTACGTCGTGCTCATGCCCGAGCTGTTCGCCCGCCTGGGCATGCCCAACGCCTACCCGATCGTCAACGGGGCGGTGCTGATGCTGCTGCTGGTCGTGCTCCCCGGTGGCATCGCCAGCGTGCTGGACGGGATCCGCGACCGGATGGGACGCCGCGGCGCCGCACCTCCACCTCCCCTCACCCCGGTCGCTGAACGGAGCTCGTCGTGATGGCCACCGACCAGGCCGGCCCGCCCCCGGCCGTGCTGGAAGTACGTGACGTGCGAGTCACGGTGAACGGCGTTCGGGCCCTGGGCGGCGTGTCGTTCGACGTGCCCGAAGGCTCGCTGTTCGGCCTGATCGGGCCCAACGGAGCCGGCAAGACGACGATCATGAACGTCATCTCCGCGGTGATCACACCCCAGCACGGCTCGGTGCGCTTCCGCGGCAAGGAGCTGACCGGCATGGGAACCGTGGCCCGGGTACGGGCGGGCATCCTGCGCAGCTTCCAGCAGGTGCGCCTGCTCGAAGACCTGACCGTGCTCGACAACCTGCTGCTCGGCCGGGAGCGCTTCCGCACCGTCGGGCTGCTGCGCCAGATCGGCGGCAGCCGCACCGGCCGCCGCCAGGCACGTCGCGACCTGGCGGCGGCCGAGCAGGTGGCGGCGGTCCTCGGGCTGTCCGATCTGCTGCACCGGGACGTCCAGGACCTGCCCTTCGGGGTGCGGCGGCTGGTCGACGTCGGCCGCGCGTTCGCCGCCGAGCCCGACCTGCTCCTGCTCGACGAGCCCGCGGCCGGGCTGGACGTCACCAGCCGCCGGTTGCTGCTCGACGCGATCAAACAGGCGCAACGCACCACCGGAGCCACCGTCATGCTCGTCGAGCACGACGTGGACCTGGTCAGGAGGGCGTGTGGCGAGTCCGTCGTCCTCAGCAACGGAGAGGTCCTCGCCCGCGGCACGCCGGCCGAGGTCCTCGCCGACCCTGCCGTTCTCCGCGCCTACTTCGGACGTAACGATGCTTGATCTTCAATCGGTGGGGGCCTGGTACGGCTCCACACAGGTCCTGTTCGACATCGACCTCACCGTTCCGGCGGGCCAGAAGCTCGCGATCGCGGGCACCAACGGCGCCGGCAAGACGACGCTGCTGCGTTCGGTGCTGGGCCTGGTGAAGTCCCGCGGCGAGATCCGCTGGGAGGGCCGGCGCATCGACGCGCTGCCCTGCCACCGGCGGGTGCGCGACGGGGGCATCGCCGTCGTGCACGAAGGACGTGGTCTGATCACCGGTCTGAGCGTGCTCGACAACCTCACCCTCGGCGTCGACTCCGCGGCGCTGCGCCGGCTCGACGAGGTCTTCGACGCGTTCCCGGTCCTGGCCGAGCGACGGAACCAGCCGGTCACCAACCTGTCGGGCGGCGAGCAGCAGATGGTGGCGCTGGGCCGCACCATGCTCCGCCCCGTGAGGCTGCTGGTGATCGACGAACCGTCGCTGGGCCTCGCGCCGTCGATCGTGGCCCAGCTCTACGCCACCATCGCGCGGATGTCGGCCGCCGCCGAGACGACGGTCCTGCTCGTGGAGCAGGAGCTGCGGCTGGCCTGCGAGATCGCGGACCGGGTCGTGGTCCTGCGCGCGGGTCGTCTGGTCCAGGATTACAGCGGCTCTGAGGTCAACTTTGACATAATCGTCGATGCCGCAACCGGTGGATAAGGGGCTGAGCACATGGCATACGAGCTACGCAGCTTGGAACGGGCCCTCGAAATCCTGGGATACCTCGCGACGGTCGAGCAGGCGACTCTGACGGAGGTGTGCGACAAGTGTGACATCAATACGACGACCTGCCTGCGGACGATGAGGGTGATGGAGCGCAACGGATTCGTCCGGCGCTCCGCTGACGGCAAGCACTATCTCCTCGGCCTCCGGCTCGCCGAACTCGGCACTCTGGCGCTCGGGCGGATCGACATCGTGTCCCTCATCCGTCCACTGGTGCGCGGCCTCACCGAGGAGTTCAGGGTGACCGCGCACATCGGGCTGCTCCGGGACGGGATGATCACGGTCATCGACAAAATCGACTCGCCCGACGGATTCGTCCGCTATTCGCTGCTGGGCACCCGGATGCCTCTCCACTGCAGCGGGATGGGCAAGGCGGTCCTGTCGCTGTTCTGGCCCGACCGTCTCGCCGAGGCCGGGGTCAAGCCGCCCCTCGCCCGGTTCACCCGCGACACCATCATCGACATGGAATGGCTGGCCGCCGACATCGCCCGGTGCGCGGAGCGCGGCTTCAGCATCGAGCAGGAGGAGTGGCAACCCGGCTACGTGTGCACCGGCACGGCATTCGCGTTCAACGGCGACTACTACGCCGTGAGCCTTTCCAGCGTCGTCGTGCCCGCCTCCGAGCTGGAGCAACGGGGCCGCCGCCTGAGCACGACCATGCGCGAATACCTTCAGCAGCAGGGATCCTCCCTCTCGCAGCCTCTCTACTCCTGACCCTCGCAACGCGGGCGGCGGCCGATCGCCGGGCCGTTCATGAACGCTCTTCGAGGCCGTCGTCCCTCGGCTTCCGGCAGGATGGTTCACCGGCCCGCGAGAGGACGAGGAGACGCACCCGACCATGACCCCTTCCTGGACCATCCGTCCCGAGAGCGCCGGCGACGTCGCCGCCATCCGCGACGTCAACCTTGCCGCCTTCCCCACTCCGCACGAGGCCGACCTCGTCGAGGCGCTGCGGGCCGACGCGCAGGCGTGGCTGCCCGGCCTGTCCTGGCTGACCGAGGCCCCCGGCGGCGAGCTCATCGGATACGCGCTGCTCACCCGCTGTCACGTCGGCGACTCACCCGCACTCGCCCTGGGCCCGTGCGCCGTCAAGCCCGGACACCAGCGGCGGGGCGCCGGTTCCGCCGCGATCCGCGCCGCCCTGCGAGCCGCCCGCGAGCAGGGCGAGAACCTGGTGGTCGTGCTCGGCCACGCCGAGTACTACCCGCGCTTCGGCTTCACCCCGGCCTCCGGGTACGGCATCCGCCCGCCCTTCGACGTCGAGGACAAGTACATGATGGCGCTCGCCCTCGACCCTGGACGGCCGGTCCCCAGCGGCGTCATCCGCTACCCGGCGGCGTTCGGCGTCTGACCTGCTTCGGCCCCGCCGGCAGCGGGCGGGCGCGCATCACCAGATCCGTGCCTTACTCGGGCGTGACCCGGCCGTCGCGGTCCCCCTCGGCAACCTTGCGGCCGTGGGGCGCGGACGACCAGGTGATCAGGCCGGCCGTCCGCGCGGATCCCTGCGGCGGGTCTCTTCGACGAGTTCCGAGGGGACGGAAGCCCCAGGGTCGCGTGGACGAGGGATGAGCGCGGTTCTCAGGGGAGCGGCCAGTTGCGCAGGGCGGCGTCGGCCATCTCCTGGAGTTCGTCGCGGCCGACGCCGCTCGCGGCCTGCACCGTGATGCCGAAGGCCAAGGTGGTGACGTAGCGGGCCAGTAGCCCCGGGTCGGCGTCCGGAGGCAGGTCGCCGTCGTCGACGGCTCGCTGGAATCGCTCTCGTACGCGGGAGCAGCCGTCGTTGCGCCAGGCGGCGAGAAGGTCGCGGACGCCACGCCCGGAGTCGCTGGCGGCCAGGGCGCCCTGGACGCCCAGGCACCCGTGGGGGTGGGCCGGGCGGGTGGTGGTCCGTACGGTGCCGGCCAGGATCGCGGTGGCGACGCCGAGGGCGGTTGGCTCCTCCAGGGCCCGGGCCAGGTATGCGCTCGGGCCTTCGGTGTAGCGCTCCAGGGCCTTGCGGAACAGCTCCTCCTTGTTGCCGAACGCCGCGTACATGCTGGTGGTGGAGATGCCCATCGCATCGGTCAGGCTGGCCAGGCTGGCCCCCTCGTAGCCGTGCTCCCAGAAGACCAGCATGGCGCGCTCGAGAGCTTCGTCGGGGTCGAATCCTCGCGGCCGGCCGATGGGGCCGCTCTGTTTGGTCCGCACGCCCGCAGCCTACCTCTTTCGCATCGATCGATACAGAAGTGCTACCGTACGAGTTCCGTATCGATCGATACAGAAATCTGAGGAGGTTGTCCCCATGGGGCTACTCGAAGGCAAGACCGCTCTCGTCACCGGCGGCAGCACCGGAATCGGCCTGGCCAGTGCCGTACGACTGGCGGCCGAGGGCGCGCACGTGTTCATCACCGGCCGGCGCAGGACCGAACTCGACGCGGCCGTCGGAACGATCGGTTCAGCGGCCACCGCGGTGATCGGCGACATCTCGAACCTGGCCGACCTGGACAGGCTCTACGAGACGATCCGCAGCAGGGGACAGGGCCTGGACGTACTGTTCGCGAACGCCTCCGTCGCCGAGTTCGTGCCGCTTGAGCAGATCTCCGAGGAGCACTTCGACACCCTCTTCGGCATCAACGTCCGGGGCACGCTGTTCACCGTGCAGAAGGCGCTGCCCCTGCTCAACGACGGCGCCTCGGTGATCCTGAACGGCTCCACCAACGCGGACGCCGGCGATGGGGCGTTCGGCGTGTACGCGGCGACCAAGGCCGCCACCCGATCGTTCGCGCGGACCTGGGCCAACGAACTCAAGGGACGCGGCATCCGGGTCAACACCATCACGCCCGGCCCGACCGACACCCCCGGTCTGTCAGGGCTCGCTCCCGACCAGGAGCAGGCCGCCGGCTTCAGGCGGCAACTGGCAGCGCACGTGCCGCTGGGCCGGCTCGGGCGCCCGGAGGAGATCGCCGCCGCCGTGGCCTTCCTCGCCTCCGGGCAGAGCAGCTTCATCACCGGTTCGAGCCTGTACGTCGACGGCGGCCTGAACCAGATCTGAGTGCGAAACCCCCGACAGTCTCACCAGAGGTTGAGGTCAAAGACCATGACAGTAATCGGCATCATCGGCGCGGGCGAGGTCGGCAGCCAGATCGCGCGTGCGGCGATCGCGAACGGCTACGACGTCGTCATCGCCAACTCACGAGGACCCGAGACCTTGCGGGACCTCGTCGACGAACTCGGCCCGTCGGCGCGTGCCGCGACCGCCGCCGGCGCCGCCGCCGGTGACTTCGCGGTCGTGGCGGTCCCTCTCAAGGTGGTCAACGACATGCCCGAAGAGGAACTGGCAGGCAAGATCGTGCTCGACACGAACAATTACATGGTCTGGCGCGACGGCCATATCCCGGTCGTCGACTCGGGTGAGAAGACCGTTCACGAGCTGCGCCAGGAGCACCTTCCGCGATCCAAGGTCGTCAAGGCCTTCACCCACATCCAGGCCCCCCGCATCACCACCGCGGGCACGGCGGCGGGCACTCCTGGCCGTCTGGCGCTGTCGGCCTCGAGCGACTTTCCCGAAGCCGTGGAACTCGTGACGCGACTGTACGACCAGTTCGGGTTCGACACCGTGGACAACAGCCCGCTCAGCGAGTCGTGGCGCAGCGGTCCCGGTCAACCCGCGTGGGTCGCGCACGAGCACCAGACCCGTGCCGAACTGATCGCCAACCTCGCCAGGGCGCGACGGATCGTCTTGAGGTGAGTCCGTCCCTGGCGGCGACGCCGCGGCGTGCGAACCCGGGCAGGGTGCACGACCGGCCACTGATGGTGGCGCCTACGGCCGGTAGGGTCCGGCGAACAGGTGCGCGACGAGCTCACCGCGGCTGGAGATCCCCGCCTTGCCGAAGACAGCCTTGAGGTGACCGCGAACGGTGTGGGGAGAGATGAACAGGGCCGTGGCGATCTCGGCGGTGGACAGGCCCCGTGCCACGAACTGGGCGACCTCGAACTCCCGGGGCGTCAGCCCGTACGCCTGGGCGACGATGACCGCCAGGTCGCCGGGGGACGCGGGCTCGATCACGAGCGCCGTAGGACCCGGCCGTCCGCCGGGACCGCTCAGGCATGAGGCGCGGCAGGTCAGCCACTGCCTGTCGAGAGTCCGGATGCGAATCCTGGCGTTGCCCCGATCGTGGCCCTGGGCTATGGCCCGCGCCTGCAGAGTCGTGCCGATCAGCCAGATGGGCAGCCTCAGCCCGAGCGCCGTGGGCATGGACGGCCCGTCCGGCATCAGCGCGAGATAGCGCCGCGCCTCCTCGTTGATCGACGTGGCCTCGCCGTGCTCGTCGAACAGCAGCAGGCCGGGTGCGCGGGCGCCGGGGTCGCCGTCCGGGCCGGACGGATGGGCGAACCTGCGCAGCCGGTCGGCGAGCGGTCCGGACAGGTCGGCCAGCAACGCGATCTCGCGCGCGCCGAACGCCGGGCCTCCCCGCATGCGGAACAGGCTGACCACGCCCCACGGCCGGTCGCCGATCCTCAGCACGGCCCGCAACTCGTCGTCCACGCCCTGGTCGCCGAGCAGGCGGCGGAAGCGGGCGCTGCGCGCGGGCAGGTCGCCGGTGGCCGCGCGCAGACCGGCCACGGGGACGGCCGCGCGGGCGAGGTCACGGAACGGCAGGACGTTCTCCTCCAGGAGCTCGCTCTGCCAGTAGGCGGCGCATCCTTCGCCGGCGCCGAGGTTCTCCACCACCATGGGCGCGGTGACCAGGCCCGTTTCCGGATCGGTGGCCGTCCACACCGCGGCGTCGAACGGCAGGTGGCGCCGCAGCCTGGCCGAGGCGCGCCTGAAGAGCTCGCGCGCGTCGGGAGCCCGCTCGGCGGCCGACAGGATCTCGGCGTGGCGGGGCGCATGCGTCATCGAGCTTCCTTCAAGGGCTGCGGGCGGGGGCCGGACGAGGGTCAGCCTGTCTGTTCTCCCTGCCTCCGCCAACCCCTCATTTGAGGGGGTCATTCCTCGCCGATCCCCCGCAAGCGGGTAATGGAGCGCGGTCACGGCCCGTACGAGCCTCGGAGGGACCTTTCGGGCTAACAAGGGAGAACGTTGTGCGTATCGCGATCATCGGAGGCGGCGCCGCCGCGGTCGGCCTGGTGGACGCGCTGGCCGTGGGTGAGGCCGGATCGGCGGCGGGGGAGGTCACGGTGTTCGAGCCGTCCCCGCACCTGTGGCGGGGACGCCCGTACGGGCCTGATCTCGACAGTGTCCTGGTCAACGTCCCGCCCGTCATCATGTCGATCCGCTATCTGGACGCCGGGCACTACGCCTCCTGGCTGGGGCCGGAGCGAGCCGCCACCCACCTGGACGAGCTGCTGGGACAGCCGCTGGTGCCGCGCGCGCTCTACGGCTCGTACCTGGCCGACACCGCCGAGGCCGCTCTGGCCGCGCTGCGCGGGCGAGGGTGGCGGACGCGCGTCGCCGCCGCCCGGGTCGTCGCGGCGGCCCGCTCCGGTGGCGGCGCCGGGCTGAGGGTGCGCACCGAGGACGGGCACGAGCATCCGGCCGACCAGGTGGTGTTGTGCGTGGGCGGGGGGACGCCGCAGGACCACTACGGCCTGGGTGGCGCCGCTGGGTTCGTGGCCGATCCGTATCCGCTGGCGTACACGCTCGGCCAGGTCCCGGCCGAGGCCGACGTCGCGGTGATCGGCAGCGGGCTGAGCGCCGTGGACGTGGTGGTGTCGCTCACCGCGCGCGGCCACGCCGGGCGGATCGCGCTGGTGTCGCGGAGCGGCATGCTGCCCCACGTCTGGCAACGTCCTCTCGGCCATCGGCCCGTGCACGTGACCGTCGAGCGGGTGGAGGCGCTGTGCCGTGAGCACGGCGGCGTCACCCTGGATGATCTCACCGGGCTGCTCCGCGCCGAACTGGGCACGGCGGGGGAGGACTTCGCGCATTTCGCGGCCGAGGTGCTGGCGGCGGGGTCGGAGGAGCCCGTACGGCGGCTGCGGCGGCAACTGGCCGCCGTCGCCGACCCGCGGATCGGGCGGCGGGTGCTGCAGGAGACCGCCCACACCGTCGGCCCGTACGCCTGGCGGCTGCTGCCCGAGCCCGACCGCGAACGGCTGCGCGGGCACTACCGCCTGGCCACCGGTCTGGCTTCGCCCATGGTGCCGGTGAACGCCGCCGCGCTGCTGCGGCTGTTCGAGGCCGGGCAGCTCACCATGGTGGCAGGCGTACGCAAGATCGAGGCGGCGGAGGGAGGGTTCCGGGTCCGGGGCGACGGCGGCGACCTGAACGCCGACGTCGTCGTCAACGCCGTGAACCCGCCGCCCCAGGCGGTGCCCCGCGCCGCCGAGCCGCTGGTCACGTCCCTGCTCACCGACGGGCTGGCCGTGCTGCACCCGTCGGGCGGGCTGGTCCCCGCCGATCCGCGCCTGCACGTGGTGGGCGACCTGGCCGGCGGCGGTTCGTTCATCACCTCGGGCATCCCCGGGGTCGCCGCGGCGGCCGCCCGTTCCGCCCGCGGACTGCTGGCCACGCTTACGGGCTGATCAGTCGCGGGGGGCCGCGCCCGAGATGGTGACCTCGTTCAGCACCGTGCAACCTGGACCATGTGCGTGCTATGTTGAATAAACATTTACTCAACGAGGTGGGTATGTCCAGGACGCGAAGTGCGCAGGCGGCATGGCGCCGGGAGCAACTGCTGGACGCGGCCTTGCGCGTGTTCGCCGACAAGGGCGTGGACGGGGCCACGGTCAAGGACGTGGCTCAGGCCGCCGAGGTGACCCCCGGCCTGCTGTATCGCTACTTCGAAAGCAAGGAGGCGATGGTGGAGACGCTCCTGTCGGAGCGGGGCTTCCTTCCCCGCCTGCGGGAGCTACGGACACAGCACCACGACACCCGGCCGGCTGCCGTGGTGCTGACCGAGTTGCTGGAGGCGTTCGACCGGCTGTTGGCCGACAACGCCGAACTGATGGCCGTGTTCTTCAGCGCCGCCCAGGCCCGCGTGCCGCTGGCGACCCTGGCGGGTGAGGGCCAGCGACTCATCGGCGGCTTCCTGCTCGAACGCATCGATGCCGGCGAGCTGCGCCCGCACGACACGGTCACGGCCGCGAGGACCCTGTTCGCTACTGTCGCCGTCAACCGGCGGCTGGGCACCCCGATTGACATCGCAGCCCTGGTCGGGCTGCTGTTTCCGGAAGAAGGATGAGATGCGCGCACAGTGCTGTGTCGTCGGGGGCGGCCCCGCGGGCATGATGGCCGGGCTGCTCCTGGCCCGTCAGGGCGTGGAGGTGATCGTGCTGGAGAAACACGCGGACTTCCTGCGCGACTTCCGCGGCGACACCGTCCACCCCTCCACCCTGCAACTGATCGCCGAACTAGGCTGGATCGAAGAGTTCCTGGATCTTCCGCACACCAAGATGCCGCAGGTGACGGTCAACATGGGCGGCCGGGACGTCACCTTCGCCGACTTCAGCCGGTTGAACGTGCGTTGCCCCTACATCGCGTTCATGCCGCAATGGGACGTGCTGGACTTCCTGGCCGGCAAGGCCGCGGCCTACCCCTCCTTCCGCCTCCTGCGTCGCGCCCAGGTCACGCAACTGCTCACGGATCAGGGACGGGTGACCGGCGTCCTGGCCGACACCGCCGACGGCCCCGTGGAGGTGCGGGCCGACCTGGTGATCGGCGCCGACGGCCGCCACTCCACCGTACGGGCCCGCGCCGGCCTCGCCCCGGTGAGCACCTCGCCCCCCATGGACGTGCTGTGGTTCCGCCTGCCCCGCCGCCCGCAGGACCAGGTGCCCTTCTTCCAGGGCGGCAAGGGGGCACTGATCTCCATCGACCGCGGGGACTTCTGGCAGATCGCCTACACCATCCCGGCGGCCGCTTTCGAGGAGCTCAAGACCGCCGGGCTGCCGGCGTTCCGGGACCGGGTGGCGCACCTGGCGCCCGCGCTGCGCGACCGCGTGGAGGAGATCCACGACTGGGAGGCGGTGCACCATCTGAGCGTCCGGGTGGACCGGCTGCCACGCTGGCACCGGTCAGGACTGCTGTGCATCGGTGACGCCGCCCACGCCATGTCGCCCGCGGGCGGCGTGGGCATCAACCTGGCCGTGCAGGACGCAGTGGCCACCGCCAACCTGTTGGGCCCGCTTCTCGCCAGAGGCGGCACACCACAAGACGCCGACCTGGGCCGGGTGCAGTCACGCAGAGACCGCGCCGCGAGGATCACCCAGGCCTTCCAGCTCGGCATCCTGCGCGACCTCTATCCCAAGGACCTGGGCGACGACACGACGCGGCACGTGCCCCCGATCTTCACAGCGTTCCGTACGCTGCCGCCGCTGCGCCACCTCCTGGGTCGTTTCATCGGCATGGGCGTCCGCCCAGAGCACATGGCCGCATGACCGACCATCCTCTTCCGGCGCCGTGCGGGACACCACCGCCCGGCAGGGGGGAAGTCCCACTGGCCGAGTTCGGCAGCCGTCGTCGCGCACGCCTCCAGGTCGCAGTTGTCGAGCATCCACAGACCCATCGCGACGAGGCTCACGGCGTGGACCGGCATCAGCACGCCTTCGTAACCCGATGGCAGAACGTCCTGCGGGGTGTCGGCGCCGATCAGCGCGACCTCCCGTTCGTGCAGCCACGGCAGGCAGGACGCGTGCCACCCGGCCTGGGTGAAACCGCTGACCGCACCGGTCTCGTGCCGGACGCGGCCGTAACCGGTCCGCAGGAGCACCGCATCGCCGGATCGCACCCGCACACCCTGGCGACACTCGGCCTCCTCCAGATCGTCGGGGAACACCCCCTGCCCCGGTTCCAGCCACGGCACATCCCGCGCGCTCGCGACGTCCAGCAGGACACCCCGCGTGACGATCCCGTTCGCCGCCGCCGTGACGGCCGCCCACGCCGAGCCCGTCGCGGCGTCGACCAGCGCGTGCGACCGCCCGTTGTACATCGCGCCGTCCCAGAAGATGTGGCACGGCGAGTCGACGTGGGTGAGGGTGTTGCCGTGGAACGTGACGCCGATCCGCTCGGACGAGAAGCCCCAGTGCCGGTCATGACGGAATCCGGGCGCCGGCATGTTCTCCGCACCCGGCATGTCCGCGGCGCACGGGCACGCCGTCGTCGACCGCTCCATGTCCTCCGGTACGGCGACCTCCCATGCGCACGACACGCTCCTGCCGTGGCGCACGGCCCGCGCCGCCGCCAGCCGGACGTCGTCGGTGATGTGGTTCAGCGTGCCGAGCTCGTCGTCGTCGCCCCACCGTCCCCAGTTCGACAGCGTGTCGAAGTATCCGAGCACGTCGTCCTGCGTGGGCACCGGTCGCCCTGCCGTCATCCCGGCATCGACTCCTCCGGTCACGCG
The DNA here is from genome assembly GCF_040676925.1 of Nonomuraea sp. NPDC049486. Taxonomy (NCBI): domain Bacteria; kingdom Bacillati; phylum Actinomycetota; class Actinomycetes; order Streptosporangiales; family Streptosporangiaceae; genus Nonomuraea; species Nonomuraea sp. NPDC049486. The sequence goes on from NZ_JBFAPV010000018.1 coordinate 88,605, forward strand.
GTCGAGGCACCGAAGGCAAGGTATCGCGCCCTCTCCTTCGACATGCCAAGGTCCGCTTAGCCGGTGTGCTACCTGGGTCGGCCGCAGTGCTCCGGCCTTCAGGCCGGGGTGGAGAGCCGCTCCGCCCCACGCCTCACTACCGTGACTTCGCATGACCGACACCGAGATCGAGATCACCGCAGACCTGGTACGCGACCTGCTGCAGGAGCAACATCCGGACCTTGCGGGGCTGGCGGTCCGCGAGGTGGCGGGCGGCTGGGGCAACCAGATGTGGCGCCTCGGGGACGAGCTGGCCGTGCGCATGCAGCGCATGGACCCCACCCCGGAGCTCCAGCTCAAGGAGCGGCGGTGGCTCCCTGTGCTGGCCCCGCGCCTGCCGCTTCCGGTGCCGACCCCGGTGCGGTCCGGCGAACCGTCCGAGCGCTTCCCCAAGCACTGGACCGTGATGACGTGGGTTCCCGGCGAGCCGCTGGACCACGGCTCGATCAGCCGCGGCGCCCACGCGGCCGACACGCTGGCGGGCTTCCTCAGGGCGCTGCACGTGGAGGCGCCCGCCGAGGCCCCGGCCAGTTCGGACCTCGGCGCTCACCCCAAGGGGTGCACGGGCGGCTTCGAGCAGTTCTTGCAGGCCGTCGACGCCGTCGGCGATGTCCGCGCCGTCCGGGCCGTCTGGGACGACGCCGTCGCGGCTCCCGAGTGGGAGGGCCCGCCGGTGTGGGTGCACGGCGACCTCCATCCCGCGAATGTCGTCGTCACGGACGGGACGCTCTCAGGCGTCATCGATTTCGGTGCCTTGTTCGCCGGCGATCCCGCGTGGGACCTCGCCGCCGCGTGGTTGCTGCTCCCCACGGGCACCGCCGCACGGTTCTTCGACACGTACGGGCATGCGGACGAGGCGACGATCCGGCGCGCCCGCGGGCTGGCCGCCATGAAGAGCCTCTTCCTGATGCTCATGGGCCAGAACGGAGACCGGGGCCTTCCCGGCGGCAAGCCGAACTGGGGACCTGCGGGCCGGGCAGCACTTGATCGCGTTCTGAAGGGCTCTTAATCGTCCCGGTTCTCAATTCTGATCACCAAGGGAACCGGCGGCGATGCCGTCGACGGTCAGGTCCGTCAGCGCCGCGATGGCCGCGGCGGCGGTGGCACGCCCCCGGTTCAGCTCCGCGGCGATAGCCTCGGCCGCGCCCAGCACGCCGACGCAGCGGAGCCGGAGGGCTTCCTGCGTGAGCTCGGTGTACGGCCGCAGGGCGCGGGCCATCAGGTCCGTGTAGCCGTCGAGCAGCTCGCGCTCGATCGCCTCCATCTCCTGGTTCCCCTTGAGGGCGGCCGAGATGGCGGTCCACTCCGGCATGTCGGTGGCGCAGGCGAAGTAGGCGGCGCTCAGGACGCGGGCGATCTCGCGGGGGACGGCCGGGGCGTCACGCAGGGCCGCCTCCGCGGCGGCCCGGTGCCGCTCGTCGAGCCGCCGGTAGAGCGCGATCAGCAGGCCGGGACGGGTGCCGAAGTGGTCGTAGACGACTGGCCTGCTCACTCCGGCGGCCTCCGCCAGGCTGACCAGCGTGAGGCTGTCGGTAGTGGAGCACTCCGTACTGATCATGGGCGGATCCGGCCAGGCGGGGGCGGGGACCGCGACCCTCCTGCGCCGGTGGTACCCGGAGCTGCCGCTGACGATCGCGGGCCGCGATCTCGGCCGCGCCCGGCGGGTCGCCGACGAACTCGGCGGCGCGACAGCCGCGACCATCGATCTGCGGCGGGGCGACCTCGGCCTCCAGGGGACCGACGGCTACTCGGCGGTCGTGGCAACGGTGTGGGACAGCCACCTGAACGGACTGCGTTTCGCACAGGACCGCGGCCTGCCGTACGTCAGCATCTCCAGCGGCCTGGTCGACATCGGACCCGAGGTGGTCGCCGCCGGCCTGCGAGCCGGCGCGACGCCGGTCCTGCTGGCCGGCCACTGGTACGCGGGACTCGTCGTCCTCGCGGTGCTCGGCCTCGCCGGGGAGTTCGACCGGCTCGACACCATCGAGGTCGGCGGCGTGCTGGACGAACAGGACAGCGGCGGGCCCGCGGCCGTGGCGGACATGGAACGCCTGCTGGCCGCCACCTCGGCGGGGCAGGTCCGCCGCGACGGCGTCTTCCACTGGGTCGGCGGCCCCGATGCGGAGGTGGAGGTCACCGGCGTCGACGGCGCCGTGCTGCCCGGCCGGATCGTCCCCATCCTCGACGTGCCGAGCCTCGCCCTCGCGACGGGCGCGCCCAACGTCCGCTTCGCGTTCGCGATCGGCGAATCGGCGGGCAGACGGCGCGGCGGGCCCCCGTCCGCGGAGGTCAGGATCGACCTCGAAGGCGTGGACCGCGCGGGCGCGCCACTCAGGACGAGCCGCTACCTCTTCCACCCGGAGGGGCAGCGCCCGCTGACGGCGCTCGGTGTCGCCCTCGGCGTCGAGCGACTGCTCGGCCTGCGCGGCGCCCCCGTGCCGCCCGGCCTCCATACCCCCGAGGCGTTGATCGACCCCGGCTACGCGGCCGGGCGGATGGCGGAGATCGGCGCCACCTTCACCGGCGATCGCTGACTCCGGCGATCGAGAATCGCGGCCGGCTTCACGCCCGATCCCATCACCTTGAACGATCGTACTATTTGTACTATCGTTCAAACATGATGAGAGCGAAAAGGACGTGATGACGCGCCAACAGTTCACGCGGGCGGGGGCGCGCCAGTGGGCGGGCCTGGGCCTGCTGGCCATGCCGACGGTGCTGCTGGGACTGGACGTGACCGTCCTGTACCTGGTGGCGCCGAGCATGGCGGCCGACCTGTCCCCGTCGGCTGCCCAACTGCTGTGGATCATGGACGCGTACGGGTTCCTCGTCGCCGGGTTCCTCGTGACCATGGGCACGCTGGGCGACCGGATCGGGCGGCGCAGGTTGCTGGAGATCGGGGTGGTCGCCTTCGCGGCGGCCTCGGTGTTCGCCGCGTTCGCCCCCACGGCCGAGCTGTTGATCCTCGCGCGAGCCCTGCTGGGGGTGGCCGGGGCGACGCTCATGCCCTCCACGCTGTCGCTGATCTCGAACATGTTCCCCGACGCGCGTCAGCGCGCGGTCGCCATCGGGGTCTGGGCCACGATGTTCGCGCTCGGGATGGCCGCCGGGCCGATCGTGGGCGGAGCCATGGTGGACTCCTTCTGGTGGGGAGCGCCGTTCCTGACGGCGGTGCCCATCGCCCTCGCCGTCCTGGCCGGGGCACGCGCACTGCTTCCGGAGTACGCGGCCCCGTCCACCGGCCGGCTGGACCTGATCAGCGTGGGTCTGTCCCTGGCGGCGATCCTTCCGGTCGTCTACGCCGTCAAGCGCATCGCCTCCGACGGCCCCGGCGGCCCGACCCTCGTCTACGCCCTGGCGGGCGTTCTGGCCGGGATCGTGTTCGTACGCCGTCAACGTCGCCTCCCCGACCCGCTGCTGGACGTGTCGCTGTTCGGCGACCGGGCCTTCACCGTGGCCTTGAGCGTGCTGCTCATCGGCCTGGTCGGAGTCGGGGGTTCGATGTACCTGGTCACGCAGTACCTCCAGCTCGTCCAAGGGCTCACGCCCTTCGACGCGGGGCTCTGGATGGGACCACCGGCGCTGGCGATGTTCGCCGCCGCCATCGGCGCTCCTCTGGTCGCCCGGCGTTTCCGCCCCGGCTCGGTCATGGGCGCCGCACTCGGGGCGTCCCTCGCCGGCTACGCGCTGCTCGCCACTGCGGGACTCGACGACGAGGTCCCCGTGGCGGCCGGCTTCACGTTCGTCTATCTCGGGCTGGGCGCCCTCGCCGCCCTGGGCACCGACATGGTGGTGGGCGCGGTGCCGGCGGCGCGATCCGGGTCGGCGGCGTCGATCTCCGAGACGGTCCAGGAGCTCGGCATCGCCGTCGGCGTCGCCCTGCTCGGCAGTCTCACCACCGCCGTCTACCGCACTCGGGTGACGGTGCCCGGAGATCTGACGTCCGAGACCTCCGGCGCCCTCACCGACAGCCTGAACGCGATCCTGGCGATCAGCGACAGCCTTCCGCCCGGGACCGTCGAGGCGGCCCAGCAGGCCTTCACCAGCGGACTCAACGTCGCTTCCCTGGTCGCGGGGATCGCCATCGCCGTTGCCGCGGTGCTGTGCCTCGGGATGCTGCGTCACGTGCCCACACTCGGGGAGGCGCGGAGCCGCGACACCGACGTTTGAACGATGGTCCGACTATCCTTTTGGGTCGGACCGAGGAGCGGCATGGGCGACACCACCGACGACAGCGAGCACATCGACGGCCGCCGCGCGCGTGGCGAGAGACGACGCGCGGAGATCATCGAGGCCACCCTCGCCGTGGTCACGCGCGACGGCGCGGCAGGCGTCACCCACCGCACGGTCGCCAAGCAGGCCGGCACCACGACGTCCCTGAGCACCTACTACTTCGCGACCCTCGACGATCTGCTCGTCGCCGCTCTCACGAGTGTCGCCGACGCCTACACCGCCCGCATCCGCGACATCATCGACAGCCCCGGCGACAAACTCACCGGCCTGGCCCACCTCATCGCCGAGTCCGGCGGTCCCGGACGTGAACGCGCCCTGGCCGAACGCGAGCTGGCGACCCTGGCCGCCCGCCGCCCCGCACTACGCCCCGTGGCACGACGCTGGCGGGAGAACATCGCCGAGCTCGCCACCACGCTGACCGACGACCCTGCGGCCATCGCCGCCCTCGTCGCGGCTTCCGACGGACTGTGCACCGCGATCCTCCTCGACAACGCCCCCGCCGACCCTGATCACATCCAGGCCGTCCTGCGACGAGCCGTCCGGTGACCGTACGGCCGCGGGATCAGCGGGACTCCGCGAGCAGGTGCACGACACCGGCCGGGTTCTTGATCCAGTGGGTTCTGGAGTCGAGGCCCTCCAGGGGCTCGACCTCGTCACACGGGTGGATGCCACTGCCGGCCAGTCTGGCCGCTGCCGCGTCCAGGTCATCGGTGTGCAGCTGCAGCCACAGGTCGGGCCGACTGTAGTTGTCCACGCAGTCGAGCCACAGCGTATTGGGTCCGAACCGTACCGAATGAGTTCTCGAGACGGTCGGAGCGTACGAGACATCATCCTCTTTGACCTCGAAGCCCAGGGTGTCGCGGTAGAAGGCCACGGTGGCTTCGTACTGGGCCTTGGGGATCTTCATGGCGATGTTCAGGCCGGCGGTGAATTCAGGCTTGTTCATTGTCGCTCGACTCCTTCGTGTCGGTGGCGTCCAGTGCGAGCTCCAGCGCGGTCAGCCGGTCGTCCCACCGGTTGGCGAGCATGGCCAGCCAAATCTGCGCCGTGCGAACGGGGGCTGATTCCAGCCGGTAGGGATGGCGACGGCCGGCCGGTTCTCCTGGGCTGATCAGGCCCGCTTCGGCGAGCTGGCCGAGGTGCTTGGCGATCGCCTGGCGGCTGATCGGCAGCCGTCGTGCCAGGTCGGTGACGGTGGCGGGCCCGGCGCGGGCGAGCTCCTCCAGCAGTGCGCGCCGCGTCGGATCGGTGAGCGCCGCGAACACCGCGACGGCCTGCCGTTCTGGATCAGGCTGCCGCATCGAGGTAGGTCTCCAGGTCGGCGAGCTCGGCGTCCCATCCCTGACTGTTGGCCTGGTGGGCGGAGCGGGCCACGTCGGCGGCGGCCTGGGCGAACCCGCTCTCCACCAGGCGCAGCCGGGTGCCGTCCGGTATCGGTTCCAGGGTGAAGTCCACAAGCGTCCGGGGTGCGTCGTCCTCCGGCAGACCCTCGATCGCCCACCTGAACGCGAAACGGCGTGGTGGGTCGACCACCACGATGGTGGCGACGGATTGGTCGCCGAGGTCGTCCCAGCGGAAGAACGCGCGCCCACCGGGCCGCAGATCTATCTCCGCCACCGAGCCGAACCACCGCGAGAGCCCTTCCGCGGTGGTCAGCGCGGCCCACACCCGCTCGACGGGGTGCCGCAGCACCACCACCCGTTCGATCGCGTCCGAACCCATGTCACCCTCTTTCGCAACCTGTAGGTTGCCATCAATGGCAACCTACAGGTTGCGATCGTCACCCACAAGCCGCCATCGAGCGCTGTCAGGACCTGCTCGGCCACGGCGGCCCGGACGGTCCGCGAAATCGGCACCGGGTTCTGCCGCAACCCGTGATAAACAGGCTCGACATGGAATTCTTCTGTTACCACCGTGACCGGCCCGGCTCCGCGGCGCTGCGCGAGAAGCTCACCGAGGAGCACTGGTCCTACATGGACCGCTTCGACGCGCGGCTGATCGCCCGCGGCCCCACCCTCGACGGCGACACGGCCACCGGCAGCGTGCACATCGTCGACCTGCCGGACCCCGCCGCCGCGCGGGCGTTCGCCTTCGACGAGCCCAACTACCAGGCCGGCGTGTACCGTGACGTGCTGCTGCGCCGCTGGCGCAACGTCCTGGGCCGCACCATGTGGGACTTCCCCGGTGGCCGCGAAGGCGGCAGCCGCTATCTCGTTCTCGGCCTCGGCACGGGCCAGGCCGCCGACCTCCTTCCACCGCCCGACCGGCAGGACGACCTGATCGCCTACGGGTCACTGCTGTCCGACGACGGCGCCACCTGGCTGGGCACGGCAGCCTTGATCCGGGCGGGGGATAGGGACACGGCCCGCACCGTCCTGACCCCGGACCGCTATGCCGATGTCGAGGTCCACCACTGGGAGTTCGGCGGACGACGATGATCAACGGCGGTGGCGCCTGCCGTCACACGGCAAGCTCGTCCAGGATGGCGGCGGCCTGCTCGGCAGCGCGTCTTTCGTACTCCCGCGCGAGCACCTGGAAGAGCTGTTCGGCCCGGATGGCCGGCCAGTCCGAGGGCAGGTGCTCGGCCGGCAGGTGGGGATCCTGGCGGACGAGTTGCAGCCAGTCGGTGTGCAGCAGCAACTGGCGGGCGAGGTCGTCCGGCGCGCCGGGGAGCGGCCGAGGGACGTCCCACTGGGCGAGAAACGCCCGGTAGCGTCCGGCGATCCGCTCGATGTCGAAGGCCTTCCTGACGAGGTCGGCGGCCTCGGTCGGCTTGAAGGCGCGGGCGGTCAGCACGGTGACGTGGTCGCCCAGCTCAAGCGAGGCGATGATGTCCGTGACGTCCTTCTCGCCCGGCGCTATCCACAGCCCGTTCTGCAGCAGGCCGAAGCCGTTCCAGATCAGCTGAGAACGCAGGTCGTTCCGGGTGCTGCGCCGGCTGTCCGGCAGCGAGAACCCGACGACCGTCCAGGTGCCGTCCCAGTCGCGGTTCACCGCGCCGGTCTCCCACACCCGTCTGCGCCCATCCTTCAGCACGTCCGCGGCGTGCGGGGCGAGCCCGAAATACACCTTTCGTCCCCGTCGGTGCCTGATCAGCAGGTTGCGCTTGACCATGCGCGCGAGCGTCGACCGTACGGCCTCCTCGGAGACGTTGAGGCGGGCGAACACGTCTATGACGCTGCCGGAGTAGACGGCCACGCCGCGGTCCAGCACGTAGATGCCGAGAAAGCTGAACATCAGGGACTGCGGGCGCCGGAACTGCGCTGTCAGGTCGTCTTCGCCACCGAAGGTCACAGCCAAAGGGTAGACGGTTCTCAACGTCAGGCAAATCTTTGACGGCAGTCACATAAGTGCCATAGATTCGGCGATGTCAGGCTTCCCTGCGAAAGGTGAGGTGCATGGATCTGTCGGGCAAGGTGGCCGTCGTCACGGGCGCGGGTCGTGGCCTCGGGCGGGCCTACGCCGAGGCGCTGGCGGCGGCCGGGGCGGCGGTCATCGTGAACGACCTGGACGGCGACTCGGCGGCCGGAGTCGCCGGTGGGATCATCGCGGCGGGGGGCAGGGCCGCGGCCGTCGTCGCCCCGGTCGGCTCCGCCGAGGCCGCCGAGCGGCTGGTCGCCACGGCCGTCAAGGAGTTCGGCCGGCTGGACGTGATGGTCACGAACGCGGGCATTCTGCGGGACCGGGTCCTGTGGAAGATGTCCGACGAGGACTTCGACGCGGTGATCGACGTGCACCTGCGGGGCACGTTCACCTGCGCCCGGGCGGCGGCGGTGCGGATGCGCGAGCAGGGGACGGGCGGACGGCTGATCCTCGTCTCGTCGCCCGCCGGTCAGCGCGGGAACTTCGGCCAGACCAACTACGCCGCCGCCAAGGCGGGCATCGTCGCCATGGCCCGGACCTGGGCGATGGAGCTGGCCAGGGCGAACATCACGGTGAACGCGATCGTCCCGGTCGCGGCGACGGAGATGACCAAGACGATCCCGGCCTTCGCCCCGGTCATCGAGGAGTCGGAGCGGACCGGGCGGCCGTTCCCGGAATGGCTGCGCAGGGGCGAGGGCCTGGGCACGGTCGGGGACGTCGCCCCGCTCGTCGTCTTCCTCGCGTCCGACGCCTCCGCGGAGGTGACGGGCCAGGCCATCGGCATCGGCGGCGACCGGCTGGCGCTCTGGTCCCACCCCGGCGAGAAGGCGGTGGCCTACGCCGACGGTGGCTGGACGGCCGACGCGATCGCCGCCTCATGGCGGACGGGCGTCGGCGCCGATCCCGAGACGTACGGCGTGCCCGCGCCCAAGGTCCCCGAACAGAAGACGGCGGAGAGCTGAGATGCCGCGGATGAACGTCGGCGAACTGGTCGCGATCGACGTGCACACGCACGCCGAGGTCTCCGCCGGCGGGCACGTCTCGCTGAGCGCGGAGCTGTTCGGCGCCTCGGAGAAGTACTTCAAGGAGCACCCCAGGCCGACCATCCCCGAGATGGCCGCCTACTACCGAGAGCGCAAGATGGCCGCGGTGGTGTTCACCGTCGACGCGGAGCACGCCACCGGCCACCCTCGCATCTCGAACGAGGAGGTCGCCGAGAGCTGTGCCGAGCATGCCGATGTGCTGATCCCGTTCGCCAGTGTCGATCCGTGGAAGGGCCGGGCGGGCGTCCGCGAGGCCCGCCGGCTCGTCGAGGAGCACGGCGTGCGCGGCTTCAAGTTTCACCCCAGCATCCAGGGCTTCGCGCCCGACGACCGCATGGCCTATCCCCTCTACGAGGTGATCCAGGAGTCCGGCGCGATCGCCCTGTTCCACACGGGCCAGACGGGTATCGGCGCGGGCGTGCCGGGCGGGGGCGGGATCCGGTTGAAGTACTCCAACCCCATGCTGGTGGACGACGTCGCCGTGGACTTCCCCGACCTGAAGATCGTGCTGGCCCATCCGTCGTTCCCCTGGCAGGACGAGGCGCTGGCCGTCGCCACGCACAAGCCCCAGGTCTACATCGACCTGTCCGGATGGTCGCCCAAGTACTTCCCGCCGCAGCTCGTCCGGTACGCGAACACGCTGCTGAAGGACAAGGTGCTCTTCGGATCCGACTATCCGGTGATCACCCCGGACCGCTGGCTCGCCGACTTCGGCAAGCTCGAGATCAAGCCGGAGGTCCGCTCCCGCATCCTCAAGGACAATGCCGCGCGCCTGCTCGGGCTGGGTGCGCAGGAAGGGACGACACGGTCATGACCACGACGGTGCACGGACTCGGCGAGATCAAGGCGCTCGCCGGGGCGGACCTCGGCCGCAGCGAATGGCTGGAGATCACCCAGGAGCGGGTGAACACCTTCGCCGACGCCACCGACGACCACCAGTGGATCCACGTCGATCCCGAGCGGGCGAAGGAGGGGCCGTTCGGCGGTCCGATCGCCCACGGCTATCTGACCCTGTCCCTGGTCATCCCGCTTTTCACCGAGTTGCTCGACATCCGGGGCGTGACGATGAGCGTCAACTACGGACTGGAGAAGGCCCGCTTCCCCAGTCCCGTCAAGGTCGGCGCCAAGATCCGCCTCGCCGCCGCCGTGGCGTCGGTGGACGACGTCCCCGGTGACGGCGTCCAGATGCTCCTCGACTTCACCGTAGAGATCGACGGCTCCGCCAAGCCCGCCTGCGTCGCGCGCGTGATCTACCGTCACTACGCCTGACCGGGCGAAACGTACGGCCCGCGCCCGGCGCGGCGAGCGCGGCGCACCCCACCCCCCGCCCATATTGGGCAAAGTATTGACGTCCGTTATGGATCTGCCTAACCTCCGGACAAGCAAGCGAGAGTCTTAGCTCGCTCCCGGACGAGGAGCTCGGTCATGCCGAACCTGCCAGTCACATCCCCCAACCGGATCCAACTCCGACGCGCGGTCGCCTCAAGCTTCCTGGGCAGCGTCATCGAGTACTACGACTTCTTGCTGTACGCCACCGCCTCGGCCGTGGTCTTCAGCAAGGTCTTCTTCTCCTCTCTCGACCCGCTCACGGCGACGGTCGCCAGCTTCGGCACCTTCGCCACGGGCTACCTGGCCAGGCCGCTCGGCGGAGCGATCTTCGGCCACTTCGGCGACCGGCTGGGCCGCAAGCGCATGCTGGTGCTGAGCATGACCCTGATGGGCGTCGCCAGCTTCCTCATCGGCCTGCTCCCCACCTACGCGCAGATCGGCGTCCTCGCGCCCATCGCACTCGTCGTACTCCGGATCCTGCAGGGCGTCGCGGTCGGCGGTGAATGGGGCGGAGCCGTGCTGATGTCCGCCGAGCACGCGACCAGCCGTCGCGGACTGTGGGCGAGCTTCACCAACGCCGGAGCCCCCTTCGGCATGGTGCTGTCCACCGCGGCGCTCGGCGGCACGGCCGCCGTCCTGGGCGAGGAGGAGTTCCTCAGCTGGGGCTGGCGGGTGCCGTTCCTGATCAGCGTCGTCCTGCTGGCGGTCGGCCTGTTCGTCCGGCTGAGGGTCGAGGAGACCCCGGTGTTCAAGGCCGCCGCGGACCATGGCTCCCGAGCGCCGCTGCTGGACGTGCTCCGCCATCACCCGAGGACTCTCCTGCTCGGTGTGGGCGTCGGTCTGTCCGCCTTCGTGGCGCAGGGCACGCTGACCACCTATCTCATCGCCTACGGCGTGCGGGCCGGCTTCCCCCGGCCGGACGTGCTGAACGGTCTCACGCTCTCCTCGGCGCTGGCCGTCCTGAGCATCATCGGGTGGTCGGCGCTGTCGGACAGGGTGGGACGCCGTCCGGTCGTGCTGGCCGGCGCACTCCTCATGGCCGTGTTCGGCTTCGTCCTCTTCCCGATGGTGGACGCCGGCAGCGTCGCCGTCCTCACCGTCGCGCTCGTGCTGGGCCAGGCGGTCATCCACCCGATGATGTACGGCCCGCTCGCGGCGCTGTACACCGAAGTCTTCGCCACCAGGAGCCGCTACACCGGAGCCTCGATGGGCTACCAGCTCGCCGGGCTCGGCGCCGGCCTGGCCCCGCTGCTGTTCGCCCAGCTCGACGCGTCCACCGGCGGGGGAGGGACGATGATGATCTCGGTGATCATCGCCGCCTCCTGCCTGCTGACGGTGGTCTGCCTCCTGGCCCTGGGCGAGACCAGCCGCCGCGACCTGACCGCCGTCGCCCCGGCGGCGCGCGCGACCGACCCGGCCGAACCGTCCTCCACCTGACAGGAGTCGCCGATGCGTAACGCCGGACTGGGCGGCTGGCCGGCCCGCCGGGCGCGGATGAGCCCGAACCGCACCGCCATCGTCTTCGACGGCCGGGCGGTCACCTACGCCTGGGTGCACGAGCGGACGACAAGGCTCGCATCGAGTCTGCGCGGCGCCGGGGTTCGGACCGGGGACCGGGTCGCCTACCTCGGCCCCAACCACGTCGCCTTCGCCGAGACCATGTTCGCCACGCACCTGCTCGGAGGGATCTTCGTCCCGCTGAACTTCCGGCTGACCGCATCGGAGATCGCCTACATGGTGGAGGACTCCGGCGCCTCCGTCCTCGTCTACGCGCCGGAGTGCGCCACGGTCGTACGCGATCTTCCGGGACTCCCGGGACTGCGCACGGCCGTGGCGCTGGAGTCGCCGGCACCGGGGGAGCGGGAGTACGAGGCCTTTCTGTCGGGAGGCGATGCCACGCCGATCGACACCCCGGTCGCGCTCGACGACATCGCTCTCATCCTCTACACCTCGGGCACGACCGGGCGTCCCAAGGGGGCGATGCTCAGTCACGCCAACCTGGTGTGGAACTGCTTCAACATCATGGTCGGGGTCGACGTGGCGAGCACCGAGGTGACGCTGATCAGTGCGCCGCTCTTCCACGTCGCGGCGCTGAACCAGACGTTGCTGCCGACCTTCCTCAAGGGCGGCACCTCGCTGATCATGCCGTTCTGGGACGTGGACTCCTGCTACGACCTCATCGAGAAGCACCGCGTCACCTGGATGTTCGGGGTCACCGCGATGTTCGCAGCCCTCGCGCGGTCGCCGCGGTGGGCCGACGCCGACCTGTCCTCGCTGCGGACCCTGATGTCAGGGGGAGCGGCGATCCCGGTCGCGTTGATCCGCACGTACCAGCAGCGGGGCTTGGTCTTCTGTCAGGGCTACGGACTGACGGAGACCTCGCCGGGCGCCACCTTCCTTGAGGCGGGTGAAAGCGTGCGCAAGGTGGGGTCGGCCGGCGTGCCGGTGTTCTTCGCCAACATACGCGTGGTCCGGCCCGACGGCAGTGAGGCCGAGGCCGGCGAGGCGGGCGAAGTGCACATCCAGGGGCCCAACGTCACCCCCGGCTACTGGCGGAACCCGGAGGCGACCGCCGCCGCGCTGACCGAAGGAGGCTGGTTCCGCTCCGGGGACATCGCCACCCTCGACGACGAGGGGCACCTTCACATCGTCGACCGGCTGAAGGACATGTACATCTCCGGCGGGGAGAATGTCTATCCGGCCGAGGTGGAGGGTGTGCTCTTCGGGCATCCCGCCGTGGCGGAGGCCGCCGTGGTGGGGGTGCCCGACGAGAAATGGGGCGAGGTCGGCCGGGCCTTCGTCGTCCCCCGTGACGGCGTCGCCCTCACCGCGGCAGAGCTGGCGAACTTCCTCCGTTCCCGGCTCGCAAAGTACAAGATCCCCGTCTATTTCGACATCGTGGACACACTGCCGAGAACCGGCTCAGGCAAGATCCTCAAACCCGAGCTTCGAACACGGCTCCTGCCGCCCGGCGCGGCACCGCCCCGATCGCCGTCCTCCGCGTCCCCCGACCGTCAGGAGCACAGATGATCAGAGGCGGCTATCCGCCCGAGGGCAGCGCGCCGCCCGCGAGTTGCGCGCCACCGGTGAGCATCCCCGCAAACGGACCGCCCAGCCGACCGACTCCCTGACCGCCCACGAGCCGCACATCGCACGGCTGGTGGCCACCGCAGCGACCTCCCGGGAGGTCGTTGCGCCAACTGTTCCTCAGCCCACGCACGGTTGAAGCCCACCTCCGCGACATCTTCCGGAAGCTGGACATCACCTCCCGCCGGCAGCTCAGAGAACTGCCGCTTCCCTGACCAGACAGGCAGACCACGGTCAGGCACCGGGTTGGGTCGACCGGGTTAGGCACTTCTCCCTGACGCGAAGTAGCGTCGGCTGCGCGAATCCGACCTTCCACGTGGCGAGCGGGGAGCGCTACCGATCTGATTCGTCTGGCCCCGGGCAACCCACGGTGGACCCGAGATGACGACCTGTCACAGCACCGAAACAGGAGGCTCAACGAACAATGTCCATCGACGTCAACGTGACCAGGAATCCGGACCGGCGGCGCTACGAAGCCTCCGTCGGCGAGACGACGGTCGCCGGATTCATCGACTACCAGGAGACCAGCGAGATGATCGTCCTGGCTCACACCGAGGTCGACCCGACCTTCGAGGGTCGAGGAATCGGCGGCGCCCTGGCTCGCGCCGCGCTCGACGACATCCGCGAACGAGGACTGAAAGCGCTGGTGATCTGCCCCTTCATCCTCAGTTGGCTGCGCAATCACCCCGAGTACCGCGACCTGCTCTACAACTCGGCACCGTCCAGGGCCGGCGACTAGGTGGCATGACCGACCTGACCCTCGACCCGGTGACCGTGCCGCCGGGATTCGACGGCCGGCAGCGAAGCTCCTCGATCGTGCCGGCGTCAACCCCCGTCTCGTCGTGAGTACGACCGGGAGTTCGTCCGCCGCGGCCGCACGGGCGACGGTGCCGTCCAGGCCGCGATCGCGTCGTCGCAGGCCCGCGGGTGGACGGCTACCTCTACTTCCCCGCCCCCCGCGGCGGCGGTTCCTGACCCACTGGCTCGAACAGCTCTGAATTCTCTGGGGTCCGAGGTGTCCCCCGGGAGGCCGCCTATTCGTCGCCTGGATGTGAGCGACAACTTGTCCGGCCTTCCGCGCGGCATCGACGTCGGTCTCCAGATCGACAGCCGATGGTGAGGCACCCAGGGCACATCCGCCGCAAGGAGCCGTCCGGGCTGCTGGTCACCGTCATCCTCTTCGCGCTCGCCGCGCTCGTCGCCTGGGGCCGGTTCGACCCCTACGCCGGGTGACCGCCCTCGGCAGGCATGGGCGTCCGGTACTTGGGTGACCGCTCCAACGCGCGCGGACGTACGAGCCGGGATCTGTGCCTTCCGTAACCGGCGGACGGCGTCCTGTCCTGAAAGGAGGTGCGGCCGATGCGACGCGACCCCGTCTGGACCTGACGAGGTGATCCCGCGGTGGGGTGGTGATGTCTGCGACGAAACAGGCGGGTCACCACCCACCGCGGTGAGCCGGCGCCTGCCCGCGCGGGTTGCCGGAAACATGGCAGGACCTGCCGCAGTGCTGGTTCGTCGAGGACAGCCGAGGAGGACCGGACGGAATCGTCGTACGCCAAAGTGCTCGCGATAGGCGAGTTTCGCGGTTTATGGCTGGGCGGGTTACTGTCGCGAGCGGGCAGCCAGCTGGCGCGCGTCGCGCTGGCCGTCCTCACCTACGAGCGCAGCGGCTCGGCCGCCGTCACCACGCTCGTCTACGCGATGACGTTCGTGCCCGCGCTGATCGGAGGGCCCGCGCTGGGCTGGCTGGCCGACCGCTACCCGCGGCGCGAGGTCGTGATCGCCTGCGATGCGATCAGGACCGTCCTCATCGGATTCATCGCACTGCCCGGCCTCCCGCTGCCCGCGTTGTGCGCCCTGGTCTTCGCCTCCCAACTGCTCGACTCGCCGAGCAGGGCGGCACGCGTCTCGCTGACGCCCGAAGTGGTGCCCCGCGAGCTCTACCAGACCGGAGTGGCGGTCCACCAGCTCAGCGACCAGGTCGTGACGCTGCTCGGCTTCGCCGGCGGCGGCATCGTGGTGGCGCTGGTCGGCGCGGAAACGGCCATCCTGATCAACGCGGCCACGTTCGCCGCCGCCGCGTCACTCACCCTGGCCACAGGGCGCCGGCGCCCGGCGGCCGCGGGAAAGCAGCCGGTCTCCCTCCTCGGCGGGCTGCGGCTGGTGGCCGGGCATCGCGCGTTGCGCAGCCTGCTCGGCCTGGCCATGTTGTCGGGCTTCCACGTCATCCCCGAGGCGATCGCGGTGCCGTACGCCGCCTCGTTGGGCCTGGGCACCACGCAAGCGGGGCTCCTCATGGCCGCCCTGCCCGCGGGCAACGTCATCGGCGTGTTCGTGCTGTCCAGATTCCTCACCGAATCGCGGCGGATGGCGCTGATGGCCCCCATGGCGGTGCTGGCCGGCGTGCCGCTGGTGGCCAGCGCGGCGGACCCCGGCTACGTGCCCTTGCTGCTCCTGTGGACGGGGTGCGGGGTGCTCACCGGCTACCACGTGGCGGCCAACGCGGAGTACGTGAGGATCGCTCCGCCGGAGAGCAGGGGACAGGCGGTCGGCCTGGCCTCCTCCGGCATGGTCGCCGCCCAGGGGCTGGGCATCCTGCTCGGCGGCCTTCTCGTCGAAGCGGCCGGACCGGAGTACGGCCTGGCGATAGCCGGCGCCGCTGGACTGATCGCGGGAGTGCCGGTACTGCTGGCCTGGAACAGGGCCGTCAAGGCCTCGCCCCCGTCCACCTGATCACGATGCTCAAGATGCCGGTGATCTCCGGGTTGTTCGTGCCGCGGCAGCGCGAGGTGGCGTTGATGAAGGAGATGGATCTCGCCCACCCCGGTCCCGCGCGGCCGGCCCCCGCGCACGCCTGAAAGGTGCCGCACGGAGTCAGGGGGCGGGCGGAAAATCGCTACCTTGGCAACAAACGGGTGGTGTCCCCTGCGCGGCCGCTCGTTCGTCGTACTGATGAGAGCCCACTGCCTTGGAGGTCGCGATGCAGTACGCCCTGCTGATCTATGCCGAGCCCGGCTACCTGGAGACGTCGTCGGATGAGGAGCGTGAGGCGGCGTACGCGGAGTATTTCGCGATGGCCGACGACGACCGCTACGTCAGTGCCGCGCAGTTGCAGCCCGCGGAGACGGCGACCTGCGTGCGGCTGTCCGGCGGCCGGACGCTGATGACCGACGGCCCGTTCGCCGACACCAAAGAGGTGCTGGGTGGCTTCTGCCTGATAGAGGCCGCCGACCTGGACGAAGCGCTCGAATGGGCGGCGCGCGTCCCGGCCCTGCGGTTCGGCGGCACCGTGGAGGTCAGGCCGGTGGTGCGGCTCTGAGCGTGCTGGAGGAGGTGTTCCGCGAGCAGTGGGGCCGGGTGCTGGCCTCGCTGGTCGGGTTCCTCGGTGACTTCGACCGGGCTGAGGAGGCGGCGCAGGAGGCCTTCGCCATCGCGGCGGAGCGCTGGCCGGCTTCAGGCGTGCCGGCCGCTCCGGGCGCGTGGCTGGTGACGACGGCCAGGAACCGGGCGATCGACCGGATCCGCCGGGAGCGCACCCTGGCCCAGAAGATCCTGCTGGCGGCGCCGGAGGCCATCATGGACGAATTCGACGACACGCTGATCAAGGACGAGCGGCTTGAGCTGATCTTCACCTGCTGTCATCCGGCGCTGCCGCTGGAGGGGCAGGTGGCGCTCACGCTGCGTGCGCTCGGCGGCCTCCAGACCGCGGAGATCGCCCGAGCGTTCGTGGTCTCGGAGGAGACCATGAAGCGGCGCCTGACCCGCGCGAAGGCCAAGATCAAGGCAACCGGGATCCCGTTCGCGGTCCCGGGCGCGCATCTGCTGCCCGAACGGCTCGACGCGGTGCTGGCGGTCATCTACCTGATCTACAACGAGGGCTACAGCGGCCGGGTCGATTTCGGCGCCGAGGCCATCCGGCTGGGGCAGGTGCTGGCCGGGCTGATGCCGCGAGAGCCAGAGGCACACGGGCTGCTGGCGCTGATGATGATCCACCACGCGCGGCGGCGGGCCCGGTTCTCCGGTGACGATCTCGTACTGCTCGACGATCAGGATCGGTCGTTGTGGGACCTGCCACAGATCGCGGCGGGCCGGGCGGCGCTGGATCGGGCGATGGCGCTGGGCGGGCGCGGCCCGTACGTCGTGCAGGCCGCCATCGCCTCGCTCCAGGCGCGTGAGCGGATCGACTGGCCGCAGGTCGCCGAGCTGTACCGGCGGCTGGCCGACCTGACCGGCTCGGCGGTGGTCGAGCTCAACCGTGCCGTGGCGGTCGCCCAGGCAGGCGATCCCGCCGCGGCGTTGCGTGCCGTCGATGGCCTCGACCTGGACGGCTACCTGTATTTCCACTCGACGCGCGGGGAGCTGCTGCGGCGTCTGGGCCGTGATGCCGAGGCCCGGACGGCCTACCGGCGCGCCCTTGAGCTGGCCGACTCGACCCCCGAGCGGCGGTTTCTGACCCGGCGCCTCGAACAGCTCTGAGCCTGCCGGTCCCTCCGAGGTCGGGTGGGTCTCGGCAGCTCATCTCGTCCGCGTGGTGCGCGACCGGCCTGTCACTCACATGGACAAGGGGATCAGCGTGTTCGCCGTCTACCTCGTGATCACCTCTCTCGCCTCGGCCGTCGTCGGCCTGGCCGCCATCGCCAACCTCATCGGCCATGACTACCCCAAGAAGCAGGCGGACCAGCTTCGCGTGCCGCGTTCCTGGACGCTCCCGCTGGGCTTGATGCTGGCGGCGGGTTCGCTGGGACTGCTGGCCGGGTTCGCCGTTCCGGTGCTGGGCCTGCTCGCCGCCGCCGGCCTCGTGTTGTACTTCCTCGGCGCGTTCTGCGTTCATCTGCGGGCTCGTGACCACCACTTCGGCGCCTGGTCCGTGTTCTTCGCACTGGTGGCGGCCGCCTTGGTCGTGAACGTGGCCTACTACTGAGTTCCGGCCCCAACCGAGATCAGTTCGTCCGCGACGCCTCGAGTTTGGACGGGTTGGAGAACGTCCCCATCTGGCTCATCAGGGTTGCGGAGCGGAGCTGCCGCGGAGTGGGTGTTGGTCAGGTGTGGCAAAGAGGGCACGCCGTCGCGTCAATCGCGTCAATTCGCCAGTGCAGTGTGAGCCCTATCACGTTGGCCGGCCGTCCCGAGGCGCCGGACTCATTCGTCAATGATCCGTACCCGCCACCGCGGCAAGAAGTTTTCAGATACAGCCCTCAGACCTAGACGTTCAGTGAAGCGCTGCTGGTGCGGACGCACCCTCCGGCAAGAGCCCGATGTCGTCATCCATCACGTTCGCAGGAGAGAGGAAACCGATGAAAGATCTGCAGACTGTCGCCGACCGCGTCGAGATCGAGGCGCTGCGGGGCGAACACGTCGACGCGGCGATGAACGGCGACTACGACCGTTTCGCGTCGCTGTTCACCAGGGACGCCGTGTGGCGGATCCCTCCCGCCGACGTCGAGTTCACCGGGCGGAAGGAGATCCGCGCCGGTATCGAACGGCTGCAGGATGCGTGGGAGTTCTGGGTGCAGACCGTGCACCCGGGCACGATACAACTCGATGGCGACACCGCGACCGGCCGGGAATCCGTCTTCGAGATCGGTCGCCAGCGCGACGGCAGGTCGGTCGTCATGTACGGCCTGTTCCACGACCGTTACCAGCGCACCCCGGATGGCTGGAAGTTCACCGAGCGCGTCCTCGAACCTAAATACCTCGACACAACTGCGCTGACGGGCTCGCCTCACGTGACCTGGGACTCCGCCGACCCAGAGGCCGTGAACGCCTCCTCTGCGTAAGAAGCCCGATAACCGCGCGACCATCCGAACGCCGTATGTGCTGGGCGGATCTGCAGGGAGCAGCGCGCTGGGGTCGGCCGCAGGTGTGGGTGCGGTCGGGGAGGTCGTCCGCCTGCGCCTGGTGCGGCGGCCGAAGTTGGGCCGCAACGCCAGGCGTGTGCAGGGTGGGGGAGTGGGACCGTCATCGCTGCTGCACGACGGGGGACAGGGGAGTGATGCAAGGTGCTGGCTTACGCGGATCGTGCACTGGGCGTCGAGGACAACAGCACGTGATCATCGATGTGGTTGTGGGGCGGAGCTAGCTTTGGAATCTACATTGTAAAGGGCCTGGGTTGGTGAAAATCCTGCCCTCATACCTGACAACCACAACAACAAAACCGCACCAGATGGCGAGCTCGCCGCGGATCAATGAGAACGCCACTGTTACCGGGCCGGGCAACAGTAGTGGTGCTCGCTCCTCATCGCGCCGACCCGGTTTTCCGGCGATACGGCGGTTCGCGGCATCGGGCACCGCCGGGAATTGCTTGGCAATCTCCAGCGCGGTGACAGGGGCCGGCGCTGCAGCTGTGTGACCGGGCGTTTGTGAGGGTGGAATCGAGATCTGGCCGGTAGCGCCCGAGTGCGCCGTGCTGAGTTCGGAACGCCAGGGCTACCTGCGGACGCGGATCGCGCACCGATTAGGTTTCCGCGTCGTGCCCGTCTGTACGTGTGAGATCGACTCACGGAAGGCTGACATGATGCGGAAACTGACCTACGGCATGAACCTGAGCCTGGACGGCTACGTCGCCGCGCCCGGTGAGGACCTCGGCTGGAGCGTGCCGAGCGACGAGCTGTTCCAGTGGTGGTCCGACCGGGTGGGGGCGACCGGCCTGGCGCTGTACGGGCGCAAACTGTGGGAGGCGATGAGCTCCCACTGGCCGACCGCCGACCAGCAGCCCGGCGCCACACCGGCGCACATCGAGTACGCCCGCCGCTGGCGGGACATGCCCAAGGTGGTGTTCTCGTCGACGATCGACAAGGTCGACTGGAACACCCGTCTGGTCACCGGCGACGCGGTCACCGAGATCACCCGGCTCAAGTCCGAGGACGGCGGCCCGATGGACATCGTTGGCGCCACACTTGCCGCAGCGGCCATGCGGGCCGGGCTGATCGACGAGTATGTGCTGGTCACCGCACCGGTCTTGCTGGGCGGTGGCACGCCTTTCTTCACGGCCCTGGACAGTTGGGTGAACCTGAACCTGGTGGAGACGCGGACGTTTTCCGGCGGCCTGGTGTTGACCCGATACGAGACGAGGCGATGAGCACGGGCCGCCCCGCCGGCAACGTCGGCGGGGCGGCCCGTGCGCTGGACTCGTCTGATCACAGTGTC
Organism: Nonomuraea sp. NPDC049486; assembly: GCF_040676925.1. NCBI lineage: Bacteria > Bacillati > Actinomycetota > Actinomycetes > Streptosporangiales > Streptosporangiaceae > Nonomuraea > Nonomuraea sp. NPDC049486. Next base: position 108,842 of record NZ_JBFAPV010000018.1, read on the forward strand.
GGGGGCAGGTCCAGCCATGGTTTGTCGGTGGCGTCGAATCCGGTGAGCTCGGCTATCTTCCCGTCGACGATGTGCAGGACCGCGATGTTGAACAGCCGGTATTCCGGGTCGTCGGGGGTGCGGAGGTACAGTGCGGCGGCGGGCATGCGGTTGACCGTGGTGGCGGTGCAGCGCCAGTCGTCGTAGCCGCGCTGGAAGAGTCCACTGGAGACCCAGCCGTCCACCGCGTCCTTGGCTGTGACGACCAGGGTGCCCGGATCGGGCAGCATCGTGAAGCGCAGGTCGTCGCGCAGCAGGGCCATCAGTTTGTCGAGGTCGTTGCGTTCATGGGCGTCCATATATGACTTCACCACGCCGCGCTCGTCATCCGACAGCTCGTGGGTGGCGGGGCTTCGCCAGTCGAGGCGGCGGTCGGGCAGTTGCTCGCGCATCGTCACACGGGCCCGCTGCAGTGCGCTGGTCACCGATGCGACGGTCAGTTCGAGGGCGTCGGCGGCTTTCGACGCCGGCCAGCCGAGGACGTCGCGCAGGATGAACACCGCCCGTTGCCGCGGCGGCAGGTGCTGGACGGCGACGATGAACGCCAGCTCGATCGTCTCCCGCGCCACCACCGATTCCTGTGGGTCCTCGGGGAGCATCTGGTCGGGGTACGGCTGCAGGTACAGCATCTCGGAGCCGGGGTCCGGCAGCTCGGACGGTACGGGTGTGCGGTCGTTGCGCTTCTCCAGGAAGTCGAGGCAGGCGTTCGTCGCGATCCGGTACAGCCAGGTCCGCAGGGCCGCGTGGCCCTTGAACGACTCCCGCTTGTTCCATGCTCGCAGGAACGTCTCCTGCGTCATGTCCTGGGCGTCCTCGTAGTTCGCGAGCATCCGGTAGCAGTGCACCTGCAACTCACGCCGGTGGCGCTCCGTGATGAGTGCGAACCGCGCCGTGTCGCCTGAGCGGGCCGCCGCGATGAATGTGGCCTCGTCGGCGCCTAGCAGTGTGGCGTCGGTCATGGTCGTCAATCCTTCCACCGGTACGAGAGGGCTTACAGAACTGACGACGTGGCGGGGGATTTCTGATCGGTGAAGCCGCTTACACCGGCCTGGATCCAGGACACGGGTTCATCTTCGCCGACCGTGTGAACGGCGGGTGCCGATTCTCCGGGTCTGCAACGCAACACCGAAGTCACCGTTCAGACAACCCTGGGTTTCCGGGTTGCGTGCTAATGTGCTGCATCATTAGTACATCTGGGGTGGCCATGGTCGGCTGGAGTCTGTGGATCGCGATCTTCCTGGCCATCGTGGCGCTGCTGCTGTACCGGGCCTTCCGCCCCCACCGCCGCGCCCAAGTGGTCGAGTGGGCCGCCGGCCATGGCCTGCCCGCCACCGGCCTCGACTGGGACCAGGCGAGCCGTTACCTCGACCGCAGCCGGTGTCTGCGCACTGTCGGGTTCGTCATCCCCCTGTTCTTGGGAGGTACGACGAGCATCGTCTGGGCGCTGGTCTACACCCAGCCGTCCCCGCCCTTCCCGTTCGACCTGCTGGGCTCGCCGTCCTGGCTGGTGGGGTACCTGCTCGGGGCGGTCCTGGCCGAGGTGACCTGGACCCGTCCACGTACCCAGAAGGCGGCCGCCCTCGTGCCCAGGCGGGTGGCCGACTACATCGGGCGCCCGGCGCTGGTCCTCATCCGTGTCGTGGGCCTGGCCACCATCGCCGTGGGCGTGATCGGGCACTGGTTCCTCGCCGGCCATCTCCGCGCCGGGTTCGGGTTCGGACCCGTACCGGCGGTGACGGCGGCGGTCGTGCTGGTGTTGATGGAGGCATCGCTCTGGTTCATCGTGCACCGGCGCCAGCCCGTGGGATCCGAGTCACAGATGAGGCTCGACGATGCCCTGCGCTCCACGGCGATCCACCGGATGGCCGGTGCCGGTCTCGGCATGATGTTCCTGTTCCTCGGATACGAGCTCTTCTCCATCGGGGGCGGCATCGAGGGCCAGGCCCTGCGGATCATCCTGCCGTGGGCCGGGGTGGCGTGCGTGTTCGTGGGCGCCCCTCTGAGCTGGCAGCGCGTCGGGCATCCGCGCGTGTGGCCGGTCAGGCGCCACACGTCAGGCGAGGCGGCCTCCAACACAGCCGACCGGACGGCGACATGATCCTCCATCTCGACCCCGCCTCACCGCTTCCTCCGTACGAGCAGTTGCGGGCGCAGATCGCCACTATGGCCGCCACCGGCGTGCTGCCGCCGCTGACCCGCCTGCCTAGCATCCGGCAGCTCGCCCGGGACCTGGGACTGGCCACGGCGACGGTCGCGCGAGCCTTCCGCGAGCTCGAGCGTGACGGCGTCATCGAGACCCGGGGGCGGCACGGGACCTACGTCCGCGAAACTGCCGGTTCCGCCCTCGGCGTGGACGCTGAGCAGCGCCTGGCGGAGGCGGCGCAGGTGTTCGCCGTCCAGGCGCGGCAGCTTGGCGTGGACGCCGCCCGCGCGTTGCAGCAGGCCAGGTTGGCCCTGGATGCGGTCACGGGCCGCTGAAGGATCATTGATTCGGGCTTGTCTCCACGTTGTGGTCGCCGGGCATTCCCAAGGTAGAAGGCGATGTCGAAGGCCGACACCTGCAGTGCGGCTTGGGAGAGGATGTCCCACACGCACACCTCGCCGTCGGCGCGGCTGGCCACGATCGACAGGATGCGCAGCCGCACCGGATCCCCCAGCGCTTTGAACACCCGCGCCACCCCGGCCGCCTGTGCGGCGTTCAGCGGCTCGCGGGTCAGCGGCGGGCTGCACTCCAAAAGCTCCAGCGGTTCCACACGCCCTCCATATCGATGCTTCTCTATATTGACATGCATCAAAATCATGAGGATAGGGGGAGGGCGGGAACGCAGGGACGTGGGGGCGGCCGCCGATGTTCCCGGCCGGCGGGCCTGAGCGGCGGCGGCTCAGATTCCGGTCACGGCGTTGCGGCGCTCGACCATCAGCACGTCCCGCCAGACGCCGTGGTGATCCAATCCCGGCGCCCTGAAGGGAGGCGTCGCAAGCGCGATCAAGGACAGTCGCTCTTGATCAGACCCGGCCCTCGCAGGGTCCCTCCGACCTTCTGAGTGGGTGATCGCGGGACGTATGGCAACCCATGGGAGGATTGGTCCGTGGGAGCATCAGTGAGGCAGATTCAGGTCACCTTCGACTGCGCATCACCTGAGCGCGTTGCTCGTTTCTGGTGTGAGGTGCTGGGGTACGTCGCGCCGCCGCCACCGGAGGGGTTCGCCAGTTGGGACGACTTCAATCGCACGCTGCCGCCTGAGCAGCGGGATTCATGGTTCGCATGCAGTGACCCCTCGGGCGTGGGTCCGCGGCTGTACTTTCAGCGCGTTCCCGAAGGGAAGGTCGTCAAGAACCGGCTGCACCTTGACGTGCGGGTCGGCACCGGACTGGTGGGGGAGGAGCGCCTGGCGGCCCTTGAGGCCGAATGCGCGCGGCTGATCCCGCTCGGCGCGGTACGCGTGCGGCTCCTGCCTGCCGATGAGGAGAACGAGTCGTGCCTGGTCATGCAAGACGTCGAGGGCAACGAGTTCTGCCTCGGCTGAGTGGCAGGCAGGAGGAAGAGTCCGGCCGGCTATACCCATTCCCTTCTGGTGGTGGTGTCGTGCTGCCGGACGGCCCCTCGATGTCGATCTGATCAGCTGCGCGTCGGGTGTGCTGGTCGCGCAGGAGCGCCTGCGCGACGGCGGTCGATGCGCTAGCCGTCGCCGAGCAGAGCGGGACTTCGTGCGAGAGGGGGAACGGGATACGCGATCATGTGATCCATGTCGATCCCCCCGGACCTGCCCACCCCCGCACCACCGCCAGAGTCCAGACGGTCACGAACGGCCCGCCGAATCGGCTGCCTGGCCGTGGCGTTAGTGCCGCTCCTGCTGCTGGCGGCGATCGTCAAGGCGCCGGCATGGATCGATGACCACCGGCTGGCGCGCATGGTGGACCGGATCCAGGAGTATCCGCCGCCGGCGGGAGCAGACCTCGGGTACTTCGACCGGCACGTCGAGGTGAGCGGCGACTCCGGCGACTGCTGGTACACCATCCGTTTCGAGCTCTCCACCGACCGGCCCATCCAGGAGGTGCTGAACCACTACCGCCAGGCGAAGATCGAGGACCCCGACGGAGACCTCGGCGACTACGAGCTGGTCGCCTACACACCATTCGACGAGTCCGGCACCCCTGTGGATGGCACCTCCGCCACGAACTCCATGATTCTCCACCTGGACGGCATGTACGACGGCACCTGGTTGGACATGCGTTGCTATTGACGCCGCAGCTCCGCTCAGTGCTGACGACTGTCTCGAACTCAACGGCCGGTTCCGGCTGGACATGGAAACCCGGCCTGGACGTCTGCGTGGCCTGAGCGGACGCCGGTGACCGGTGAAGGGATCATGGAGCGGCCAGGTAGGTCAGCTCTTCGTGCGGGCGGCTGCGCGCAGGAGCCCGGTGTCGCCGGTGGTCATCGCCTCCAGCAGGCCGGTGCCGCGCCGCTGGAGCAGGCGCACGGTGAGCGCGGGTGTCGCGCCCAGAACGGTGGCCACAAGGACGGCGACGAGGACGTTCCCCCACCACGAACCGCCGATGACGCCGGGCAGGATGGCGGCCAGCAGGACCACGGGGAAGATCGTCATTTGTCCGCCCGTCGGATCGCCCGCTCGCTGTCCCGGGTAGATGCGGTCGCGGGCGTCGGTGCCCACGGCCGGCATCACGAGCGCGAGCAACGGCGCTCCGGCGCAAACCGCCGCGGCCGCGGTGATGGCGCCGCCGAGGGCGGCACCTCCCAAGGGTGAGCCGGTCGCGGCCCACAGCACGGCCGCCAGCGCGATGGCCGGCAGGCCGAACAGCAGCGCCCACGCCGCCATCCGTCCGTGCACGTCGGCCTTGAGGGCGCCCGGTGTGGTGAGGAGCTGCCACAGGGCGGTGCCGTCCAGGGCATAGGTGTTGATCGCGACCATCGCGCCGAACACGGCGGCCGCTGGGCCTACCAGGGGCAGCGCCCAGCTCCAGTCGGTGAAGGCGATGATGAGCGCCATCAGCAGCGGTGTCAGCCAGGCGCTGCGCAGCTCGACGCCGCGCGCCGGGTCACGTAGCCAGGTGACCAGCTCTCGCGAGACGACCGCGGCCACCTGCGGTGTCGCGAACGGCAAGGACAGCCCACGCGCCGGTACGGCCGGCCGCCGCGCATTCGCCCGGTGAGGCGGCCGGCGCAGGGCGCGAGCCGTCAGCGCGATCCAGCACAGGTGTAACAGGGCGCCCGAGGTCAGCAGCGCCGCCAGTGGCAGCAGGACCGCTCCCGTCCCGGCGTCGTCGCGGGCGGCGAGCGCCGCGCTATACCCCCAGCCGGTGGGCAAGGCGGCGAGGACGTCGATCACCGGCTCGGGCAGTTGCCCGGCCGTGGGGGTGACCAGGGCGGTGTCCCCCTCGCCGAGACGCGGCAGCAGCCAGGCCGCGACCGGCACCCATCCGGCGAACGACAGCGCGAGCATGATCGCGGTCTGTACGGCGGCCAGCGTCATCCCGGCCCGGGTCTGCAGCAGCCAGGACGCCAGCGCCGCCACCGTCTTGCCCGCCCAGGTGAGGAGATACAGCTGGGCCGCGACCGCGGCGATGGCGGTCGCGGCCGCCGCCGTGCCACCCGGCGCGGCCAGTACCGCCAGCGACGACAGGCACGCCACCGTGATCAGCGGGCCGACGCCCAGCAGTTCGGTCCACGACAGGGCCCGCGCCAGCCGCCACGACCGCAGCGGATAACCGCGCAACCACTCGCGGGAGATGACCGACGGATCATGGCGAGGCTGGGCCAGCGGCCCGAACAGCCACATGCCGCCCCATACCGTGAGCGCCACGGCGATCCAGCCCTCGTGGATCACGCCATCGGCGGTCGATGACGCGCCCGCGATCACCAGGGCGGCCAGGACGAGCCCGGCGACCAGGCTGAAGGCGCGCTCGTTGTGCGGGCCGTTGCACAACAGGCGCAGCTTGAGCGCGAGCAAGGCCCGGGTCATGACAGCCACTCCAGCGGCCGCACCGGATCGGCGCCCACCAGCTCGACGAACCGTTCGTTCAGCGTCGAGCCCGCGGCCACCTCCGCCACCGGCCCTTCAACCAGCACCCGGCCGCCGGCCACCACCGCCACCCGACGGCAGTTACGCTCGACGAAGTCCATGATGTGGCTCGACAGGACCACCGTGCCGCCGGCGTCGACGTACTGCTTGAGCACCTGCTCGATGGAGCGGGCCGAGACCGGGTCGATCGCCTCGAACGGCTCGTCCAGCACGAGCACCCGGGGCCGGTGCAGCAGCGCCAGCGCAAGATTGATCTTCTTGCGCATGCCGGTGGAGTACTCCACGATCAGTGTGCGCGGAACCGCGTCGAGTCCGAGGATCTCCAGCAGATCGCCGGCCCGTGCCCGCCAGCCGTCGTCCAGGCCGCGCAGTCCGGCGCTGTAGCGCAGGACCTCGGCGGCGGTCAGCCGTTCGGGCAGGGACAATCCGTCCATCATGACGCCGAGCTGCGCGAGCGCGGCCTCTCGCGCGGTGCGCAGGTCATGACCGGCGACCCGGATCGTTCCCGCGGTCGGCTCCCGCAACCCGCACATGGCCGTCAACGTGGTGGTCTTGCCGGCCCCGTTGGGGCCCACGATGCCGTAGAACATCCCCGCCGGGATGCTGAGGCTGAGCCGGTCGACGGCGAGCACGGTGCCGAAGCGCTGAGTCAGGTCCAGTACTTCGATAGCGGGGGCGCAGGGATCGTTCAACAGACTTCCTCACTCGGCCGTGTGGGCGAGGATCGCGTCGGCCAGCTCCTGGTGGGTCTCCGGTGGCAGCGTGTGCCCCATGCCCGCAACGATCATCAGCCGTGCCCCTGGGATCCGCTCGGCGATGATCGCGCCGTGACCCGGCTTGACCGGCTCGTGGCTGCCCTCGATGACCAGCGTGGGCGTCTTCACCTGGTCCAGTACGCCCACCGGCTCGAAGCCGGGGTCGGCCGCCGCGGCCAGCCGGTGGTTGGCCACAGCCGACAGGTCGCGAGCCCGGTCGTGGACGCGCTCCTGCAACCGGCGGGCCTCGTCCTCGTCGAACGGCAGTCCGGTGCCGTGCAGGACCCGCTGCTCGGCGATCATGCCGTCGATGAGCGCCCGGCGGTCCTGCGGCGGTGGGGCGGCCACCAGGGCGCGGAAGAAGTCCACGAACTCCGGCGCCGGCTCCGGCAGGCTGCCCTCGGGCTGCGGCTGTCCCGTCAGTGCCCGCACGAGCACCTGGCCCTCGCCGCCGCCGAGCGGCGAGGAGGCGATGACGGTCAGCGAACGGACCCGCTCGGGCCGTTCCACGGCGATGAGCTGGCCGAGCAGGCCGCCGGCCGAGTGCCCGACCAGGTGCGCGCTCTCCAAGCCGTGGGCGTCCATCACGCGGTAGACGTCGCTCTTGATGTCGTCCCACGTGTACGGCTCGGCGGCGAAGTCGACCGTGCCGGACATGCCGGTGTCGCGGTGGTCGTACCGGATCACCCGGCGGCCGCCGGCGGTCAGGCGACCGACGAACTGGTCCGGCCACAGGACGCCCTGCGACATCGAACCCATGATCAGCAGGATCGGCGTGTCCGTCGCGGCGCCGAACTCTTCACTCCAGATGTCCACGTTCTGCATGTCTCAGAGCATGCCGTCCCCGGCTACGGGCGCCTTCTGTAGAACTACTGGCCGCGCCAGATCCGTACGGGAGCCGATACGTGGAAGATCCGTACCGGTGCGGCATGGCGGGACGTTCCGCCCCGGTACGGGTCCTGGCAGAGCCTGTACACGCGGTTCCGGCGCTGGGCCAGGGACGGCAACGTTCACCGCGATGCCGCATGCGGTGCAGGCCCGGGCCGATGCGCACGGTGACATCGATGGACTGGTGGCGGTGGACTCGACCATCGTGCGTGCGCACCAGCACGCCGCCGGTGCCCGTAAAGGGGGCTCGTCACAGGCTCGCCGGCAGATCACGCCCTCGGCCGATCCCGCGGCGGGCTGACCAGCAAGATCCACCTGGTCTGCGAATACGCGGTCTCGGCAGCGGCTACAGGGCGGCGTCGAGCAGGCAGCGGGGTGACCCGTGCAGTTCGTCCGTGACCACCCGTCCGGCCACGCCGAACACGTCAGCCAGGAGTTCCGGCGTGATCACGTGCTTCGGTGCGCCGTCGGCCCAGACCCGTCCCTCGTGGAGAGCGACGATGCGTTCGGCGAAGCGAGCCGCATGGTCCAGCTCGTGCAGGACGGTCACGACCGTGAGTCCGCGGATCTCACGCAGGGCGCGCACCAGTTCCAGGACCTCGAGCTGATGGCGGATGTCCAGATGGGCGGTCGGCTCGTCCAGGAGCAGGATGCGGGTGTTCTGGGCCACGGCGAGCGCCAGCCGGACGCGCTGACGCTCACCGCCGGACAGCGTGTCGAGGACGCGGTCGGCGAGATGGGCGACCCCGGCCAGCTCCAGCGCCTCGTCCATGGAGTCCGACTCCCGCAGCAGGCCGAACGGTCCCTGGTGGGGATAGCGGCCCTGGCGGACGAGTTGGCGCACGGTCATCGCGGGGACGGGGGGCAGGCTCTGGTGCAGGACCGCCAGCCGCCGCGCCACCTGCCGCCGCGACAGCGACGTCAGCTCCGCCCCGCCGAGCAGGATCCTGCCGGACGACGGTCTGAGCAGGCCGGCGATGAGGCGCAGCAGCGTGCTTTTGCCGCAGCCGTTGACGCCGACCAGGGCCACGAACTCGCCAGGCTCGACGGTGAGGTCGATGCCGGTCAGGACCGGGCGGGTGGTGTACGAGAAGTGCAGGTCCTCGACCTTGACGCTCATTGTGACCTTCCCAGTCTGATGAGGACGGCGGCGCCGGCCAGTGCGGTGATCACGCCGGTCGGGATGCCGAGCCGGTGCGTGCCGTCGAGGAGTTGCCCGGCGAGCTGGGCGAGGCTGTCAGCGCCCGCGAGCGCGATGGCGCCGACGACGGCGACGGTGAGGACGCGGCCGCCCAGTCTGCGCGCGACATGCGGGGCGGCCAGGCCGACGAAGGCGATCGCCCCCGCCATGCTGGCCGCGCCGGCGGTCAGCGCGATCGCCACGGTCAGCGCGACGGCCCGGCCGAGGCCGGGGTGCACACCGAGCAAGGCGGCGTGGTCGTCGCTGGGCGACAGGACGGCCAGCATGCCCGAGCACGCCCAGGCCACGGCGATGCCGCCGGCGATCCACCAGGAGGTGAGGGCCAGGTGCTCCCACACCCTTCCCTCCACCGAGCCGATCAGCCAGCGCAGCGCGTTGCCGAACCTGCTCGGCTGGTAGGCGAGCAGCATCGTGGTCAGCCCGGCCAGCAGCGCGCTGCCGAGCAGGCCGTGCACCACCAGGCCGGCCGGGTCACGGCCCGCCGACAGCAGCCAGGTGAGCCCGCCGCCCAGCGCGCCCCCGGCGAGGGCGGCGAGCAGCGCCCCCGCCGCGGAGTCGGCGGGGAACAGGCCGAGGGTGAGCCCGCCGAGGATGCCGAGCACCGCGCCGGGGTTCACTCCGGAGAACTCGGGCGCGGCCAGCGTGTTGCGCAGCGTGGCCTGCAGCACGTATCCGGCGACGCCCAGGGCGGCGCCGGTGAGCAGGGCGGTGAGCAGCCTCGGCACGCTCAGCTCCCACACGATCTTCTCCGCCTGGCCGTCCGCGGCGCCGTCGAGCAGGCCGGTGATCGCGCCGAGCGGCTGACCGGAGGCGAGCAGGTGCACAGCCGCGACCGCCAGGAGCAGGGCCGCCGCCGCGACACCCCGCGCGGGCCTCGCCGACGTCATGAGGTCGCCCGCCGGCGCAGCAGTACGGCCCCCACCAGCACGCCGGTCAGCGCCGTCCACGCCCCGAGAGGCGTCTCCACCGGATCGAAGGCCAGCCGGGCGGCCAGGTCGGCCGTCACGGTGACCAGAGCCCCGAGCGCGGCCGACCATGGAAGCCAGCCCCGGGCTCCGGCGTGCGGGCGCAACCGCCTGGCCAGCACCGGCGCCAGGAAACCCACCCACGCGATCGGGCCGCACGGCCCGGTCACGGCGCCGATCAGCAGGGTGGCCACCGCGAGCACCCCGAGACGGGCGAGGTTCACCCGGCTGCCGAGCGAGGCGGCCGCGTCGTCACCGAGGCGCAGCAGGCTGAGCGCGGGGACGCACAGCACGACGAGGGGGAGCGCGACGGCGAACCACGGCAGTGTCTCCGAGGCCTGCTCCCACATCAGACCGGACAGGCTGCCGACGAGATAGCGGAAGAGCATGTCGTACTGAAGGCGGTCGGCGGTAGCCATCACGGCCAGCAGCAGCGCCTGGATGCCGGTCGAGACGGCGGCGCCGATCAGCAGGACGCCTCCGGCGCTGCGGCCCGAACGGGCCGCGGCCAGCGTGACGAGCCCGCCGAGGGCGGCGCCGGACAGGCCCGCCAGCGGGTAGAGCGAGGGCGGCACGGGCAGCGTCCAGATCACGCATACGCTCACCGCTAGTGCGGCCCCGGTCGAGACGCCGAGCATCTCAGGCACGGCCAGCCGATTCCTGAGGGACTCCTGCAGCAGGAGCCCGGCCGTGCCGATCGCCGCGCCGCCCGCCAGGCCGATCAGCACGCGGGGCACGCGCAGTTCCCAGACCACGAGGTGCGCGATCGACTCGGGAGCCATCGCGAGGAGGTCCTGCGGAGCCACGAACGGCGTGCCGAGGCAGAGGCCGGCCAGTGCCGCGACGGCGAGGCCGAGGCCGGCCGCCCAAGGCGCGACCGGACGCCCGCCGAGCGCAGCGCTCACCCGGCGGCCTTGGCGAGCGCTTCGTCCAGGATGACGCCGAACGCCCTGGTGCCCCGGCCGGACGCCCACAGTTCGGTCGGCACCTCGAACACCTTGCCGGCCGATACGGCGGGAACGCGCTTCCACACCGGGTTGTCCTTGTAGTGGTCGCTGACCTTGGTGCCGAAAGACTGGATGAAGATGATCTGAGGGGCCTTGGCCAGGATCTCCTCGATGCTGTAGGCCTGCGCGGTCTCGAAGCCGCCGCCCTTGCTGGGCCAGGGGTAGGCGAAGAACTGCGACATGAAGTGGCCCAGCACGTCTTCGGTCGTGTTGACGCCCACGGAGGTACCCCCGTACATCGCCAGGACCGGCGTCTTGTCCAGCCCGGCCGCCTTTGACCGGGTCGTTCCGTCGGCGAGCTTGGCGCGGAAGCGGGTCTCGGCCTCGGCCTGCTGTTGCCCGCGGTCGGTGAGCTGGGCGAGCGCGCGCAGGTAGCCGATGGAGTCGTCGTACGACTTGACCTGGACCACCCACAGCGGCGCGAACTTCTCCACGGCGGTTCTGAGCTGGTCGTGCACACCGGCGAGGCCGATCACCAGGTCCGGTTTCGCCTCGGCGATCCTGGCGACGTCCTCGCCGCCGAAGCTGCCGGGGATGACCGGGACGTCGGAGCCCTTCGCGCCCAGGTAGGCGGAGTGGGAGAGCAGGCCGGGCGTGGTCGTGGCCACAGGGGTCAGGCCCAGCTCGACGAGGGCGTCGTCGCACAGGCCGGTCAGGCAGACGACGCGTTCGGGCTTCTTCTTCAGTGTGAACGTCTTGCCGTGCGGGTCGGTGATGGTCAAGGCCGCGCGGACCGGGGAGACCGGGGCAGCGGTCGCGGTGGCGGCCGGTGGAGGTGCCGTGGCCGTGGTGCCGGCTTGGGGGGCGCTCTGACCACAGGACGCCACCAGGACGAGCGGTATCAGGGCGAGGAGGCATCGCCTCAGCGCAGGCCGGGCGTGGTGTCCGCCGATGGAGAAAGCGCCGTAGCGCATGGGGCCTCCGGTAGTGAAAATCATTGTCGAAATGGACAATGAAAATAGTTATCATTTACTCTCGCTTCGCATCAAGTCGGCACATCGTGTGCGTCAGGGACTCGGAAGGACAGCGCGTTGATCATTCATCGCCGGCTGCTGCAGCTGGCCGGTAGCGTGCGGGGGCCGTTCGCGGCCTGTGTGGCGCTTGGCCTGGCGGTCAGCGCCGCGTACGTCACCCAGGCGGTCCTGCTCACCGCGGCCCTGGCAGCCCTGATCCGCGGTGACACCCCGGCCGCGGTGCGCCTGCTGGCCTGGGTCTTCGCGGTGATCGCGGTGCGGGCGGCGCTCTTGTGGGCCAGAGAGGCGGTGACCGTGTGGGCGGGCGGGCTGATCAAAGCCAGGTTGCGCGACCGGCTGATCGTCCACCTGGGACGGCTGGGCCCCGCTTACCTGACCGGCACCCGCACGGGAAATGTGCAGACCACGCTGGTGGATGGCGTGGAAGGGCTCGACCCGTACTTCAGCCGCTACCTTCCGCAGGTCATGGTCACCTTCTGCGTGCCGGTGGCGCTGGTCGGCTGGCTGTTCACGGTCAACGCGGCAGCGGCCGCCGTCCTGGCCGTCGCCGTGGCCGGTGTCCTGATCATCCCCAGGTTCTGGGACGCGACCCTGCTGCGGCGGGGACGTGGCCGCTGGGCCGCGTTCGCCGCGCTGGCCTCGGACTACCTGGAGGCGATGCAGGGCATGGCGACGCTGCGGGCCTTCGGCGCGGTCGGCACCCTGGGGACGCGGCTGGCCGGGCGAGCCCATGATCTCTATCTGACCACGATGCGTCAGCTCAGGGTCTCCCTTGTCGAGACCGGGGTCAGCGCGTTCTTCGTGCAGGCGGGCACTGCCGGGGCCGTTCTCGCCGCGACGACCTCGGGCAGCGCGTGGGAGGTGTTCGCGGTCCTGGTGATCGCCGTCGAGTGCTTCCGCCCTGTGAAGAATCTCTCCGACGCCTGGCATGCCGGATATCTCGGGATAACGGCGGTCGACGGCATCGAGGTCCTGCTGGCGGCCTCCCCTGCTGTCGCGGATCGGGGAACGCGGCACGACTTCCCCACGCCACCTGCCATCACGTTCGAGGGCGTCACCTTCGCCTATCCGGGCTCCGAGCGGCCCGCCGTCCGCGAGGTCAGCTTCACCGTCGAGCCGGGCCGCACCGTCGCCCTGGTCGGCCCGTCGGGCGCGGGCAAGAGCACGCTGGCAGCTCTCCTGCAGCGCCACCACGACCCCGACGAGGGGCGGGTCAGCATCGGCGGCGTCGACGTACGCGACCTTTCCCTGGACGCCCTGCGCGGCGGCGTCGCGATCGTCGCCCAGGACACCTACCTCTTCCACGGCACCGTGGCCGAGAACCTGCGCCTGGCCAGGCCGGACGCCGGCGACGAGCAACTGATCGCCGCCGCCCGCCTGGCCGCCGCCCACGACTTCATCACCGAGCTGCCCGGCGGCTACGACACGCCACTGGGGGAGCGCGGCGCGACGCTTTCGGGCGGGCAGCGGCAGCGCCTGGCCATCGCGCGGGCGCTGCTGGCAGACGCGCCCGTCCTGGTGCTCGACGAGGCCACCTCGCACGTGGACCCGCGCACCGAGCAGGCCCTTTCGCAGGTGCGGCGGGGCCGTACCTGCCTGATGATCGCCCACCGCCCCGACACCATTCGGCAGGCCGACCACGTGGTGACCCTGGAGAACGGAACCGTCCTGGAGGCAGCGGCATGAACCCGTCCATCCGCTGGCTCGCGGGAGCCGTCGGCGCGCATCGCCGGGCCTTCGTCTCCACCCTGGCCGCGAACCTGCTCGGCCAGCTGGCCGCGCTCGGGGCGGCCGTGACCGGCGCCTGGCTGGCCGGCCGGGCGATCGCCGGCCACGTCGCGCCCCTCGACCTGGCCGGCGCCTTGCTCGGCTCGCTGGTCGTGGTGGCCACGCTGGCCGCCTGGTGGGAGACCTACGTCGCGCACGACCTGGCGTACCTGGTGCTGGCCAGACTCAGGGGACAGGTGTACGACGCGGTCGCCAGGATCACCCCGGCCCGCCTGCTGGGCCGCCGCAGCGGCGACCTGTCGGCGGCCGCGCTGTCGGACATCGAAACCCTGGAATGGCTGTTCGCGCACACCCTTGCACAGCTCATCACGGCGGGCACGGTGCTGACGGCCGGAAGCGTGGCCGCGGCGATGATCGACCCCCTGTTGCTGACCGTCTCGCTCCCGCTGGCCGCATGTGTGCTGGCCGTTCCCCTGTGGCTGCGCAAGGCGTCGCGGCGGCACGGTGACGAACTGCGTGCCGCCACCGCCGAACTGACCGCCGACGTGGTCGACACCGTCCAGGGCATGCGCGAGCTCACCGCCTTCCGCGCGCTCGAACGCCGGCGGGACCTGCTCGCGCGCAAGACCCGCAGGCTGGCCCGCGCCCACGCGGCGAACGCCGCCCGCGGCGGGCTGGAGGCGGCCCTCACCGACCTGCTTCTCGCCGTCGCGGCGGCGGGGACGTTGCTCCTGGTCGTCACGGTCATCCGGACCCCTGCCGCCGCCCCCGTGGCCATGGTGCTGGCCGCCAGCTCTCTTGGCCCGGCGGCCCAGGTGGCGCTGCTGCTCAAGGAGTACGGCACACTGCGCGCCGCCGCCGACCGGGTGCGCACGCTGGTCACCGCGCCCGCGAACGTGCCCCCGCCACGAGACGCCCGCGAGGTGGCCACCCAGCCGGACGTGATCTTCGAGGATGTACGTTTCCGCTACACGCAGGACGGGCCGGACGTGCTGCGCGGGGTGTCCTTCCGCATCCCGTACGGCAGGACCGTCGCCCTGGTCGGCGTCTCAGGAGCGGGCAAATCCACCTGTGTGTCACTGCTGCTGCGCCACTGGGATCCGGATGACGGGCGCATCCTGGTGGGCGGCGTGCCACTGCCGAACATCGCCGAGCCGCACCGGCACGTCACCGTGGTGCCACAGGACGTACACCTGTTCGCCGGCACGATCGGGCAGAACGTACGACTCGGCGCGCCCGACGCTGACGTGGCCGGTGCCCTACGTACCGCCCAGCTCACCGTCGACCCGGAGCTTCCCGTCGGGGAACGAGGCGTCACCCTGTCCGGCGGCCAGCGCGCCAGGGTGGCAGTCGCCCGGGCGCTGGCCACGCGGGCGCCGGTGCTCGTCCTGGACGAGGCGGTGGCCAACCTCGACCCCGACAACGAGGCCCGCCTCACCGAGGAGCTCCAGCGAGCAGCCGCGGGCCGGGCCACGCTGGTCATCGCGCACCGGCTGTCCACCATCCGGCAGGCCGACCACATCGTGCTGCTGGAGGAGGGACGCGTCGCCGCCGAAGGCCCTTACGACCAGCTCAGCGAGAGGTTGTCGCAGCTGTTCGCAGCGCAATCGTGAATGATGCTGTCCCTTCTCAATTGAGTTGGCGTGCGCGACAAGGTGTGACCTGGTGGACGCCAAGTCGACTGAGACATCCGGAGTCATGGCGGTCCCAGAATCATGGCGTGGCAGGTCGAATGTGTCAGATCACCTGGCGCATGATCATGGAAAGCTGCGGTGCCTGACGCGGTTGTTGTAGGCGCCGCGTCTGGCGCCTCGCCCTGGGTCCCGCTGCGGTCAGCGCCTTCCCTGCCAGGAGTAGAAGGCGCCCTCCAGATGCTCGAAATAGTGATCGACGTGGTCTTCCGACCACTCCATGTCCTCGAGGATCGGAGCTGGATCCCCCTGCGGACTCCAGGCGTGGCCGTAAGGGCTGGCCAGCGCCTCGCCTTGCTGAAAGACGACAACGCCGCGCTCGCGGCGGACCTCCTCAAAGTCCATCCCTCCGACGGTGCGGGGGCCGAGTCGGTCGCCGTCCCTCATTGTGCGTGCGAACGACTCCATATCTGCCGCCGAGCGGATGAATCGCTGGTCATCGGTGCCGCGGAAGGCCACGATTGCCACGATCACGACGACCGCGGCTGTGAGGACGCCGACGAACGTAAAGGCTTTCGAACGTGAACCGCTGACTGACATGTGGCCTCCAGCTGATCGTCGTGAACATGGGTCAGGTGATCGTAAACGGACCATCTGAGCGGCAGCGGCGATGCATCTGAAGATGTCTTGCTTGCGATCAAGACATTGCGAGGCCGGGGAACCACACGTTCTTCTTCGTCGCGGTCTTAAGGCGGCAAGCGGCCTACTTGCCTTACGTGCCTGACAAGATCACATCGCGTTGAGCTGCGGGCAGGGCTGCGAACCCAAGATAACCATCGAGGGCGGCGCGGACGGGTGCCTGATCCAGACGGTGGACCGGGTGTGTGCCGCCGGGCTTGACTGTGATCCGGCGCGCATCGCGGCCCTGTCGCTCACCACCCGCGCCGTGGTGGAAGCGGCCGGGCTCGCCTTCCGGTGGGTGCGCAGCTGATAGGCGCAACGCCGTGCAGGCCTCCCTCGCAGTGACGAAGTCGCGGGTGGGGACTTCACGCGGGTTGGTGCTCTGGTGGGGGCGACGATGACGGCGGGCGGGCTGGTGCAGGGGGATCCGCTGACGGTAGCGGAGTACCGGAACAAGATCGCCGCCCGGCAGGTGGAGGTGATCGCCGAGGTGGAGTTCCCCGTCAAGTCTGCGTGTTGAACTTCTTTGGCGCTGACTCGCAACCTCATCGTGGGGTGGAAGCCTGAGCGTCCGAGGTTGGACCAGACGTGAGCGCAGAGGTTGTCCCAGCGTCAGCGATGCGGGGTCTTGTCGGAGGCCGCAGCTGCCGCTAGGTGGTCGTGCATGGCCGCGTGGCGGAATTGGTAGACGGGGCCGATCGCGCGCAGCAGCCCGAGTCGGTGGGCGTCGTCGAGGAAGTCCATGACCTGCCAGGGAAGCTGGCGTTGGAGGGCTAGCCGGGTGACCGCGATGGCGCAGACCAGCCACGCATGATGCTTGCCCATCGCTACCCCGGCCCCGAGCCCGAACATGAGCGCGGGCGCGAAGATCATTACGAGCATGAACACTACGTTGTATTCCCCCCCGGACAATATCCCGAACGGTATACCGAACGTGAGCCCGAACGTGAGCCCGGACACGACCATTCGTAGACGGGATAGCGTTCTGTCGGCTCCCCAACTGGAGCGGGGCGTGCTGGTCGATGCGAGCGTGGGTTGTTCCGCCCAGGTAAAGAGCCAGTGTGCCAGGGTGATCGGGAGCCAGGCGAAGGCTCCTAGCACGAGCCCGATCGTAAAATCGTTGAGGCTGAAATCGGCCCAGACCTCAAAATGGGCTATTCCGCCGTAGAACTCTTCGAAAGAGACCGCGACGTCGAGATCGAGCCCAGTCGCCAACCCGATCGTGAGCCCAACTAGCAGCCCGATCGCTAGCCCTCTCGTGAGCCCGAACGTGAGGGTGCCTTTAAGAGAGCGGAAGAGATGGGCTGTTCGTCCGCGCAGGCGCGGCTCGGCGTAGCCGGGTTTTTCGTTAACCCAGGGCCTGGCGCGGACAAGCCCGAACGTGAACCCGAACGCGAGCCCCCACGGCCCGTACTTAGGCCCGTACTCACTTACGTACTCGGCCCCGCCTTGGATCGTAACCAAGATCGCGTATACCCCGGACCCGATCCCGGTCACGATTCCGCTCGTGAGCCCGATTGTTGACCGGATGTGGGGTGTGGTGCGGGCGATGTGCCACCAGGTGATGTCGCGGGTGGTGGCGGGGGGGAAGGCGCGGGCGAGGTAGGTCAGGTGGCGGCGGGTGGCGGCGGGGTCGAGCCGGTGACGGGGGCGGAAGTGGTCGGCGGGGTCGGTGCTGGGGGGGCGGGCGGCGATGAGAGCGGGGATGACGTGGTCGAGTAGGTGGGTGCGTAGCGCGTCGGCGTCGGCGCCGAGCGGGCCGGTCAAGGGGCTGGGGTCGGTGCCGGGGGTGATGTAGACGGTGCGGATCAGCCATAGGCCCAGCGGGGTGGCGGCGAGCTGGGTCAGGCCGGGTGCGGTGCGGGATCGCAGTGCGGTCAGGGTGTGGGCCCAGGCCTCGGTCGGGGAGGCGGGGAGGCAGGCGGTCAGGTAGTCTGCGGCGGCCTGCGGGGTGAGGGGCTTGGGGACGATGACCGCGGCGGCGGTGAGCGGGCGGCCGGCCTCGTGAATGGCGGTGGTGAACTCGGCGCGGCGGCTGGTGAGGATGAGCTGGTCGCGGGAGGTCAGCGAGGCGTTGAGCGCGGCGATCACCCGGGCGCGGGTGGGAGCGGGGATTTCGTCCAGGCCGTCCAGGACGGCCAGGATGTGGCCGCCTTCGGCCAGGGCGGTGGCGGCGCCGCCACCGAGTTGCGGGGCTTTCATCGCCGGGTAGTCCTGGGCCAGGCGGACGGCGAGCCAGTCCTGCAGCCGGGGATGGGCGTTCGTGTCCCAGCCGGAGACCGGTAACAGCACCGGCACCGGCACGATTTCGCCCTCGCCGGCGGCGGCTTGGTCGGCCGCGCGGTTGGACAGCAGGTGCAGAAGCAGCTGGACGGCCAGGGTGGTCTTGCCCATGCCAGCGCCGCCGGCGATGACCAGCCGCCGCCGTTTGAGGCTGCGGAAAGCCTCCGCCAAGGCGGCGATGTCGTCACTGCGTCCGCTCAGGGTCAGCTCAGCCTCGGTGGTGATCAGGCGGGGCTGGCTCATTACTGATTCGTCGGCGATGAGCTGCCAGTGCACCGGGATCGGTTCGGGGTCATCCAGCAGCCGGTGGCGGGCTTCGGCGCGCCATTGCTGCTCCACGAGTCCGGACAGCACCTGCGCGGCGGTGTCCACGGAGTTGCGTGCCGGGGGCTCGGTGCCGGCGGTTGCGGAGCGGTGGGCCCAGACGGCCACCGTGCCCGCCAGGGTGATGGCGGCTAACATCACGGCGGCGAGGTCCGCGCGGTTGACCGTGTCTTTCGGGTCCAAGACCCGCCAGACCACAGCCACCACCGCGCCTGCCGCCAGGATGGCCAGCACGGCGAGGGCGATTCGCCAGCCGGCTCTGCGTCTGCTCACGCTGACATCGTCACCCTTGGCAGGGCAGCTTGGCAGCGGTTGCGCACTAATCGTGACGGGTGAACCGGCGCCGTAGAGTCATCACGCTGGCCTGGCGGCGCTCAGCGTCGGCGATGCAGCGGGGTGACGTTCGGTTCAGGCCGGTCCAGCTGCTCGCGCAGCGCCTGATTCTCCGGCGTGAGCTGGTGAACGGCCCGGACCAGCGCGGGAACGTCCTCCCGGATCTGCTTGAGTTCTTTGTTCTTGCTCGCGATCGTCTTCTTCAGCTTCTTGACCGTCTCGCGCAGGCGCACTTCGACGTCCGGGGTAGCTCCGCGGGCTTGGACGCGCTCGTAAAACTCGTTCTTGAGGTCCGTGTGCTGCCGTTCTCCACGATCTGCTTGTCTCATGAGACATCGTCATGGTGGTTGCATCCCTTCTCTTCGTTCGCTGCCGCCCGCAGCCAGGTAGTCGTGTAGGGCTGCGTGACGGAACTGATAGACCGGACCGACAGCGCGTAGCAGACCCAGCCGGTGGGCGTCGTCGAGGAAGTCCATGACTCGCAAGGGAAGTCGGCCCGCTGCCGCCTGCCGAGCGGCCGCGATAGTAGATACCAGCCACGCGCGGTGTGTTCCCGCTGTGATTCCGAACATGAGCCCGCCCAGGAGCCCCATCGTGAGCCCGCTTACGAGCCCGGCACCGAGTCCAGCCCCCCGCGCGAATCCGGGACCGAGCCCGAGCCCGCCCGCGGCCCCGCCGACAAGCCCGAACGCGGCCCCGACTACCAACGTCCGAAAGAGCATAAGTCTTCTGTCGGCATGCCAACTGGAGCGTGGGGTGGTGGTGGAGGCGAGGCTGGTTTGTTCCGCCCAGCGGAGCAGCCCAACCACGAGGCCGAGTGCAAGCCCGACCACGAGCCCTATCTCGGCCCAGGACCCACCTCCGAAAAAGGCGAGGAGGTCCGTTAGGTGATAGGCAAAATACTCAGGGTTCTCGGTCTCCAGGATGTCCGAGAAGAGGTCGATCCCGGACGCATATACAAACGTGAGAGTGGTTGCAAGGTCGGCCGTGAGAGCGGCCGCGAGCCCGACTATTATCGGACCGCTGACAGATCGGAAAAGAAGACGTAACCGTCCGCGCACGTTGAGGTCGGCCGAGCGGGGGGTGGTGTCCAGCCAACGCTTACTTTTCATGAGTTCGGCCACGAGCTCCACCACGAACGCGAGCAGCCCGATCGCAACTCCGTTCACGAACGCCTTTATGAAACCGAACTCGAGTCCACTCAAAAATCCGACGAGCCCGAACACAAGCGCGAATATGAGCCCGAATGCGAGCCCAAGAGTTGAGCGGATGTGCGGAGTGGCATGAGGAATGCGCCACCATGTGATGTCGCGGGTCTGCGTAGGAGGAAAGATGAGGGCCAGGAAGGTCAGGTAGCGGTGGACGTCCTGGGGATTCCAGCAGTGACGGGGGCGAAAATGATCGGTGGAATGGCTGCTGAGTGCGCGAGCGGCGATGATGGCAGGGATGACCCGGTCCAGTAGGTGGGTGCGCAGGGCTTCTGCATCATGGCCCAAAGGACCGGTCAGATGGTTGGGGTCGACGGGTCGGGGGTGAGTGGGGCTTGGAGTGAGATAGACGATGCGGATCAGCCATAACCAGAGCGGGATGACGGCCAATCTGGCCAGTTCAGGGGCAGTGCCCTGAGTTATAGCGTGTAAAAGCTGCTGCCAGGCAGGGGCTGGCGATTCGGGCATGCAGTCGCGCAGGTAGTTGGCCGCATCCTGTCGGCTGAGTGCTTGGGGAGCGATGACGGCGGCTGCGGTGAGCGGCCTGCCTCCCTGATTGACGACGGCGCGGAATTCAGCGGTGCGGCTGGTGAGAATCAGCTGGTCATGCTCGCTCAGGGACATGTTGAGGGCGGCCACGACGCGGGCGCGGTGGGCCTGGCCGGTCTCGTCCAAACCGTCGAGGATGGGCAAGATGTGGCCGCTGCGGACTAGTGCGGCGGCGGCGTCGGGGCCGAGTTCGGGTGCTTTCAACGCCGGGTAGTCGCGTGCGAGCCGGTCGGCCAGCCAGTCCTGCAGTTGCGGATGGGTGTTGGTGTCCCAGCCGCTGACTGGCAGCAGCACCGGGACCGGGATAACCTCCCCGGGCAGTGCTGCGGCTTGGTCAGCGTCGCGGGTGGCGAGCAGCCGCTGCAGCAATTGGATAGCCAGGGTGGTCTTGCCGGTGCCTGGCCCGCCGACAATGACCAGCCGACGACGCTTTAAGGCGCGGAACTGGCAGACCAATTGCGCGATGTCGCTGCTGTGGCCGTCGAAGATGACATCTTCTGAAGCGATCAGATGGCGCGGGCTCATTAGCGCCCGGTCCGCGGTGAGCCGCCAGCGGACCGGCATTGGGTGGGGGTCGTCCACTTGGCGGATGGCGGATTCTTTGCTCCATTGCTGTTGGACGTGGTTGACGAGGGTCCGGGCAGCGGCCTTCACGTCGGTGACGTCGGAGGGCCCTGACGACAGTCGGTATGTCATCCAAATTCCGGCCGCCGTGCCGACAAGGCTTAGAGCGGTCAAGAGGATGGCAATGAAGTCAAGTGGGTGGGCCTCACTGTCGTTCCCCGACCAGGTGACCCAGCGCAATGAAAGGATTACCACCGTGACTAAGGTGGTCGCGGCCCCCACTGCAACCAAGCGTACTGGCCAGCGGGCAGGCGATCTACTCACCCCCTTATCCTGCTCTGTTGATCATGGCGAGGACGGCTCTGTTGATAATTTCGTGCTCGCGCTTTTCACGTCAGCTTGAGCCCGGCAAGAAATCCGAGGCGCTCATCGCTGGTCATATTCGTGGCTGAGAGGCCGGTGCAGCGGGATGACCGTCCCGCCCTTGGCCGTCAGGTCCTCCCGCAGCAGCGTGTTGTCGTGGTGAAGGGCAGCGATAGCGGTGGCGGCCGCGTCGAGGCGGCGCTGCAGGGTGCCGCATTCGCGGGTCTTGTCGGCCAGTTTCCGTTTCAGGTCGGCGATCTCGTCGTCGCGGCGGGCCTCCCCGCGGGTGACGGTGCCGTGCTCGGCGACGTGGGCGTCCCATTCGGCCAGGATTGTCTGGGCGCGGTTCATCGTGGCGCGGCTGACGCCGGCTTCCTGCCACAGGTTCTGCTTGGTCAACCGCCCGTCGGTGCGCTGCGACTGGCCGGCGAACAGTCGCTTCATCGCCGCGCGGAGGGCGTCGGCGGTCTGGGCGGTGACGCCGTCGTCGGTGAGGGTGCGGTCGGCCGGCCCGGTCACGCTTCCTGCTCCTCGCTCTTGCGGACCTGTTCGAGGACGGCGTCGACGCGGTCGATCTCCCGGTGGATGAGAGCCCTGCGTGGCGCGGGCAGGCCCCGGACCTCTAGCAGTTTGAGCTGGGTGCGGCGGTGGGAGTCGTGCAGGGGGACGTGTTCGATGCCGATCATGCTGTTGCGGCACCGGTCCGGACGGCACCGGTCGTGCACCGGCCCGGTGTGACCGGCGGGGATGACGGCGTTCTCGATGCAGACGGCGCCGGCCGGGTTGTTCTCGTCGAACAGGCAGTTGTTGAGCACGCCGAACCGGATGGTGATGTGCGCCCTTCTGAGCAGGTCTTCCTCGACGCGGGCGTCGCCGCCGCGGGCGTCGCCGCCGCGGGCCTGAACGGTCGCGATGATGTCGTCGAAGGCGTCCTTGACCCGGTCAGCGCCGGGGCCGAAGCCGATCGGCTTGCCGTCTTTGTGCAGGCCGAACAGCTCCTTCAGCCGTCGGAACCGGGCGGCGTCGAGGGCTTGGTCCAGCAGTCCGGCCCACGCGACGTCGGCGGCGGCGTAGCCGAGGGTGGAGCGGTTGGCCAGCGCGCGTTTGGCGACGTGCTTCAACTGCATGCCGAGTGCGATCTCCGAGCCGGGGAACTGGTCGGTGAGCATGGCCATGGTCTTGCGGAACATGTGCGGGCGGACGCGACTTGCCGGGATCTCCGCCAGCCCGGTCCAAGGTCGGCCAGCGTTGACGGCGGCCATGAAGCCGTCGAGCATCTGGTCGCCGTGAGCGACGGTCTCCGGTCGTTTCAGCGGGGCGAAGACCTGTTCGGCATGGATGGAGACCGCTTCCGCGACGGCGATCGCTTCGGCGACGGGTTCGGTGATCCACCAATGCTTACCAGGGCGACCCCGATGTCCCTTGTCCAGGGTGGAGGCGATCGCCGGCGCGTTGTAGTGCTCGACCACTGAGCCGCGCCGGATCTCGTGGATCTCGCTGTCACGCATCATGGACAGCGCGACGACCAGGCAGAATGCCGCGTCTCTGGTCGTGAACAGCATGCGTGTCATCGCTCGTGGGTCAAGCCCTGGGTGCCACGGCCCGGTTGTCCCGTCCGGGTGGGTCACCTCGGCGAGGTCATCGATGAGCCCGTTCGTGGTCGGACGGCCGGACTCAAGAGCCCACAGCACCCTCGCGCGGCGATTCCGACCGGACTGGTGGTGAGAGCCGAGAAGCTTGTTGGAGACCTTGAAGCCGACGAACAGGGCGAGAAGGTTCCAGTTGACGCCCTCATATGGTTGACCGAACCGTGCTGGGGCGATTGGTATGTGGACAGGAATGCGGTTGGCAGGGTCGGCAAGCCATGCATCCAGGCGCTCATCCACCCGGTTCCGGTTGAGATCCTTCACATCGATGGCGCTCGCTCGTAGTTCGTCGTAACGACGCGATGCCCGCAGAACGTCCGGGGCGAAGGTATGCACGTAAACCCAGGCCGCGCGGACCAGGGGGAACCAGACCTCCGGCGGCACGACCGGCGTCGACAGTTCATCCGAGACGGCGTACTTGGCGGCCTTGCGCGCGCTCATCCCCCGCCAAGGATCCTCCAGCACCCCACCACAGGACAGTGCGGGCCCGATCTCATGCAGCCGCTTGATCAGCGCGATGTGACCGGTCATCGTGCTGGCCCGGATCCTCTTCTCCTCGTGCAGCCACCGAACGTAGCGGCGCAGATCACTTGCACGCCAGGCGCTCAGCCAATCGGGCAGACCGACGCAGCCTCCGAACTCAGCCAGCCGCCGAAGGCGCGAGATGGTTTGGATGATCGTTCCGCCGTCACAGGGCTCCGGCGCCAGGTGCACGCCAGCGTCGATGACGGCCTCATGCCGAGGATTCGCCATGATCATGGCCATCTCTCGGGCAGTCCAGTTCCACCCCGGCATAGCCAGATTCTTGCTGAATGTGACTCTCCACTCTCCCGCGGAGAGGTTGGCGTTGCGGCGGAGGACGCCGTTGAAGTCCCACACATCGGTGTCGCCGAAGAGCGGAACGCGGGCGTCGCTTTGCCGGGCGGCAGGTAGCAGGGCATGGCTTTGGATGACCGGCTCGCCATCGCCGAAGATCGACACCGGCTTCGAGCTGGCAACGGTGGCCGTCACGTGTCGAACTCCACATGCGCGTTCAGCGGCAGGCTCACCCTGATACCGGCCTCGGCGATGTGCTTGCGGGCCAGGGTGATCTCCTCGTCCGACCGGTCGTCCAGGACCGCTCGCAGGTTGGCGTAGGACTGCCCCCACAAGCCGGTGAACTGCACCGGGGTCAGGCGCTGCCGCACCCGGTCCAGGTGGTCCCTGAACAGCAGCAACTGGGGCAACTGGCTAGGCAGGACCCAGGCGTTGCGGCATTCCAGGCAGCGCAGCGGGGCGACGGAGCACAACTCGCCAGCCGGGCTGAAGGGCGAGTCGTAGGGGTCCTTGCAATGGGTGATCCCCATGTCCAGTTCTCCTTGGATCAGTTTGTCGGCCTGCTGTTCGGTCAGGCCAAGGGCCTGCAGTGTCGTGGTGTCCTCGGCGGCTTGCGCGGTCAGCATGGTCGGCCCGTCCAGCGCCTGCTGAAACCAGTGGTCCTGGGCCGCGTTGATCACCTCGCCTGAGATCACCCGCAGGGTCGTGCCCTGCGCGTAGTGGCCCCTGAAGGTCTCCTCGTAGTGGTCATCGGCGGCGTCGGCGATGTGACCGCGGGCTGCGACGACCTTCTCGACCTTGGTCGACTTGCGCAGCCGCCGGATGTCGGGATCACCGCTAACCGTGATCTGGTTCTGGCGGAGCCACTCGCCGAACCGTGCCCGCGGTGATTCTGGGTTCCACTCGCTGAACCGCAACGTGAGGTCGTTCTCCATGCAGGCACGCGAGAACAGCTTTCCCTCCGGATCGGCGGCTCGCAGCCGCGCGTTCTCGGTGACGGCCATCAAGCGCCGGACAATGACGCCAGGCTCACGGCGGGGCCGGTCCCTGAACTCCTCCGCCTCGCCCACGTCGGCGACCTCGGAGGGGCTGGTGTCCCTGAACGAGCGGTGAGAGCGGCGCCTGGCACGCAACTTGACGAGCGTGAGCCGGACCCCGCCGGGCACGAACTCCACGTCGTTCTCACGCAGGGCGCTGACTTCCTCCGGAGCGTGACCGGTGGCGTCCATCAGCAAGATCCGGAAAGCGTGCAGGTCCAGCGAGGTCGGCCAGAGCTGGCCGACGAGCCGACGGTTCAGGGCCTGCTTGGCGAAGTGGGGCAGTGTCCCATCCGGTCGTGCGACGTGGTCGACCAGCTCGGCCGGCCACAACCGCACGACGGGCAGGTGCCTATTGATGTCGCGGGGCGTGATGGCCGCGTGGGCGAGTCCCCAGAGCAGGTCAGCCACCGACATCCAGCAGCCGTTGTCGGGGTGTCGGCCCTGCGCTGCCGTGTCCCACCCGGCGGCCAAGCGCTTCTCCAGAGCGACCACCGCCGCCCAAGCAGCTCGGACCATGGTCAGCTTGTCCTTGCGTGGGAACTCGTCCAGTTCGCTGCTTTCTCCCTGCGGCACTCCGGTGCTGGCTTGCGCGAACGCCACGAGGCGCGTTGTTACGGGGCGGCCCGGGTGCTCGCTACGTCTGCGGATCAGCAGCCGGATCGCCCCCGCCAAGAGCGCCGGACGAGTCGAAGCAGAGGGGGAAGCCCGACGGCAACGTGCGCTCCCACGCCGCTGCCGCTCTGACCAGGTCAGGCTGATCAACGGCCAGCGACGCATTCGGCGCGTCCCTGCCCAACTCGGCGTCCACCGACACACACAGCAGGTCGATCGCCTGCTGATAGGCCCGCACCGTTCCCGGCGAAAGCTCGGCTGCGGCCATGTATTCGACCCACTCGTCCGCCAACTCTCCAGCCAGACGCGAGGATTGGTAGCGGGACGGATCCAGCCGCGACGTGCTGACGGTGCTCTTTCTGGTGCCGGTCGCGTGCACGACCCGCGCGCCGGTCGTGCCGGCCAGGACGACCGGCTCCGGCTCAATGGCCGGGAAGTCGCGAGTGAAGGCTCCTCTGCGGGGCATCAGTCCTGCCCCCGCTGCTCCAGGCCGAACGCATGGGCGGCAATCTTCGCGTAGCTCGCCTCGCTGCCCACCTCGCCGACCCAGCCGCGGAAGGCCTCGTCGAAGTCGTAGAGCTGGTCGTCGGTGTACTCCAAGTACTCGAACGTGGTGGCCGGACTGGAGTGGCCCAAGCGGCGGCTGACGATCAGCAGCGGGTTCAGCCGGATGTGACCGGACAGGTAGGAGCGGTGCCGGCGGCGGCGCGCGGCCGCGTCCGGCTCGTCGCCGTCCATCTGCCGTTCCAGGTAGCTCAGGAGCTGGAGGGCGTAAGTGTGGCGCATGTCGTGCCATCGCCACCTCTTGATGGGCAGCGACGGCGTGCTCTCGTCCTGCAGGGCGACCATGCGGCGCCAGGCCCCGTGCCGGTAACGCTTCCACGAGTCCGCCTCGGGCAACAACCCGCCCCGGCAGATGAACACCGCCAGCGCCTCCAGCCCGGCGTCCGTCTCACGGACAGTGATCCGCCGCAGCCAGTGCTCCATCGCCGACATCACGAACTCCCGCCGGACCCCGTCGAGCGTGCCGTGCACCACGCCGGACTCGTGGTTGATCCGGGAGACGACGAACAGCTCCCGGTGCCGCTTCGCCAGGCTCCGCGCTGATCGCGCCGCCAGTTCGGGCCGTTCGATCATCAGGTAGGGCTCCAGGGAGCGCATGGCGTCCTGCGGCACGTAGATCGTGCGGGCCTTGCCGTACTTCGCGCAGGCCTGGACGGTGAAGGTCACCTCGTCGACGCGATACCCCGCCCCGACGCCCAACTCGGGCAGCAGCACGGTGGCCCACTCCCGCCAGCGCATGCCTGTGCTCAGCGCCAGATCCGCGGCGGCCCGGTTGCGGTGCGGCGCCCATCCGCGAAACGACCGGTTCACCGACGAGTCCGGCAGTTGACCGCCCAGGCCCACGTCGCGGAAGTACCGGTACTGGCCGAACGTCAGGTGCCGGATGTCCATCTTTTGCTTCAGCCGCCGACCGCGTACGACCATCCGCCGCGGCCGGCTCCGCAGCACACCGCGTTCCACCAGATGGCTGTAGAACTGGTCGATGAGCTGGGCTTCTTTGTGCCACGTCCGGTCGCCGACCGGCCGCTCCTGCAGCTCGGTCCGTACCTTCTTGTACGCCTGAAGATCAGACTCGGTCGCCGACAGAAGGTCACGGCCGCGCTCGGACTGGAAGTCCGCCAACCGCGCGACCATCCGGCCGTAGTCCTTTAGCGTGCCCTCGGCGAGCTCCGCACCCGACAGTTTCCGGCCCCAGGAGCACAACGGCTCCAGAGGCATCATCGTCTCATCGTCCAGGTACACCGGCGTACCGTCGGCGATCGCCCGCTCGTCCAGCAGCCCGGCTACCTCATCACCGGAGATCGCCGGATGATCGATGTGGCGCCTGGCCAGCTTCGCGTTCACGTAGAACACCTGCACCGTACGCTCCCCTGTCTGAGACAGTGCTGGCAGAAGAGGTACCGGAAACCATCACAGGCGCGTCGGGCACATGGCGGAGGCTAGACGCAGTCAAGAGACAGAACTGAACCGCCCTGAGAAGCGCTGCGTGAGCGCGTTCCTGGGGACATCGGCCTCCTGCCACGCGGTGATCGTCAGCGCGCCAGTGGAGTTCTCAGGGGCGCCGGCCAGGATGCGGTCCATGGCGGCGCGGATGCGCTCACGCTCGTCGAAGGCGGGGCTCACGTCGTCGTCTCCAGAGTGATCCGGGTGCGGTCATGGTCGTCGGCCAGGCCGCGCAGTTTGGCGGCGCGAGCCAGGAGCCGGTCGCCGACCGGCTGAGGCGCATGCGCAGCTCGCTTGTCAAGAACGTCGGCGCGGGCGCGCAGCCCGGCGGCGTGCCGGTCGGTGCGGACGATGTTCCCGCAGCCGGGAACGCAATCCGACCGGTCCGGACTGCCCGTCGTGGTCGGTGTCTCATCTCGTAACACCCACGACAGCGAGGGCCTCAAGCCCATTGAGACCGAGCTCCAAACGAGACGCGACCCTCGCCACGGCCAGCACATCAAGCCCGGAAAGCTCCACGCGGACAAGGCGTATGACCGCGATGACCTGCGTCGGTGGCTGCGCGGCAAGCGCATCGCGGTTCGTATCGCCCGCAAGGGAGTCGAGTCCAGCCAGCGATTAGGCCGACATCGCTGGGTGATCGAGCGAACCATGTCCTGGCTGACCGGCTATCGACGACTCACCATCCGCTACGAACGCTACTCCGGCAACTACCTGGCCTTTCTCGGCCTGGCCGCCGCACTGTGCTGCTACAAGAGGTTCATCCGGCTCACCACATAGGACACGGTCTAAACCGTGTGCCGCAACGGAATACAGCCGCCATGCCGAGCAAGGTCCGGCCCCGGACCCTGAAGACGGGGGCGCGGAAACGGTGGTGGCTGATCTCTTCGACCTCAAGCACCGCCGTGGCCCAACGCCGGATATCGTCCGTGGTGGTCACGAAGGAACTACATCCACGCCTTCTGCCAAAAACGCCCTACCGAGTTGCCTTATTAGTCGACGAATTTCTGACGCAGGACACCAAAGGATCTAGTAGCGATGCGGCCAGAGAAGCGGTCCGCACACGTGCCACTCGAACTCGGGGCCGTGGTAATGATGGTTCAGGTGCGCGACATACCAGAACACCACATCCTTCCCATCGATGTTTTCGCCGGTGACATGCTGATAGATTCCATCATCGATGGGCGATCCCAGGCGTCCCCTCAAGTCTTCGGTTCCGCGGTAGAGAACCGCCGCCCCCTCAATCTGGGAGAAAGAGTCAGCCTGGCCGTCGAATTCTCCACGGTTGATGAAGTACCCGACGTTGGGGAACTGCTTGTTGATCACCGCCCAGCGCTTGTTCGAGAACCAGAAGGCCTCTTCACCCGTGATCGGTCTCCAGCCGATGCCGTAACCCCAATTCGTGCTATCGCCCGGAGTGTATTCCAGCGCCAGGTTGTTGGATGCTCCGCCGACGTCGAAGTCGAACCGCCAATAGACATGGTGCTGGTGGGTGGACGGATGCTGCAGGCCCGCGCTGTGAAGTTGCGGCAAGATGAGCCCGTCGTAGCGGAAGAACCATCGGTTGACGAGGTGGTAACGGCCGATTGTGTGGTAGCTCTCCACCACCAAGTGGCGAAAGCCCGACTGATTGTGCTCGAATACCTTGACCGGCCCCTGCATGTTCCCGATGCTCAACTGATCCTTGTAAGGGCCGGCGCCGGAGTCGTAGCGGACGCGGATCATCGGCAGGCTCGCCTTATGGAAGACTTTCCTGCCCAGGAAATACACATCCCGAAAGGCGATGGCCTCGGTGTCGCCGTCTACGAGCTCCCACAGAAACGTCCACACAGGAGCCTCAGGAGGCCAGCTCACCCGGCCGGAAACGCTCATGATGACCCCTCCTGCGGCACGAGGCCGGTCCTGACGATTTCCCGGTCGCTGAGGTCGACGATGGCAAAGGCGGTGGGCAGGTACCGGTCCGCGGGACCAAAGCGCAGGTCCACGAGTCGGTGCCCGTGGCGTGGGCTTCGGAGGTTCACGTCCTCGACGATCAGGCCCACTCCGGTGGCGACGTCGATGCCGGCCTCGGACAGCCGGTCGTCGTCGCGGACCATTTCCAGCGCTTCACTGTGTTCGGAGGCGGTCAGCGGTGGTTGGTAGCACTTCTCGTCCACCTCGAGCACCGCTCTGCGGATCGGGTCGATCATGGCTTCCACAACGACGTCGTCGGTGTAGTTATAGATGATCACCAAGGGATAGTCGGTCTGGCGATCCAGCGAACGCGTTCCCACCTCCAGGACCTCGTAGCGCTTGCCTTCCAGCTTTCGGGTGACCCTGTCGGAGGCGAGGGCCCAGTCCACCGCCTGCCGGCGGCTCTCGTCGGTGATCCTGGGCTCGAGTGGCTCGAAGTCCACGGGTGTGGCGTCCGCCGGGGTCAGGTATTGGCTGAAGTCCGGAACATCGACGAAGGGGGGGTCGATGACGGGTCCCAGGTTGGGGATCTCGGCGCTGAATAGGCCAGGTGGCGGCAGCGGCTCAGGATAGCGTCTCTCTTCGCCAGGCATGGCTGTCCTTTTCGGTTGGGGTGCCGATTCGTCCCCTGGCATGGTTTCCCTTTCGGGGCATCGCCAAGGAGAATTGAGGTCTGGTAGACATCTGAACTGCTACCCCTGACGCCGAGAAGCCATTCCGGTCTTGGCCAGGCTTTTTCGCCACTCTGTTTAACCATTAATTCATCGAATGATGTTGTCATTAGCTGCTACGTATTTCAGCCTGAGATTGCAAAGAAGCTGCCCATATTCCTTTGCGGCCCGCGACGGTTGACCTGAGCCGACAACGGCTCCGGGTGCCGTCGATGGCGGTGCGCAGGTCTGCCGGCAGGCCGACGGCGGCCAGGTCAGCCAGGGCGCGGGCGGGGTCGTCCGCGCTGGCGAGGTCAGCCAGCCCGACCGCCTGCAGGTCCAGCTCAGGCTGACTGCCGAGCTGGCGGCCGCCCCCCGCAGGCGGCTGGAGCAGGCCGGCCGACGCGGGCCAAGGAAGTCGCATTGGCACATGCGACGGACGTCCAGCCCTGCCCACGCTGTCAGAGGGCGGTTCGCGAGTTGATGGCCGCGATGTCGCAGTGTGATCGGCTGGATGTGTGGCGTTACCACCGGTCGGCGAGCCCGGTTGTGCTGGGATGGCCGGGTGAGCGAGCGCAAGCGATACCCCAGCGACTTAAGAGCGCCTAACAGAATGATCTTTGTTGTGCTTTGATCTCTCGCTGTAGCCAGGTGAGAGGGGCACGGGTGGCCAAGCTGAAGCCGTGGGAGGTCAGCGACGAACTGTGGGCGGCGATCGAGCCGCTTCTGCCGCAGCGTCAGCGCCGGTTCCGACATCCGGGACGTAAGCGGCTGGATGACCGGCTGGCGCTGCAGGGCATCTTGTTCGTCCTGCACACCGGGATAGCTTGGGAGCACCTGCCGCAGGAACTCGGCTACGGCTCGGGCATGACGTGCTGGCGGCGGCTGAACGAGGGTATCGGACCGTTCGATCCGGAAGCCGGCAGCAGATGGCGCGGGCGGCGGCGGGTGAGCGGTGATGCGCAGCCGGGCAGGCCGGTTGTGGTTCCACATCACCAGCAGTTCGGTCAGGCGGTCGGGAGCTTGCGGGTGGTGGGTCCGTGGGCCATGATCCCGAGTTCCTTGCTCACGGGCCGTGCTCGCGCACGGCCAGGAGGCGATGGTGCCCCCTCTATCAGACAGGCGCCGATCCATCCACCTGCGGTGTATCAGGAGGTTCACGGCGATCTCTTAATGATGTGGCTTGTGTCGGGAGTTCCCTGCCCTCCTTCGAGGTGCTCGGCTCGTTGCGAGTGTGGGTGGGCGGCCGGGAGCGCGCGGTGTCCCAGCCGGCCGTGCGTCGGCTGTTGGGCGCGCTGTTGCTCACCCCGGGCCGGTTGGTAGATCGAGCGCGGTTGATCGAGTTCGTGTGGGGACCGGCAGGATGCGAGCCGGCGGCGCTGCACAGCGCGGTGTACCGGCTGCGGGAGTGGCTGAGGCTGACCGGCATCGGCGTCGTACGGGAAGGTGGCGGCTACCGCATCGAGGTGCCGCCAGAGCAGGTGGACGCGTCCCGTTTCCGCATCGCCGTCGCTAGCGCGCGAGAGGAGCGGGATCCGGGCCGCAGGACGGATCTGCTGTTCGTGGCGCTGGACTTGTGGCGTGGTCCGGTGCTGGCCGAGGATCTGGAGTGGCCTCACGTCCTGCCTGCGGCCGCGGAACTGCAGCAGACCAGAATCGATAGTGCGCGAGAGTTGGCGGAGGCTGCCGTCCGCTGCGGACGCGCCGCCGACGCCATCGACCATCTGGAGCGCCTGGCCAAGGCGCTCCCCTACGACGAGACCATCCATAGTCAGCTGATCACCCTGCTCGGGCATGCCGGCCGTCGCGCCGAAGGGCTACGGCATTACGAACTGATCCGGCGTCATCTGGCCGACGAACTCGGCGTGGACCCGGGCCCGGGGCTACGCCGGGCGCATGTGGCGCTGCTCGGCGGCGATCTGCCGGTGCCCGGCCCGCCACTGCCGCCTGTCTGCCTACTGCCGTACGACCTGCCCGACTTCACCGGGCGCCAAGCAGAGCTGGACCGCATCACCACGGTGTTATCGGCCGAGGCGGACATCACGTCCACGGTGGCGATCTGCGGCATGCCGGGGGTCGGCAAGACCGCCCTGGCCGTCCGGGCGGGTCACCTGCTTCGCAGCCGATTTCCGGACGGGCAGCTGTTCGCCGATGTGAACGGGCCCGACGGCCGCCCTGCCGAGGTGGCCCAGGTGCTGGGACGTTGGCTGCGGGTCCTGGGCGAGCAGCCGAATGCGATCCCTGACGGCCAGCAGGAGCGTGCCGAGTTGCTGCGCGCGCGGTTGGCCGGACGCCGGGTGCTGATTGTGCTGGACAACGTCGCCGATGCCGGGCAGATCCAGTCGCTGCTGCCCACCGGCCCTTCTTGCGCGGCCATACTGACCAGCCGGACCGATCTGGCGGCGCTGTACGGCATGACCTGCATCCGGTTGCCCGTCATGCCGCCATCTGAGGCTGTCGCGCTGCTCAAGCGCCTGATCGGCGACGCCCGTACGGAGGCCGAGCCCGAACCTGTGCGGCGGCTCATCGAAGCCTGCGGTCACCTGCCGTTGGCGCTGCGGATCGCCGGGGCACGGCTGGCGGCACGCCCGCACTGGACGGTGACGCGCCTGACTGACCAGTTCGAACGCGCGGGCCGGCCGCTCGATCACCTGACCCTGGGAGCGATGGAGGTCCGCGCCGTCTTGGCCGTCGGCTACCGCTCGCTCGATGAGCCCGCGCGTCGCCTGTTGCGCCTGCTCGGCCTGCTGGAGATGGATGATGTCGCGGCCTGGGTCGGCGCCGCGCTCCTGGACAGCCCGCTTGCCGACGCCGAGGAGCTGATGGAGCGCCTGGCCGATGCGCACCTGCTGGAGGCGGTACGGCCACTGGCAGGCGACCAGATCCGCTACCGTCCACACGACCTGGTGCGGGCCTTCGCCCGGGAGCGTGCAGAGGCAGAGGAGACGCCGACGAGCCGGGACTCGGCCTTGGCGCGAGCTCTAGGCGGCTGGCTGGCATTGACCGAGTACGCCAACGACGGGCTGTGGGGCGGGGATTTCCTGGTGTTGCACGGCGGCACCGCCCGCTGGCGGCCTCAGGAGGGCGTCGAGCACCTGATGACCGACCCCTTGGGCTGGTGTGACGCCGAGTGGGTCAACATCGTGGCGGCGGTGGGGCAGGCCGCGCGGACCGGCGCGAGCGAGCTGTGCTGGGATCTGGCCGGTTCGGCGCTGCACCTCTTCGAGGCCAGAGGCCGCTACGACGAGTGGCGGCAGGTGCACGCCCTGGCTCTGGCGGCGGCCCGGCAGGCCGGTGATGACACCGGTGTGGCGGTCATGAGCACGGCGGCCGCACTGGTGGACATCCACCAGCACCGCTACGACAGCGCCGTGGCCGAGGTCGCCACAGCCACGGAGCTGTTCGAGCGGCTCGGCGAGCGACGCGGGCTGGCCCTGGCCACGGTGATCGGCGCATGGATCGATTACATGCGCGGAACCTTCGATGGAGTCCTGTCCCGGATTGAGAAAGCGCTGGCCGTTGTGCGAGAGGCCGGGGACCGGGGTGGTGAGTTCCTGGTACTGGCCTGCATCGGCGAGCTGCACCTCCAGCTCGGCCGCCCGGACCGGGCATTGACGGCCATGGAGCGGGCGCATGCGGTGGCTCACGTCAGTCCTGGGCTCGGCCCGCACCCGCAGGCCCGAGCCCTGTGGTTCGTCGCGCAGGCCCGGCTGGCCGTAGGCGATTTCCACCGGGCCGAAGCCGACTTGAGTCAGATTCGCTGCTACGCCGACCAGCACGACGCTCCTCATCTGCAGGCATACGCGCTCTACGGCCTCGGGCTGATTCGGCTACGTCACGACCGTCTTCTGGAGGCTGAGCCGCTGCTGCGCCGCGCACTGACCCTGAGCACCGAATTGGATGAGCGGCGCAACAAGGTACACGTCCTGCTGGCCCTGGGCGAACTGCACCGCCGTCGCGCCGCCTTCGACGCGGCTCTGGCCTGCCTGACCGAGGCCCTGTCGGTGGGCCGGGACATGCGCGCGCCGCTGTGGCAGGCGGACATGCTCCACGCCTTGGCCGCCCTTCACCAGGACATGGGCGATGTCGAGGCCGCGGCAGCCGAACGGCTACAGGCCGAGACTCTGCTGCAGCAGAGCGAGCGCGCCGCCGCCGCCGAGTGAAAGCCCGGTCAGTTCCCGGTCAGTTCCCGGTGAGACCGACTTGTCAGCATCGTCGATGCACACCTCAACGAGCGAACACCGGATTGGCCAGCCGATCAGCCCTGGCTGGACAACCACGGGGTCCGCTACGACATACCGGCGTGTGACCGGATCTTCCTAGGTTTGCAGGCCGGGACAAATGGGCTGGTCAGGGGTGGACAGGATGCTCCGAGTGGTGTTCATGGTCATTGCGCTGATCGTGGGGCTCGTCGTGGGCCTTCCGGCAGCGGGGGAGACCCGTGGGGGAGGCCGGGCGGCGGCGGTCGGGGGCGTGGCGCCGCCCGACGACGAGTCATCCGCGATGCAACGGGCCAGAGAGCTCGGGCAGCCGGTGGAGATCATGTCGAGGCGGACCTCCACGACGCAGGTCTTCGCCGAGCCGGACGGCAACCAGCGCATGGTCGCCTCGGCTCTGCCGATGTTCGCGCTGAAGGGCTCGTCCTGGGTGGACATCGACCCAGCGCTGGAGCCGCAGGCCGGCGGCACGGTGGCGCCCGCCGCCGCCGACCTCGACATGGCCTTCTCCGGGGGCGGCTCCGGGCCGCTGGTACGGGCCACCAAGGACGGCGTGTCGGTCGCGTACACGTGGCCGGTGCCGCTGCCCGCGCCCACGCTGAGCGGCGCGACCGCGACTTACGCCGACGTGCTGCCCGGCGTGGACCTGAAGCTCACCGCAGGACCCGACGGCTTCTCTCAGGTACTCGTGTTGCGGCAACCAGTACCGGACCTTGCCGAGGTCCGCTTAGGTACTCAGGTCACGGGCGGCACGCTGCAGATCGACAAGGTGGGGAACATCACCGTACTCGACGAGAGCGGCGATGTCGCGATGCATGGCAACGCGCCGCAGATGTGGGACTCATCGGGCTCGGCCACCGAGATCGGCGACCGCCTGATCGGGCCGCGAACCGGGGACGCGACCGCCGCGGTGGGGGCGCGGATGGAGGGGAGCGCCCTCGTGCTCAGCCTAGACCAGGACTTCCTGGGCGCGCCCGGCCTGACCTTTCCGGTGTACATCGACCCGCCCATGCACGCGGCCGGCCGATCCGCCTTCGCCTTCGTCTCCAAGCACTTCGCCGGCACCAAGTACTACGGCAGCGGCGACGTGGCCCGGGTCGGCTACTACGACGACCCCAACGTGCCCACCGGCCCAACCAGGGACACCTACCGGTCCTTCTTTCGGATGAACACCGCGCCGGTCAACGGCAAGCACATCATCAGGGCGACGCTCCGTACCTTCGAGGTGCACTCCTGGTCGTGCTCGGCGCGACCGGTGGAGCTGTGGCGCACCGGCTCGATCGGCACTGGAACCACCTGGAACAACCAGCCGTCCTGGGTCGCTCGGGTCGCCACGGTGAACGTGGCCAAGGGGTACAGTTCCAGCTGCAACGACGGCGGCGTCGACTTCGACGCCACGTCGGCCGTAGTCGAGGCGGCGGGCCGTAAGTGGTCCAACCTCACCCTAGGACTGCGCGCCACCAACGAAGCGGACACGTTCGGGTGGAAGAAGTTCCGCAACAATCCCGTACTGGAGATCACCTACAACACCACGCCGAACGTGCCCGACCAGCGGTCGGCCGTCGTCGGCGTCAGCGCGGGGGTGCCGTGCGCCACCGGGGCCGCCGCGCCGTACATCACCACGCTGACGCCGACCTTGCGCGCCCGAGTGAGCGACCCCGACGGCGCCAACGGACAGACCGTGCGCGCCCACTTCGAATGGCACCGCACCGGCGGCGCGAAAATCGGCGAGCGGATCACCACCTACGTCGCCTCTGGCACGCCGGTGACCGCGCCTGTCCCCGCCGGGGCGATCATCGACGGCGCACGCGTCTCCTGGCGGGTACGTGCTCAGGACGGCACCGCCACCAGCGGCACCAGCGCCTGGTCGCCCTGGTGCGAGGTGATCGCGGACCTGAGCAGACCTGCGGGCGTGCCCGCGGTGAGCTCGACGGACTTTCCGGAGACGCCCGAGGGCGGCGACCCCGTCCCCGGCGGCGGAGTCGGCGTCATGGGGTCCTTCACCATCCGCCGCGCCGCGTCGGACACCGACGTGAACACCTTTCTGTACGCCCTCAACAGCGACGACCCCGGCACCGCGACGGCCGTCATCGCCGCGGCGGACGGCAGCGCCGTGATCCGGGCGACCCCTTCGCGCAGTCTGCTCAACACCCTGTACGTGTGGAGCCGCGACAAGGCAGGCCACATCGGCCCATACAAGCGATACGAGTTCAGCGTGCGCCCGGCGGCGGGCCCGGCGGCCCACTGGAAGCTGGACGAGAGCGCCGGCGAGATCGCGAACGACTCCTCAGGCAACGGCCACCACGCCACCCGCGTCGCTGGCCCGACCGCCGCCGACGGACCGACCTGGATCAAGGCCAGGGACAAAGGGGCGGTGAGGATGAGCAAGGGCGGCCGGTTCCAGTCGCAGCAGACCGGGCTGATCCGCACCGACCGCAACTTCAGCGTGGCGGCATGGGTACGGCTGACCGACAAGGCCAACAACCGGATCGCGCTCAGCGTGGACGGCAACCATCGCGACGGCTTCCATCTCATGTACAACGCGACCTTCGACCGGTGGGCGATGGTCATGGCCTCCGCGGACACCGCCGAGGCGGTCACCTATCACATGGCCCGCTCCGACGCTCCGCCCGCGATGAACAACTGGACCCAGCTCGTGGGCACCTACGACGCCGTAAGCCGGCAGATCAGCCTCTACGTGGACGGGCGCCTGCAGGCCATTACCAGCACGCAGTCGAGTCCGTGGAACGCCACAGGTGTCATCAACATCGGCAGAGGCAAGAACCCCGACGTCCCGTGGTGGGGCGAGGTGGACGACGTCCGCGTCTACAACCGGCTGATCTATCCCTCGGAGATCGTCCAGCTCACCAACCGGCCTGTCATCGCCGAGGGGCATTGGAGGTTCGACGAGGCTTCAGGAAACGCCGCCGCCGACTCCTCTGGCCGCAACCGGCACGGGACCTGGCAGGGCGCACCGCAGTGGACGGACGGCTGGTTGGGCGGCGCGGCCAGATTCGGCGGCCGCTATGGCACCGCCGACCCTCCTGGGCACGTCACCACCAGCCCCGTGCTGCGCGTCGACAGGAGCTTCTCGGTCGCCGCCTGGGTCCGGCTCCCGACCGACTCCGGCACCTGGATAGTGCTGACCCAGGACGACGGCTTGCTCGGGCCCTTCTCCCTCACGTATGACCGTGACAAGAACCGCTGGGGCGCGATCATGCGCACCGCCGGGGGCACGAGCGTCGAGGTGGACGCGCCCGACCCGCCGGCCTTCGACACCTGGACGCACCTGGCGGTGACGTACGACTACCCCACCGGAGAGATCCGGCTCTACGTCGACGGGGTCCTGGAGACCACGGCGACCCACCTCCCCCCTTGGTACGTCGGCGGCAAGTTCGTGATCGGCAAGGCGCGGAACATCCCCCTGCAGCACCAATACCTGACGATCGACGACGTGCGTGCCTACTCGGGCGTGCTCACCGAAGACGAGATCGCCGACCTGGCCTACGAGTAGGCTCTCAGCGCCCTGGAGGGACGCATGCGTTGCGCCGTACGACGCCGGATCGCCCTTGCCGCAACACTTGTCATGCTCACCGCTGTTCTGCCCAGCTTGGCCACGCCGGCGTACGCCGACCGCTGGAATCCGCCGACGCCGCAGAGCGACCGACTGGTGGAAGGTGAGCCAATCGCGGCGCAGACCGCGCCACCAGACCCGGCTGAGCAAAGCGCCATGAAGGAGCCGCCTCAGGTGGTGTGGCCCCGGTCCGGCCGCGCGAACACCGAGGTGAGCCAGAGCACGGCCCAGCTGTCCGGCCTGCCGGTGCGGGTTGCCCAGAGCAAGGCCGCCGCCGGGCCGGAGCGGGTCCAGGTGGAGGTCCTGGACCGGCCGGTATCGGCCGTCGCGCAGGTGCCGCTGCGGGTGACCCGGGCCGACGGTGGCACGGCCGCGGCGCCGCTGAGCCTGACGTTCGACTACTCCGGCTTCCGCCACGCCTACGGCGGGGACTGGGCGGCGCGACTCCACTTGGTCGAGTTACCGTCCTGTGGCCTGTCCGAGGGCGCCACGTCGGCAATCTGCCCGCCACCCAAGCCGCTGCCGACGGTGAACGATACCAAGCAGGCCACGATCACCGCCGATGTCACCGCCACTGCGGCCGGCGGGCTGTACGCCGTGATGGCCGCCTCGTCGGGCAGCACCGGGTCGTTCACCGCCAGCACCCTCGCCCCGTCCGCCAAGTGGCAGGTGAGCGCCCAGTCCGGGGACTTCGCCTGGTCCTATCCGATGCGCACGCCGCCGTCCCTGGGCGGGCCCACCCCGCAGCTCGCGCTGAGCTACTCCGCCGGCAGCGTCGACGGGCGCACCGTGTCCACCAACAACCAGCCCGGCTGGGCCGGGGAAGGGTTCGACTTCACGCCGGGCGGCTTCATCGAGCGCCGGTACAAGTCGTGCAATGACGACGGTGTCACGCCGAAGAACGGTGAGCAGTGCTGGGCCGGCGAGAACGCGATCATGATGCTCGGCGGCCGCTCCACCGAGTTGGTACGCGACTCGGACAGCGGTGCCTGGCGGCCCAAGCACGACGACGGTTCGCGGGTGCAGAAGCTGACCGGCACCGCCAACGGCGACAACGACGGCGAGCACTGGAAGATCACCACGTCCGAAGGCGTGCAGTACTTCTTCGGCCTGAACCGGCTGCCCGGCTGGACCGGCGGCAAGCAGGAGACTAAGTCGGCGTGGACCATGCCGGTGTACGGCGACGACTCCGGCGAGCCCTGCCACGCCTCTGACTACGCCGCCTCCTGGTGCCAGCAGGCCTACCGGTGGAACCTCGATCATGTCGTCGACACGCACGGCAACACGCTGAGCTACTTCTACGTCCAGGAGATCAATCACTACGGGCGCAACATCAAGAAGACTGACGAGACGCCGTACGTTGCGGGTGGCTACCTGGAGCGCCTTGAGTACGGACAGCGCGCCGGCCAGGTGTACACAACGCCGGCCACCGCCCGTGTGACCTTCACCGTCGCCGAGCGGTGCCTGCCGACCGCGACGTTCGACTGTGCCCCGGCCAAGCTCACCGAGGCCAACGCCGCACACTGGCCCGACGTGCCTGCCGACCAGCTCTGCGCCGCGGGCAAGGACTGCGAGAACTACTCGGCCACGTTCTTCAGTCGCAAACGGCTGGCCAAGATCACCAGCCAGGTGCTGGAAGGGACAGCGTATAAAAACGTCGACTCCTGGACGCTCACGCACACCTTCCCCAAGCCGGGAGACGGCATGAGCGCCGCACTGTGGCTGGAGAAGATCCAGCACGCCGGACACGTCGGCGGCACGCAGAGCATGCCGGCCGTGGACTTAGACGGCGTGGAGATGCCGAACCGGGTCGACGCCCGAGAGGGCATCGCCCCGATGATGAAGTGGCGCATCCGCAGTGTGAACAACGAAACCGGGGGACGGCTCACCGTCAACTACTCCCAGCCGGAGTGCGTGCGCGGTTCGACACCGCAGCCGCACACGAACGCCAAGCGCTGCTTCCCCACTTACTGGGCACCTGAAGGAGCGGTCGACCCCTATCTGGACTGGTTCCACAAGTACCTGGCCGTGCAGGTGTTGGAGGCCGACCTCACCGGCGGCTCCCCGATCGTGCGCACCGACTACTCCTACCTGGGCCCGGCCGCCTGGGCCTACGACGACCAAGAGCTGGTGCCCGCCGAGCGGCGCACCTGGTCGCAGTGGCGAGGCTACGAGAAGGTCGTGGTCACCAAGGGCGAGAGCAGCGATCGCCGGACGGCCACCGAGCACCTGTTCTTCCGTGGCATGCACGGCGACAAGCAGCCCAGCGGCACCCGCAGCGTCAGGGTCACCGATTCGGAGGGGACCGAAGTAGACGACCACTGGCGGCTGCAGGGGTTCGAGCGCGAGACCCGTTACCTCGACGGCCCGGGCGGTGCCGAACAGTCGGGCACCATCAATGATCCGTGGCTGTCGGGTCCGACCGCGAGCGGCGGTGGCGACCAGGCGTACCGGCTGGACACCGCGAAGGTCCGCAGCCGCGCCAAGCTCAGCACGGGCGAGTGGCGCCGTACCGAGACCCGCCGCTCCTACGACTCGATCGGCGCGATCTCCCAGATCGACGACCTGGGTGACACCGCCACCCCCGACGACGACAAGTGCACGAGGTACACCTATACCCGCAACACCACAGCGTGGATCCTGCACCTGCCCAGCCGCATCGAGACCGTCGGGGTGGCCTGCTCGGCGACCCCAGAGCGGCCCGGGGACGTGCTCGGTGACGCGCGAATGTTCTATGACGGCGGCACACACGGCGCCGCGCCCACCAAGGGCGACCAGACCAGAGTCGAGGAGCTGGACTCCTACGCCAACGGCCAGCCGGTTTACATTCCAATATCTCGCAACGTCTACGACACCTACGGGCGGGTGACCGAGAGCCAGGACCCGCAGGATCGCAAGTCCACCACCGCTTACACGCCCGCCACCGGCGGCCCGGTGACGCAGACGACCGCCACCAATCCGCTCGGCCACGTCACGAAGACGTGGTTGAAGCCCGAGTGGGGCGCGGTAGCGGCGCAGGAGGACGCGAACGGTCGCCGCAGCGAACTGGCCTACGACCCGATCGGGCGGCTGGCGAAGGTCTGGCTGCCGGGCCGCACGACCGACCAGAGCCCCAACGGGGAGTTCTCCTACCTGGTGCGGAACAACGGTCCGGTCGCCGTCACCACCAAGACGCTGCGCGATGACGGCACCTTCACCGAGGGCCACGAGCTGTACGACGGCCTGCTGCGGCTCCGCCAGACGCAACTCCCCGCACACGGGGGCGGCCGCCTGCTCAGCGACACCGTCTACAACACTCTCGGCCAAGTAGCGAAGAAGAACGATCTGTACACCAACCCCGACCCGCCCGGCACGACGATCCTCGGCGTGGCCGACAGCGCCGTGCCCGCCCAGACCGTTTACGGCTACGACGGGCTCGGCCGCACCGTCTCCGAGGCGTTCAAGGTGATGGGCACGGAGAAGTGGCGGACCACCACCACCCACTTCCCCGACAGGGTCGACACGGACCCGCCCGTCGGGGCGGTACCGACCACGGCGATCCTCGACGCCGAGGGCCGCACCGTCGAGCTGCGGCAGTACAAGGGGGCATCACCGACCGGCGAGTACGACGCCACCAAGTACGCCTACAGCAGGAACGACCTGGAGTCGAGCGTTACCGACCCGGCGGGCAACGTCTGGCGCACCCACTACGACCTGCGCAATCGGGTGACGAAGGAAGAAGATCCGGACCGGGGCACGACGACCTACACCTACGACGTGCTCGGCCAGACGACCTCCAGCACGGACGCCCGCGGGCGGACCCTGGCCTTCGCCTACGATGCGTTGGGCCGCAAGACCGCCACGCGGGAGGGCTCGGCGACCGGGCCGAAGATCGCGGAGTGGACCTACGACACGCTGTCCGACGGCACCTCGGTGAAGGGCTTTCCTGTTGCGGCTGTCCGTTACGTCGATGGCTACGCCTACACCAGCAGAATCGACGCCTACGACGTGCGCTATCGGCCCACGTCGATGACTCAGGTGATCCCGGCGGCCGAGGGCGCGCTGGCAGGCGCGTACACCTTCGAACCGAGCTACAACCTGGACGGCACAGTCCGCTCCGTAAAATACCCGGCGGCCGCCGACCTGCCGGCGGAGACCGTCCGCACCACGTACACCGACCTGGGCTTGCCTGTGCAGACCCGGTCCACCCTGGCGATGTACGTCAACGACACGCTCTACAGCAAGCGCGGCGAGCAATTGCAGGTGCGCTGGGGCTCGGAGGGCGCGCAGGTCCTGCACGACTACACCTATGAGGAGGGCACCCGCCGGGTGTTGCGCCGCATCACCGACAGGGAGACGGCCGACAAGGTACGCCAGGCCGATGTCGCCTACTCCTACGATCAGGCCGGGAACATCACGAAGATCGCCGACACCCCGCCCGCCGCGAACGCGCCCGCCGACGTGCAGTGCTTCACCTATGACTACCTGCGCAGGCTCAGCCAGGCATGGACGGCCACCGACGGCTGCACGTCGGCGCCCAACGCGGCCGTGGTCGGCGGGGCGGCGCCCTACTGGCAGTCCTACAGCTATGACAA
The DNA here is from genome assembly GCF_040676925.1 of Nonomuraea sp. NPDC049486. Classification (NCBI taxonomy): domain Bacteria; kingdom Bacillati; phylum Actinomycetota; class Actinomycetes; order Streptosporangiales; family Streptosporangiaceae; genus Nonomuraea; species Nonomuraea sp. NPDC049486. The sequence continues at coordinate 151,465 of NZ_JBFAPV010000018.1, forward strand.
GACGGGCAACCGTGTCACCGAGACCCGCCACGCCGCAGGCGGCGACACCAACAGCACGTACACCTACCCGGACGCCGGACAGTCCCGCCCGCACGCGCTCCAGCAGGTGACCACGACGGGGCCCGGCGGTGGCAGGCTGGACGCCTACTCCTACGACGCCGCGGGCAACATGACCCTGCGCAAGCTGGGCTCCGCCGAGCAGCGCATGGAGTGGGACGCGGAGGGTCGCTTGGCCAAGGTCACCGAGGCGAGCGGGGCCACCACCTTCCTCTACGACGCCGACGGCAACCGGCTCATCCGTCGCGATCCGGCCGGCACCACGCTCTACGTGGCCGGCATGGAGGTGCGGCTGGCCAAGAACGCCACGGCCACCACCGCGATCAGGTTCTACTCGCACGGCGGCGAACCGGTCGCGGTCCGGACCAACGCGCAGCAGCTCACATGGGTTGTGGCCGACCACAACGGCACCGGCCAACTCGCCATCGACGCCGCCACACTGGCGGCCACCCGGCGGCATTTCGACCCGTTTGGCAACCCGCGCGGTACCCCGCCGAGTTCCTGGCCGTCAGACCGCGGTTTCGTCGGCGGAGTGGACGACCCAACCGGGCTCACCCATATCGGGGCTCGCGAGTACGACCCGTCGATCGGCCGGTTCGTCTCGGTGGATGCCCTGATGGAGCCGAGCGACCCTCAGAACCTGAACGGCTACGCCTACAGCGACAACAGCCCCGTCACCTACACCGACCCATCAGGAATGAAGGACCTGTGTGGCAATTACCCGGGCCAGTGTCAGGATGGGCCGCCCGGCGGCGGTTCCGGCGGCGGTTCCAGCGGGGGTTCCAATCCTCCTCCGCCACCTCCCGCCGGCCCCAGCAAGAAAGACCAGGACGAAGCGGAGAAGACAAGGAAGAAGTCCTGGACCGAGGTGGCCCTCGAGGCCGGCGGCGAGATCATCAAAGAGATCATCGGCTACAACGACGTCCGGGACTGCCTGCAGGGCAACATCGGCGCCTGCGCGGTGGCGGTGGCCGGGGTGGTCCCCTGGTTCAAGCTCGGCAAGGCGCTCAAGGGAGCCTACAAAGCGGCAAAGGCCGTCCTCGCCTGGCGCGACCGGCTGAAATGGGCGCGCCGGGTCATGGCCGAGGCCGACGAGGCAGCAGCCGCAGCAGCGAAGTACCAGGACGATCTGGCTAAGTGGAAGAAGGCCCAGGATGCGGCCAACTCCGCCAAACGCGCGGGACCAGCGGGTGGCGGCGTGGGCGACGGCCTGCAACGCCTGGCGCCTGACGGAGTGAAGCTGCCCAAGGTCCGAACCCGCGGCCCATCCTGCCCGAACAGCTTCGTGCCCGGTACGACGGTGCTGATGGCGGACGGGTCACATACTCCGATCGAAGACGTGCAGCCCGGCGACGAGGTGACTGCCACCGATCCCGAGACCGGAGAGACCAGCAACCGGACAGTCACCGCCACCATCGTCGGCGACGGTGACAAGCAGCTGGTGAAGGTCACGGTGGACACCGACGGCCCCCGTGGGAACGCGACCGGCTTCCTGGTCGCCACCGGCGGCCACCCATTCTGGGTGGACTCCGAAAGCCGCTGGGTGGACGCCACCGACCTGGAGGTGGGCGACACAATACTTACATCACAGGGGAAGAGGCTACCGATAATCGCCCTGCACGAACGGGGAGCGAGGCAACGCGTCCACAACCTGACGGTCGACGGAGTGCACACATATTATGTGACCGCGGGATACGCAGATGTCCTGGTGCACAACACGAACGGGACGCCCGGCGATTGTGGACCGACGCACCGGGACAATGTAAGCCGTAACAACCAGAACTACAACGTCGAACGGGCCCAGCGTCAGGCAGCGGCCAGATACCACAATCCCACAGCGGCGCAACTGCGTGCCGAGCTCGGGCTGCCCCAAGGTACTCCAGATAGACCGCCTGGGCTCCTCACGACCCAGCGCATCGACGCGGCGGTCCACAGTCAGGAGGCCGCCAACACCCTCACGACGTGGGTGCCCAACACCTGGGTGCAGTGGGGCCTCCGAGGCGCTGCCGCGGTCTATGGGTTCGCGACAGGCAGGAAACCTTGATTATCAATTCGACGGGAGATTAATCGCAATGTTCAGGACAGCAATATCGGGGGCTAATACTCGGTACCGCAACATTCCTGGGAGTCCCACTCGCTGATCCACCCGACCGCAAATGTTCTTTGCACCAGGTGGAAGTGCTGGACTGCGACAGTCATTCGACAGCTCCGCCCGACCCCTCCGGGGACGGTGTCTAGACACCGTCCCCGGACGGCGGCGGCTCGGGTCCACCGAGAGATCGAAGCGCGTCGGTGGACCGGTCTCGCCAAGTCGGCATGCCGAGCTTGGCGAAGTCGGCCGTAAGCAATCAGAAGGTTCTGTGACGCTGGGTGATAGGTGCTGATCAGGCTTCGAGTGCGACCGGCGGCATCCAGAGGTTGCCGGTGAAGGCGCG
>NZ_JBFAPV010000019.1:0-152998 GCF_040676925.1 Nonomuraea sp. NPDC049486
AGCAGCAGATCATGACCGCGCGAACAGCCACCAAGGCGAAGTCTCAGGAGACCATCGCCGCATAACCGAGTCTCCACGCTTTCAGGGGATGGACAGTGTGCGTCCGGGTGGGGTGGTGGGCCGGGTTGAAAAGGGTGTCGAATGCGTGTTCCACTTGGTCGGTGGGTTGGGACGCGCAGCCTCTGGTGGAGGCGGCCGATGAGCGGCCGCTGATTGAGCGGCGTGCCGTGGTGCGTGACGGTTTCTACGAGCTGCAGGCGCGTGTGGTGATCGAGCGGGTGGCGCGGACGGCGGGGATCGCGCAGCGGTGGGCGGTGTCGCCGTATCGGGGGTGTGTTCACGCGTGCCTGGGTTGTGGTGCGCGTGGGGGGCATCGGCGGCTGGGGCTGGACGCGGGGCGTGATTTCGACTCGCGGGTCGTGGTGAAGCCGAATGTGGTGGCGCGGTTGCGGGCGGAGCTGGCGCGGTGGGGTGGTGAGCCGCTGGCGGTGGGGGTGAGTGGTGACTGTTATCAGCCGGCGGAGGAGACGTACCGGTTGATGCCGGGGGTGGTGACGGCGCTGGCGGAGGCGGGGGTGCCGGCGACGGTTTATACGCGCAGTCCGCTGGTGTTGCGGGATGCGGCGTTGCTGGCGGAGTGCGGGGTGCGGGTGGCGGTGTCGATCGCGTTCGTCGACGAGCGGATCCGGCGGGCGGTGGAGCCGGGTGCGGTGGGGGCGCAGGCGCGGTTGGAGCTGGTGGCGTCGCTGGTGGAGGCGGGGGTGGATTGCCGGGTGTTGATGGGGCCGGTGCTGCCGTTGCTGAGTGATGGTTCTGATCAGCTGGCGGCGACGGTGCGGCGGATCGGGCAGGCGGGGGTGCGGTCGGTGGAGCCGGTGGTGTTGCGGCTGCCGGCGGGGACGCGGTCGTGGTTCGGGGCGTGGCTGGAGCAGGCGCATCCTGGGCTGGTGGCGCGTTATGAGGAGTTGTACGGGCGTGACGGGTTGCCCTCCCCCGCTTATGAGGAGCGGATTCTGGGGCAGATCGCGCAGTTGTGCCGGGTGTACGGGATGCGGTGCGGGCCGGGTGAGCCGGAGCCGCGTGATCCGTGGTTCGGGCAGTTGGCGCTGGTGTGACCGCTCCCCCGCGCGTGGGGTCGTGCGGGGGGTGTCAGGCCGGGCTCAGGTCTGGTTCTTGAGTGCGCTGCCTTGCTTCCACTGTTTGAAGGACATCTGCCAGAAGCCCCAGCCGTTGTTCCATTCGAGTTCGCGGTCGGTGCCCTTGATCTCGACGATGTCGCCGCGCTGGAAGTTGTCGTAGTACCACTTGGCCTGGTCGGGGCGGGCGTTGATGCAGCCGTGGCTGACGTTCTGGCGGCCCTGGGCCCAGACGTTGTTCTTGGCGTGGACGTATTCGCCGCTGTTGGAGATGCGGACGGCGTGGTCGACCATGACGTCGTAGTAGCCGGGGTCGCCCTTCTCGCGTCCTGGGGAGATCATGCGGACGGGGTTGACGCGTTCCATGGTGAGGTGGACGCCGCTGGTGGTGGTGTATTCGCGGGTGGTGGCCTTGCCGGCGCTGATGGCCATGGTCTGGACGCGTTTGCCGTTGCGGTAGACGTACATCATGTGCTTGGCGGCGTCGACCTTGCTGATGACCTTGTCGCCGATGTCGATGGCGTAGTCGTAGTTCTTCATGCCCCACAGGTCTTTGCCGGCCTTGACGCCGTCGAGGGCGGCGTTGAAGCTGACGGTCTGGTTGGGGGCCCAGTATTTGGCGGGGCGGTAGATGGCGTAGGAGTCGTCGATCCATCGCCAGGCGCCGTCGACGGGTTTTTCGGCTTCGACCGTCAGGGCGCGTTCGACGGCGGCCTTGTTGGCGACGGGCTGGTTGAACCTGACCATGATCGGCATGCCGATGCCGACGGTTTCGCCCTTGATGTTGGGGGTGACGTCGGTGATTTGCAGGACGCGGTCGGGTTTGCGGGTGGTGAAGGCGCTGGCGGCGGTGGCCGCGCCGGCGGTGGCGGCGACGTTGTAGTCGGTGGCCGGCTTGAGCGCGGTTTTGGAGACCCATTTGGTGCGGTCGGTGTTGAAGGTGCCTTCGAGCTGCTGGCCGCCGGTTTGGACGGTGACGTCGTCGAGGGTGCCGCCTTCGGCGGTGACGACGATGCGTTTGCCGGGGTTGACCTTGGTGCTGCCCTGGGCGGGGGTGATGGTGATGGTGGGGGGTTCGGGGGTGGCGGAGGTGGTGGCCTCGGAGGCTGCCGGGGTGGTGCCGCCGGCGGCGGAGCAGGAGGCGGTCAGGGTCGCGGCGGCGAGCAGGGCGACCCCTGTGGCGGTCTTCCTCCAGGGTGTTGTGATGGTCAAGTGAACCTCTCCCCACTTACATGCACTGCACTAAAAGACCTTAATGCTCCTGCATGTAAGACGAGCGTTGGTTTCGGAGAGTTCAGTCACATTTCGATCACTTCTGGCGGTGAGTCGCTGGTCAGCGCGCCGCCGGGTGGAGGGAAAAACTCGCGGCCGGGCCGTACGGGGTCAGTCGCGGCGGGTGAGGCGGTGGGTGAGGCCGGTGTGGCGGCGGCCGGCGCCGCGGGTGCGGACGGCCTGGGCCAGGGCGCGGCGGGAGCCGACGATGACGACGAGCTTCTTGGCGCGGGTGATGGCGGTGTAGAGGAGGTTGCGCTGCAGCATCATCCAGGCGCTGGTGGCCAGCGGGATGACCACGGCGGGGTATTCGCTGCCCTGGGAGCGGTGGATGGACACGGCGTAGGCGTGGGCGAGCTCGTCGAGTTCGTCGAAGGCGTAGTCGACGCGTTCGTCCTCGTCGGTCAGGACGGTGAGCGCGTGGTCGTCGGGCCGGATGTCGGCGACGACGCCGACGGTGCCGTTGAACACGCCGGCGGCGCCCTTGTCGTAGTTGTTGCGCAGCTGGGTGACCTTGTCGCCGACGCGGAAGACGCGGCCGCCGTGGCGGCGTTCGGGGGCGCCGTCGCGGGCGGGGGTGAGGGCTTCCTGCAGGGCGGCGTTGAGTGCGCCGGCGCCGGCCGCGCCGCGGTGCATCGGGGCCAGGACCTGGATGTCGCGGCGGGGGTCGAGGCCGAAGCGGCGCGGGATGCGGCGGGCGGCCACGTCGACGGTCAGGGCGGCGATGTCGTCGGGTTCCTCGCAGGGGAAGAGGAAGAAGTCGTCGAGGCCGGCGAGCTGGGGCTGCAGGCCGGAGTTGACGCGGTGGGCGTTGACGACGACGCCGGACTCGGCGGCCTGCCGGAACACCTGGGTGAGCCGTACGCGGGGGATGTCGGCGGCGGCGAGCAGGTCTTTGAGGACCTCGCCGGCGCCGACGGACGGCAGCTGGTCGACGTCGCCGACGAACAGCAGGTGGGCGCCGGGGGCGACGGCCTTGACGAGGCGGTTGGCGAGCAGCACGTCCAGCATGGAGGCTTCGTCGACGACGACGAGGTCGGCGTCCAGGGGGTTGTCGCGGTCGTAGGCGGCGTTGCCGCCGGGGCGCAGCTGCAGCAGCCGGTGGACGGTGGTGGCCTCGTGGCCGGTGAGCTCGGACAGGCGTTTGGCGGCGCGGCCGGTGGGGGCGGCGAGGATGACCTTGGCGCGTTTGGCGCGGGCCAGGGTGACGATGGAGCGGACGGTGAAGCTCTTGCCGCAGCCGGGGCCGCCGGTCAGCACGGCGACCTTGTGGGTGAGGGCCAGGCGGACGGCCTGGCGCTGCTCGCCGGCGAGGTCGGCGCCGGTGCGTTCGCGCAGCCAGGTCTCGGCCTTGGCCCAGTCGACGTCGGCGAACGCCTTGAGCCGGTCGTGGCCGTGGTGCAGGAGGGCGAGCAGGGAGCCGGCCAGCGACTGCTCGGCCCGGTGGAAGGGCGGCAGGTAGACGGCGGGGACGTCGTTGTCGCCGGCGGGCACCTGCTCGCGGACGACGCCTTCGGCGGCGGCGAGCTCTTCCAGGCAGGTGGCGGTGAGCGGGGCGGGCACGTCGAGGATCTTGACGGCGTCGGCGGTCAGGTTGGGGGCGGGCAGGTAGCAGTGGCCGTCGTCGGCGGCCTGGGACAGGGTGTAGCGCAGTCCGGCCTTGACGCGTTCGGGGCTGTCGTGCGGGATGCCGACGGCCTGGGCGATGGTGTCGGCGGTCTTGAAGCCGATCCCCCACACGTCGTCGGCCAGCCGGTACGGTTCGGTGCGCACGACTTCGACGCTGCGTTCGCCGTACTGCTTGAAGATGCGCACGGCGATGGAGGTGGACACGCCGACGCCCTGGAGGAACACCATCACCTCTTTGATGATCTTCTGTTCTTCCCAGGCGTCGGCGATCATGCGGGTGCGTTTGGGGCCGAGGCCGGGCACTTCGGTCAGGCGGGCGGGTTCCTTCTCGATGACGTCGAGGGTGGCGGTGCCGAAGTGGTCGACGATCCGTTCGGCCATTTTGGGGCCGATGCCTTTGATGAGGCCGGAGCCGAGGTAGCGGCGGATGCCCTGGACGGTGGCGGGCAGGACGGTGGTGTAGGACCAGACCTCGAACTGGCGGCCGTAGCGGGGGTGGGAGGTCCAGCGGCCGGTCAGCCGGAGCGACTCCCCCACCTGGGCGCCGAGCAGGGGGCCGACGACGGTGAGCAGTTCGGTGGCGGAGCGGCCGGTGGTGACGCGCGCGATGGTGTAGCCGCTGTCCTCGTCGGCGTAGGTGATGCGTTCGAGCACGGCGTTCAGGTTGGTGCCGACGTCTTTGGAGCCGCCGTCCCGGCTCTCTTCAGGCCTGCCCACACGGAGGAGACTAGGACAGATCTTCACCGCCGCGACACCTCCCCCGGCGCGGCGGGGGGCGGCTGGTAGCGTGGCGGGTGGCTGCCCGCTGCGGGTCACGCCCCGGACGAGCGCGTCGTACCCGGCATGACAAGACGACGTGGACCTTGGTCTGTTCTCCTGCGGAGGTGCGTGTCGTGGCGTGGATCGTGCTGGTCGTGTCCGGGGTGCTGGAAGCGGTGTGGGCGGCGGCTCTGGCTTCGTCGCAGGGGTTGTCGCGGTTGCGTCCCGCGCTGCTGTTCGTGGCGGCGCTGGCGGTCAGCATGGCGGGGCTGGGGTACGCGCTGCGGACGATCCCGGTCGGCACGGGTTACGCGGTGTGGGTGGGGATCGGCGCGGTCTGCACCGCGGTGTACGGGATGGTGTTCCTCGGTGAGGCGGTCACGGCCGCCCGGCTGGTGTGCCTGATGCTGATCGTCGCGGGTGTGGTGGGGCTGAGGTTGGTGTCCTGACGGGATCTCCCGCGGACTGCCTGGGGAGGGCGGGAGGTGCCATGGGCGGAGGGCGGGGCGTCGGCGTGGCGCTGCTGACGGCGATGCTGGTGGTGGTGACGGCCGCCGGCTGTTCCGGGCGGACGCCGGAGCGGCCGTCGGCCGCGCCCACCGCCGTCCCCACCGCCGCTCCCCCGCCGGACGGCTGCGCGGGCGGGCCGCGGCTCGCGGAGGGGCGGCACACGATCGAGTTCGGCGGGCTGGAGCGGGTGTTCCTGCTGGCGCTGCCCGAGGGGGACGGCCCGCATCCGGTGCTGCTGAACCTGCACGGGCTGGGTTCCAGCGCGCGTGAGCAGGCCGCCTACAGCCGGCTGCCGCGGGTGGGCGCCGAGCGCGGCTACGTCGTGGCCACCCCGCAGGTGGCCAAGGGCAGGCTCGCCTGGACGCTGCCGAACGGGTTCGGGCCCGACGACACCGGGTTCCTGGGGGCGCTGCTGGACCGGCTGGAGCAGGAGTTGTGCGTGGACCGGCGGCGCCAGTTCGCGGCCGGGCTGTCGTACGGGGGCGGGATGGCGGCGGCGCTGGCGTGCTCGATGGATGGGCGGCTGGCCGGAGTGGCGGCGGTGGCCGGGCTGAGCCTGGTGCGGCCGTGCCCGGAGCCGCCGCCGGTGACGCTGGTGTCCTTCCACGGCACCGCCGACCGGACCGTCCCGTACGGGGGCGGGCATCCGCTGCGGGACGCCACCGGTGACCTGCGCAAGCTGGCCGACATGGTGAAGCTGCCGCCGGTGCGCCGGAGCGCCGAGGGGTGGGCGGAGGCGCTCGGCTGCCCGGAGCCGCGGGTGAGCTCTCCCGTACGGTCGGTCGAGCTGCGTGCGTGGGACGGGTGCGCGGCGGGGGCGGACGTCCGGTTGTACACGGTCGGCGGCGGCGGTCACACCTGGCCGGGGCCCATCGAGGTGCCGCGGCTGGGCGCCACGGCGCGGGGGCTGGACGCCAGCGCGCTGATCCTGGACGCCTTCGACGCCGCCGAGCCGCGCTGACCCCCTAGGCTTGCTGTTCATGACTCAGGTGGGACAGGTGACGGCCCGCGCGCTGATGCGCCGCCTGGCCGTCGAACAGAGCGAGTCGCGGATCCCCTCGATCATGGCGGCGGTGGTGCGTGAGGGGCAGGTGGCCTGGCAGGGCGGTCGCGGCCGGACGGCCGGTCCGCCGGGAGGCGAGCCGACGCCGGGCACGCAGTACCGGCTGGGGTCGATCACCAAGAGCATGGTGGCGGTGGTCGTCATGCGGATGCGTGACGAGGGCCTGCTCGATCTGGCCGATCCGGTCGGTAAGCATCTGCCGGGGGTGCGGGCCGGGGAGGCCACGGTCGCGCAGCTGCTGTCGCACACGGGCGGGCTGACGGCCGAGCCGCCGACCGACTGGTGGGAGCGCACGCCGGGCGTGGAGGCGGGCGAGCTGCTGGGCAGGCTCGGGCCGGCGCATGTCAAGCATCGGCCGGGGCGGCGCTACCACTACTCCAATCTCGGTTACGGGCTGCTCGGCGAGCTGGTCGCCCGGCTGCGGGGGGTGCCGTGGCTGGAGGCGGTGCGGGAGGAGGTGCTGGAGCCGCTCGGCATGGGTGACACGACGCCGCGGCCGCGGCCGCCGCACGCCGTCGGTTACGCCGTCCATCCGTACGCCGACGTGCTGCTGGCCGAGCCGGAGCATGATCATGGGGCGATGGGGCCGGCGGGGCAGCTGTGGTCGACGGCCGGTGATCTGGCGCGGTGGGCGGCGTTCGTGGCCGGTGACACCGGCGGGGTGCTGGCGGAGGGCACGCTGGCGGAGATGCGGGAGCCGGCGACGGTCGACGACGGTGACGCCTGGACCGGCGGTTACGGGCTCGGGCTGCAGCTGACGCGGCATGCCGGGCGCCGGTTGGCCGGGCACACCGGGTCGATGCCGGGGTTCCTGGCGACGGTGTGGGCCGATCCGGCCGCCGCGACGGGGGTGCTGTTCCTGGCCAACGCCACGTCGGGGGTGGGGCGGACGTTGCTGTTCGATCTGCTCGACATCCTGGAGGAGCATGAGCCGCGGATGCCGCGGGAGTGGGTGCCGGGTGCCGCCGACCCGGATCTGCTGGCGCTGACCGGGTTGTGGCACTGGGGTCCGGCGCCGTACACGCTGCGGCTGCTGCCCGATCGGGGGCTGGCGCTGGGGCCGGTGTCCGGTGGCGGGCGGGCGTCGCGGTTCGTGCCGCAGGACGACGGCACGTGGCTGGGGCTGGACGGTTACTACGCGGGCGAGACGTTGCGGGTGGGGCCGGATCATCTGGATCTGAACACGTTCGTGTTCACGCGTGAGCCGTACGATCCGGGGGCGCCGGTGCCGGGTGGTGTCGGGGACTGGCACACCCCCACCACTTGACGTCAGACGTAAAGTACTTGCTATGGTACGTCAAGTAGTGGCGGGAGGTGGCGTGACCCACGACGAGCAAGGCGCGCTCGAACAGGACATCCTCCGGCTGGTCAGCAGCAGACTGCTCGACCCGCTGGAGATCCTGCTCGGCGACGGCGCGTCGGGGGCCCTGGAAGAGCTGCGCGCGAAGGCGCGGCACGACGCCGCCACCTGGGCGGCCGACCTGCTCGGGCCCGACCGGCCGCGCGCCGTCCACACCGGCGCGCGGCTGATCGCGGTCCTCTACCCCGGCGACGCCGCCTTCGACCCGCCGCTCGAGTGGTGGCGCACCCCTCTGGGCCGGGCGATCGCCCGGCGCGTCGGCCATCCCTCCGCCGACCGCGTCCCGTACGCGGTCGCCGGGGCGATGCTCGGCATCACCCGCCAGGGCGTCCACGACCTGGTGCGGCGCGGGAAGCTCCAGCAGCACCCGGACGGGGGTGTCGCCACGCGCTCGGTCCGCGAACGACTCGACCCCGGAGGGGCGCATGGAGACCATCCTTGACGGCGACATCCCGATCGCCGTCCACGACCACGGCGGCGACGGCCCGCCGCTGCTGCTGCTCCACGGAGCCGGCGGCAACCTCCTCAACTGGCGGCAGGTGGCCCCCCATCTGAGCGGGGTGCGCGCGGTGGCGGTCGACCTGCGCGGCCACGGCCGCTCCGGCGACGGCCCGTGGACGTGGAAGGCCGTCCTGGACGACCTGGAACACGTCGTGGCCGCGCTCGGCCTCGGCGAGCCCGCCGTGGCGGGCCACAGCCTGGGCGGCATGCTCGCCGGCCTGTGGGCCGCCCGCCACCCCGCCTGCCCCGCCGCCGTCAGCCTCGACGGCCACCGCGCCGCCGAGACCCACCCCGCCAACTACGCCGGCCTGGACGCCGGGCAGGTGACGGCCGGCCTGGCCACGCTGCACGAGATGTTCAGCCGGCAGGCCGAGGCGGCGGCCGCGCCGATGACCGCCGCGCAGGCCGAGACCTTCCTCGACGGGCAGCGCGCCTTCGCCGCCGCCCAGAACGCCGACCCCGACGAGTGGGAGGAGTCGGTGCGGCGCAACCTGCGCCCCCACGACGGCGGCTTCCTGCTGCGGCCCGGCCCCGGCGTCACCTCCGCGCTGCGCGAACTGCCCGAGTTCGCCGACGCGCTGCCCGTCTTCCGCCGCCTCACCGGCCCGTTCCTCATCGTCAACGCCACCCGCAACCCGCCCGTCCCGCCGCCCCTGGTCCCGCTCATGGACGCCTACCGGGCCGGGCTGCGCCGCGACCTCGCCGCCCTGGCCGCCGAACGGCCCGCCATCGAGGTCCGCGAGATCGACGCCGGGCACGGCATGGTCGCCGAACGGCCCGCCGAGGTCGCCGCCCTCATCACCGGCTTCGTCCACCGCCACAGCAGGGCCGCCTGACCCTCCGGTCGTCGCCCCTCATGCCGGACGGGCCCGCTCCGCGGCCACGACGCGGGCGGACTCGGCGCGGGTCGCGTCGCGGACGGTGAGCAGATCGCCGTCCGCGGCCAGGACGGTGACGATCGCCCGGCCAGCAACGGTGACACGGTGGGACGTCCCGGGATCCGGCGGCCGGGAGGCGGCCAGATCCTGCCTGCGGACGGTGGAGACCGGCGCGCCCGCGGGGTCGAGGTCGTGGCGGATCCGGGTGCGGCACCGGTGCCGCGCGAGGGTCCGCCACGGGTAGGGGTCGCCGGTCACATCGGGCCCGGATCCGTCCCGGGGCGGCGGGGCCGTACGCTCGCGCAGGACAGGCCAGTCCATCGACGGGACGTAACCGGAGGGCAGCGCCGCCGCGTCCTCGCGCAGCCCCGCGGGGCGCGCGTGCAGTGCCGGGTCGAAGACGTCGCGCAGCGGCCAGAACCGTAACAGCACGTGGGCCTGCCGGGGGTCCTCCCAGAAGTCGCCGTCGCCGCCCCTGGCCGGGGGCACGCGATGAGCGCGCACACCGTACAGGAAGCAGGGCGGACCCAGCACGAGCGCGCCGAGGGAACGCTCGCCCTCGTCGTCGCCCATCGTCACGATGCCGCCGGCGCTCAGGTAGGCGCTCTCCCCCGCCGCCGTCCACGGGGCGGGGGCGGGCGGCGGGTCGGAGTCCCAGATTTCCAGGCGGACGTCCGCTCTGCCGTGGCGGACGCCGCTCTCGACGCGCATCCAGCCGCCCGCGGTCTCCAGGACGCCGTCGGACAGCGACGGGCCTTCCACGACGCCGTACAGGTCGTCGAGCTGGAAACCGCCGTGATAGGTGTCCACGGTGTCCCTGAACGATCGCAGCGTCATGGCCATGGTCTCTCCGCTTCCCGCGGGGATTCGCCCGCGGACAGTGATCCTAGGAACCGCGGCCGACAGTTCCGGCCCATCGGGAAAGGGTTGGACGGGAGGGTGCCCGGGCTTGTAGTTTGCGGCTGACCGTGACGCCGCCCGAGGAGGTGAGACCCATGAACGCTGTAGCGATGTGGGTGCTCCCCCTTCCCTTCACGGCCGGGCGACCGAGGTAGGGGCCGCCGGGAGCGCCTCGCTGACAAGGCACTCCCGAAAGGCGACACCTATGCACTCTCAGCAGGTCACCGGCGCCGGGCGCGCGCCCCTCACCCACGATGTGATCATCGCCGGGTGCGGGCCGACCGGCGCGATGCTGGCCGCCGAGCTGCGGCTGCACGACGTACGGGTACTCGTCCTGGACAAGAGGACCGAGCCCGCGTCGTTCGTCCGCGTCGTCGGTCTGCACATGCGCAGTCTCGAACTGATGGCGATGCGCGGACTGCTGGACCGCGTCCTCCCGCACGGGCGGCAGCGTCCGGCCGGCGGTTTCTTCGCCGCCATCCCCAAACCCCCGCCCCAGGGCCTGGATTCCGCCTACGCCTATCTGCTGGGCATCCCGCAGCCGGTCATCGAGCGCCTGCTCGAGGAGCACGCGGCCGCACGGGGCGCGCAGGTCCGGCGCGGTCGCGCGGTGGCCGGATTCGAGCAGGACGACGAGGGCGTGACCGTCGAGCTGGCCGGCGGGGAACGGCTGCGTTCGCGCTACCTCGTCGGCTGTGACGGCGCGCGCAGCACTGTGCGCAAACTGCTCGGCGTCGGCTTCCCCGGCGAGCCCTCGCGGACCGAGACGCTGATGGGCGAGATGGAAGTGGGCGTGCCGCGGGAGGAGATCGCCGCCAAGGTGGCCGAGGTCGGCCAGACCCACCGGCCGTTCTGGCTCCGGCCCTTCGGCGAACCCGTCTACAGCGTCGTGGTGCCCGCCGCGGGAGCCGGCGACCGCGCGGAACCGCCCACCCTGGAGGATTTCCGGCAGCAGTTGCGCGCCATCGCCGGAACCGACTTCGGCGTGCACTCCCCGCGCTGGATGTCCCGCTTCGGGGACGCCACCCGGCTGGCCGAACGCTACCGCGTCGGGCGGGTGCTCCTGGCCGGCGACGCCGCGCACATCCATCCGCCCATCGGCGGGCAGGGCCTCAACCTGGGCGTCCAGGACGCGTTCAACCTCGGCTGGAAACTGGCCGCACAGATCCGCGGCTGGGCCCCAGGAACACTGCTGGACACCTACCAGGCCGAACGTCACCCGGTCGCCGCGGACGTGCTGGACAACACCCGCGCCCAGATGGAACTGCTGTCCCCCGAACCGGGCCCGCGGGCCGTGCGCAGGCTGCTCACCGAACTGATGGACTTCGACGAGGTGAACCGCCATCTGACCGAGAAGATCACCGCGATCGGCGTCCGCTACGACTTCGGCGAAGGGCCCGGCCTGCTCGGCCGCCGCCTGCCCGACGTCGAGGTGAAGAACGGCCGCCTCTACGCTCTGCTGCACCGCGGCCGCGGCCTGCTGCTGGACCGCACCGGACGCCTGACCGCCGGCGGCTGGGCGGACCGGGTCGATCACCTCGCGGACGCCTCCGCGGGCGTGGACGTCCCGTGCGTCCTGCTACGCCCCGACGGCCACGTCGCCTGGATCGGCGACGACCAGCAGGACCTGGACCACCACCTGTCCCGCTGGTTCGGCGAGCCCGCCACCTGAACACCGGCCGGTGGTGAGCCGTCAGGGCCGGGGTCGTCAGGTGAGCAGCCGGGCCAGCCGGCGCAGCGACAACCGGGCCAGCGCGTTCACCACCGGCCGGGCCACCGGCCACAGCAGCCACCCCACCGGCCCCAGCGGAGGCCGCAGCCGCTCGGCCCAGATCACCCGGCTGCCGCCCGCGCACGCCCGCACCCGGATCACCCCGTCGCCGCGCACCAGCCGCCCCACATGCCGCATCTCCACCACGTGGGGCGGCTCCCACCGGGTGATCGTCATCACGTCCAGGAAACCCAGCCGGCCGATCCCGGTGAACGCCTCCACCCGGTCGCCGGCCTCCCACGCCGACGTCAGCACCATCCACTCCCGGTGCCGCGGCCAGTCCGTCACGAGCGCGAACACCCGCTCCGGCGGCGCCGGCACGAACACCCGCGCGGCCGCGTACACGTGACAGGTCACCTCAGAGGTCCTGCCCCGCGCTCACCGGCTCGAACATCCGCGCCGGTTCACCGCCTCGACGACGGGCGCCACGCCATCCTCCGCCGCGACCCGGACCGACAGGGCCCGGGCCGATGGGCCGGGTCGGTGACCGCGGTGGTGAGCGCGGCGGCCAGCCGTGCGGGCGTCAGGCGGCGCCACGGGATCGCGGCCGGCGCCACGCCCAGCGCCGCCAGCCCGGCGGCACAGAACGGCTGCCGGACGCCGCCAAGGAGGCGAGCATCCTGTACGCCTTCGCCCAGGGCATCGTGAACAGGGCATCGTGAACGCCACCCTGGTCGGCCACTACACCCCCGAAGAGGTCACCGCGTCGCTCGACTACCACCTGGCGCGGCTCCGCGTGCGGTGACGCCTGCTAGGCGTCCAGCCACTCGCCGTCACGCATGAGGTCGCGGCCCGCCAGCTCGTCCTCCTCCCGCCACGCCTGCACCCAGACCGGGCGGATCCGGAAATACAGGTACGGGGACGAGAGCGCGCGAGGGTCGAAGCCGGTCTTGGCGGCGAACGCGTCACCCGTCGCCTCCGGCAGCTCCTGCGGCCGGACCGCCTCGGCCGTCCCCTCGATGAGCACCACGTCGCGCGTCAGCCCCACGCCGACGCGCACCCGGCCGTCGGCCACCAGGTTGCGCGCCGTCGGCGTCCGCGCCGCCGTGGAGATCAGCAGCGTCTCACCGTCCCACAGGAACGACAGCGGCACCATGCACGGCCCCTCCCCCGCCGTGGCCACCCACGCGTCCACGTCCTTCTCCAGCCGGGACAGGGTGTCCTTCAACCGTTCCGCCGGCGTACGAGGCATTCTCGAGTCCTTTGCTGTCACATGTGGCACTGATGCGGTCACCACCATGACACGCCCCGGAGGGAGAACGTGACGCGCTACCGGCCCACGTAGGCGCGCAGGTGGCGGGCCGTCAGCGTGTCGCCCGAGTCCACCAGGTCGGCGGGCGTGCCCGCGAAGACCACCCGGCCGCCGTCGTGACCGGCGCCCGGCCCCAGGTCGACGATCCAGTCGGCGTGCGCCATCACCGCCTGGTGGTGCTCGATCACGATCACCGTGTTGCCGTCGTCCACCAGCCGGTCCAGCAGGCCCAGCAGATGGTCGACGTCCGCCAGGTGCAGGCCCGTCGTCGGCTCGTCCAGCACGTAGGTGGAGCCGTTCCTGGCCATGTGCACCGCCAGCTTCAGGCGCTGCCGCTCACCGCCCGACAGCGTCGTCAGCGGCTGGCCCAGGCCCAGATAGCCCAGCCCGACCGCCTCCAGCCGGTCCAGGATGACCTTGGCCGGGCCGCTGGTGAAGAACCCGGCCGCCTCGGCCACCGGCATCTCCAGCACCTCGCTGATGTTCTTGCCGCGCAACCGGTAGGCCAGCACCTGCGGCGTGAACCGCCTGCCCTCGCACTCCTCGCACACCGTCGCCACCCCGGCCATCATCGCCAGGTCGGTGTAGATCAGGCCGATGCCCTTGCACGCCTGGCAGGCCCCCTCGGAATTGGCCGAGAACAGCGCCGGCTTGACCCCGTTGGCCTTGGCGAACGCCGCCCGGATCGGGTCGAGCAGCCCCGTGTACGTGGCCGGATTGCTCCGCCGCGACCCGCGGATCGGCGACTGGTCGGCCACCACCACGCCCTCGCGGCCGGCGACGTAACCGTGGATGAGCGAGCTCTTGCCCGACCCGGCCACCCCGGTGACCACGGTCAGCACCCCCAGCGGGAGGTCGGCGTCCACACCTTGCAGGTTGTGCAGGGTCGCGCCGCGGATCGGCAGCCACCCGGCCGGCTCGCGCACCTTCTCCCGCAGCGTCACCCGGTGGTCCAGGTAGCGGCCGGTGAGGGTGCCGGAGGCGCGCAGCCCCTCCAGGTCGCCGGCGTAGCAGAGCGTGCCGCCCTGCGCGCCGGCGCCCGGCCCCAGGTCGGCCACGAAGTCGGCGATGGCGATCATCTCCGGCTTGTGCTCCACCACCAGCACGGTGTTGCCCTTGTCGCGCAGTTTGATCAGCAGCTCGTTCATCCGCTGGATGTCGTGCGGGTGCAGCCCGGCGGTCGGCTCGTCGAAGACGTAGGTGGCGTCGCTCAGGCTGGAGTTGAGGTGGCGGACCATCTTGACCCGCTGCGCCTCGCCGCCGGACAGCGTGCCCGACTCCCGGTCCAGGCTCAGATAGCCCAGCCCGATCTCCACCAGCGAGTCGAGCGTGGCCCGCAGGTTGTCCAGCACCGGGCCCACCGCGGGGTCGCCGATGCCGCGCAGGAAGCCGGCCAGGTCGTTGATCTGCATGGCCGAGCACTCGGCGATGTCGCGCCCGCCGATCCGCGCCGAGCGGGCCGCCTCGTTGATCCGGGTGCCGTCGCAGGCCTGGCAGCGCATCAGCTTGACCGCCCGGTCGGCGAACGCGCGGGCCTGCCCCTTCAGCGACTCGCGGTCCTTGCCCAGGTACTGCTTGCGCACCCGGACCACGAGCCCCTCGTAGGTGAGGTTGCTGGAGCCGACCTTCACCTTGGTGGTCGGCTTGTGCAGGAAGTCCTCCCACTGCTGGGGGGTGAAGTCCTTCAGCTTGACCGCCGGGTCGTAGAAGCCCGAGTTCGCCATCACCTGCCAGTACCACGAGTCGACCGGGAACCCGGGCGCCTTGATCGCGCCCTCGTTCAGCGACAGCTCCCGGTCCACCAGCTCGTCCACGTCGATGTCGGTGATCTGGCCCAGGCCCTCGCACTCGGGGCACATGCCCTGCGGGGTGTTGAAGCTGAAGGCGTAGGCCGGGCCCACGTGCGGGGTGCCGATCCGGCTGAAGACGATCCGCAGCATCGTGTACGTGTCGGTCGCGGTGCCGACCGTGGAGCGGGCGTTGGCGCCCATCCGCTCCTGGTCGACGATGATCGCCGCGCTCAGGTTGTGCAGCGCGTCCACGTCCGGCCGGTTCAGCGGCGGCATGAACCCCTGGATGAACGCGGTGTACGTCTCGTTGATCAGCCGCCGCGACTCGGCGGCGATGGTGTCGAAGACCAGCGACGACTTGCCGGAGCCGGACACCCCGGTGAACACGCTGAGCCGCCGCTTCGGGATGTCGAGGGAGATCCCGGCCAGGTTGTTCTCCCGGGCGCCGCGCACCTGGATGTGGTCGTGGCCGTCGGCGGCGCGGTAATCAGACTTTCGTAGATCGTCGGCGATAGTCATGCCATCAAGTCTGTCATTGAAGTTGCAAGTGTAAGGTTTCACGGTCGTGGCCTGGAGGAGGCGTCGATAACCTTAAAGTGCGACGTAACCCCTGTTTGTGGAAGGCGGGCGCCCGTGCGGCCCATCGATCTGGCGCGCGCCGCGGGCCTGTCGACCCAGCAGATCCGCAACTACGCCGACGACGGCGTCCTGCCGCCCACCCCGCGCACGCCCGCCGGCTACCGCCGCTTCGACGCCCGCCACCGGCAGGCGCTGCTCACCTACCGGGCGCTGGCCGCCGGCCACGGCTGGGACGCCGCCCGCCAGATCATGCGGGCCGTGCACGCCGGCGACGTGCCGCGCGCCCTCGAACTCGTCGACGCCGGCCACGCCGAGCTGCACGGCCGGCGCGCGGCCCTGGAGTCGGCAGGGCGGGCGCTGGAGACGGCGGGCCACGAGGAAGGAGCCTTCCGGGGCAGCCTGCGCATCGGCGAGGTCGCCGCCCGGCTGGGGGTGCGGACCTCGGCCCTGCGCGTGTGGGAGTCGGCGGGGCTGCTGGCGCCCCGCCGCGACCCGGCCACCGGCTACCGCCTCTACGGGCCGGCCGACGTCCGCGACGCACGGATGATCTTCATGCTGCGGCAGGCCCGCCACCCGTTCCCGCAGATCAGGCCCGTCCTCGACGGGCTGCGCCGCACCGGCAGCAGCGACGCCCTGCGCGCCGCCATCGCCCGCCGCCGCCAGGAGCTGACCGAGCGCGCCACCGCCATGCTGGCGGCCGCCGCACGCCTGCACGAGTATCTTTCCGGCGGTTGAGACCCGGTCTATCGGGACGCGCCGCCGGTGAAAGGCGGCTCGCCCTCCTTCAGCGGGCGGAAACGCAGCGCCGACCACGTCTCGTCCACCGCCACCTGGCCGTTCGGGCGCAGACCGAACTCGCCCACGATGGGCCAGAGCGTGTCACGGTTGACGTCGGACTTGCCGCCCTTCGGATAGGCGACCCAGAGCACCGGCGGGCCGGTCAGCCGGTCGCGCTGCCCGTCCAGCAGGCCGCGGGCCGAGGCCGCGTCGGCGGCGAAGAACACCCCCACCGCAGCCTCGCCCAGGTCCTCGACGTAGTCCGCGCCCTCCGGCAGGGGGCCGACGAGCGGCCGGTGCTCCCCCGCGGAGATCCACACGGTGCCGCCCGGCTTGACGAGCAGCTTCTCTGCGACGGTCTTGGCGGCCATGGTCAGGCCCTCCCGTAGGTCAGGTCCAGCACGCCGGTGCCGAACGTCTCGGACTTGGTGAGCTTGAGCGGGATGTGCCCCGCGCCCTCCTCGAACAGCCTCTGCCCGCTGCCGACGACCACCGGGTGCACCAGCAGGTGCAGCTCGTCCAGCAGGCCCTCCTGCAGCAGCGACACCACCAGGGTGGGGCTGCCGCTCATGCCCAGGTCGCCGCCCGGCCCCTCCTTGAGCGCGGCCACGTCACCGGCGGCGATCACCGTGGTGTTCTGCCAGGCGGGGTCGGTGAGCGTGGAGGAGACCACGTACTTGGCGCGGCCGTTCATCATGGCGGCCAGCGGGTCGTCCGGATCCTGGTGAGGCCAGTGGGAGGCGAACGTCTCGTAGGTGTTGCGGCCCAGCAGCATGGCCTCGCAGCGCCGCATGAGCGTGTCGACCGACCGGCCCATGTCCTCGTCGTAGTACGGGAAATGCCACTTCTCCGGCGACTCCACGACGCCGTCGAGCGAGATGAACAGCCCTGCGACGATCTTCCGCATCGTTGACTCCTCGTTTCGGGGTGTGGCTCCACCGTCCCACCGACAAATAAATTTGTCAAGGCGGGCCGCAGGTCACCTAGGAGGGTGATACGTCCAGAAAAATCAGGAACCGAGGAAGCGGAGCACCGCCAGCATCCGCCGGCTGTAACCGGTGACGTGCGACAGGTCCAGCTTGTCGAACAGCGCGTTCACGTGCTTCTCCACCGCGCTCTGCGACACGTGCAGCGCCTGCGCGATCGAGGCGTTCGTCAGCCCCTGCGCCATCAGTTCCAGCACCTCGCGCTCCCGCGCCGTCAGCCTGGCCAGCGGATCCACCTGACTGGTGCGGGCCAGCAACTGCCGCACCACCTCGGGATCGAACGCCGCGCCGCCCGCGCCCACCCGCTCCAGCGCGTCCAGGAAGTCGGCGACCTGCGCCACCCGGTCCTTCAGCAGGTAACCGACGCCCGACACGTCCGAGCTCATCAGCTCGGTCGCGTACCGCTTCTCCACGTACTGCGACAGCACCAGCACCTTCACCCCCGGCCAGCGCCGCCTGATCTCCAGGGCCGCGCGCAGCCCCTCGTCGGTGTGCGTCGGCGGCATCCGCACGTCCACCACCACCGCGTCCGGCAGATGCGCGGCCACCGCCGCCACCAGCGCCTCACCGTCGCCCACCGCCGCCGGCACCTCGTGCCCCTCCTCCAGCAGCAGCCGGACCAGGCCCTCGCGCAGCAGCGTCGAATCCTCCGCCAGGATCACCCGCACGGCAGCTCCGCCCTGATCACCGTCGGCCCGCCGGGCGGGCTGTCCACCGCGAAACCGCCGTCCAGCGCAGCCACCCGGCGCCGCAGCCCCGACAGCCCGCCACCGGACGCGCCCGCGCCGCCCACCCCGTCGTCACGCACCGACACCACCAGCGCCGCAGCCTCCATCCGCAGCGCGACCTCGACCCGACCGGCCCCGGCGTGCTTGTTGGCGTTCGTGACGGCCTCGCTCACCACGAAGTACGCCGCCGTCTCCACCGCGGGCGGCGGCCGCCCCGGCAGGTCACACGCCACGGTGACCGGCACCTCGGACCGCTCGGCCACCCCGGCCAGCGCCTCCTGCAGCCCGAGCGCGTCCAGCCCGCTCGGATACACCCGCCAGGCCACCTCCCGCAGCTCGCCCAGCGCCTGCTGCGCCTCGACGTGCGCCTGGTCCATCAGAGCCGGATGGCCGCGCCGCGCCCGGCCGATCAGCATCGACAGCGCCACCAGCCGCTGCTGCAGCCCGTCGTGCAGGTCACGCTCGATCCGGCGCCGCTCGGAGTCGACCGCCGCCACGATGCCGGCCCGGCTCTCCGACAGCTGGACGATCCGGCGCTCCAGCGCCTCGGTACGGTCGGGGCCCAGCATCCGAACGGCCAGCCGCCGCTCCAGCACGTGCACCCCCGCCAGTCCCGTCAGCGCGAGGAACAGCAGCACGCCGCCCAGCGTGAAGGTGTAGAGCCCCAGCGGCACCGAACGCGACATCCCGTCGTACGCCTCGTCCAGGACCCACGCCCAGGCCAACTGGCCCGCCTGCCAGGCGCCGAACACCAGCAGCACGAGCACCAGCGCGCCGAGCAGCCCCAGCGGCACCCGCGCGGCCAGGAACAGCCGCGCCCGCGAGCCGTCCCCGCCCGCGTCCGGGGGATCCAGGCTCGCGCGGTCCAGGACGGCGGGATCCAGCAGCAGGCGGCGCGCCTCCCACCGGGCCAGCCACCGCGCGGCCCCGGCCGTGCCGCCCGCGAACGGCAGCGTCACCAGCAGGAACACCGCCTCCACCGGCGCGGTCAGCGCACCCAGCACGACCGCGCCGAGCACCCGCGCCCCCTCAGCGGCGAAGCGCATGGCGTCCCTTGCGCCGCTCGCTCAGCCGCACCACCACGAAGACCACCACCGCGAGCAGGACCAGGCCGAGCACCACCTTGGAGGCCACCCCCATGTACGTCTCGACCAGACGCCACTGCTTGCCCAGGTAGTAGCCGGCCAGCACGAAGGTGGTGTTCCAGATGCCGCTGCCGGCCGCCGTGAGCAGAGTGAACTGCAGCACCGGCATCCGCTCCACCCCGGCGGGCACCGAGATCAGACTGCGGAAAATCGGAATGAACCGGCCGAAGAACACCGTCGCCTTGCCGTGCTTGAGGAACCACGACTCCGTCTTCTCGATGTCGGAGACCTTCACCAGCGGCATCTTCGCGGCGATCGCCAGCACCCGCTCGCGACCGAGCAGCGCGCCCACCCAGTAGAGCGCCAGCGCGCCGACGACCGAACCGACCGTGGTCCAGACGAGAGCGTCGACCAGGCCCATGTTGCCCCGGCTGGCCGTGAAGCCCGCAAGCGGCAGGATCACCTCACTCGGAATCGGCGGGAACAGGTTCTCCGCCGCCACCGCCACACCTGCTCCAGGCGCGCCCAGGAGCTCCATCAACTGCACAACCCAATCAACCATGCGCCAAGGGTACGGAAGATCGGGTGGTCCCGTTGATGAGGCGGGCTTCCGTGTTCAGGTGTGGGAAACCACACCCCCGCGTACCGTACACTGTACGGTTGTGACAGGCGGACAGGAATCGGTACGGAACGCGGTCGTCTTCGAGCCCGGCGAACCTCCCAGAGCGGGCCACATGGCCTTCCTCGGACCGGCGGGCGCGGACACCGTCACCGTCGCCGAACCCTATGACGAGGGCATCCGCGTACGCGAGGCGGCCGCCACCAGGACGCCCGTGGCCGAGGCCGTCGCCGCCCTGGCCAGAGCCCGCACCGATGCCTCGGCCCACCCCGCGGCCCGCTTCTGGGGCGCGGCGGCGCTGGTGGCGCTCCAGCTGGTCACCCGCGGCCGCATCCGCCCCACGGTGACCGCGGCCGGCCACGACGCCTGGCGCGCCGGACCCTTCGACGCCGCCGACGTCCAGCGCATCCGCGAACTCGCCGACGCCATGCCGGCCTCCGCCCGCGCCGTCCCCCTCGGCGAGGACCACGGCGACGCCGGACCCGTGCTGGCCGACGCCGAGACGCTGGTGCGGGCGTTCCTGGACGCCGTGGCCGACGGCATGCCGCGCTCACCCGGCGCCGTCAAGGCGACCGGCACCACCGCGTTCGCCGCCGTACGCCCCGTCAAGGTGCCGAAGCTGCGCCGCTGGGCCGAGGACGTCTCCGCCGACCTCGACGCCGGCGTGCGGGTGTCCCTGCGGATCGAGGCCGACGACGTGGCCGCGGGCGAGTACCGCGCCGTGGTGCAGGTGCACAGCCTGGCCGGCCCGTCGCTCGTGGTGGACGCCGCCGACCTGTGGCAGGGCCGCGACCCCGGGTTCGGCGGCCGGGCCAGGATCGAGACGACCATCGCCCTGCGCCGGGCCGCCCGCGCCTGGCCCCGCCTGGCGGCGCTGCTCGACAGCCCCGTCCCCGACGAACTGCCGCTGACCGACGAGGACGTCGGCGACCTGCTGGCCGGAGCCGCCGAACGGCTCACCGCCGCCGGGACCGAGGTCCACTGGCCGCGCTCCCTCGTACGCGGACTGAGCGCCCGCGCCGCGATCGGCGAGCGCGACGCGGCCCCGTCCGACCTGCCCTCGTTCCTCGGCGGCCACCACCTGGTCGCCTTCGACTGGCAGCTCGCCCTCGGCGGCGAGCGGCTCACCGCCGCCGAGATGGACCACCTCGCCGAGACGCACCGGCCCGTCGTACGGCTGCGCGACCAGTGGGTGCTCATCGACCCCGACCTGGCGCGCAAGGCACGCCTGCGCGAGCTCAAGCCGCTCACCCCCGTGGACGCGCTCGCCGCCGCGCTCACCGGCACCGTCGAGGCCGACGGCGAACAGGTGCCGGTCGAACCCGGCGCGTGGCTGAGCGAGCTGCGCGACCGGCTGGCCGAACCGGAGGACCTCGCCCCGCCGCCCGGCCTGGCCGCCACACTCCGCGACTACCAGCTGCAGGGCCTGCGCTGGCTGGCCAGGATGACCTCGCTCGGGCTCGGCGCCTGCCTGGCCGACGACATGGGCCTGGGCAAGACCATCACCCTCATCGCCCTGCACGTGCACCGCGGCGGCGGGCCCACGCTCGTCGTGTGCCCGGCGTCGCTGCTGGGCAACTGGGAGCGGGAGATCACCAGGTTCGCCCCCGGCGTGCCGGTACGCCGCTACCACGGCTCCGCCCGCACCCTGGCCGACGAAGGATTCGTGCTCACCACGTACGCCACCATGCGGCGCGACGCCGCCCGCCTGGCCGCCCACCCGTGGGACCTGGTCGTCGCCGACGAGGCCCAGCACGTCAAGAACCCCGCCTCCGGCACCGCCGGGGCGCTGCGCGAGATCCCCGCCGCCGCCCGCGTCGCCCTCACCGGCACCCCCGTCGAGAACAACCTGTCGGAGCTGTGGGCCATCCTCGACTGGACCACGCCCGGCCTGCTCGGCACGCTGCCCCGGTTCCGCGCCCGCTGGGCCGGGCCGATCGAGTCCGGCGACACCGGGACCGCCGACCGGCTGTCGCGGCTGGTGCGGCCGTTCCTGCTGCGCCGCCGCAAGTCCGACCCCGGCATCGCGCCCGAGCTGCCGCCCAAGACCGAGACCGACCGGCCGGTCGCCCTCACCACCGAGCAGGCCGGCCTGTACGAGGCCGTCGTGCGCGAGATGATGACGCGGATCGAGGGCGCCGGCGGCATGGCCAGGCGCGGCCTGATCGTCAAACTGCTCACCGGGCTCAAACAGATCTGCAACCACCCCGCCCAGTATCTGCACGAGACCGCGCCCCGGCTGACCGGCCGCTCCGGCAAGCTCGAACTGCTCGACGAACTGGTCGACACCATCGTCGCCGAGGACGGCGCGGTGCTGGTCTTCACCCAGTACGTGACCATGGCCAGGCTGATCGCCCACCACCTGGCCGCCCGCGGCGTCCCCAGCCAGCTGCTGCACGGCGGCACCCCGGTCGCCCGCCGCGAGGAGATGGTCCGCCGCTTCCAGGACGGCGAGACGCCGGTGTTCCTGCTGTCGCTCAAAGCCGCCGGCACCGGGCTCAACCTCACCCGCGCCGACCACGTCATCCACTACGACCGCTGGTGGAACCCCGCCGTCGAGGACCAGGCCACCGACCGCGCCCACCGCATCGGCCAGACCAGGCCCGTCCAGGTCCACCGGCTGATCACCGAAGGCACCATCGAGGACCGGATCGCCCTGATGCTCGCCGCCAAACGCCAACTCGCCGACGCCGTGCTCGCCTCCGGCGAAGCGGCCCTGACCGAACTGACCGACGCCGAGCTCGCCACCCTCGTGGAGCTGAGATGACCGCCGCCCGCGGCTTCCCCGCCTTCCCCCGCCAGCGCGCCGGCGCCCGCTTCGCCACCACCTGGTGGGGCCAGGCCTGGCTCAAGGCCCTCGCCGACACCTCGCTCGACCAGGGGCTCCTCCAGCGGGGCCGCGCCTACGCCAAGACCGGGCAGCTCGGGCCCATCACCGTCAGCCCCGGGCGGCTCGCCGCCGTCGCCGAGCACGAGCACGACACGGTCGTGCGGGTCGAGCAGCTCTCCGACGCCGCATGGGACCGCTTCCTGGACCAGGTGGCGGCCAAGGCCGGGCACATCGCCGCCCTGCTCGACCGCGACATGCCGCACGACCTGGTACGGGCCGCCGAGGCCGCCGGCGTGCCGCTGCTGCCCGCCGTCGGCGACCTGGAACCGGAATGCTCATGCCCCGACTGGGCGTGCCGGCACGCGGCCGCCCTCTGCTACCAGGCCTCCTGGCTCCTCGACGCCGACCCCTTCGTCCTGCTGCTGCTACGCGGCCGGGGCGAGCAGGAGCTGATCGAGGCGCTCCACCAACGAGACATCCCGGGCACGACGGGCGCGCGGAGCGAGAGCGCCGAGGGCGCTGAGGGCGCGGCGGGCGCTGGCGGCGCGGCGGGCGCGCGGGCCGGGACGCTGCCGGGCACGCCCGCGCGCGAGGCGTTCGCGCGCGGGGTGCCCCCGCTGCCCGAGCCGCCCCCGCTGGACGCCCCCCACGCGCCGCTCGGGCTGGAGCCCGCCCCCGGCGTGGACGTGGCCGCGCTGGAGGTGCTGGCCGCCTCCGCCGCCTCCCGGGCGCGCGACCTGCTCGTCTCCGGCCGCCTGCCGGCCCTGACCGAACACCAGGACCGGGTACGGATGAGCGCCGCGTTCGGCCTCGACCTCGGCCTCGACGCCCAGGTGGCGGCCTGGCGACACGGCGGACCCGCCGGGCTGGAGGCGCTGGAGACGGCGTGGACCCCCGCCCGGCAGGACCTCGCCAGGGCGCGGGCCATGCTGGACGCGGCCTGGGAGGGCGAGCCGCCCGCCGGGGTGGAGTCGGCCCGCAACCGCTGGACCATCGGCGACCGCCAGCTCAGATACGGCAGGGACGGCCGGTGGTACCCCTTCGAGCGGCGCGGCGACACCTGGTGGCCCGCCGGCCCGCCCGCCCGCGACCCGGCCGCGCTGCTCGGCTGACCGTCAGGGCAGGTTAAGCTGCCAGGAGACGCCGAACCGGTCGGCCACCCAGGCGAACTTGGCGCTGAAGCCGTACTGGCCGAGCGGCATCATCGCCCCGCCCTGCTCCGACAGCACCGGGTAGAGCCGGTCGATCTCCTCCTCCGACTCGCACTCCACGAACAGCGACAGCGACGGGGTGAACGTGAAGGCGTGCGACACATAGCTGTCGTTGCAGAGGAACTCCTGCCCGCAGACCCGCAGGTGGGCGAGCTGGATGCTGCCCTCCGGCCCCGGCTCGCCAGGGCCGTAGCGGACCACGGAGATCACCTCCGCGTCGTCGAACACCTTCAGGTAGAAGTCGATCGCTTCCTGCGCCCTGCCCTCGAACATGAGGAACGGCGTGATCTTCTTGGGCATCGTGTCACTCCGCGGGGGGTGCGTAGAAGGCGGTGGTCGCGGCGGTCACCGCGGCGGCCAGCTCGGGCGAGGCGCCGGAGGCCCGGAACGCCTCGCCCCAGGACCCGCTGCTGCGGACGATGAACTCCCGCCCCTCATCGGTCTCGTGGAAGTGCTCCTCGTCCACCTTCTCGCCGCCGGTCAGGTGCAGCGCCAGGCCGAGCAGGCCGAGATCCCAGCCGACGCCGACCGAGCCGGGACCGAACTGCTCCCAGAACTCGGGCGGCACCACGGCCTCGTGGCGCAGCTCGAAGCGGGTGCGGTCGCCGTCGGCCGCCAGGCGCACCTCCACGTACGACGCCGGGGCCTCACCCATCACCCACGACACCCTGAACCGGTTCGGCGGCTCGCAGGACAGGACCTCGCCGCCGGCGTTGCCCTTCAGCTGGTAGCTGCCGCCGAGCCGCAGGTCGCCGGTGATCGGCAGGAACCAGCGCGAGATGCGCTCGGCGCTGGTGCAGGCGTCCCAGAGATCCTCCAGTCCGGTGTCGTAGTGGCGGGTGAGCTCGACGACCTTGGCCTCGCCGGTGTCGCGCACCTCGCGATGCGTACGGGTGATCTCGTCGATGATGTCCATCGAAGTCAGCTTTCTGTCGGATGGCTGTCGCGGGCACGGCGTTTCCGCTTGCCGCGGGCGATCTCCGTGGACAGCGCGTCGAGGCGCTGCTCCCAGAAGCCGCGGAAGCGGTCCAGCCACTGGTCGACCTCGCGCAGGGGCGCCGGGTTCACGACGTAGAAACGCCGGGTGCCCTGGGCGCGCACGGTGGCGAAGCCGTTGTCGCGCAGCACCTTCAGATGCTGCGACACCGCGGGCTGGGAGATGCCGTGCTCACGCTGGATGACGGCGGTGACCTCACCGGAGCTCAGCTCGCCGCCGGCGAGCAGCTCCAGGATCCGGCGCCGGACCGGATCACCGAGAATGTCGAACGCGTGCACGAACAGAGTGTTTCAGGCAACGCTTATATAAGTCAAATGTGAAATACTTGGGATGTCCGCGCAAGGCGACGGCGGCGCCACGCCGGGCGCCGCCGTCACGAAAGAGCCGTCAGTGCCGCCGGGAACGGAACTTGTCCAGGAAGTGCCTGGCCTTGTGTTGGTTACGGGGGTCGCGGGCCATCCGCTTGGCCGATTCGACCGTCTGCCTGCCTTTCGGGCTGCGCATGTACGCGCGCACCCGGTCCATGAGCGATGCCATGGCCATCCCCTACCCCACACGGCCGCGGCTACCGCATGACCCCGTAACGCAGGAAGATCACGCCGTTGCCGAAACGCCGCTCGTCCAGCAACTCCAGGTCGGCGCGCACCCCGGCGGGGAAGAACGGGACGCCGCCGCCGGCGACCGCCGGCCCGACGAAGAGCTGGAACTCGTCCACCAGCCCCGCCCGGATCGCCTGCGCCGCCAGGTTCGGCCCGTCGACGGTGAGGTCGCGGTCGGAGGCCGCCTTCAGCTCACGCACCCGCTCCGGGTCGAAAGCCCGCTCGATCCGGGTCCGCCCGCTGGACACCTCCGCCAGCGTCGTCGAATAGACCACCTTGTCGGCGGCCTGCCACACCTTCGCGCACTCCAGGATGAACGGCGGCTGGTCCGGCAGCGTGTGCGCGGTCTCCCAGAAGACCATCGTCTCGTACATCCGGCGGCCGTAGAGGTAGGTGCCGATCGACCGCATGTGCTCGTTGACGAACGTGTGCGACTCCTCGTCCGGCGCGCCCCAGCCGTAGTCGCCGTTCTCGTCGCTCACGTAGCCGTCCAGCGAGGTGATCATCGAGTAGATCAGCTTGCCCATCGCGGGCCTCCCGTCCTTCCGTCACTTCCCCGGGCAGACCTCGGGCCGCCCGGAAACTCATCGGGGTCAGCCCTGCCGGGTGGCGATGAGGACGGTGGCGTCCCAGTCGCCGGAGTGGGCGACGCGCGGTGTCAGGCCATGGCGGGCGATCGCCTCGACGGCGTGCGCCGCCTGCCGGCCGCCGGTCTCGAAGAGCAGGTGACCGCCGGGGGCCAGCCATCGCCCGGCGGACGCGGCCACCCGGCGCAGCACCTCCAGCCCGTCCCCGCCGCCGTCCAGCGCCACCCGGGCCTCGTGCAGGCGGGCCTCCGCGGGCAGCAGCGGGATCTCGCCGGTGGGCACGTACGGGACGTTGGCCAGCAGCAGGTCCACCCGGCCGCGCAGCCCGGCGGGCAGCGGATCGAACAGATCTCCCTCGTACACCCGGGCGCCCGGCAGGTTGCGGCGGGCGCAGGCGACGGCGGCGGGGTCGATGTCGGAGGCGTGCAACTCGACCTCGCCCAGCGCCGCCACCAGGGCGGCGCCGAGCGCGCCGGACCCGCAGCACAGATCCACCACGACCGCCGCCGGGCCGGGCGCGGCGGCGATCGCCTGCTCGGCCAGGAACTCGGTGCGCGGGCGCGGCACGAAGACGCCCGGATCGACCTGGATACGCAGGCCGCGGAAACGGGCCCAGCCCAGGACGTGCTCCAGCGGCTCGCCGGCGGCGCGGCGCTCCACCAGGCGGGCCAGCTCGGCGGGATCGGGGGCGGCGGCGGCCAGCAGGCGTGCCTCGTCCTCGGCGAAGACGCAGCCCGCGGCGCGGAGCCGGGTGACGATGGCGGCAAGGGACATGAGCGCCTTTCGGTATGTCACGGGCGCTCTCCCCCGGCCGGCTAGACCGGGCAGATGTCGTGAGGTGAGAGCACCCGGCGGGTACGTGCGGGAATCGGTCTCACCTCCTCGTCCATCGCTGGGATGGCGACATTAGCCGAGCCGCGTCCCCGCCCGCAAACACCGGAACGGGATTTGACAGCCGTCGAACGGGCGGCGTTGAATGATCGGCAGGTCGCGTGACGCCGCATGGGAGGACTGCGGCGGCATGGAGGCCGCGACGCAAGGGGACGACACCGTGACCACTTCACACGGACGCGCCTGACCTGAACCGCGCCTGCGCGCCGTCCCCGCTTCCCCTTTTCTCGCTTCATAGCTCCGCCAGCTATGCGCTTTTCCGCGCGGTCGGCGTGCGGGCTTTCCCACCGATCGGAGAAAGCACCGCATGACCATGGACTTCAACCAGCACGTCATCGAGCAGTTCAGGGCCGGCCAGGGCCGGGTCGGGCCGCCCTTCGAGGACGCCCGCCTGCTCCTGCTGACCACCACCGGCGCCAGGACCGGCACCCGCCACACCACCCCGCTCGGCTACCTGCTCGACGAGGATCCGGGCCGGCTGTACGTCATCGCCTCCGCCGGCGGCTCCCCCCGCCACCCCGCCTGGTTCCACAACCTCCGCAAGAACCCGCGCGTCACCGTCGAAACCGGCGCGTTCACGTACGAGGCCGACGCGCGCATCCTGGAAGGCGCCGAACGCGACCGGATCTTCGCCCGAGCCACCGGGACCGACCCCGGATGGGCACGGTACGAGACCGCGTCCGGCCGCACCCTGCCCGTGGTGGCACTCGACCCCGCGGGACCGCCCGCCCCCGCCGCCGCGCGGCCGGGCGACGGGCTCAAGCTCATCCACGACGCCTTCCGCAAGGAGCTGGCCATCGTCCGCAAGGAGGTCGCCGAGTCCGGCGGCGGCCTGGGCGCGCAACTGCGCATCAACTGCCTGGCCGTCTGCCAGGGGCTGAGCCACCACCACACGATGGAAGACGCCCACATGTTCCCGCACCTCGACGAGCAGTACCCGGAGATCGCCGACGTCATGGCCCGGCTGCGCCGCGAGCACGAGGAGATCGCCCGCCTCCTGGAGGAGCTGCAGCGGCTCGTCGCGGGCGAGCACACCGACCGGGCGGCGGTGTCGGCGGAGGTGGACCGGCTGACCGCGCAGGTGGAGGCACACCTGGACTACGAGGAGGAGAACCTCATCCCGCTCCTGAACGCCACCGCGCCATGACCGCGCCGCCGTGCGCCTGATCGTCCGCGCCGCCGGGCCCCACGCCACGGCATCCGGTGGGACGTGCTGGTCGGCGCCGCGGCATCCTGGCCCGGACCAGCGCGTCCCACCGGTCAGCTGGGGGAATCGGCGATGCGCACGCCGTCGCTGTCGCCGTCGGACAGGAACGCCGCCAGCGCCCCTCCCTGCTCGGCCACGGCTGTC
This sequence comes from Nonomuraea sp. NPDC049486, assembly GCF_040676925.1. NCBI lineage: Bacteria > Bacillati > Actinomycetota > Actinomycetes > Streptosporangiales > Streptosporangiaceae > Nonomuraea > Nonomuraea sp. NPDC049486. The sequence goes on from NZ_JBFAPV010000019.1 coordinate 28,062, forward strand.
CGGTCGGCCGGGCTGAGGCGGCGCAGCGGGGTGACCGTCACGGTGCCCGACTCGACGGTCCAGGTCGCGGCGACCCGGCCGTCGACCAGGACGACGCGGGCGCCGGCGACCGACAGGCCGCGGTGCGCGTCGTCGATGATCCGGCCCCGGGCGTGGTAACCCAGGATCGCGTTGTCGAACGCCGGCAGGAACCGCACCGGAGCGGGCGTGTCAGGGTCGGGGCGCGGCGCGTCGGGCAGGTCCAGCAGCTCCCGGCCCCGCTCGTCACGGAAGGACACCAGCTCCTCCCGTACCGCGGCCACCGCACCCGGCAGCCCGGCCAGGCCGGACCAGGCGCGCAGGTCGGCCGTGGCGGCCGGGCCGAACGCGGTGAGATAGCGCCGCACCAGCGCCTGGCCGACCGGATCGGAGCCGTCCTGGGCGTGCGGGTCGATCTCCCGCCCCAGCCAGGACGAGAGCAGCACGTTGCGCACCCCCGCCCTCGCGCGCCAGAGCCCGCGCGGGGGCGCCTGCGCCACCGGGACGAGGGCGGAGATCACCATCTCGCCCAGGGCCCGCCGTCCCGGCTCCGGCCAGCGCCCGGCGAGCGCCTCCACGACCTCCGCCATCGAACGCGGCTCGCCGTCGGCCATCACCGCCCGGCCCGCCGCGGCCAGCTCGTCCAGGTCCACCCCGGCGAGCTCGCGACGGTAGACCCCGAGCACGCGCTGGCGCAGCATGGCGTCGTGGCGCGCCCGCCAGGCCAGCACGTCACCGGCCGTGACGAGATGGACGGTACGGCGCATCAGATGGACCCGCACCACGCTCCTACGGACCAGCAGACCGGAGAGCGCCGCCGGGTCGAACGCGCGCAGCCGCGACCAGAGGCCGACGAACGGCTCCTGAGGCTCCTGCGCCTGCAGCCCGCACAGGTGCGCCACGGCGCCGGTGACCGGCAGGTCGGCGCGATCGAGCAGCAACTGCCGGGCGAGCGTCGCGCGGTTCAGCGCCCGCTCACCGAGAACGGTCCGCACCGGGGGCCGCATCATCATGGTGGTCACTTTCCTCGTCGTGCTTCCGGGGGCGTCGTCGTTTCCGGGAATGTGGTCGTTTCCGGGGGGTCGTTCTAGGACGTGTCATCGTTCTAGGACGTGTCAGTGTCGTCGTTCTGGGACGTGTCGTCGTTCTGGGGGGTGTGGTCATTCTGGGGGTGTCGTCGCGAGAGGGCGGCGTGCGCCTGTGGCTCAGCCGCTGTATTCGCTCACCACGTCGAGGACCCAGACGACGCCGAAGCGGTCCGTGAGCATCCCGTAGAGCGGCGCCCATTCCGCAGGCGCCAGTGGCCGCGCGACGGTCGCTCCGGCGGAGAGCTTCTCCCAGTAGGCGGTGACCTCCTCGGCGGTTTCACCGCGGAGGGAGACGAAGAACGAGTTCTCACCCCGGTCCCACGGCATCCCGGCGGGCACGTCGTAGGCCATCACGTGGAAGCCGTCGCCGGCGATCACCTGGCCCCACATCACCTGGTCCGCCTCGGCGGGGTTCCGCACGTTCCCGGCGTCCTCGTACGTCACGGCGTTGAGTTCGCCGCCGAAGACGGAACGGTAGAACTCGAGCGCCGGGCGGGCGTCGCCGCGGAAGTTCAGATGAGTCACGGACTTGACGGACATTTCGGCTCCTGACCTCTTCATGGGTTTCGTGGTGTTCCGGGGACAACAGTCGCAGGGGTAGCGGTCAGGTTGTGGCCGCTATTCACGGCAATATGGGAGACATGCCGAAGACCTCAGCACGGCTGCTGGCGTTGCTCTCGCTGCTCCAGGCGCGCCGCGACTGGCCCGGAGCGGTGCTGGCCGAGCGGCTGGACGTCAGCCCGCGCACCGTCCGCCGCGACGTCGACCGCCTGCGCGAGCTCGGCTACCCGATCGTGGCCGCCAAAGGTCCCGACGGCGGGTACCGGCTCGACGCCGGCGCCGACCTGCCCCCGTTGCTGTTCGACGACGAGCAGGCCGTCGCGCTGGCCGTGGCGCTCCAGACCGCCGCCGCCAGCGGCGCCGGCATCGGGGAAGCGGCGGCACGCGCGCTGACCACCGTCCGGCAGGTCATGCCCGCCCGCCTGCGCCACCGGATCGACACCCTCCAGATCACCGCCGTCGAGCGACCCGCCCCCCACCCGCTCCCACAGGTCGACAGCGGCGTACTAACGGCGCTCGGCGCCGCCGTCCGCGCCCGTGAAGTCCTCCGCTTCGACTACGCCCCCGCCTCCCTGATCATCAACCCCGTCTCCCGGCCACCAACGGACGATCACCGTCCCACGTCCCCGAAGGACGACAACATCCGCCCACCCCGCCGGTACGCCCCCGCACCGCCGACCGACGATCACGCTCGCGCGTGCCCCACCGACGACGTGCCCGCGTCACCGACGGATGACGGCATGCGGTCGCCTCGCAGGGTGGAGCCGCATCATCTTGTCACCTGGGGTGGGCGGTGGTATCTCGTCGCCTGGGATCTTGATCGCGACGACTGGCGGACCTTTCGCGTTGATCGCATCAGCCCGCGTACCCCCAACGGGCCCCGCTTCGCCCCTCGTGAGGTGCCCGGAGGCGATGTGGCCGCGTTCGTGGCAGGCCGGTTCCGCGGGGGTGGCTCCGGTGACTGGCCCTGCCGGGGTGAGGTGGTGCTCCGGCTGCCCGCCGCCACCGTCTCGCGCTATCTCAGCGACGGGGTCGTGGAGGAACTCGGCGCGGACCGCTGCCGGCTCGTCCTGGGCTCCTGGTCGTGGGCCGGACTCGCCGCGAGCATCGGCAGGTTCGACGCCGATATCGAGGTCGTCGGCCCGCCCGAGCTCAAGGACGCCTTCGCCCAGCTGGCCCGCCGCTTCGCCCAAGCCGCCACCGTCCCTCTGCCGCCGCCCTCGCGAGAAGGCGCCTGACCGGCCGTCCCGGGGCTCAGGCGGGGTGGTCGATCCGGAGGGAGGCGGCGGCGTGGCCCGCGCCGAAGCCCTCCGCGCGGGTGACCAGGCGGCCCGACGCGACCCGTACCGCGCTCTCCGTGGCGTCGGCCGGGACGCCCGCGGCCGCCCCGTCGTCGCGCTGGATGATGGGATCATCTGATTTGACCATGGGAGATGACGTTGGCCGGCGTTCCGGAGATCCTCTTCGGCGACCCCGAGGTGCTGCGCGCCCCCTTCACCGCCTACGGGCGGGCGCGCGAGCAGGCGCCGGTGGCGCGTCTCGTCAACCCAGGTCACGGCGCGATGTGGGCGGTGACCAGGTACGACGAGGCCAGGGCGATGCTCGCCGACCCGCGTTTCCGGCTGAGCTCCGCCGGCTTCATGCGCCCCCGGTGCCCGACGAGTACGTCCCGTACATGCGCACCATGCGGGAGATGGACGGCGCCGAGCACGCCCGGCTGGGCAAACTGGTCGCGCCCGCGTTCACGCCGCGCCGCGTCGCCGCGTTCGCCCCGCGCATCGGGCGGATCGTCGACGGCCTGCTCGGCGCGCTGCCCTCGGGCGAGCCCGTGGACCTGGTGGCCGACCTGGCCAGGCCGCTGCCGATGGACGTGATCTGCGAGCTGGTCGGCATCCCCGAGGCCGACCGGCCCGCCTGGCGCGGGCACGGCGCCGCCGCCCTCGGCTCGGCCAACCGCGACCCGCGCGCCTTCACCGACCCCGACCGGCTCGACCTGGCCCGCGACGAGGCCGCCCACCTGGGTTACGCGCACGGCCCGCACTTCTGCCTGGGCGCGTGGCCGGCCCGGCTGCAGGTCCGCATCGCGCTGACCGCCCTGCTGCGCCGATCCCCCGGCCTGGCGCCCGCCAAGGCGCCGGAGCGGATGCCCGACCCCGGCACCTGGCGGCTGGCCTCCCTGCCGGTCGTCCTCTGACGCGCGATCAGGAACGCAGGCCGGGCCGGTCCACGATCGCGGCCTCCAACTGCGCGGTCAGGCTCGCCGTGCCCGCCTCGAAGGTCTCCTTGGTGCCGTCGGACCACTCGTAGGTGCGGTCCTTCAACCGCGTCGAGCTGGTGCCCAGATACCGGTAGGTCTCCGGGTCCAGGACGAGGTAGCTGCGGGACTCGGCGTCGGTGAGGCTGAAGGCGACGCCTCGCCGTCCGTCGGCGACGGGCACGTCATGGGTCACGGTGATGCCCTTGATCGTGGGCAGCGCGCGGAAGAGCGCGGCACGCACCTCGGGGGCGAGCCACTGCTCGGAGATGAGCTGGTTGATCTCCATCCAGAGGATCCCCGGCGGGACCTGGCCGTTCAGCTCCTGCGAACCCCTGCGGTCCTCGTCCAGGACGGCCGCCTCGATCTTGGCGAGCACCCCGGCGGGGGTGACAGGCGGCCGGGCCAGCTCGGCCGGGTCGAAGCTCGTGCTTCCCGAGAACGTCAGCTTGCCGTCCTGGTACCAGGCAGACCGCTTGCCGTCCACCCGCGTCCATCGTTCCCAGGTGTCACCCTGGTCCCCTGCGACGCCGGTCAGTCGCAGTTCCTTGGTGTAGAACCACTGGGCGGGGTCCGGGACGGGCGTGGGGTCGTTCTCGGCCGCCCGGGCGGCGTGCTCGCCCAGCTCGGCCACGCCGGCCACCGGCGCCATGTCCGGACGGCCGCCGAACACCACGGCGGTCCCGCCGACGGCCAGGGCCAGCGCCGCCGCCACCACGATGCGCCGGCCGAGCCCGCGGGTCACGGCTCGCTTCGGTGCGGCTTCCGGCTCGTGGATCGCCGTCATGAGCCGCGCCCTCGCGGCGGCCTCGGCTTCGTCGGTCATGGCCGGGGTGTTCCGGCGAAACTCCCTGATCGCGTTCATGACAGCTCCTCGTCCCCGAGCACGTTCCTGGCCTTCTTCCGTGCGCGGTGCAGCCGTGACCGCACGGTCCCCACCGGGATGTCCAGCGCTCGCGCCGCTTCCTCGTACGACATGTCCTCCCACGCCACTAGCAGCAGCACGTCCCGGTCCCCGCGTGACAGCGACGCCAGCGCCCCCGCCAGCTCGCGATCCCTGCCCTGCGCCGTCACCCGGCGCGTCACGGTGTCGGCCAGCGCCTCGGGCAGCGGGTCCACGCCGGTACGGCTCAGCGCCCGCAGCATCCGCTCCTCCTGCCGCCGATGCCTGGCGATCAGCGTGGTGGCGATCCCGTACAGCCAGGGCCTGGCCAGCGCGAACGACGTGTCGTACGTCCCGCGCCTGCGGAAGGCGGCCAGGAACGTCTCGGCCACGATGTCGTCGGCGGCCTGCGTGCCGAGCCGCCGGGCCGCGTACAGATGGATCTGTCTGGCATAGCGGTCGAACAGCGCCGCGAACTGCTCTGGGTCGTGCGCCGATCGACGGATCAGCTCTCCGTCGTCGATCTCGACCGTCTCAGCACCCAACGCCTCTCCTTCGTGAGTCGGTGTCTCACCGTGCTGTCTCCCGAAGGGCGGCACCGGGTTCACCGCGCGAACCGCACAGTGATCGACAGGCCGCCTTCAGGGCGTGTGCTGGTGGTGAGTGTGGCGTGGTGAGCCTGCGTGACGGCGTTGACGATGGCGAGGCCGAGGCCGAGGCCGAGGCCGCTCCTTCGGCGACGTGGGCGAGGTCGAAGGAGTCCCAGCGGGTCACGCCGCGCTCGCTGGTGGCCAGATCGAGCAGTGCCTGGACGAGCCGCTCCTGGTGTCCGCCCAGAGCGAGGGCCTCCTGGCAGGCCGAGCGCAGGCTGCCGGTGTCGGCGTCGGGGTCGGCCAGGGCGACTTCGAGGAGGGTGCGCAGGCCCGCGAGGGGGGTGCGCAGCTCGTGGGAGGCGTTGGCGACGAAGTGGCGTTGGGCGTCGAAGGAGGATTGGAGGCGGGCGAACAGACCGTCGAGGATGTGGCCGAGTTCGGTCAGCTCGTCCGCGGGCTCGCCGAGGCCGAGGCGCCGGTGGAGGTTTCCGGCGGAGAGGCTCTGGGCGGTGGCCGCGATGGCGCGCAGCGGGCGCAGGAACCGGCCGGCGACGAACCAGCCGAGAGCCAGGGCGACGGGAATCAGGACGACCAGGGCGACGGCGGAGCCGGCGAGGAGGTGGGGCAGGCCGATCCCGGACACGTTCCCGGTGGTCTCTGCGGGCCGGCCCCTGGGTACGGCCGCGTCGATGCTGGCGAGCGGGACGGCGACGAGGACGACCACGAAGAGTCCGGCGCCGTAGATGCCCGCCGCGTAGGCGAGCGCGAGCCGCGTCTGCAGGGACCTTCTGGCGAACCTCTGGGGGGTCATGACGGCCGGATGAGGTAGCCGGCTTCGCGGATGGTCTCGATCACGGGAGGGGCGCCGAGCTTCGCGCGCAGCCGGTGCATGGTGTGCTTGACGGCGCTGCTGAAGGGATCGGCGGCCTCGTCCCAGACGCGTTCGAGCAACTCCTCGGCGGAGATGACCAGCCCCGGCCGGGCGAGCAGGCATTCGAGCAGGGCGAACTCCTTGGGACTCAGCTCAAGGCGCCGCCCGGCCCGGGACGCGACGCGGCGGGCCGGATCGAGGGTGATGTCCCCGCAGGTCAGCGTGGGCGGCAGCGGCGGGGTGGCGCGGCGGGCCAGGGCGCGGACGCGGGCGACCAGTTCGGCGAAGGCGAAGGGCTTGGGCAGGTAGTCGTCCGCACCGAGGCTGAGCCCGTCGACGCGATCCTCGATCGTGCCGGAGGCGGTGAGCATGAGCACCCGGGTCTGGCAGCGGCCCTGGGCGAGTCGCCGGCAGATCTCGTCCCCATGGACGCCGGGCAGGTCGCGGTCGAGGATCACCACGTCGTAGCGGGTGACGGCCAGGCGGTCGAGGGCGGCGGTTCCGTCCAGGACGACGTCGACGGCCATGCCCTCGCGGCGCAGCCCGGTTCCTATGGAGCGGGCGAGGACCTCGAAGTCCTCGACGAGGAGGACCCTCACCGCCGCGCACCGGCGGTCGTCGTGCGGGTGGGGCAGCCGAGCCGGCCACCGGGTCGAGGTGCCATGGGTCAACGATGCCAGAGCCCAGGTTCCGGCCAGGTCGCAGCCGCTGCGACCCGGCCGGAACCTGGTGCCGCGTACAACCGTCGGCATGAGTCCATCTCGGACTGCTGGTCGCCGGGGGCGCCCGCAGCACCTGCGTGACCAGGCAGGGCGAAGGCCCCTGCCCGGCGCCCTTGCTGGGACCCGACGGCACGGCGGTGAACGACAAGTACTTCTTCGTGCACCAGCCGCTCAAGGGGAACGGCGGCATCACCGCCCGCGTGGCGGACATGACCGGGCAGATCCGGCTGCCGGACGCCGAACCCGGGGTCCGCAACGTCCAGGAAGGAGTGGTGCCGTGGGCCAAGGCCGGGCTCCTCGTCAGGCAGAGCCTCCAGCGAGGCACACCGTACGCCGCCGTCATGCTCACCGGAGACCACGGCGTGCGGATGCAGTACAACTACCTCCACGACATGCCCGGCGGTCCCCACAACGGCCCGCGGTGGCTACGGCTGACCAGGTCGGGCGACACCATCAGCGGCTACGAGTCGGACGACGGCAGGACGTGGACCGAGGTCGGCACGGTCAAGCTGACCGGGCTGCCGGAGACGGTCGAGATCGGGCTGTTCGTCACCTCACCAGGCGTTCTGTGGGACATGGCGAAAGCCTTCGCCCAGGCGACCGCCACCTTCGACCAGATCACGCCGCAGGGCGCGAACGGATCGTGGCGGCACGACGACGTCGGCGCCGTCCTGGAGTCCGACGGCAGGACCCCGCATCACCCGGGCGGGGTCGTGGAGTCCGGCGACAGGCTCATCGTGACCGGCGGCGGTGACATCGGGCCCGCCACGGTGGAGGGCGGTATGCGCGCCGACCTCATGCTGATCGGCGGGGCTTTGGGGCTGATCCCGGTACTCGTGGCGGCGGTGACGTTCTTCACGGCGGACCACCGGCGCGGGCGGATCGCCTGCCGGCCGGGCGGCTGGCGGCCAAGGCCGCGGTGGTCGGTGCGGTCGCGTTCGTGGCGGGGCTGGTCGCCTCGGGAGTCGTGGTCCCCGCCGGCCTGGCGGTGTTGCGCGCCCATCAGAACCCGATCCAGCCGATCACCCTGGGTACCGAGGTGCGGGTGATCGTCGGCTTCGCGGCGCTGACCGCGGCCGCCGCCGTGCTGGCTCTGGGCCTGGCCGCGCTGGTCGAACGGGGCGTCGTCGCCGTCGGACTGGCCGTCGCGCTGGTCGTCGTGCCCTGTCTGCTGGCCACCGCCGGTCTGGCGCCATGGCCGCTGGCGGTCACCCCTGCCGCCGGGTTCGCGATCACGCAGAGCGTCCCCACGTTCGCGCATGTGGATGTGGACCGGTCACTGCGCGGCGGCTATTACCCGCTCCCGCCATGGGCAGGTTTGACCGTGACGTGCGGATATGCCGCCCTCGCCCTCGGGGTGGCGATCACCGCCTGCCGCAGGAAAGGCCGACCGGGTGCAGCGGTGTCTTAGAGCGTGACGCCCGGGCGTCTGCCGGACATCCACTCGACCGTCAGCACGGTCGCGTCGTCCTGCAGCTGGCCGCGCTGGTAGCGCATGATCGACTGGATGAGCCGGCGCAGTGTCTCCGGCGCCGGCAGGCCGTCGGCCTCCCTGCGGACGATGTAGTCGATGAACCGCTCCAGCCCGAACGGCTCCCCCTCGGGGCTGCGCGCCTCGACGATGCCGTCGGTGTAGAAGAGCAGCCGGTCGCCGGCATGGAGCTGGTAGTGCTCCACCTCGGCGCGCCGGCCCAGCCTGAAGCCCATCGGCGGCGCGGGCTTGGCGCTTCCCAGGGTGGCGGCCAGCTTGCCGTTGCGGACCACCAGCGCCGGGTGGTGGCCGCGGTTCACCCAGGACAGCGTTCCCGTCGACATGTCGAGGTTGGCGATGATGCCGGTGGCGAACCGGCTCAGCTGGAAGTGCTGGGCGATCGCCTCGTCGATGGCCTCGCTGATCGCCACCAGGCCGGCGCCTTTGAGCCGGTTGCTGCGGCAGGAGCCGACCGCGATGCTCGCCGTCAGCCCGGACGCCAGATCGTGCCCCATCGCGTCGAAGATCGACACGTGCAGCTGGTCGTCCTCGATGCCGTACTCGAACACGTCACCCCCCACCTGGTAGGCGGGCTCCAGCGCGGCGGCGATCACCACTTTGTCGTTGGCGAAGCTGCCGTTCGGCAGCAGGTTGTGCAGCACCTCGGCCGACAGCGTCATCGGCTTCTCGCGCACCATCCGCGAGTAGGTGTCGCTGGTCTGGCGTTTGCTCACCACCAGCAGCGACAGCAGCGTCGACAGCCGCTTGAACCGCCACTCGATGACCTCGTCGACCCGTTGCGTGATGCCGCCCACCACGCCGACCCGCTCCGTGCCGTCCAGGAGCGGCGACCACAGGCGCAGCCCGTCCTCCTGCTCGCAGGGCGGGAGGTCCTCGTCGGGCCGGGCGTGCACCAGCTCGACGTTGCGGAACGCGCGACCGGCGATCGTGGTGTCGATGTTCAGCCGCGTGAGCGGCTCGCCACCGGCGCTGAACTGGCCGGGCAGCGGCACCAGGTACTTCTGCTGCAAGTCGGAGACGTAGACCATGGGGTTGCTGAAGCCCGCCATGGGGGCGTGCTCGTTGAGCAGCGGGACGATGTCCTCGAAGGAGGCGGTGTGGCTGTTGCGCAGCAGGCCGCCCAGCATGAGCTCGCCGTCACTCCGCATGACACCCCTTCCCCCTCCGGCATCAGAGCATCTACCCCGGCGGCGGCGCCTTGCACGTGGGAGGACGCTCAGCCGGAGTGGCCGAGCTGGGCCGACAGCCGGGACGCCGACTCCACGACGAGGGGCGCCTGCTCCTGCATGCGCGGCTTGAAGCGGCTGCTCGGCCCCGCGACGCTGACCGCGGCGATCACCAGCCCGTCGTGGTCGAAGACGGGGGCGGCGATCGACGCCGCGCCCTCCAGGCGTTCCCCGAGCGAGGAGGCGTAGCCGCGCCGCCGGATCGCCGCCAGCTCGGCCCGCAGCCTGACGGCGTCGGTGATCGTCCTGCCGGTGAGCGCGGTGAGCTGGTGCCTGGACAGGAAACCCTCGATCTCCTCCTCGCGCAGGAACGCCAGGATGGCCTTGGAGGAGCTGCCCGCGTGCAGCGGGTAGGGGATGCCCAGCGAGACCTCCATGCGCAGGTCATGGTCGGGCACGACCTGCTCCACGTAGAGGCGGGTGTCGCCGCGCCGCACCGACAGGGTGGCGGTCTCGCCCGACTGGGCCGACAGCCGGCGCAGCTCGGGACCGGCCATCGCCCGCAGGTCGGTGCGCGCCAGGTAGGCCCGGCCGAGCGCGATGGCGGCGTGGCCCAGCGAGTAGCGCCTGGTAACCGGGTCGACGGCGATGAGGTCGCGGTTGCGCAGCGCGGTGAGGATGCGGTGGACCGCCGCCTTGGTCAGGTCGAGCTCGGTGGCGATCTCGGTGACCCCCAGGTCAGGGCGCGTGCTCCGGCCGAACAGCAGCAGAACGTCCATGGCACGCTCCACCGCGGCGATGGAACGGCTCTGGTTCTCCGACTCGGCCTGGGCGTGCACCTGACCCCCTCGTAGATCGACGACACGCCCAGTCTATTTCCCTTGGGGAAACGCCGTCACATTGACACGAAAATGGCCGTTCGTTACCTTCAGCGTGACACTGTTTCCATCAATGGAACATATGGAGACCGGTGACTGCAGACGGCGAGTCCTTCCGCGCGGCCATGGCGCAGTGGCCGAGCGGCGTGGTCATCGTGACCACCGGGGCCGCGGGCGCCTGGCACGGCATGACCGCCAGCTCCTTCGCCAGCGTGAGCCTCGACCCGCCGATGGTGCTCATCTGCCTGGCACGCGGCACCAGGACCCACCGGCTGGTGACCGAGCACGGCTTCTTCGCCGTCAGCGTGCTCGGCAAGGACCAGGTCGCGATCGGCCGCAGGTTCGCCGGCCAGGAGCCCGCCGCCGACAGGTTCGCCGGCACCGCCTGGACCCCGGGCCCGAGCGGCTCCCCCGTGCTCGCCGACTCCGTCGCCTGGCTCGACTGCCGGGTCGCGCACGCGTACCCGGGAGGAGACCACACGATCTTCGTCGGCGAGGTGCTCACGAGCGCCACCCCGCGCCGGGTGGCGCCGGTGCTGTTCCACTCGCGCGCCTGGGGCCAGCTCGCCGACCCGCTGCCCGACCACATCGGCGTGGCCGACACCGGGCTGCTCGCCGTGCTGCGCGCCCGCGGCTTCACCGGCGCCCGGATGGCCGGCATCGCCCGCGCGCTGCGCGCCGCCGGCAGCCGCGTACGCCTGTTCGACCCGTACGAGTTCGATCCGTACGCGTTCGCGCGGGACCTCGACCCGGCCACCGCCTCGGCCCTGATCACCGAACCCGCCCAGGTGCGGGCCGTGGCCTCGGCAGGAGCGGGGGTGGCCGAGTTCACCGCCGCGGAACCCGGACCGGCCGCCCGCGTCCTGGAGGCGGCCCGCCGCGCCGGGCTGGCCACCGTCGGGCACGTCCCCGAGGCCTTCGCCGCGGACCGCGCCGAACAGGTCATGGCCGCCGTCGCCCGGCTGGCCGAGCTCGGCTGCGACGAGATCGGGCTGGAAGAGGGCGCCGTCCCCGCGACCCCGGTCCGCGTCCGCGGCCTGCTCCAGGACGCCGCAGCCGCCGCACGACAGGCCACCGTCCGCGTCGGCCTGCGCGAACGCCACGGCATCGGCCTGGTCAACGCGCTGGTCGCGATGAAGAGCGGGGTGCGGCACTTCGACACCACGCTGGGCGGCCTCGACGGCGCGCTGCCCGCCGAGGACGTGCTGTTCCTGGCCGGCCAGCTCGACGTCGACACCGCCGTCGACCGGTCGGTGCTGGTCGCCAGCGCCGCCGAGCTGGAGAGCACCTGGGGGTCCGTGCTGCCCGGACGCACCTACAGATTCGCCAACTAAGGGGAGAACGTGACCCACGATCTGACCGGTGAACGGCTCGTCGACGACATGACCGAGGCCGAACGCGCCCGCGCGGAACGCGTCGAAGCCGTGCTGCCCGCGCTGCGCGCCGCCGCCGTCAAGGCCGACGAGGAGGCCCGCTTCCCCATCGAGCACGTCGCGCTGCTGCGCGACGCCGGGCTGCTCGGCCTCGTGGTGCCGGAGAAGTACGGCGGGCTCGGCGGCACGCTGCGCGACCTCGCCGCCGCGACGTTCGCGATGGGCACCGCCTGCCCGTCCACCGCCCTGGCCTACTTCTTCCACAACACCAGCGCCTCCCGCGGCCTGCTGCCGCTGGAGGCGATCGAGGCCGGCCTGTTCGACGACGGCGAGATCCCCGCCGTACGGGCGTTCGCCGAGAAGGTGCTGACCAGGATGGCCTCCGGCGTCTGGCTGGCCAACTTCGCCTCCGAGTCCGTCAAGAGCTCCACCGCCAACATCACCATCGCCACCACCGCGCGCCGCACCGACGGCGGCTGGCTGCTGGACGGCGAGAAGTCGTTCGGCTGCGCCACCGGCGTCGCCGACTACTACCTGACCACGGCCAAGCTGGAGGGCCACGACACCGCCGAGGGCCTGGTCACGTTCCTGGTGCCGCGCGACGCGGCGGGCGTCTCCACCCGCGCGCCGTGGGACGGGCTCGGCATGCGGGCCACCGCCAACAACGGCATCAGGCTGGAACGGGTGTTCGTCCCCGAGGACGAGGCGCTGACCGTGCCGGGGGCGTTCACCCGGATGCTCAGGATGAGCCGCGGCAGCTTCGTCGGCAACCAGCTCGCCATCGCCGCCGTCTACACCGGCTGCGCGCAGAACGTCTACGACGTCACCGTCGAGCAGCTCACCCGCAAGACCTTCGCCGACACCGGCCGGCCGATCGCCTCCTCGCCCATGCACCAGCAGCTCATCGGCGAGATGACCGTCCAGCTGGAGACCGCCTACCTGTGGCTGCGCCGCCAGCTGCTGCTGGAGACCTCCGAGCCGCCGCTGCGGCCCAAGCCCGAGGTCTTCCGCCAGTGGCGGATGGGCAAGGGGTCGGTCACCGAGGCCTGCTTCCAGGTGGCGCTCGGCGCGTTCAAGGCCTCGGGCACCTCCGGCGCCATGATGGGCGGCACGGCCGGCCGGGCGCTGCGCGACCTGGCGATGGGGCTGGTCATGACGTTCCCGGCCGAACGCGGCAGGCTGGAGGTCGCCCAGCTGGTGACCGAGGCGCAGGAGAACGCGCTGTTCGCCACCGCGGAGCGGCCATGATCGAGCTGCCGGAGACCGCCGACCTCGTCGACGGCCGCTGGGCCCGCTGCACCGAGGACCTCGGCTTCGACCTGGAGAACCCCGCCACCGGCGAGCCCGCCGCCCGCGCCCTCGGCTCCTCCGGCGCGCGCGCCGAGGCGGCGCTCGCGGCCGCCGACCGGGTGGCCGCCGCCTGGGCGGGCACCCCCGCCGAGCGGCGGGCCGACCTGCTCGACGCCGCCTCGGCCGCGCTGCGGGACCGGACCGGCGAGATCACCGCCCTGGAGTCCTTCGCCACCGGCGTGCCGATCCGGCAGACCACCGGGCTCGGGCTGATCGTGCACGGCGCGTTCGCGCTGGCCGCCGCCCAGATCAGGCAAGGGCTGCTGCGCGCCGACCGTGACGGGGTCGAGGTCCACCACCTGCCCTGGGGCCCCGCCCTGTGCCTGGTGCCGTGGAACGCGCCCGCCCCGATGGCCGCCCACAAGGCCGCGAGCGCGCTGGCGGCGGGGTGCCCCGTCGTGCTCAAGGTCAGCGAGTACGCCCCCTACGGCACCCGCGTGCTGGCCGAGGTCCTCGGCGAGATACTGCCGCCCGGCGTCTTCCAGCTCGTCATGGGCGACGCCCGCACCGGAGCCCTGCTGGCCGCGGACCCGCGGATCCGCGCCGTCTCCTTCACCGGCGGCCTGGCCGGCGGCCGCGCCGTCGCCGCCGCCTGCGCGAGCGCGCTCCGGCCCGCCCAGCTGGAGCTCGGCGGCAACAACCCGCTCGTGGTGCTGCCCGACGCCGGCACCGGCGCCGCCGCCGCGTCCGCCGCCGAGCTGCTCACCTCGCTCAACGGCCAGTGGTGCCGGGCGCTGGGCCGGCTGATCGTGCCCCGCCCGCGCCTGCCCGAGCTGGTGGCGGCCGTCGGCGAGCGGCTCGCCGCGCTGCGCGCCGGCGACCCGCTCGATCCGGAGACCGAGTACGGCCCGCTCGTCCACTCCGCCCACCTCCGGCGGGTACGGGACGCGACGGAGAACGCCGGAGGACAGGCCATCTCGTACGGTGACATGCCCGGCAAAGGCAACTACCTGGCGCCCGCTCTCATCACCGGGGCCGACCTGGCCGACGAGATCTTCGGGCCGGTCGCCGCCGTGGTGCCCTACGACACCGAGGAGGAGGCGGTCGCGCTGGCCAACGCGACACCGTACGGGCTCGAAGGGTATGTCGTCGGCGCCGACGAGGAACGGGCGCTGGACGTCGCCCGGCGGGTGCGCGCCGGCGAGGTCAAGGTCAACGGGTCCAGCGTGCTGAGCCTGCACCTGTTCACGCCGCGACCGGCGTGGGGGCTGTCCGGGCTGGTGGACGAGGGCACGGCGGAGACCATCCGGTTCTTCACCGGCACCCGCGTGGTCGGCGTCGAGCGGGCGCCGTGAGACGCGTGCTGGTCGCGGGGGCCGGGCCGGTGGGGCTGACCGCGGCGCTCACCCTGGCGCGCGGCGGGGTGCCGGTGACCGTCCTGGAAGCCGGGCCTGGCCTGGCCGCCGAGTCGCGGGCCTCCACCTTCCACCCGCCCACGCTGGAGATGCTCGCCGGGCTCGGCGTGCTGCCGGAGCTGATGGCCCTCGGCCTGGTCGCGCGTACCTTCCAGTACCGCGACCGGCGGGGCGGCGCCATCGCCACCCTCGACATGGGCGCGCTCGCCGCGGACACGCCGTACCCGTACCGGGTGCAGTGCGAGCAGAGCAAGCTGACCCCGATCCTGATGGAGCACCTGGTCCGGCACGGCGGCGAGGTGCTGTTCGGGTCGGCGGTCCGCGAGGTCCTGCCGCGCGGCGGCGGCGTGCTGGTGACCACCGCGGGTGGCGCGCGGTTCGCCGCCGACCGGCTGATCGCCGCCGACGGCGCCCACTCGGCGGTACGGCGGGCGCTCGGGATCCCGTTCGAAGGCATCACGTACCCCGAACGGTTCCTGGTCGCCTCCACGGACGAGGACCTGGACGGGCTGCTGCCGGGCATCGCGTCGATCAACTACGTCTTCGACCCCGAGGAGTGGCTCGTCCTGCTGCGCACGCCCGACCACTGGCGGGTGCTGCTGCCCACCCCCGGCGGCACCTCCGACGAGGCGGAGCTCGCCCGGCTGGCCGGTCGGCTGCGGGCCGTCGCCGACCCCGGGCGTGACTGGAAGGTCGCGCACGCCTCGCTCTATCGCGTCCACCAGCGGGTGGCCGCCCGCTTCCGGCACGGGCCCGTCCTGCTGGCCGGGGACGCGGCCCACGTCAACAACCCGCTGGGCGGGCTCGGCATGAACAGCGGCATCCACGACGCGGTCCTGCTCGCCGGCGCCCTGCTCCAGGACTCCGGGGCGGTCGACGCGGTCGCCGCGAGGCGGCGGGAGGTGGCGCTCCAGCACGTGCGCGCGATCAGTCACGGCAACTGGGAGAAGCTGCGCTCGGCCGACCCCGCCGCCCACCACGCCGAACTGCGCGCCCTGGCCGCCGACCCGGAGGCCGCCCGAGCGCATCTGCTGCGCGCCTGCCTGATCACGTCCCTCGGATGACACTCCGCTCCCCGCCGGGGGCAAGCACCGCTCGGGAGAGAAGCCCGCTCTCAGAGGGGGCGGGCAAGCACCGCCTGGGCACGAGGAACGTCCCGCTGGACGGCCGGGTAGCGGGCGGAAAGGAGGCGTGGTGGACGTGATCAGGCGGGAGAACCCCGCACGGGTCGCCGAGGTCGTGGGCCGGGTTCCCGTCACCGATGCGGACGGCGTGGACGCGGCGGTGCGGCGGGCCGGCGAGGCGCGGCGGGAGTGGGCGGCGCGGCCGATCGGGGAACGGGTGGCCGTCCTGTGGGAGGCCGCCGAGGCCGTCTCCGGCAGGGCCGGCGAGCTGGCCGTGCTGCTGGCGCGCGAGTCGGGCAAGCCGCTGGCCGACTGCCGGGGCGAGATCTCGTTCGCGCTCACGTACCTGCGCTGGGTGTGCGACAACGCGCCCCGGGTGCTCGCCCCGGCCGAGATCGACGACGCCGCGGGCCGCCTGGTCGTCCGGCGCGCACCGTACGGGGTGGTGGGGTGCGTCACGCCGTGGAACGCCCCGGTCATCCTGGCCATGGTCAAGCTGGCGCCCGCGCTGGCGGCGGGCAACGCGGTGGTGCTCAAGCCGTCGCCGCTGGCGCCGCTGGCCGTGAGCGAGGTGGCCGCGGCGCTGCCCGCGGTGGAGGTGGTGCACGGGGGCGCGCCGGCCGGGCGGGCGCTCGTCACCCACCCGGCGGTCCGCAAGGTGGCCTTCACCGGCGGCGACGCGGCCGGGCGGGAGATCGCGGCGGCGGCCGGTTCGATGCTCACGCCTTCGGTCATGGAGCTCGGCGGCAACGACCCGGCGATCTTCCTGCCGGACTTCGCGCTGTCCGGCGACGACTACGAGCGGCTGGTCATGGCGACGTTCGCGACCAGCGGGCAGGTGTGCATGGCCGCCAAACGGCTGTACGTGCCGCGCGCCCGGGTGGCGGAGTTCACCGAGGCGTACACGGCGGCGGCGGAGCGGGTCCTGGTCGTCGGCGATCCGCTCACGCCCGGGGTCACCATGGGGCCGGTCATCTCCGGCCCGGCCGCCGACCGGATCCGGGCGCTGGTCGCGGGGTCGCTCTCCCGTGGGGGTACGGCGGTGCCGCTCGGGCGGGCAGTCGGCGACCTCGAATCCGGATATTTCGTGACCCCAACCCTCGTGACCGGGCTGGACGACCAGGCGCCCCTGGTCACCGAGGAGCAGTTCGGCCCGGCGGTGCCGTTGCTGCCCTACGACACCGAGAAGGAGCTGCCGGCCAGGGCCAACGCGGGGGATCTCGGCCTCGCCGCCTCGGTGTGGTCCGCCGACGAGGACCGCGCCTTCGACCTGGCCGCCCGCCTCGAAGCCGGCTACGTCTTCGTCAACACCCACAACCGCACCGGCATGTCCCTGCGCGCCCCCTTCGGCGGTGTCAAGCGCAGCGGCTACGGCCGGGAGTACGGCGAAGAAGGGCTGCTGGAGTACGTCCAGAGCGCGGTCGTCCACGCCCCCGCGGCCTTCCGCGACGGCGGCGCCGGCCTGCCCGCGACCGCCTACCCGGCCTGACGAGCACCGACCCGGTGCTCGTCAGCCTGCCTGGCCGACCAAGGCTCCGGACAGGTGCCAGGGGCGGCCGTCCACCAGGTCGGTGCCCCGGGAGACGTGCCGGTTGACCGCCTGCTCCGGCCACACCACGGCGTGCGCGACCTCGTCGGCGTTCTTCACCGTGGTCACCACGGGGTGGCTGATGCGGCCGGTGAACGGCCCCTCCCAGGCGGTCCAGAGCGTGAAGTCCCGGGGCGCGGCCAGGACGAGCCCCGCCACCCCGTCCGGGCCGTCCTGCCCGGCCACCACCAGGTTGAGCCGGTTCTCCGCCGCCCTCTCCAGCAGGCCGAGCCGCAGCTCCCACGGCTCCCTGGCGGTGTACGGGACCGCGACCACGTCGGCGTCGGCCAGCGCCGCCAGCCGGAACTCCTCCGGATGCCGCGCGTCCTCACCGGCGACGATCGCCAGCCGTCCCCAGGGCAACCGGTGGATCGGGCAGGGGCCGGCCTCGGCCGCAGGCGCCTCGCCGGTGGCGTTCACCAGGGCGCCGGTGCCGGTCACCACGTGGGCCGGCGTGTCCCGTACCGCTGCCGAGGCCTCCGCAGCCGACAGCGGGGAGCCTTCCGGCAGGACGATGAGGAGGGCGCCGTCGCGGGCGGCCCGGCGGACGGCGGGGGCGCCGGCGCGGACCACCGCGACCGGGAGGACGGCCGCGCCCGGCGGGGCGGTGCGGCCGCGCGGGGGCCGGGTGATGGCGGCGTAGCGGGCGGGACGGCGGGTGGCGAGGAGGCGGGCGCGGCCGGCGTCGGCGGCGGCCGGGTCGATGTCGGCGACCACCACGGCCTCGCCGGTGCGCGGGGCCCGGGCCACGACGGTGCCGTCCGGGGCGACGATCTGGCTCTCGCCCGCGCCGTGCAGCCAGCCGACCGGCACCCCGAGACCGGCGCCGACCTGCGCCAGCCGGTCGGCGGGGATCAGCGGGCCGACCTTGTTGGCCGCGACCACCCA
The DNA here is from genome assembly GCF_040676925.1 of Nonomuraea sp. NPDC049486. NCBI lineage: Bacteria > Bacillati > Actinomycetota > Actinomycetes > Streptosporangiales > Streptosporangiaceae > Nonomuraea > Nonomuraea sp. NPDC049486. The sequence continues at coordinate 46,266 of NZ_JBFAPV010000019.1, forward strand.
CACCTTGTTCTCGGCCGCGCGGACCGGGACGTGCAGCGAGGCCTCGTCGGTGGCGAACGAGTTCAGGCTGTTGAGCAGGATCTGCGCGCCACGCACCGCCAGCCCTCTGGTGACCTCGTTGATGACGCCTTCCATGCAGGCGTACATGCCGACGCGGCCGGCGGCGGTGTCCACCACCGGGCCGGGGGCGGTCGCCGGGTCGAGGTGGTCGTTCTCGGCGCCCATCAGGATCTGCTTGTCCGCCTCGCCCAGCAGCTCGCCGCCGGGGCCGTAGAGGAGGGACGCGCCGGTGGTGCGGCCGTCGTCGCGGGCCAGGGTGACGCCGATCTTGACGTGGGCGCGGTGCCGGCGGGCGGCGCCGGCGACGGCGGCCAGGAAGGGGTCCCCGTGCCGGCAGGCCATCGCGCGGGCGTGCTCGCGGCTCTCGTACCAGGACAGATGGTTGCAGAACTCGGGTAACACGATCAGCTCGGCGCCGCGGCCGGCGGCCTCGCCGATCATGCGAAGGCTGGTGGCGAGGTTCGCGGCGACGTCCTGGCCGGCCTCGAACTGCACCGCGGCGACGCGCACCACAGCGCCTCCCTGTTACATCTAGAGAAACAGCGTTTCCAATGCCTACAATCTCGCGAAACAGGGCGAGATGTCCAGAGGAGGCAGCCTGTGCTGACCCACGTCGTGCTGATGAAGTTCACCGATCCCGCCGACGCGCCCGAGGCCAAGGAGCGGCTCGAAGCGCTGGCGGGCAGGGTGCCGCAGATCAGGGAGCTCTCCGCGCACCTGGACGTGGTCCACTCGCCCGTCTCCTACGACCTGTGCCTGGTCACCACGCACGAGTCCGCCGACGAGCTGCGCGGCTACCAGCAGCACCCCGACCACCTGGAGCTGGCCGGCTGGCTGCGTCCGAAGCTGGCCGCGCGGGCGGTCGTCGATCACGAGGGATAGCCCGATGTCCTGGACACGGGTCACGCTTTCGGGGGATCCTGCAAAGGAAACACCGTTTCTTTACCGGTAACAGACTGGGGAAGATCAGCTGTGAAGGAAACGCTTCAGCACGTCGAGCAGATGCTCGACGAGTCCCCGGTGGTCGACGTCACCGAGACCTTCGAGCAGATGCGCGGCATCCTCGCCCGGCTCAAAGCCAGGATCGAGGCGAAGTTCGTGCTCACCCGGGACCCGTCGAGCGAGCAGTTCGACAGCTACGGCACCTACCCCGACGGCCCCGGCGGCCGGATCGAGGCCTACACCGGCCCGGAGGTGGACTGGATGGTCCACTCCTGGCTGGGCAACCCCACGGCGAGCTTCGCCAACCTGCACCTGACCGTGTGGCTCGGCCCGCAGATCGACGTGCCGCACCTGGGCATCGCGCTGCTGGTGTGGCCGGAGGGCTGGTTCTACACCGACGCGATCCCCCGGGTGAACCTGACCGAGGACGGCGACTACTACGACCGCTACTACGCGCCGCTCGACGCCGACTGGCTCCGGTTCAAGGAGGAGCACCCGGACTTCACCTGGTTCACCAGCCGCGCCGGGTTCATCCGGGCCGGCCTGTCGCCCGTCGCGCACTGCTACTCCTTCCCCCGCGCCCAGGACAACATCGACCTGGTCGCGAAGCTGCTCGACGACCGTGTGGACCGCTGGCTGACCTGGGTGGACGAGGCCGAGCCCGTGCCGGAGGAGCGGCGGCCCGCGCTCGCCGCCACCGACCTGGCCATCCGCCGCAACATCGCCGACCGCGACCCGGCCAACGTCATGGGCGTGCGGTTCTTCGGCGAGGAGCTGACCGGCAAGCTCGTCCGCGCCCTGTGGGGCGGCGACCGGGTGCTGCCGAGGCCGTCGTGATCAGGTCGCTGTGGTGGGCCGCGGAGACGGGCGGCGAGCCGCCGTTCGGCACCGCCCATCTCAAGGTCCACTACCCGGCGGCCGCCGAGGGCGACCGCCTGACCGGCACGTTCCCGCCCGACGGCGGACCGTACCCGGTCGTGCTGTTCCTGTCCGGGATCAACGTCGGGCAGGACGCCTACCGCTGGCTCGCGGTCGAGATCGCCGCTGCCGGGTTCGTGTGCGTGACGTTCGACCGGGTGGGCGAGCTGTTCGGCGGCGAGTACGGGCTCACCCCCGGCGTCGACCTGGAGGCCGCGGCCCCCGGACGGTACGGCACCCGCCCGACCTGCCCGGCCATCGGCGCCGTCCTCGCCTCGCTGGCGGAGATCGAGCTGCTCAAGGGCGTGCTCGACCTCGACCGGGTGGCCATCGGCGGCCACTCCGCCGGCGGCACGGTGGCGATGCAGTCGGCCAGGTTCTTCCCCGGCGTCAAGGCGGTCTTCTCCTACGGGGCGCACACCATGGTCGCCACCATGCTGGGCTGGCCCGCGGGCACCGTGGTGCCCGCCCAGGCCGACTGCCCCGTGCTGCTGTCGGTCGGCACCCGCGACGGCGTCATCATGGGCAGCGCCGACCGCTACGGCCAGGACGGGCACGCCACGGACCCCGTCACCCGGACCTTCGAGGAGGCGCTCGGCGACGGCGAGCACCTGCTGGCCGTCTTCGACGGCGCCAACCACTTCATGATCGCCGACCCGGTGGATCCGACGGCCGCGCGCGCCTTCCTGGATCTGCCGGCCACCGCCCAGCCCCGGCCCGAACTGGCCCGGCTGGTCACCGCGTTCCTCCGTACCCATCTGCACGACGATCCGGAGGCACGGGCCGTCCTGTCCGGCCTGCCCGTAAGGAGGAAGCATGCTTAAGAACTTCTGGTACGCGATCGAGTTCAGCCACGTCGTCGAGCACCGGCCGCGCAAGGTCACCTGCCTCGGGCAGGACTTCGTGATCTGGCGGCGGCGCGACGGCTCGGTGGCCTGCCTGTCCGACCTGTGCGTGCACCGGGGCGGGGCCCTGTCGCTGGGCACGCTGGTCGAGGACCGCGTCGCCTGCCCGTACCACGGCTGGGAGTACGAGTCCGACGGCACCTGCGTGAAGATCCCGGCGAACCCGCCCGGCCGCGGCATCCCGAAGAAGGCCCGGGTCGACGCCTACCCGATCGTCGAGAAGTATGGCCTGGTCTGGGCCTATCTGGGCGACCTGCCCGAGGACAAGCGCCCGCCGATCCCGCACATGGCCGAGCACGACGACCCCTCCTTCCGCGCCGTCTACTGGCAGACCGTCGTCGAGGCGAACTACGAGCGGGCGATGGAGAACGTCGTGGACGCGGCGCACACCCCGTTCGTGCACGGCACCGCCTTCGGCAACCCCGACAAGCCGGAGATCCCGGACTACGAGGTGACGCAGGGCGAATGGCACGCGGAGGCCGACATCCTGCTCAACCCGCCGGCGCCGAAGGGCCTGTGGGGCATGCTGTCCCCCAAGCGCCTCGACCCCGTCGTGGTCACCAACGGCTGGTACCTGCCGAACGTGGTCAAGCTGCACATCCGGCTCCCGTTCGGCGACCTGATCATGTACGACCACAACATCCCGATCTCCCAGGGCCGCACCATGGTGAAGCTCGTCGGCTACCGCAACTTCTTCACCGGCAAGTGGGCCGACCGCAACGCCGTCAAGCGGATCCAGCGGATCTTCGAGCAGGACCGGGTGGTGGTGGAGTCGCAGCGGCCCGAACTGCTGCCCTTCGACCTCGCGGCCGAGCTGCACCTGCGCAGCGACGCCCTGCAGATCGCCTACCGGCGGCGCCGCCAGGAGCTGATCGACGACGGCTGGTGGCTGGGCGGCGACGACATCGTGATGGGGGACGTGCCGCGCCGCGAGGCCACCGTCATCCCTTCGCCGGCCCGCCGGGACAATCCCGAACTCGCCCGTGCGTGGGTGCACAAGACCCGAGGAGACAGCCATGAGCCTGCCCGAAGCGCTGAGTGAGCGCGTCCTGGAGCGGCTGACCGACGCCCTGAAGCTCCGGCCGGCCCGCGACGTGCCGCTCACCTCGCCGATGTCGCCCGCCCCGGTCGGCCGCCTGCGGGTGCTGCGCCCCGCGGACGAGACCGTCGTCGACAAGGCGGTCGCGGTCGGCCTGGTGGTGCCGCAGATCGGGCTGGACAGCCACATGATCTTCGTGTTCACCCGTCCGGGCTCCGCGGTGCCGCACTTCACGCTGGACTCGGTCGCCTCCGCCGAGTACCACGCCATGCACCTGGACCTGATCCCGCGGGCCGAGCTGGCCGTCAACCTGGAGTATCTGGACGCCTGCTTCCTGCCGCTCACCGAGCCGCTCGACGGCGCCTGGCAGCTCGACGGCCTCTCCCCCGCCGCCATCGGCCCCCGGCAGCGGGCCATGATGTCGCCCTGGATGCTGGTGTGCCGCGCCACCGAGGACGCCTTCGCCAAGCTCGGCGGCACCGTGGACGCCTACCTGGACCACTGGCTCGCGCTCGTCGCCGGCGGCGTGCCCGAGCCCTCCGGTGACCTGGCGGGGCGCGACCGCGTCAACCGGGCCAACCTCTTCTCCCCGGCCGTGGACCCCGTCTGGCACCAGGTCACCCGACTGATCGGCGAGGAACAGGCCGAGACCGTACGTGAGGAGCTTCTGCGTTGACCGAGCCGAGCGAGTGGCAGCGGCGCATCGAGGGCGAATGGGTCGGCAGGCCGTCCCTGTTCGACGCGACAGGGACGTGGCAGGGGTACGAGGACATCCGCCGCTCCTCCGTCCACGAGGACGGCGTGACCACCTACTACATGGACGGCGGCCTGGAAGGCGGCGGGCCGATGGCGGGCCGGTTCCGGCTGGGCGCCCCGTTCGCCTTCGGGGTGGTCGACTCCGACGCCAGCCGGATCTACACCGGCCCCGACTTCTACGGCACCGGCCAGCCGTACGGGACCTTCGTCGACGCGCACTACTACGGCCCCGGCTGGCAGGTGGACCTCAACACCTGGAACCAGGTGATCGGCGACACCCAGGTCTACTCCTCGATGCTCTACCAGGGGCCGGCGGTCGTGGGCTGCTTCAACGGCCTCTACACCCGCGACCCGGCCAGGACCGCCGACTGGCTCGCCGCCGAGACGCGGAACGGGCCGGTCCCGTACATCCTGCCGACCAAGACCGGCGGCGCGTTCGCCGGCGCCTGCGAGCTGTTCGGCGCCGACCAGAAGCCCGCCGGCACGGTCGAGGTCCGGGTCGAGCTGGAGCCGCTCGACCTGCTGAGGACCCGCCGGCGCGTCACCTGGTCGGGCGCGCTGGAGCGGGAGTACGCGGCCGACGTGCGGCGCGACGGCTGCCGTTCCTTCTACGAAGGGCCGGACGCGTGGGGCAACGCCCAGGCGTTCGGCCGGGCCGACTACCCCAGCGTGCACTTCGCGGACGTGTGGAAGCTGAAGGGCCGGGAGTTCATGCTCGACGCCACGCCCGGCATGGGCTCGGGGACGGAACTGGCGGTGGTCTACGAACTGTTCGAGGGCGGCACGCTCGCCGCGGTGATGCACGGGGTGCTGACGTGGTCATCGTCGTGACCGGCGGCAGCCGCGGCATCGGGCGCGGCCTGGTCAGGGAGTTCCTGGCACGCGGCCACCAGGTGGTGACCTGCGGCAGCGCCACGGCGCCCGAGGACGGGCTCGGCGTCGTCGCCGACGTCACCGACCGGGCCCAGGTGCGCGAGCTGTGGGACACGGCCGTCGCCGAGTACGGCCGGGTGGACGTGTGGATCAACAACGCCGGCGTCACCCAGCGGCGCGTGCCGCTGTGGGAGCTGACCGAGCAGGAGACCCGCGCGGTCGTCGACGTCAACCTCAACGGGGTGATCAACGGCTGCGCCGTGGCGCTGGCGGGCATGGCCGGCCAGGGCCACGGCCACGTGTGGAACATGGAGGGCCTGGGCAGCGACGGCCGGGCGGTGCCCGGACTGTCGGTGTACGGGTCCACCAAGCGGGCGCTGAACTACCTGACCAAGGCCCTGGCCAAGGAGGTGCCCGACGGGGTGTCCGTCGGGCTGCTCAGTCCCGGCATGGTCGTCACCGACCTGCTCGTCCGCGACCTGAACCGGAAGTCCCGCAAGGTCTTCGACATCCTGGCCGACCGGGTCGAGACCGTGACCCCGTGGCTGGCCGAGCAGGCGCTCGCCCGGATCGGGAACGGCGCGCACGTCCGCTGGCTGACCAACCGCAAGGTCATGGCCCGCTTCGCCACCGCCCCCTTCACGAGGAGAAAGGTGCTGCCGTGACCGACGCGCTCGGCTGGCGACGCAAGTTCGGCGTGATCGCGCCGTCGACGAACACGATCGTGGAGCCGGACTTCTCTGCGATGACCGTGCCGGGGGTGACCGCGCACTTCGGCAGGATCCACATCAGAGATCAGAACATGTCCGGAAATGAGGGCATGGAACGCCTGCTCGGCCAGATCCGCGACGAACTCGGCGCCGCCTGCGAACGGGTGATGACCTGCGAGCCCGACTACATGGTCATGGGCATGTCCGCGGAGACCTTCTGGGGCGGCGTCGAGGGCAACCGGCAGTTCGTCGAGCAGATCCACGGCCTCACCGGCCTGCGGGTCGCCACCGGCGCCGAGGCCTGCGAGCGCGCGCTGAAGCTCTTCGGCGCCCGCCGGATCGGCGTCGTCACCCCCTACCAGCCGGTCGGCGACGAGAACGTGGTCCGCTTCTTCTCCGAGATCGGCTTCGAGGTGACCGCGATCAAGGGACTCAAGTGCCCCACCGCCGTGTCGATCGCGCACGTGGGCGAGGCCGAGCTGCGCGACGCGCTGGTGGAGGTGAACTCCGCCGAGGTGGACGTGCTGGTGCAGTGCGGGACGAACCTGTCGATGGTGCGGCTGGCCGACGAGGCCGAGCGCTGGCTGGGCAAGCCGGTCATCGCCATCAACGCCGCCACCTGGTGGATGGCGCTGCGGGACAACGGCATCGAGGACAAGGTGTACGGCGCGGGCTCCCTCCTGCGCGATCACTGAAGGGCCCGGAGGGCGGTCCCCCTGTCGTCCTCCAGGCTCGCCCTGCCCCGGAACGCCAGCAGCGCGCCGGCCAGCAACGGGACGGCGAGGATGGCGTACGCCCAGCGCAGCGATCCGGTGGCGTCGGAGAACGCGCCGACCAGCAGCGGTCCAGCCGATCCCGCCAGGGAGAGCAGGAACTGCAGCAGCGCGAACCCGAGCCCTCGCCGCGCGGCGGGCACCACGTCGGCGGCGGCCGCCGTCAGGTTGGGGATGGCCACCAGGAACCCGCCTGAGGCGACCGCCAGGCAGAGCAGCTGCACCGGCAGCACCAGCAGCAGGGCGACCCCCGTCAGGGCCAGCGCCCCGACGAGCAGCCCCCAGGCGCCGACGGTCACCCGCCATCCCGGCCTGACCAGGTGCCCCCTGTCACCGAGCCGGGCGCCGAGCACGCTGCCGGTGACCATGCCGAGCAGTCCGACGCCGCCGGCCAGCCCGGAGGCGGCGCCCACGGACAGGTCGAAGGCGCGCTGGTAGAAGGTGGGCAGCCAGAACATCAGCCCGCCCAGCCCGAAGAAGACCGTGCCGAGCCCGACGGCGATGGCGCGCAGGGTCCTGATCCGGAGCAGCTCCCGCATCTCGGCCAGGACCGGGCCGCGGCGTTCCGGCGGGGCGGCGGGCTGCGGCTGCCGGCCCGTCCTGAGCATCTCGATGCGGTCGCCGGTGCCCCGCTCGGGCTCGCGCAGCGTCAGGCAGAGCAGGGCGATCACCATGCCCGGCACCGCCACGAGGAAGAACATGGTCCGCCAGCCGTACGCCTCCGCCAGCGCGCCGCCGGCGACGATGCCGACCGGCGGCCCGGCGAAGTAGCCGAAGCGCTCCAGCGAGAACGCCCGGGTCCGGCTGCCGCCCGGGAAGTAGTCGGCCAGCAGGCTGGAGGCCGCCGGGTTGTAGAGCAGCCCCGTGCCGCCGAGCAGCACCCGCACGGCGAACAGCATCGCGTACGAGGTCACCAGCCCGCTGCCGAGGGTCAGCAGTGACCAGACGGCCACCACCAGGAACAGCGTCCAGGTCCTGCGGCCGTGGTCGGCCAGCCGCCCGGCGGGGATCAGCAGGATGACGCCGGCCAGCGCGGCGGAGGTCGCGATGGCGCCGCCCGCCGTGTCGCCGAACCCGAGATCCCGCTGGATGTCGGCCAGCGCCCCCGCCATCAGGTTGTACTCCACCCGGTCGACGAAGGCGATCAGCGCGACGCAGATCGCGGGCCACCATCCGAACGGCGCCGCCGCGTCCAGGCGCACCCGCCGGGGGCCCCTGCCCGCGACGGGGATCTCGACGTAGTCGTCAGCGCCCGCCATGCGCACATCGTTATGGAAACACTGTTTCCCGTCAATGGATCTCGTGTCTTACTTGGAAACGACGTTTCCCCAATGGGAGTTGCCATGGAATACCCACTCTCCCTCGCCCTCGTCGACTTCCTGCCGGTCATCGCCATGGCCGTCGGGGTCGCGCTGCTCGTCCCCTACGCCCGCCATCCGGCCGTGGCCGCAGGCGGCTGGCTCACGGTGCTGGGCGGCGCGCTCAAGGCCGTCTGGAAACTGATCATGGCGATCCGCGGGCCGGACCTCGTGTGGCTGGCCGAGGCCCAGTTCTTCCTGCTCGGCATCGGGTTCACGCTGATGGCCTGGGCGCTGCTGGGGACCGGATCCGGCCGGCGGCCGCCGGCGTGGGCGTTCGCCGGCTTCGCCCTGCTGGGCGTCGCCGCCTCAATCGCGGTCCTGGACACCTGGCCCATGCTGATCGTGACCACCGTCTCGGCCACCCTCGTGGGCATCCGGCTGCTGCTGCTGTCCCGCCGGGCCGGGGCGGCCGCCGCGGTCTACCTGTTCGGGTTCAACCTTCTCGGCACGTACGTGATGGGCCTGCTGGCCTCGCGGCCCGAGCAGACGATCGCCCTGCAGTGGGTGGAGGAGATCCTCAACACGCTGAACTGGTCGGCCTTCGCCCTGGGCGTCTGGCTCCTGACGCGGACGAAGTCTCCTGTGGCACATTCGCGGAGGTTCACGTGGAGTCGCTGATGCGGCCCATCCGCGGGCCGGTCCTGCTGTCCGTGCTGGGCACGTGGCTCCAGGCCCTGGCCACGACCGCGCTGCTGCTGTTCACCGGCCACGCGATCGGCCGGATCGCCGCGGGCGGGCCGCCTGACGGCGGCGTCGTCGCCGGGCTGGCCGTCGCGGCCGTCGCGCGGGCGCTGTGCGCCGCCTGGGTGCCGGCGATCACCGTCAGGGCCGGCGGGCGGCTGGAGCTCGACCTGCGCGACCGGGTCTACCGCCACCTGCTCCGGCTCGGCGCCCCGCTGCGCTCCAGCGAGCAGACCGGCCGCCTGGTCTCCACCGGAACCGAGGCCGTCGAGCTCGTCGCCACCTACTACGCCACCTTCCTCGGCCCGATCCTCGCCTCGATGACCGTGCCGATCCTCGTGCTGGCCGCCATCGCGATCCTCGTCGACCCGTGGACCGCGCTCGTCCTGGCCGTCGCGGTCCCGGCCATCCCGCTCACCGTCGGCGTCTTCCAGCGGGCCTTCGCCAGGGTCAGCGACGGATACCGCGACACCGCCAACCGGCTGGCCGCCCGCTTCCTGGACGCCCTGCAGGGCCTGACCACGCTCAAGCTCTTCAACCAGGGCACCGCGCACGGCCGGACCCTGGCCAGGGCCTCGGAGGACCTGCGCCAGGCGATCATGCGGCTGCTGGCCGGCAACCAGGTCATCCTCTTCGTGATCGACACGGTCTTCTCACTGGGGATGATCACCGCCGCGACGGTCCTGGCGATGATCCGCTTCCGCGACGGCGCGATCGGCACGGGCGAGGCGGTCGCCCTGGTGCTGCTGGCCACCCAGCTCGTCGAGCCGCTGGACAAGGTCGGCCAGTTCTTCTACGTCGGCATGGGCGGCATGGCCGCCGCCAAGGAGATCAGGACCCTGCTCGCCGAGCGGCCCTCGGTCACCGACGCCGACGCCGGGCACCCGGCAAGGACCACCTCCGAGGTGACCTTCGACGCGGTCGGCTTCGGCTACCTGCCGGACACCCCGGTGCTGCGCGAGGTGAGCTTCACCATCGCGCCCGGCGAGAGACTGGCGCTGGTCGGGCCCTCGGGATCGGGCAAGACCACCGTCGCCGCCCTGCTCCAGCGCAACCTGGACCCCGGCGAGGGCACGATCCGCGTCGGCGGTCACGACGTCACCGCGGTGCCCGCCGCCTGGGTGCGCGAGCAGATCAGCGTCGTCGCCCAGACGACCTACCTGTTCACCGGCACGCTCAGGGACAACCTCAAGGTCGCCGCGCCCGACGCCGACGACGACCGGCTGCGCGAGGCGCTCGCCGTGGCCGACCTCGACCTGGACCTCGACACGCCGGTGGGCGAACGCGGCCTGACCCTCTCCGGCGGCCAGGCGCAGCGCGTGTCGATCGCGCGGGCCGCGCTGAAGGACGCGCCCATCCTCGTCCTCGACGAGCCGACCTCCAACGTGGACCTGGAGTCCGAGGCCGCGATCCTGGCCGCGCTGGACCGGCTCACCGCCGGGCGGACCGTGCTGATGATCGCGCACCGGCTGTCCACCGTCCGCGACGCCGACCGGATCGCGGTCCTGGAGGACGGAGCCGTCACCGAGCAGGGCACGCACGAGGAACTGATGACAGGCGACGGCCACTACGCCAGGGCGGTGAGGTCACGATGACCAGGATCCAGATCAGCCGGCGGCTGCTGGCCTTCGGCCGGCCCCTCCTGGTCCCGCTCGCCGTCTCGGTCCTCTTCCGCGTGCTGCAGCAGTGCCTGGGCATCGCCCTGTACGGCGTGAGCGCCTGGGGCGTGGTCAGGGTCGTGTCCGGCGAGCCGGAGGTGATCGGCGGGATCGCCGTGGCCATGGTCGTCATGGCCTTCGCCAAGGGCCTGTTCCGCTACGTCGAGCAGTACTCGGGGCACTTCGTCGCCTTCAAGCTGCTCGCCCTGCTCCGCGACGACTTCTACGAGCGGATCGAGCCGCAGGCGCCCGCCGGGACCGAGGGCGGCCGCTCCGGCGACCTGCTCGCCCGCGTGATGAAGGACATCGACCGCATCGAGGTGTTCTACGCCCACACCATCGCGCCGGCGCTGGCCGCCGCCGTCGTGCCGGTGATCTCCCTGACCGTGCTGGGGACGGTCTTCAGCCCGGTGGTGGCGCTCGTGCTCGCGCCGTTCCTGCTCGGGGTGGGCATCGGGGTCCCGTGGCTGAGCCACCGCGCCGCCGCCACCGCCGCCACCGAGCTGCGCCGCTCGCGCGGCGAGGTCTCCCAGCACCTCACCGATGGCGTCCAGGGCATCAGGGAGGTGCTCGCCTTCGGGTACGGGCCGCGCCGCCTGGCCGAGCTGGGCGCGCTCGGCGGCGCCGGCGCGTCGGCCGTCGGCCGGCTCGGCCGCCTGATCGCGCTGCGCCGGGGCCTCAACGAGCTGCTCGTCGCCGCCGGGATGATCGCGGTCCTGTTCACCGGCCACGCGCAGGGCCTCGGCTGGCAGGACATCGCGATCACCGTCGCGATCGGCCTGGCGGCCTTCGGGCCGGTGCTGGGCGTGGAGGAGTTCGTCGCCGACCTGGAGCAGGCGTTCGCCGCCGCCCGCCGCCTCTGGGAGATCACCGACCGGCCGCCCCTGGTCGTCGACCCCGGCTCCCCCGAGCCCCGGCCCGCCGGCCGGTCGATCGCCTTCGAGTCGGTGACCTTCACCTACCCGGGCGGGCCGGCTCCCGCGCTGCGGGACGTCTCCTTCACCGTCCCCGAGGGCGAGCGGTACGCCGTCGTCGGCGCGTCCGGCTCGGGCAAGTCCACGCTGGTCTCGCTCCTGCTCCGGTTCTGGGACCCGGACTCCGGCAGGGTGCGCGTCGGCGGCGTCCCGGTCGACCGGCTCGGCCTCGGCGACCTGCGCGACCTGGTGGCCGTGGTCGGCCAGCGGACCTACCTGTTCAACGACACCGTGGCCGCCAACCTCAGGCTCGCCCGGCCGGCCGCCACCCAGGACGAGCTGGAGGCCGCCTGCCGCCGCGCCGCCCTGCACGACACGATCACGGCGATGCCCGAGGGCTACGACACCGTGATCGGCGAGATGGGCGAACGGCTGTCCGGCGGCCAGCGCCAGCGGCTGGCGATCGCCCGCGCCCTGCTGAAGGACGCCCCGATCATCGTTCTGGACGAGGCGACCTCCGAGCTCGACACGCACACGGAGGCCGAGATCCAGCGGCAGATCGACGACCTGGCCGAGGGCAGGACCCTCCTGGTCATCGCGCACCGCCTGGCCACGGTGACCGGCGCAGGCCGCATCCTCGTGCTGGACCGCGGCCGCCTGGTGGAGCAGGGCACCCACGAGGAGCTCCTGGCCCGCCAGGACGCCTACGCCCGCCTGTACGCCCGCCAGGCCGACGACCTGGACCGGGCGGCCGGCTGACGATTGTATGCATCAACTCCAGATATCTCCCTTTATGACCTTATGTCTGGATTTTTTGCATACATGTTGGTATCCAGGAAGCATGCATCCCCCCGAAGTGAACCTCGTCGAAGTCGGCCCCAGGGACGGGCTCCAGAACGAGTCCGTCCTGGTGGGCACCGATGACAAGGTCGCCTATATCGAGGCCCTGGCCGACGCCGGGCTGACCCGCATCGAGGCGGTCAGCTTCGTCCACCCGCGCCTGGTGCCGCAGATGGCCGACGCCGAGCAGGTGATGGCCCGGGTGCCGAGACGCGACGGGCTCAGCTACATCGGCCTGATCGTCAACGCGCGCGGCCTCGACCGGGCGCTGGACGCCGGAGTCGACGAGGTCAACATGACCGTGGTCGCCACCGAGACCTTCTCCCGGCGCAACCAGGGCATGAGCATCGCCGAGGCGCTCGACTCCTTCGCCGCCGTCTCGGCCCGCGCGCACGCCGCCGGGCTGCCGGTCACCGCGACGGTCGGCGCCTCGTTCGGCTGCCCCTTCGAGGGCGAGGTGTCGCCGGACCACGTGGCCGCGATGGTGCGGCGCTGCGCCGAGGCGGGCGCCGACGAGATCGCGCTCGCCGACACGATCGGCGTCGGCGTGCCCGCCGACGTGCGCCGCCTGGTCGAGGCGGTGCGCGCCGTCACCGGCCTGCCCCTGCGCTTCCACTTCCACAACACCCGCAACACCGGGTACGCCAACGCGCTGGCAGCCGTCGAGGCCGGCGCGAGCGCGCTGGACGCCAGCAGCGGCGGGATCGGCGGCTGCCCGTTCGCCCCGGCCGCCACCGGCAACATCGCCACCGAGGACCTGGCCTACGCCCTGCGCCGGTCGCGCGTCCGTACCGGAGTGGACCTGGGCCGGCTGACCGAGGCCGCGGCCTACATCGGCGAACGGCTGGGCGCGCCGGTGCCCGCCCTGCTCGGCCGCGCCGGCGACTTCCCGGCCTGAGGGCCCCGCCCTGCGACGAGGGCGCGATCCCGAAGTGGTCAGGAATCGAGAAGCGTCGCCCTCCAGGCTGGACCTAGCCTTGCCCGCGTGAACAGCACAGCCACCCCAGCTTCCATGAGCCTCACGCTCGACGTCATCACCCTCGGGACGCCCGAGGTGGAGGCCGCGCGCAGGTTCTACAGCACGACGCTCTCTCCCACCGTCGCCGACGACGATGACTCGGTGCACCTCGACCTGCACGGGACCGGGCGACTCACTCTGTCCGCGGCCGAGAGGCTCGCCACGGGCGCGGAACCGGCGACGCCGGGATTCCGCGGCTACGTGCTGACCTATGTCGTCAACCAGCCCACCGAGGTCAAGACGCTGATGGACGCCGCCGTCCGCGGCGGCGCGGAGGTTCTCAAGCCCGCCAAGAAGGCCCTCTTCGGTTCGTTCTCCGGGGTGTTCCGGGCACCGGACGGCGCCATCTGGAAGCTGGCGGCGGCCACCGGCAAGGACACCGGCCCCGCGGCGGAAAGTCCGCTGCCGACTGAGACCACCCTCATTCTCGGCGTTTCCGCGCCGAAGGCGTCGAAGGCCTTCTACGAGGCCCTGGGCATGTCGGTCGACCGGGACTACGGCAGCAAGTACATCGACTTCCACCCCGCAGCAGGCGCAGCCAGGCTGTGCCTGATGGAAGGCGGGGTCCTGGCCAGGGATGCGGGCACGGCCAAGGACGGCGACGGCTTCCCCTCGATGGTCCTCACCCACAGGGCCGGGTCCCGGGAAGAAGTCGATCTCCTCCTGTCAGCGGCCGCCGCTGCCGGAGGCCGGACCACCGTCGCCGCCACGCGGACTACCGAGGGATATTCCGGTTTTTTCACCGACCCGGACGGCTTCTGGTGGCAAGTGACGCACTGAGCCCCACGAGCCGGTGTCCATCGCGTCGTCGGCCTCCCAGGCGATCTCCGAGACGACGAACTCCACCATCACCAGAACCGCACCTCGGGATAGTCCTTCGACGGCTTGTCCAGCAGGGGCCGGCGCTCGCCCTTCAGGTGCAGGTCGAGGAAGGCGGTCACGTACGCGCGGGTGATCCCGATCGACCGCGCGCCGTCCATCGGCGCCGCGGGCAGGCCGAGCTGGGGCTGGAGCACCGCGTAGTCGGTGAAGCTCGCGTGCTCGGCGCCGGTCACGGTCAGCCAGCGCTTCCAGTCGCCGGTCACGTGCGGCCAGAACGTGTCCCACGAGCCGTCGCTCCCGCCGTGTCCCGGCGCGTGCCGGGGATTGCCGATCATCATGAAGGGCTTGTCCAGCGGCTTGGCCGGGGTGCCGGGGTGGTAGGTGCCGTCGAGGTTGACCGCGGCCTTGATCCGCTTGGAGGAGGGCAGCAGGTGCGCGGCGCTCTGGCCGCCCGCCGAGTGCCCGACCATCGCGATCCGCCTCTCGTCGATCAGCCGGTTCCAGCGCTTGCTCCCGGCCAGCCGGTCCAGCACGAACTCGGTGTCGGCGGCCCGTACCCGGGCCACCTTCGCGCCCGTCTCGGGGGTCTGACCGGCCTTTCCGGCCTCGAAGGTGACGGTCCGGCCGCCGGGGAACGTGGTCGCCAGCGACTCGTAGGTGTGCTCGATCCCCGCCACCAGGTAACCGCGGCTGGCGAACTCCTCGGCCAGCGAGGTCATGGTCGCGCGGGGCATCGTCATGCCGGGTGACAGGACCACCAGGGGCCGGCCGCCCTTGCGCGGCAACGCGGGAGCGTCGGCGCGGGCGTGCGTCCTGGTCTTGGCGAGGGTGTCCGCCGGTACGTCCTTGAGCTGCGGCACGCTTCTGATGACCAGTTCTGATTCCCGTGGTGTGAGGTACCGGGAGGGCTTCCCGGTGGCCTTGCGCGCCGGGTACCAGATCGAGACCATCAGCTCGCGCGCCTTCCGGCTGGGGACCCAGGGGTCGGGGCGGCTGGAGTCGATCAGGTGCAGGTCCGTCCTGCCGACCGGGTGGTCACCGGTCGGCGCCGGCAGGGCGGTCACGGGTTTGTTCGCCACGGGGACGGCTTCTGCCGGCAGGGCGGCCATGGCCGGGGTGGTGAGTGATGCGGAGAGCGCGAGCGTGGCAACGGTTTTCCTCATGCGTCCCACCGTGCCGGGTGGTCCCGCCGTACCGTCCCCGACGAAAGCTGCGCGGTGTCTGCGACTTTCGTAGGGGATGTCTGGATCGGTGCGCCTTGTAGTCTCTGGCCATGCTTGACCGGGCATCGAGGATCGCCGAACGGGTCACCCCCTGGGCTCTGGGGCTGACGGTGTTCCTGCTGTCCATGGCCGCGGTCACCGGGTCCATGGGCGTGCGTTCGGCGCTGCCCGCGCCGGTGCTCGTGGCCGTGGCGGCGTGCTGCGGTGTGGCCGCCGCCTTCGCCGGGCGGGCGCTGTGGCCGCTCGTCGCGGTGGCGGCCGTGGCCCACCTCTGGCTGGTGATGTGGCCGGCCGCCGTCGTGGCCTCGTACTACGCCGGCATCCGGTTGCGCCGCCGCGACCTGTGGCTCTACGTCGCCGGCGCGGTCGTGGTGCACGCGCTCGCCGGGCTCGTCTCGTACTGGAGCGAGGGTTATCGCGCCCTGGTCGCCGGCACCCCGCTCAACGCGCTGCTCATGGGCGGCGCGATGCTCGGGCTTCCGCTGGTCGCGGGGCTGTGGGTGGGCGCCAGGCGGCAGGTGCTCGACGCCGCGCGCGAGCAGGCCGCGCAGCTGCTGCGCGAGCAGGTGCTCCGCGCCGGGCAGGCGCGGGAGCAGGAGCGGTCGCGCATCGCGCGGGAGATGCACGACGTGGTCGCCCACCGGGTGTCGCTGATGGTCCTGCACGCCGGGGCGCTGGAGGTCAACGCCTCCGACGCCCGTACGGCGGAGGCCGCCGCGCTGATCGGCCAGGTCGGCAGGGAGGCCCTGACGAACCTCAGGGAGGTGCTCGGCGTGCTGCGTTCGCCGGATCCGGTGAGCGGCCCGCAGCCCACGCTGGCCGACCTGGACCGGCTGCTCGACCAGTCCCGGGCCCTGGGCATCGTGGTCAACCGCCACGACGAGGGCGAGGCCCGCCCGCTCCCGCCCACCGCGGAGCGCACAGCGTACCGGGTCGTCCAGGAGGCTCTGACGAACGTGCACAAACACGCGGGCGACGCCGAGACCGACGTGCACCTGCGGTTCCGGAGCGCCGAGCTGGAGGTCCTCGTCCGCAACCGGCCCGCCACGGCGGCGGACGGCGGCCTGCCCGGCGCCGGCTGGGGGCTGGTCGGGCTGCGCGAACGCGTCGAGCTCCTCGGCGGCAGGCTGGAGGCCGGGCCGCAGGAGGAGGGCGGGTTCCGGGTGCTGGCCGGGATACCCACCGCATGATCCGCGTACTGGTCGTCGACGACGAGGCGCTGGTCAGGTCAGGACTGCGGATGATCCTGGAGGCGTCCGGCGACATCGCGGTGGTCGGCGAGGCGGGCGACGGCGAGGCCGCGGTGACCGCCGCGGCCCGGCTCAGGCCGCAGGTCGTGCTGATGGACGTGCGCATGCCGGGCACCGACGGCCTGACCGCCGCCGCCGGCATCCTGGCCCTGCCCGGCCCGCCGAAGCTGATCATGCTCACCACGTTCGACCTCGACGAGTACGTCCACGAGGCGCTCCGGCTGGGCGCCGTCGGCTTCCTGCTCAAGGACACCCCGCCGCGGGACCTCGCCGCCGCGGTCCGCACGGTCGCGGCGGGCCAGGCCATCCTCTCCCCCGCCGTCACCAAGCGGTTGATCAGCTCGTTCGCCGGCAAGGCTCCCTCGCGGGCCGTGTCCGCGCGCGAGCGGCTGGCCGCGCTGACCGCCCGGGAGGAGGACGTGATCAGGGCCGTCGCGCGCGGCCTGTCGAACGCCGAGATCGGCCGCCAGCTCCGGCTGACCGAGGCCACGGTGAAGGCGCATGTCAGCCGGGTGCTGGCCAAGCTGGGCCTGGCCAACCGGGTGCAGGCCGCCATCCTCGTCCACGACGCCGACCTCTAGGGGCGGCTCAGATGGTGATGGCTATCTTGCCGGCGACCTGGCCGGTGGTGAGGTAGGCCAAGGCGTCGGGCGTCCGGGCGAGGGGGTAGGTGCGGTCGAGGGCCGGGGTGAGGGCGCCGGAGTCGATGAGGCCGGTCAGGGTTTCCAGGTCGGCGGCGGACTCGGTGGACATGAGGCCGGTCAGGCGCTGGCCGACGAAGAGCGACAGCAGCATCGCCCGGATCTGGCGGTCGGCGCCCTGGAGCACGCGCCCGCCTCCGGGCCCGCCCACGATGACGAGCGCGCCCCGGGGGGCGAGGACGCGGCGCAGCCGGCCCAGGCGGCGGTTGCCGGCCGTGTCGAGGATGAGGTCGTACCGGTCGGCGCCGGTGGTGAAGTCCTCGCGGGTGTGGTCGATGACGTGGTCGGCGCCGAGGGAGCGGACCACGTCGGTCTTCGCGGTGCGGCACACGCCGGTGACGTGGGCGCCGTCGGCCTTGGCGATCTGGACGGCGTAGCTGCCCACGCCGCCGCCCGCGCCGGTGATGAGGACCCGCTGCCCGGCGGCGAGCCGGCCGGCGTCGCGCAGCCCGTGGAGGGCGGCGCAGGCGGAGATGGGCACGGTGGCGGCCTGGGCGAAGCTGAGGGAGGCCGGTTTGGGGGCGAGCTTGTCCTGGTGGGCGCGGGCGTACTCGGCGTAGGCGCCGTCGCAGGTGCCGTAGACCTCGTCGCCGGGACGGAACCGGGTGACGTCGGCGCCGACGGCCGCGACGCGGCCGGCCACGTCCATGCCGGGGACGGGGTTCCTGGGCCGGCGCAGCCCGAAACCGGCGGCGCGCACCACGTAGGGCAGGCCGGTGACGACGTGCCACACGCCCTGGTCGACGCCGGCGGCCTCGACGCGGACGAGCACGTCGCCGGCGCCGACGGCCGGGACGTCCATGTCACGCAGCTGGAGCTGCGCCGGTGCGCAGTAGGCGTCGCGGGCGATCGCGGTCATCGTCTTCTTCGTCATGGTCGTCTCGATCCTGGCCGGGGTGGTCATGGGGTGTGGTTACTCCTGGGAGTCCGGGTACTGGAAGACGTCGTCGAGCGGCACCCCGAACACCCGGGCGATCTGGAACGCCACCTCCAGCGACGGCGAGTAGCGGCCCTGCTCGATGGCGATGACGGTCTGCCTGGTGACCCCGATGCGGTCGGCCAGCTGTGCCTGCGTCATCTCGCCGTGCGCGAACCGCAGGGCCCGGATCGAGTTCGTGACCTTCGTGGGCTTGACCATGGTCAGAAGCCCCGGCGGTACAGGACGATCTTCACGGCCGAGGAGACGACGGTGGCCAGGACGAACGCCAGGTACAGCGCGTTGGCGATCCAGAAGTGGGCGGCCTCCGCCATGGCCAGGGCCATGGGCACGAGTGCCGCGATGCTCATGACGTAGAAGCCGACGTAATCGCCCAGCCGGTTGATCTGCCGGTCACGCTCGTCGGTCCGGCCGGCCTCCTTCGGCGAGGCGACGGCGGCCGCGATATTGGCGACGATGCCCAGGCCGATCCCGGCGGCGATCGCGATGAGCATCGGCCGCACGTAGGCGATCCGCGCGACGTCCGCTCCCGGCACCTGCGACAGGACGACGACGAAGTAGACCGCGTAGACGCCGACGCCCACCACGAGGTAGATCCACGAGCGTTTCTCTTCGGAGGACATGCCCTGCTCCCATGTAAAGAAATTTTTACAAGGTCAAAGGTAAAGCAGCGCAGACATGGTGTCAATAATCTTTAACACGAGGCGGCATGCCGAAGCCGGGTGCCGGCCGAGCCGGCACCCGGCTTTCTAGGCGTCCAGGCGCCGGAGCACCGCCTCCTCGTCCCAGATCTCGCCGTACTTGGCGCCGATGTCGAACAGGTTCGCCTCGTGCGGCCCCGGGTCCCGGTCGCCGACCGCCTGGCGGACCACGACCGGGACGAAGCCGTGCTGCACCGCGTCCACGGCGCTGGCCCGTACGCACCCGCTGGTGGACACCCCGGCGATGAGCAGCGTGTCCACCCGCAGCGAGGTCAGCGTGGAGGCGAGGGTGGTGCCGAAGAACGCGCTCGCGTACTGCTTGACGATCACCACCTCGCCGTCGGCGGGCGCCACCTCCGGCATCAGCTCGCCCAGCGGGCCGGCCAGGTGCCGCAGCGGCGGCACCTTCCGGTAGAACAGCCCGCCGTCGAGACCGCCCGCGCCGAACGCGACCCGGGTGTGGACCACCGGCACGCCGGCCGCGCGGGCCGCCGACAGCACCCGGGCGGCGCTGTCGAGGCAGTCGCGCGACCCCATGTAGAGATCCGCCCCGGGCTCGAAGTAGGCCCGCATCAGGTCGATGAGGATGAGCGCGGGACGCTCCCCGAACGGGAGCGTCCCGTCGAACGGGTTCACGCCCTGGCCGGGGGCCGGGGGGCGGGCAGGCCGGTCTCCTCCTCGCACCTGGCCAGGATCTCCGCCATCGGCGGGCCCATGTCGAACACCTTGAGCTCCGGCCTGGTGCCCTCCAGCTCCGCCCGCAGGTCGCGGGTGGCCGCCTCGTCCACCGTGCCGTCGGCCGCGCAGACCACCCCGTACCGGCGGGCGCCGCCGGCCGTCAGCAGGCCGCGCCGTACCTCCAGCCCGACCAGGGCGGGGTCGCGGGCCAGCGGGTCGCCCCAGCCGCCGCCGCCCCAGGTGACGAAGTGCAGGACGTCGCCCGGCCGGACCGGCACGTCGTGCACCTTGCTCGGCAGGATCTCCTTGCCGCCGTCCGCCCGCTCGATCCACTTGCGGCCGCGCGCGCCCGGCTCGCCGCCGTTGACCCCCCACGGGTAGGTCAGCCAGCGGTCGTCGTGGATGGCGATGGTGCCCGGCTTCAGGAACCGGTACGCCACGTCCACGCCGTTGCCGCCCCGGTGCAGGCCCGCTCCCCCGGTGTCGGCGACGGTCTCCCAGCGTTCGATACGCAGCGGGTAGTACGACTCCAGGAACTCGCACGGGATGTTGGTGAACGACGGCCACAGCGAGTGCCCGTCGGGGCCGTCGCCGATCGGCCTGCCGGGGATGCCGCCGAAGCCGATGGAGTACAGCTGGAACCCCTCGCCCGCGTACATGAAGTGGGGTGAGGAGGAGAAGCCGGCCGCGTTCAGCAGGTCGGGCGTCTTCTGCCCGAGCAGCCCGCCGAACAGGTCGAAGATGCGGCCGATGCCGTGGTTGCGGGCGTTGAGCGCGGCCGGATACTCCGGCTTCCAGAAGCTCTTCTCCGGGATCCGCACGTCGACCAGCGGGTAGAAGCCATCGTTCCAGAGGATCTGCGGGTCGGCCACCGTGATGAGGTAGATCCCGAAGAACATCCGGGCGAGGTTCTCGTTCAGGTAGTAATTGATCGGCCCCTCGGCCTGCTCGGAGCTGCCGGTGAAGTCGAGCAGCACCTTGTCGCCGGTCCGCGTCAGCGACAGCGACAGCTCGTACGGGCCGTTGCCGACGCCGTCGTCGCAGATGTAGTCCTTGAAGGTGAGCGTCTCACCGTCCTCGAACAGCGTGGTGAGCAGGACGCGCATCGCGTCGTGGTTGCGCTGGAGCAGCGCCCGCAGGGCCGAGGTGTAGGTGTCCGCGCCGAAACGGGCGCACAGCTCCTGGATCCGGCGCCCGGCGGTGCGGCAGGCCGCCACGATGCCGTTGAGGTCGGCCCGGTTCCAGTCGGGCCTGCGCACCTGGTTGAGGATGATCCGCAGCGCGTCCTCGTTCAGCACGCCCTTGGAGTAGAGCTTGAAGGGCGGGATGACCACGCCCTCCTCGAAGATGGTGCGCGCGTCGGTGGGCATCGAGCAGGCGGTCTTGCCGCCGACGTCCGACATGTGGCCGAACATCGAGGCCCAGCCGACCACCCGCCCGTCCACGTACACCGGCATGACCACCAGCCAGTCGTTGGCGTGGCTGATCGCGCCGTCGCAGGAGTACGGGTCGGAGGTGAGCAGCACGTCGCCCTCCTCCACCGTCCCGTCGAACCGGTCGAGCAGGGCCGGGATCGACAGGCCGAACTGCCCGGCGACCATCCGCCCCTCGGCGTCGGCGATGAGCGGGAACTCGTCGTGCTGCTCGCGGATGCCCGGCGACAGGGCGGTGCGGAAGAGCACCTCGTCCATCTCGTAGCGGGCGTTGCGCAGCGCGTTCTCGATGATGTCGAGCGTGACGGGGTCGACCTCGGTCTCGGCCAGGGGTCCCGTCGCGGTCTGGATGATCTGGGCCATCATGCCTCCAGTGGCCGGATGAGCAGGCTGCCGCTCTCGTGCACGTCGGCCACGTGGCCGGGCAGGACGAGCGTGGTGGAGTCCATCTCGGTGACGATCGCGGGACCTTCGATCCGGTTGCCCGCGAGCAGGGTGCCGCGGTCGTAGATCGAGGCCTCGGCCCAGCCGCCGTCGATCCATACCTCGTGCTTGTCGACCGGCTCGGCGGCGGGGCCGCCCTGGTCGAGGCGGACCGGCCGGACGTCGGGGCGCGGCCCGCTCACCGAGGCGCGGGCGCTGACGACCTCGTGCTCGTTGCTCAGCAGGAACGAGAACAGCCGCTCGTGCTCGGCGTCGAACGCCTTGCCCAGCGCCTCCAGCCCGGTGTCCAGGCCGAGGTCGATGGGGATCTCGAAGCCCTGGCCGTGGTAGCGCACGTCGACCTGGTACGTGACGGTCTGGTCGGCGCGGCCCACCCCCTCGGCCTCCAGCGTGGCGGCGGCCCGCTCGGCCAGCTCGGTCAGCATCTGCCGCAGCTCGTCGTCGGTGAGCTGGGAGAAGCGCTTGATGCTGGTCCTGGACGCCTCGTCCCGCAGGCACGTGGTGGCGTCCCCGTACGCGCAGAGCACGCCGGGCGACGGCGGGATGATCACCGGCCACGAGCCGGTCAGCCGGCCCAGCGCGTTGGCGTGCAGCGGCCCGGCGCCGCCGAAGGCGACCAGCGCGAAGTCGCGCGGGTCGAAGCCCTGCTGGACGGAGACGAGGCGGAGCGCGCCGAACATGTTCTCGTTGACGATGTCGACGATGCCCTGCGCGGCGGCCTCGACCGACAGCCCCATCGCGTCCGCGACCTGGGCCACGGCCGCACGGGACCGTTCCCGGTCCAGCACGATCTCGCCGCCGGCCAGCCGCGACGGCAGGTAGCCGAGCACCACGTTGGCGTCGGTGACGGTGGGATCGGTGCCGCCCTTGCCGTAGGCGGCCGGTCCGGGCTCCGCGCCCGCCGACTGCGGGCCGACGCGCAGCGCCCGGGTCAGCTCGGGGACGTGCGCGACCGAGCCGCCGCCCGCGCCGACGGTCCGCACGTCGACCGAGGCCGAGCGGACGGTGAGGTCGCCGACCTTGGTCTCGCGGCCGACCCGCGGCCGGGCGTCCTGGACGAGCGCCACGTCGGTGGAGGTGCCGCCCATGTCGAAGGTGAGGAAGTCGGTGAATCCGGCCTGCTCGGCGACCCAGGTCGCGCCCGCGACCCCGCCCGCCGGGCCGGACAGCAGCATGTTGACCGGCGCCGCCTTGGCGCTCGCCTGGGAGGCCAGGCCGCCGTCGCTGCGCAGCGCGTACAGGTCCAGGCCCAGGTTGTCGAGGTACCTGGCCACCCTCGGCTGGACGTAGGCGTTGGCGACCGTGGTGACGGTCCGCTCGTACTCCCGCAGTTCCGGCAGCACCTCGGAGGAGATCGAGACGGGCACGCCCGGCAGCTCCTCGGCCGCCAGCTCGGCGATGCGGCGCTCGTGGCCGTCGAAGGCGAAGGAGTTGATCAGCGAGACGGCCAGCGCCTCCACGCCGCGCAGGGAGCGCAGCTTGGCCCGCAGGTCGTCCTCGTCCAGCGGCGTCACCACCGAGCCGTCGGCGGCGACCCGTTCCACGGCCTCGACGGTGTCCTCCAGCGCGGCCAGCGGCTCCGGCTTGGGCCAGATGATCCATCCGGCCAGGCCGCCGGGCACGAACGAGCGGGCGATCTGCAGCACCTGGCGGAAGCCCGCCGTGGTGACCAGGCCCACCCTGGCGCCCTTGCCCTCCAGGATGGCGTTGGTGGCGACGGTGGTGCCGTGCAGGATCTCCCCGATCTCGTCCGGGGAGACGTCCGCCACCGCGCACGCCTTCCGGATGCCGGCCAGGACACCGATCGACTGGTCATGGGGAGTGGACGGAGTCTTGGCGCGGTAGGTCTGCCCTGACTCCTGATCGATGAGAAGGATGTCGGTGAACGTCCCTCCGACGTCCACCCCGAGCCGGTAGCGCATGGGGGGTTCCTCGCTTCTAGATGATTCCGGCCGTGGAAAGGCCGGCGATCTCCTGGGGGGAGAGACCGAGCAGTCCTCCGTAGACCTCGTCGTTGTGCTGGCCGAGCGCGGGGCCCGCGCTGCGCACCCGGCCGGGGGTGCCCGACAGCTTCGGCACCACGTTCTGCATGGCCACCTCGCCGAAGTCCGGATGCGGCACCCGCACGATGGCCTCGCGGGCCTCGAAGTGCGGGTCGGCGAACATGTCCTGGGCCGTGTAGATCCGCCCGGCCGGCACGCCGCCGTCGTGCAGCAGGCGGAGCAGCTCGTCGGCCGGATACGTGACGGTCCAGGCCGAGATGAGCTCGTCCAGCTCGGCCATGTGCTCGCCCCGCGCGCCGTGGGTGGCGTACCGCTCGTCGTCCGCCAGCTCCTTGGCGCCCATGACCTGGGCCAGCCGGGTGAAGACGCTGTCCTGGTTGGCGGCGATGAGGATCGCGTCGCCGTCCCGGGTGGGGTAGACGTTGCTGGGCGAGACGTTCGGCAGCACGGGGCCGGTGCGCTCGCGCTGGTAGCCGGCCTGCTGCCACTCCGGCAGCAGCGACTCCATCATCGCCAGCACCGCCTCGTAGATCGCCGAGTCGACCACCTGGCCGCGGCCGCTGCGCTCGCGCTCGTGCAGCGCCACCAGCGTGCCGACGCACGCGTGGGTGGCGGCCAGGGAGTCGCCGATCGAGATCCCGGCCCGCGACGGCGGCAGGCTGGGGTCGCCGGTGACGTAGCGGATGCCGCCCATGGCCTCGCCGATCGACCCGTAGCCGGCGCGCGGCGCGTACGGGCCGGTCTGCCCGAACCCGGTCACCCGCGTGATCACCAGCCGGGGGTTGACCGCGTGCAGCTCCTCCGGCGACATGCCCCAGCGCTCCAGCGTGCCGGGGCGGAAGTTCTCCAGCAGCACGTCCGCCTCGGCGACCAGCTTCCTGACCAGGTCCTGGCCCTGCGGGGTGCGCAGGTCGCAGGTGACCGACTTCTTGTTGCGCGCCACGACCGGCCACCACAGCGACTTGCCGTGCGGCTTCTCCCTGCCCCACTGCCGCATCGGGTCGCCGCGGCCCGGGTCCTCAACCTTGATCACTTCCGCGCCGAAGTCGCCGAGCAGCTGCCCGCAGAACGGCCCGGCCAGCAGCTGGCCGAGCTCGATGACCCGGACGTCGTCCAACGGGAGATGTGTCATGCCTGCTTCCTCGGCTTCCTGGGCTTCCTCGGGCCGAGCAGGGACGCGCGGGCCGAGAACAGATGGGCCCGCATGACGGCCTCCGCCCATTCGGGGTCCCCGGCCCGTACGGCCGCCGCGATCTCGATGTGGTGGTTGACGCTGCGCCGCATCGCCTCCTCGTCGAAGGCGCTGTACGTGCGCAGCAGGACGGGCGAGTGGACCAGGGCGCTGATCGACTGGGCGAGCACGGTGCTGCCGCCCAGGCGCACCAGCTCCTGGTGGAACTCGGCGTTGAGCCGGTAGACCGCGTCGAGCTCCCGCCTGCCGGCGTGCTCGCCGAGCGACACGGCCACCTCGTGCAGCCGCTCGACGTCCTCGTCGGTGGCGGTCGCGGCGGCCTGCCGCGCGGCCAGGCCCTCGATCCTGGCCCGCAGCTCGAAGATGGTCTCCAGGTCCGCCGCCGGATACTCGATGACCCTGGCGCCCTTGTTGGCCGTGACCTCGACCAGGCCCTCCGACTGCAGCTGGCGCAGCGCCTCACGGACGGGGGTGCGGCTCACCTGGAGCAGCTGGGCGAGCTCGACTTCGCCCAGCCGGTCGCCGGGCGCGTAACGGCCGCCGAGTATCAGGGACCGAAGATCATCGATGACGGACATGCATACATCCTCACGCCGAATTCCCCGATTATGGGGAGTGGCGAGGAGTAATGGCAAGGTTTTGCATACATCTGGTTCAGTGGGCGTCGAGGAACGCGGCGATGTCCGCGGCGACCTCCTCGGGGTGCTCGCCGTTGATCGCGTGCGAGGCGTCCGGGTAGACCTTCACCGTGCCGTTCCGCAGCACGCGCCCGGCTACCTCGCGGGAGACGCCGGGGTCGTGCATCACGGACTCGCCGGCCAGGATCGCCAGCACCGGCATCGTCAGGCCGCTCAGCGCTCCTTCGCCGATGAGCGAGGGCTGCGGCAGGCGGAGCGTGTAGTTCTCCATCCCGGACTCGATCATGTCCGCCACCGGCACGTCCTCCACGGGAGCGCCGCCGGCGGTGTAGGAGTTGAACGAGTCGCGCCAGGACTTCGGCAGCCACGGCACGGACGCGGGGATGGCGCGGATCGCGGTGCCGGCCGGGATGCCCGAGAAGGTGTACACGGGGTCGAGCAGGGTCAGCGTGGCGACGTGCCGCGGCCGGTGGACGGCGAGGTTGACGGCCGTCCAGCCGCCGATGGACAGTCCGACCAGGTGGAAGGACTCCTCCGGAAGCTGCGCGAGCACCTGGTCGAGCCAGGCCGCCTGGTCGGCGTCGGAGGTGATCGGCGCCTCCTGCACGCTCTTGCCCGGCTCGCCCAGCAGGTCGATGGCGTAGACGTCACCGATCTTGAGCAGGTGCGGCAGGTTGTCGGCCCAGACCGGCGACGCGGACGCCCTGCCGGGCAGCAGCACCAGCGGCCCGGCCCGGCCGGAGGCGCCCTGGTAGCGGTGGACCCGCACGAACCCGAAGCCGGTGCGCACGTCGATCGTCTCGGCGGCCCGCGGCATGTCGGCCATCGCCCTGTCGTAGGCGGCCGTGAAGCGGGCGTGGCCCTCGGCGCTGTTCCAGTGTCCCACCGGTGACGGCTGGCGAAAGGTGAAGGCCAGGGCGACGGCCGCCACGGCGACCACGACACCCGCGATCTTCAATCTCCGGCGACGGCGCTTCGGCGGTGTCGTTCCGACGGTCTGCTCGGTCATCCTTCCCTCCCTGCTGAACAAGGGTCAATTTTTTGACCACACGGTCAGAGCATACGCGAGGGGCGGGTACGGTGGTGGCCATGGCAGGAAGGCGAACCGAGGACCGGCCGCTCAGCTTCATCGAGCAGGCGCGGCGCGACCAGCTCGTGGAGGTCACCATCGGCGTGGTGGCCGAGCACGGTCATGCCGCCGCCTCGCTGGCCCGGATCGCGGAGGCGGCGGGGATCACCAAGGGCGCGGTGCTCTACCACTTCGCCTCCAAGGACGCGGTCGTGGCGGCGGCCCACGCGCACGTGCTCGACGCGCTCGTGGCCGACATCGGGGCGGCGGTCGATGCCGCGCCGGCCGACGGGGCGCCGGCCGCGTACGTGCGGCGGATGGTCGGGCACCTGGCCGAGCGGCCGGACCACGCCCGGATGATCATCGAGGCGATGATCCACGACCACCGCCCCGACTCCTCGGCCCGCTGGAAGCCGCTCGCCACCCTCCTGGGTCATGCCCGCGAAGCGCGCGGTCTCGGCCCCGGGCCCGACCTGCGCACGCTCGCGATCATCACCGGCGGGGCGATCGACGCGATCGTCGGCGAGCGCCTGCAGGACCCCGCCTATGACGCCGGGGCCGCGGCCGAAGCGCTCGTCGCGATGCTGGAGTCGGCGGCCTTCGCCTGAGAGCGGACGCCCCTTTCGAGCTCCAGAACATCCGCGTGACCTGGCGCAGGGACCGCGCCGACCGGCGGGTCTGGGTCACGGTCAGCGGCCGGCTCCGCGACTCCGGCCCCGGTGACGGCTACTGCGCCCGTTTCGGGCTGCACACGTCGATCAACAGCTGGAAGATCGAGGAAACGTCGACCAAGGAGTGCGACGGGGTGTGGCGATCCACGTCCCTGGCCCTCGAACCCGGCAGCGGGGGAATGGTCTTCCTGGATCTCTACACGAAGCCCGGGGCCGACAGGACTTCGACGCCACTGCGGGACCCGTGGCGGAAGGACCATCACCCGTACTGACCCTCATCGGGCCGCCGGGTCCCCCCGCAGGAGTGACTCGCCCGACGGGGTCAGCGTGTGCAGGACGGCTCCCCCGATCCTGGACGTGCGGATCAGGCCGGCGTTGCGCAGCACGGTGGCGTGCTGGCTGGCGGAGGGGAGGGAGATCCCGACGCGCTCCGCCAGCGCCGTCGTGGTGGCCGGAACGCGCAGGGCGGCCAGGACCGCCGCCCGGGTGCGGCCCAGCAGCGGGCCGAGCGCGTCCGCGGAACCCGACGACTCCTCGCCGCGGCATATCGGGTACACCAGCACCGTGGAGTCGTCGGGCCGGTACGTCAGTACGGGCGACGGCGCGAAGTACGAGGGGATCAGCAGCAGCCCGCGCACGCACAGCCGGACGTCGTACGTGTGAGCCGAAGGGATGTGCAGGACGGGCGGGTCCCAGCGCCACGTGACGCTGAGCGTGGCCAGCATGGCGTCGAGCCCGCCGCGGAGCAGGGTTTCGAGGCGCACCGAGCGGTCGGCGGCGGCGGCCGCCCGCACCGCCGGCCACATGGGCGCCAGCGACGAGGCGAAATAGGCGCGCAGGTCGGTCGCCAGCGTCCGCCGCCCCGCTTCCGACCCGGCGGCCAGCTCCCGTAATCCCCGGCTCGGGTCGCGGGCGGACAACAGGCCCACTTCGGCGGCGATCCGGTCGGTGGGGATCTGGCCGATCCGCTCCACTGCGGCGGCGAAATCGTGGCAGTCCGGCTGCAGCAGGAAGTCCGGCACGAAGCCGTCGGCGCGGACCAGCTCCATGATGACGCCCGACCGGGCCGGTAAGTCGCCGCGGGGCGGGCGTCGTGCGCCGGGCCGCCACCGGCCTCCGCCGCGGGCACTGGACAGCAGTCGCACGCTGAGCGCCGTCTCGAACACGGCGTTCGGCTCGGGGGCGAAGGTGATCCTGCGCAGATCGGCTTCGGTGAACGCCAGTCTCAGCACGGGGGTTGATTTTCGCACGCCCGCGCGGGCTCGGGGCGTGCCGTCATCGCCGGGCCCGCCGTTCCCGGTAGGCGCGCTGGCGGCAGGCCCTGGAGCAGTACGCGCGCGGCCGGCCGGTCATGGCGCCCGGCAGAGGAGTCCCGCACATACCGCAGGTTTCGTCACGCGTTTCGTCACCCGCGAGGAGTTCGATGGCGTCCAGCAGCCGAGCCAGGCCGAACTCGAAGGGGTCGGCCGGCTCGTCCCAGGCGCCCGCCTCCCACAGGGCGGTGACGACCGGGTAGGCGCCCAGACGCTCGTAGAGCGAGTCCCGCGCGCCCCACCACTCCTCCTCGCCCACGCCGCTGGCCCGCTCGGCCGCGGCGACCTCGACCAGGCGCAACGCCTCGGCGTCCACGAACCTCCCCAGCAGGTCGGCGGCCGCGACCGTCCGGGCCGGGGTGAGGCCGGCGCCGGAGAGTATGCCGAGCAGGCGGTCGTAGAACGCGACGGCGTTCGGGCCGGGAAGGCGCCGGGTGCCCCGGACCTCTGCCAGCCACGGATGCCGCTTGCGCAGCTCCCAGCCCTGCCGCAGACAGGCCTCCAACTCCTCCCGCCAGCCGCCGGCCGCTCGGACGCCCACCCTCTCAGCGGCCTTCGCCGCAACGGTGTCTGCCTTCTCGGCGGACGTCGCCGGAACAGCGTCCGCTCCCTCGTCCGTCTCCTCCCCAGCGGCGCCCGTTCCACCGGCGCGCGACCGAGCGGCGCTGGGGGTTGGGTCCGCGGCGTCTGGAGACGGCGCAGCGGCGCTGCGGGACAGCGCGGCAGCGCCTGGTGGCGGCGTGAAGGTGCCGAGGGGTGGCGCGGAGGTGGCGGGGGGTGGGAGTGCGCCGATGGCGGCGTCGCGCATGAGGTCGACGAGGTGGTCGCGGCTGGGGACGTGGCGGTAGAGGGACATCGTGGTGAAGCCGAGCCGCTCGGCCACCTTGCGCATCGACAGCCCCGACAGCCCTTCGGCGTCGGCCACCTCGATGCCCGCCCGCACGATCGCGTCCACGCTCAGCCCCTGCCGCGGATCGCCGGCCGCGTCCCGCCACAGCAATTCCACCGGATCTACGTACGCCATGGTTTATGGTATATACCTGTGTACGCCATAAACGACATCTTCGTGTCCCCCACCGGCGACGACGACGCCCCCGGCACCCTCGACCGGCCCTTCGCCACCATCCCCCGCGCGCTCGAGGCCGCCAGGAAGGGCGGCGAGGCCGTCATCCACCTCAGGGCGGGCTCGTACCCGCCGTTCGAGCTCACCGACCAGGACCGCGACCTCACCCTCCAGCCCCACGACCAGGAGGAGGCCGTCATCAGCGGCGGCCGGACGATCACCGGCTGGACCTGGGAGGACGGCGTGTGGGCCGCCGACGCGGGCGACCTCGACACCCGCGGGCTGCACGTCGACGGCCGCAGGGCCGAGCGCGCGGGCATCGAAGGCTTCCCCGGCGACGCCACCCAGACCGTCACGGGTTACGTCACGTCCGAGCCGCTCGCCTGGGAGAACCCGGCCGGCGTCGAGTTCGTCTACCGCGGCGTCTATCCCTGGACCGAGGCCAGATGCCCGGTCGCCGCCGTCACCGCCGGAGGCACCGAGGTCGTCATGGCGCAGCCCGCCTTCGGCTGGGCGCTCGACCTGTACAACTCGGCCTGGGACGGCCAGACCCAGTCGGGCCCCGGCCTGCCCACCAGGATCGAGAACGACCCGTCCTTCCTCACCGAGCCGGGCACGTTCGTCCTCGACCGCTCCCGCCGCAGGCTCCTGTACCGCGGCGAGCGGCCCGGAACGGCCGTCGCCGCGGAAGCCGGGACCGTGCTGCGCGCCACCGGAGCCAGGAACGTCACCGTGCGCGGCCTGACCTTCGCCGACACGACCTGGTCCAGGCCCGGCTCACCAGGGGGCTTCCTGCACTACCACAGCACCGGCTACTACGACGGCGGCCCCGTCGAGAAGGTCGTCGTGGTCGAGGACCAGGCGTGGGTCACCGTACCGGGAGAGTCGAAGAGCATCCCCGCCGCCGTCACCCTCGACGGCTGCGCGGGCGTGACGTTCGAGCGGTGCCGGTTCACCCGGATGGGCGCCACCGCGCTCGGCCTGTCCGGCGGCTCCGGCCTGGCGGTCCGGGCCTGCGTCTTCGACGACCTCTCCGCCTCGGCCGTCTCCGTCGACGGCGGCGCGGGCGTCGTCATCGAGGACAACCTGATCGAACGCCCCGGCCTCGACTACCCCGGCTCCCCCGGCATCGCCGTGTCCGGCGCCACCGGGTGCACCATCGCGCACAACGAGATCACCGACGCCGCCCACTGCGGCATCGCCGCCGGGCCCGCGAACGGCACCCGGATCCTGCGCAACCTGGTCACCGGCGCGATGCGGGTGCTCGCCGACGGCGGCGGCGTCTACGTCTCCGGCCCGCAGGGCGCGAGCGCGGCCGACGCCGCGCTGATCAGCGGCAACGTCATCACCGACACCCGCACCCCGTACCACTTCGCCCTCTACACCGACTACGGCGCCGCCTGGGTGACGGTCGAGGGGAACGTCGTGGCGCGCGCCGACAACACCGCGGTCCTGCAGGTCTTCCCGCCCTTGGAGAACGTCACGTACCGGGGCAACTTCTGGGACGCCGACCCGGTCGGCAGCGACGCCGTCCCACCGGGAGTGACGTACGAGGACAACACCACCCTCACCGGGGAGGCGCTGGAGGACGCCACCGCGCACATCCGGGCGCGGGCGGGCCGCCGCCTCGATCCGCCGGGGCCGCTGGAGGCTCCGGCGATCAGGCCCTAAGCTGATCCGATGCGCCTCGGGGTGAACGTTCCCAACTTCGGACCCGGCACCGATCCCGGCACGCTCGAACGCTGGGCGTTGACCGTCGAAGGGCTCGGCTACGACCTGCTCATGCTCTCCGACCACCTCGTGATCACCCCCGACGTGGCCGGACAGTACCCCGCGCCGTTCTACGAGCCGTTCACCACGCTGGCCTGGCTGGCGGGCGTCACGCGGCGGATCCGGCTCGGCACCACCGTGCTGGTGGTGCCGTACCGGCATCCCCTGCTGACCGCCCGCATGGCCGCCAACCTGCAGCAGCTCAGCGGCGGGCGGCTGGTGCTCGGCGTGGGCGTCGGCTGGGCGCGGCAGGAGTTCGACGCGCTCGGCGTGCCGTTCGGGCGGCGCGGCGCGCTCACCGACGAGTACGTCGAGGCGATGCGGACAGCCTGGGCCGACGAGCGCGACTACGGGCCCGGCCGCATCCCGATCTGGGTCGGCGGCAACAGCGACGCCGCCCTGCGCCGGGCCGCCCGGCTCGGCGACGCCTGGCACCCGCTGCGCTTCCGGCTCCCCTGGCTGCGCGAGACGCTCGGCCGGGCGGAGGTGCCGGAGTTGGTGCCGCGCATCGCCCTCCGGATGACCGACACCCCCGTCACCGGCCCCGACCGGCTGGCCGGCGAGGGCACCCTCGACCAGATCATCGGCGACCTCGCCGAGCTGCGCGACCTCGGCGCCGCCACGGTCGTGCTCGACCCGTTCAACGGCGACCCCGCCGAGACCGCGCACCCCGAGACGGCCTGGCACGCGCTGGCCGCCGTCGCCGCCCGAAGGGAACTCCGGTGAACCACGACGACGAGCGCCGCCTGCGCAGGGCCATCGAGCTGGCCGCCTCCGCCCGCGACGCCGGCAACCCGCCGTTCGGGTCGCTGCTGGTGGGCCCCGACGGCACCGTGCTGGCCGAGGAGCGCAACACCACCGTCGCCGACCGCGACATCACCGCCCACCCGGAGCTGAAGCTGGCCCGCTGGGCCGCGCGCGAGCTCGACCCCGCCACGGCGGCCGGCACCACCATGTACACGAGCTGCCAGCCGTGCGGCATGTGCGCGGGCGCCATCGAGCGCTCCGGCCTCGGCCGCGTCGTGTTCGCCCTCTCCGGCGAGCAGCTCGACGCGATGAAGCCGGGCGGCGGCTTCCCGCCGGTGCCCCAGGAAGGCCCGGCGCTGCCGCAGGAGGCACGGGCCCCGGTCGAGGGCTACTACAGTCCACGTCCGTAACCACCGGCGGCCCGCTCACGGTCTCCATCCTCCACTTCGCCTGACGTCACGCTGACCGCTGCCGGAAAACGGGCCGGCCCCCTGTCGATCCCGGCGGCGGCCGTTCGTATAACGGGTGAGAGAGAGGAAAAGCCGATGAAGCAGTATCTGCTCAGCATCTACCAGCCTGACGGCGACCCGCCGCCGCCCGAGGTCCTGGAGCCGGTCATACGGAAGCTGGACGCGCTCAACGAGGAGATGCGGACGGCCGGCGCGTGGGTGTTCGCCGCCGCCCTGCACCCGCCGAGCACCGCCACCGTACTGCGGGCGAAGGACGGCGACGTGCTGATGACCGACGGCCCGTACACCGAGGGCAAGGAGCACCTGGGCGGCTTCACCGTCATCCAGGCGCCCGACCTCGACGCGGCGCTCGGCTGGGGCGGCAGGCTGGCCGAGGCCGTCGGGCTGCCGATCGAGGTCCGCCCGTTCCGATGACCGACGTCGAACGCGTCTTCGCCGAGGAGTACGGCCGGGCCGTGGCCGTGCTCACCCGCATCCTCGGCGACATCGACCTCGCCGAGGATGCGGTCCAGGACGCGTTCGCCGTCGCGGTCCGGCGGTGGCCCGAGGAGGGGCCGCCGCCCTCCCCCGCCGGATGGATCATCACCACCGCCCGCAACCGCGCCGTCGACCGGCTGCGCCGCGAGTCCGCGCGGGCCGGCAAGCACGCCCAGGCGGCCCTGCTGCACGCCCGTGACGAACCCGCCGAGGAGGGGCCCGTGCGCGACGACCGGCTGCGCCTGATCTTCACCTGCTGCCATCCGGCCCTGTCCAGGCCCGCCCAGGTGGCGCTGACGCTGCGGCTGCTCGGCGGCCTCGGCACCGCCGATATCGCGCGTGCCTTCCTGGTGCCGGAGACGACCATGGCGCAGCGGCTGGTGCGCGCCAAGGGCAAGATCCGCGACGCGCGCATCCCGTACCGGATCCCGCGCGAGGCGGACCTGCCGGACCGGTTGCGACCGGTGCTGGCCGTCCTCTACCTGATCTTCAACGAGGGGTACGCGGCCGGGTCCGGCGAGCGGCTGGTGCGCGAGGACCTGTGCGCGGAGGCGATCCGGCTGGGGCGGCTGCTGGCGGAGCTGATGCCGGACGAGCCGGAGGTGCTCGGCCTGCTGGCGCTCATGCTGCTGCTGGAGTCGCGCCGCCCGGCCCGCACCACCCCCGACGGCCGGCTCGTCCGGCTCGCCGACCAGGACCCGCGGCTGTGGAACGGCGCGCTGGCCGAGGAGGGGCGGGAGCTGGTGCGCCGCTGCCTGCGGCGCGACCGGCCGGGGCCGTACCAGATCCAGGCGGCGATCAACGCCGTGCACAGCGAGCCGCCGACCGACTGGCGGCAGGTGGTGGCGCTGTACGACCTGCTGATGGCCGTCGCGCCGAGCCCGGTGGCGGCGCTCAACCGCGCGGTCGCGGTCGCCGAGGTGTCCGGCCCGCGAGAGGCTCTCGGCCTGGTCGAGGCCCTCGATCTGGACCGCTACTACCTCTTCCACGCCGTACGCGCCGACCTGCTCAGGCGGCTCGGCCGTACGCGGGAGGCGGCTCGGGCGTACGAGGAGGCGATCGCCCGTACGGAGAACGGGGCGGAACGGGCGTTCCTGAGCCAGGCCCGCGAGGCGCTCACGAACGCGGAGTCCCCCTCCTCAAGGCAGTGATCGACCACGTGCCCGGGGCGACGGCGGGTGTCCCGGGCAGTCCGGTGTCGCAGACGCCGTCCTTGTCATGTGGCCCGCCGGCTCGGCGACGAGACGGCCGACGACGTCGTCTCCGAGACGTTCCTCGCCGCGTTCAGGCAGCGCCGCGCCTGCCGTACGCCGCCCTCTCGCCCGTCTGGACCTGCGTCCCCGGTGGTCGAGGAGACCTCGTAGTCCATGACGTACGGCCGCTCGACGTCGTCGCGCACGCGTAAGGATCTATCGAAAGGTGGACGACCGGCGGCAGCCCTCTCGGCGAAGCTGAGGGCCATGAAGAAGGCGATCATTGCCGTGCTCGGCACCATGCTGCTTCCCGTGGCGATGGCGACGCCCGCAGTGGCGG
Organism: Nonomuraea sp. NPDC049486; assembly: GCF_040676925.1. NCBI lineage: Bacteria > Bacillati > Actinomycetota > Actinomycetes > Streptosporangiales > Streptosporangiaceae > Nonomuraea > Nonomuraea sp. NPDC049486. Next base: position 80,849 of record NZ_JBFAPV010000019.1, read on the forward strand.
ATACGGGGCTGTCCTGGCAGGACTGCGGAGACGGCCTGCGATGTGGCCGGATCATCGTGCCCGCCGACTGGGCCGCGCCCCGAGGAAAGCAGATCACGCTGGGGCTCGCCAAGCTTCCCGCACGTGACCCGGCGACCAGGAAGGGCACGCTTGTCCTCAACCTGGGCGGTCCCGCCCAGCAGATCTCGATCCTGCGCCAGGCAAAGGGCACCTTCGCCGACCTGACCCGATGGTTCGACGTGGTGCTCTACGACCCGCGCGGGTTCGAGGCGAGCACCGAGGTGCGCTGCCCCGATCCGGCGCCGTATCCCGCCAACGGGAAGTGGGTGTTCACCAGTCGCGCCGCCTTCGCCCGGTACACGAAGCAGAACCATCGCTTCGCCTCGGGATGCGCCGAAGCCGCCGGCCCGCTCGCGGGCAACCTGGACACCTGGCAAGGGGCCCGCGACCTGGAGGCGGTCCGGGTGGCGCTGGGCGAGCGGAAGCTGAACTACTTCGGCAACTCCTATGGCGGCGTCCTCGGTGTGGCCTACGCCGAGTATTTCCCGTCCCACGTCGGCCGCATGTACCTGGACAGTCTGATCGACCACACCAACCGGTCGTGGGATGAGTGGGTCCTGGTCAGGGCGAAGGTCAAGGAAGACAACCTGCACCGCTTCGCCGATTGGTGCGCCACCGACCGGAGTTGCGCGCTGTACGGTCGCGACGTGCTCAAGGTGTGGGACGGGGTCATGGCCCGCGCCGCCAGGCGGCCCATTCCCGCACCCGGTGCCGGAGCGGGTGCCACGGCCGACGCGGCCCTGATCGCGTCCCGCGCGGCTGTCTCGTTCGATGCGACATGGCCCGGACTGGCCAAGTCCCTGGCCGAGGCGGACGCGGGTGACGCCAGCCGGTTCGCCGAGCCGTTCGCCGGGGCTCCTGACCCGGACCTCAGCAGGATCACGATGTGCGCCGACTTCCCCTTCCCGAGCACATACCGTGAGGTCGAGGCCATGGAGGCGCGGCTGAGAAAGACCACGCCACGCATCGGCTGGACCTCGGCCTGGCCGATGGCCGCCCTGTGCGCCGGACTCCCGAAGAAGACGTCCTACCCGCCCCATCCCATTCGCCCACGCGGCCTGCCGCCGATCCTCATCGCCAACGGCGAGTACGACGACACATCGACGCCCGCGTACGGACGCCGAATCGCCGTGCAGCTCGACGGCGCCCGCTACCTCCCGGCCAAGGGCGGTCACGCGCTCTACTGGAGCGGCAACCTCTGCGTACGCGACCAGGTGCACCGCTACCTGACCACCGGGCAACTCCCGCCGGCGGGCACGACCTGCGGTCCGGCATCATCGTGACATGCACTGGCTGAGGGAGGTTCTGCTCGTCGCCGGTGCCGCGGCCGCCGCGGCGCTGCTGACCGTACTGGAGCGGCGAGTCCCGGTCGACCTGCCGCTCCTGGTCCTCTTCAGCGCCGGGGTAAGCCTCCCTCTGCTGATTCGGCGGGTCCTGCCGCTGACCGCCGCCGCGACATCGGCGATGATCGCGCTGGTCGGGATGGCGCAACTGCACCGCTGGGAGGGGATGCTGATAGCGATGTCCCTGTTCTGCGCGGCCGTCTACCACCGCCCGCGGCGTCCGGGCCTGGTGCTGACGGTCTCCTCGTGCTGGGTTCTCGGCACCCTGGCGACGATAGGGGGCGAGGGTGTCCCGGAGCTGACCAGCATAGTGATCATGAGCATCGCGCCCGTGGCCACCGGCTACGCGCTGCGACTGCACCGGGATCAGGCCGACCAGTCACTGCGGCGGCAGCGGGCCGAGGCGGAGCGCGTGCTGGCCGAGGAGCGTACCTGGCTGGCCAGGAACGTGCACGACAGCGTCGGCCACCACCTGACCGCGATCCGGCTGCAGGCCGCGGCGGCCCGGCGGGCGCCCGGCGACGCGCCCGCGAAGCAAGCCCTGCGGACGATCTCGAACCTGTCGCAGTCGGCGCTCACCGAGGTACGCGGCCTGCTGCGGACACTCGACGAGCACCCGGCCGCCATCCAGCCCGGCGCCGCCGACCTGGAGCGGCTGGCCGGACGGCTCACCTGCTCAGAGCGGACGATCACCGTGCGCCGCTCCGGGACCGGATACGCGTTACCGCCGGCCGTCGATCACACCGCCTACCGGTTGGTCCAGGAGGCGCTGACAAACGCCGTACGACATGCGGACGCGACCGAGGTCACCGTCCACCTGCGGCAGGACGAACGCGGCCTGCGCATCGAGGTCCTCGACAACGGCGCCCCGGCCGCAGCGCCCCAGGCCGAGGGGCGGGGAATCCGCGGCATGCGCGAACGGGTGCGCCTGCTCGACGGCACCCTGTCGGTGGGACCGGTCGAAACGGGCGGCTGGCGGGTCCGCGCCGACCTGCCCAGGGATAACGCGTGGTGACGATCCGGGTGCTGGTCGCCGATGATCAGGAGGCGGCGCGGGAAGCGTTGCGACTCATCCTCGACGGCGAACCCGACATCGACGTGATCGCGTCGGCCGCCGACGGCGCCGAGGCGGTGCACCAGACACTGTCGCGCCGGCCGGACGTGGTGGTGATGGACCTGCGGATGCCGGGTATGGACGGCATCGCCGCCATCGACCGCCTCGCCGCCGCCGAATCCGCCCCCGCGTGCTCGCTCTGACCACGTTCGACCTCGACGAGTACCTGTTCGGCGCGCTGCGCGCCGGGGCCGCCGGTTTCCTGCTGAAGGACAGTGATCCCGACGTGCTCGTCGCGGCGGTCCGCGAGCTGCACCAGGGCAGGGGCTTGATCGACCCGCAGGTGACCGGCCGCCTGATCAACCGCTTCGCCGCGCTGTCCCCGCGCCCCGCCACCCCCGAACTCGACCTACTGACCCCGCGCGAACACCACGTGCTACGCCTCCTGGCCCGAGGACTGAGCAACGGCGAGATCGCCGCCGCGTGCACCATCGGGGAAGGCACGGTCAAGACACACGTCAACCGAATCCTCACCAAACTCGGCCTCCGGAGCCGCGTGCACGCCGCGATCTATGCCCACGAACACGGCCTTGTCGCCCGCGAAGCTCCTTGACCGCCCGCCGTCTTGAGCCCTGTCCCGTGGGACGAACGTCGGGCCGCCCGGCCGTCCGGCTCGGGCGTACGGGGCGGAACGGGCGTTCCTGCAGGAGTCCCGCGCGGCGCTCAGCCGCTGACCCCGGCCGCGCTCGCGTAGCGGGCGGCCAGTTCGCGCAGGTGGGCGCGGAGCTCGGGCGGGTCCAGCACCTCGAACCCGACGCCCAGGCTGCCGAGGAAGCCCGCCAGGTCGTGCAGCGAGTCGCCGCCGGTCTCCAGCAGGGCGCCGTCGCCGTCCGCGGTGAGCAGCCCGGCGGCCGGGGTGAGCCGATCCGCCACCACCCCGACGGGGGCGTGCAGGCGGACCCTGGCCTGGTGGCGCCAGGCGGTGGAGCCCGCGCCGCGGACCACGCGGGTCGCCGCGTCCTCGTCGGGCAGCTCGCGGGGGGTGAAGCGGGGGCCGTTGGGGACGCGGAGGGTGAGGCGGTCGGCGCGGAACGTCCGCCAGTCGCCCCGCGCGGTGTCCCAGGCCAGCAGATACCAGCGGCGGCCGGTGTGGACCAGCCGGTGCGGCTCGGCGGCCCGGGTGCTGACGGTCCCGTCATGGCCCCGGTAGTCGAAGCGGAGCGTCTCCCTGGCGCGGACGGCGTCGGCGACGGCGGTCAGGGTCGCCGCGTCCACGGTGGGGCCGCGGCCGGTGACCGAGACCGTCGCGTCCCGTACCGCCTCGATGCGGTGGCGCAGCCGCGACGGCAGCAGCTGCCGCAGCTTGGCGAGCGCGCGCAGCGAGGTCTCCTCAATGCCGGTGACCGTGCCGCCGGCGGCGGCGTGCAGGCTGACCGCCACCGCGACGGCCTCCTCGTCGTCGAGCAGCAGCGGCGGCAGCGCGGCCCCCGCCCCCAGCCGGTAGCCGCCCGCGGTGCCGGTGGTGGAGGAGATCTCGTAGCCCATGAGGCGCAGCCGCTCGACGTCGTTGCGCACGGTGCGGGTGGTCACGCCGAGCCGCCCGGCCAGCTCGGCGCCGGTCCAGCCGGGGCGGGCCTGGAAGAGCGACAGCAGCCGCAGCAGCCGTACCGAGGTTTCCAGCATGACCCGATGATGCCAGCCTTGAGGAAACGCACGTTCCTCAACGACTCCTAGCGTGGTACCTACCGAACGAAAGGGGCAACACATGTTGCGCGGACTCGCGACGATCAGCTACTGGGCCGACGACCTGGAGGCGGCCAAGCGGTGGTACACGGAACTCCTCGGTGTCGAGCCGTACTTCCACCGGAACGGGCCCGACGGGCGGCTCGGCTACACCGAGTTCCGCATCGGCGACCACGAGGCCGAGCTCGGCCTCGTGGACAGCGCCTGGCGCCCGCACGGCGGGGAACAGGCCGGGGTGGTCGCGTACTGGCACGTCGACGACGTGCGGGCGGCCTACGAGCGGCTGCTGGCGATGGGCGCCAAGGAGCACCATGAGATCACCGAACGGGGTGCGGGCTTCGTGACCGGGTCCGTGGTCGACCCGTTCGGCAACATCCTGGGCGTCATGTACAACCCGCACTACCTGGAGCAGGTGGGCTGATCCGGGCTAGTGGCTGCGGCCCGGCAGCCGCACCACGGTGACGAAGAACTCGTCGATCTGCCGGATCACGGCCATGAACTGGCTCAGGTCGACGGGTTTGGTCACGTAGGCGTTCGCGAACAGCTTGTAGCTGCGCAGGATGTCCTCCTCGGCGGAGGACGTGGTGAGCACCACCACCGGGATGGCCCGCAGCTCCGGGTCGCCCTTGATCTTCTCCAGCACCTGACGGCCGTCGTACTTGGGCAGGTTGAGGTCGAGCAGGATCAGGTCGGGGCGCGGCTTGCCCTCGTAGCCGCCCCGCCGGTAGAGGAAGTCGAGCGCCTCCAGGCCGTCACGGACCACGTGGAGGTTGTTGCCGATCTTGTTGTCCTCGAAGGCCTCCCGGGTGATGAGCTCGTCGCCGGGGTCGTCCTCGACGAGGAGCACTTCGATGGGTTGTCCGATGGAGCTCATGTACGGGATCCTTCTGAGCTGGCTGTGGCGGCCGCGAAGCGGGCCTCCGAGGAGAGCGTGTCAGAACGAAGCGTAAAGCAGATCCGGATTCCGCCGTCCTGGTATGCGGTGTCCAGCCAGATTCGTCCGCCGTGGTTCTCCACGATCTTCTTGCACATCGCCAGGCCGATCCCGGTGCCGCTGTAGGCCTCGCGGCTGTGGAGACGCTGGAAGATGACGAAGATCTTGTCGGCGAACTCCGGGTCGACGCCGATGCCGTTGTCGGTGAGTGAGAAGCGCCACTCACTCTCCTCCACCTGCTCATGGTCGATCCGGATGACCAGCGGGCGGTCCGGGTGGCGGAACTTGATGGAGTTGCCGATGAGGTTCTGCCAGAGCATGGTCAGCAGCATCGGGTCGCCGGTGATCTGCGGCAGGTCGTCCGGCCGCTCGACCGTCGCGCCCGACTCCTCGATGCCGGTGGCCAGGTTGTCCAGCGCCTTGTCCAGCTTCAGGTTGAGGTTCACCGCCCGGCGCGCGTCGTACAGCCGGCCCACCCGCGAGTAGCTCAGCAGGTCGTTGATCAGGCCCTGCATGCGGGTGGCGCCGTCGACGGCGAAGCGGATGTACTGCCGGCCGCGGTCGTCGAGCGCGTCGGTGTAGCGCTTCTCCAGCAGCTGGCAGAAGGTGGCGATCTTGCGCAGCGGCTCCTGCAGGTCGTGCGAGGCCACGTAGGCGAACTGCTCCAGCTCGGCGTTGGAGCGGCGCAGCTCGACCGCCTGCGCGTCGAGGTCGGCGGCCTGCGTGCTCAGCGTCGCCTCGTGCTCGCGGGAGGTCTCCAGCGCCGCCACGAGCTTGGTACGCATCGCGTCCACGTCCAGCGCGACCTCGCGGATGTCGGCCGGTCCGTGGGCCGGGATCGGGTGGTCGAAGTTGCCCTCGGCCACCTCGCGCGAGGCCATGCGCAGCTCGTCGAGCGGCCGGACCACGGCCCGGCGCAGCAGCACGGCCATCGCCAGCCCGGCCACCAGGAACGTCGTGATCATGGCGACGAACATCCAGTTGCGCAGGGTCTGCGCCTGGATCAGCTCGTCGCGCGCCTGCTGACGGCTCTGCGCCAGGCTGTCGTTCAAGGTCTCGGTCAGCGCCCGGATGCGGTCGAACGCGGGCTTGCCGCTCTCCATCTGCGCGTTGCTGATCGGGCTGGCGGCCTGCCGCTCCGCGACGAGCGGCTCGGCGTAGTCGCGCCGCCAGGCGGCGGACGCCTCACTGATCTGCCGCAGGTGGGAGAGGATCTCCGGCTCGTCGCGGACGAGCTCCTCGACGCGCTCGTACTGGCGCTGCTCGTCGGCCATGCCGCGCTCGTACGGTTCGAGTAGCTGCCGGTTCCCCGTCAGGAGGAACCCGCGCACGCCGGTCTCCTGGTCGAGCAGGGTGCCCTGGAGCTCGGCGGCCTCGATCCGCGCCGGCGAGATGCGGTCGACCAGGTCGTCCGCCAGGTCGGTGGTGCGTTGGAGCATCACCGCGGCGATCACACCGAAGATCATGACCACGATCATGATCGCGGCGAGCACGAGCAGGAACCACTGATGGACGGTGAGCCGCCGCCACGCGGTGCTGGCGTTCACTGCTCCTCCTTCCAGCGCAGATGGACGACGGCGACGTCGTCGGCGGACGCGTCGGGCGCGGTGGCCTGCTCGGTGCCGGAGATCAACGCGTCCACGAACTCCTCTCCGTTCAGGTGGGCGTGCCTGCGCGCCACCGCGAGCAGGCCCTCCTCACCCAGCAGTCGCATGCCGTCGCCGGGCAGCCGGCGCTCGAACAGCCCGTCGGTGAACAACGTCAGCCCGCCGCCCGCGGGCAGCTCCAGCTCGGTCGGCTCCCACTCCGACTCCAGCGGCAGCCCCAGCGCCGGGCCGATGCCCGGCTCGGCCCAGGTGACCGAGCTGCCGGAGTGGACCAGCAGCCCCGGATGGCCCGCCCGCCACACACGGACCGTGCGCTGGTCGGACTCCAGCGCGAGCGTCGACATGGTCACGAAGATCTCGTCGCCGCCGCGCTCGGCCCGCAGGACGCGCTCCAGCTGGCGCAGCAGGGCGGTGCCCGTCACGCCGCTGAGCACGAGCGTGCGCCAGGCGATGCGTAGGCACACGCCGAGCGCGGCCTCGTCGGGGCCGTGGCCGCACACGTCTCCGATCATCGCGTGCACGACTTTGTCGTCGTCCTCCACCACGTCGAAGAAGTCGCCGCCGAGCGTGCCCGACACGCGGCTGGCGCGGTAGCGGGTGGCCACCTGGATCGGCATCTGCTGCAGCAGCGGCGTCGGCAGCAGGCCGCGCTCCAGGCGGGCGTTCTCCTCGGCGCGCAGCCGCTCGGCGTGCAGCGCCACCGCCGCCTGCTCGGCCTGCTTGCGCTGCATCGCGTAACGGAGGGTGCGGCCCAGCCACTCGCCTTCGACGCGCCCTTTGACCAGGTAGTCCTGGGCGCCCGCGGTGACCGCGGCGAGGCCCGCCTGCTCCTCGGCCAGCCCGGTCAGCACGACCACCGCGGCGTCGCCGCTCGCCTCCCGCATCGCGGCCAGCGCCGACAGACCGCGCGCGTCGGGCAGGCCCAGGTCGAGCAGCACACACTGGACCCGCTGCCGCGCGAGCAGGTGCCGCGCCTCGTCCAGCGATCGCGCCCATTCCAGCCGCACCGACAGGTCGCCGTCTTCCAGCAGCTCCCGCACGATGAACGCGTCTTGGGGGTCGTCCTCCACCAAAAGCACCAGCGGAAGAGCGGGGGGATCCCCAGCGATCATTCCGGCACCGCCACCCTCTCCAGACAGCGCCGTGTGGCTGTCGTCCTCTTCCGGTCGATGGACAGTGCCCGCAGCAGGGGTCATCACACGTGAACCGCGGGCCCATCCGGTAACGATCTGGACTCAGCATAAGGGCTGTTCGTACCTGTTCATCCTCCTCTGAGCTGCTGACGGTCCCTTGGAGGACGCTCTGGAGCCGGCTGACAGGAGCTTGTGCGTGATCTGACAGCGCGTCCACGCAGCCTCGGAGACGACACCACACCGGGAAGGACAATCATGCTTTTCATCGAGGTCTACGCCCGCCGGGGCGCGTTCGGTCAGGAGGAGCTGCGACAGATCGCCGCCAGGCTGGCGCCCAGCCGGATCTTCGCCGCGACCGAGGGCGACGAGGAGGCCGCCGACCCCGGCGTGCTGGCCCTGTTCGACTCGCTCGGCCACGTGGTGGTGCACGAGCCCGCGATCTGGGTGACCGCGGGTCCGGCGCGGTGCGTGGTGAACGTGTACGCGGCGGCCTGGGCCAAGGAGATGAGCGAGCACCTCATCTCCGAGGTGACCGCCGCGGTGCCGGGCGGCGACGCGATCGTGCACGTCTTCGGCGTCCCTCAGGGCGGGTACGGCATCGGGGGGCGGGTGCGCCGGTCGTCCGACGTGCTCACCATGATCGAGGACGCCAAGCGGGAAGCGCCCGCGGAGGCGCCACCGGGGACCTACGTCGACCCCGTGTGCGGGGCCACGGTGGAGAAGGAGAAGGCGGTCACGCTGGAGCTGGACGGACACACGTACGGGTTCTGCTGCCCCCACTGCCGCGGCCACTTCGCCAAGCGCCGCCGTGAGGAGGCCGCCACCTGACCGCCGTCGTATGACTCGCTTATGACGCCGCTGCGGACACTGGGGGAAACCCCCTGAGGAGGCGCCATGAAGCGATTACTCATTCCCCTGCTCATGGTCACGGTGCTGGTCGCGTCGGCGTGTAAGTGGGACGAGTCGTACGTCCTCGTCGGCGGCAAACGCGTCGGGGAGTGGACCCTGCGGTACGGCGATCCGCAGTCATACGACATCACGCTCTACAGGAACGGCAGCGGCCGTTATCTCGGAGTCTCCTCGATCATTCTCGGGCACTACAAGAACCTGCGGGCCCGGGGCCGCTCCGTCGAATCCGCCGCCAGGAAGACCTTGAGCGACATCCTGCGGCCCGCGTGCCGTGACATCCGCAACCAGGCCATCAGGGCCAAGTGCAACGAGGCGACCGGCGGCGGCCGGTGGTCGGACTTCCGTGGGGCGCTCGTGGACATCGACCACAACAGGGGCGGGTGCCTCACCATTTCCATCCGCGGCAGGACGACACCGAACTGGACCTGGCGTCCCCGTACGGACCGGCACTGCAGGCCCGGCTGAGCGACGGCCTGAAAATGGCGCGCGCCGCCGGTGCGCGCCATTTTCCGCGCCTGTCAATTATCGCCACTGATCTGTCAACAAGCCGGAGGTCTGTGAGGCAGAACACGTTACACTCGCCGTGATCGATTTCCTCGGTGCCGCTGCGGTTCGGAGGACAGCGTGGACGGCGTCGTCTGGTTCGGCATACTCGGCCCGCTGGAGGTGACGGCGTCCGGGCGACCGGTGACCGTGGCCGGGCGCAGCCAGCGCGAACTGCTGGCCGTGCTGTTGCTGAGGGCCAACCGGCCGGTCGAGGTCGACTTCATGATCGACTCGCTGTGGCCGGGCCGTTCCCCTCCCTCCGCCCGCAGGCAGATCCAGAACAGCATCGGCCGCCTGCGCCGGACGCTCGTCGCGGGCGGCGTCCCGGCCACGACGCTGGAGACCCGGCGCGGCGGCTACCTGCTGCGCGTCCTGCCCGGCGAGCTCGACGCCCTCTCCTTCGCCCGGCACGTCGAGTCGGGCCGGCGGCTCGCCGCGGACGGCCGCGCCGACGACGCGGCGGCCCGCCTGCGCGCCGCGCTGGCGCTGTGGCGCGGCCGGCCGCTCGCCGAGCTGGACAGCCCGGTCGCCGTGGCGCAGGCGCGACGGCTGCTGGAGGACCGGACCGCCGTCCTGGAGGAGTGCGTGGCCCTGGAGCTGCGGCTCGGCCGTCATCACGAGGTCATGGGCGACCTGAAGACGCTGGTGGAGGAGCATCCGCTGCGGGAACGGCCACGCGCGCTGCTGATGACGGCGCTGCACCGGGCCGGGCGCACGGCGGAGGCGCTGGAGGAGTACCGCCGGGCCCGCGCGACGTTCGTGACGGAGCTGGGCCTCGAACCCGGGGCCGAGCTGCGGGACCTCCAGCGCGCGATCCTCACGGGCGCGCTGGACGCACCGCCCGCGCCGCGGGCGGATCGGGCCCGCCCGCGCCAGTTGCTCCCGGACATCACCGACTTCACGGGACGGGAGGACCTCGCCGACCGGCTGGAGACCCTGCTGCGGACGGCCGGCACCGCCACCGGCGTCGTGGTCGCGGCCGTCGCGGGCCAGGCGGGCGTCGGCAAGACCGCGCTCGCGACGCACGTCGCCCACCGCGTGTCCGCATCGTTCCCCGACGGGCAGCTGTACGTGGACCTGGGCGGCGGCCAGGCCCGCCCCGCGGAGCCCGTCGAGGTGCTGGCCAGGTTCCTGCGCGCGCTCGGCGCGCACGGGCAGGAGATCCCGCCGGGCCTGGCGGAGCGGGCGGAGCAGTACCGCTCGGCGGTGGCCGGCCTGCGGATGCTCGTGGTGCTCGACAACGCGGTGGACGAGGCCCAGCTCCGGCCGCTCCTGCCGGGCACGCCGGGCTGCGCGGTGCTCGTCACCAGCCGGTCCAGGCTGGCCGGGCTGCCCGGCATGATCCTGGTCGAGCTGGGCGTCCTGGAGGGCGGGCAGGCCGTCGACCTGCTCGCGCGCATCGTCGGAACCGGCCGCGTCGAGGCGGAGGCCGACGCCGCCCGCGACCTCGCCCGGCTCTGCGGGCACCTGCCGCTCGCGCTGCGGATCGCCGGCGCCAGGCTGGCGACCCGCCCCGACTGGCCGCTGGCGGAGCTGGTGCGGCGCCTGGCCGACGAGCGCCGCCGGCTGGACGAGCTCACCTACGGCGACCTGGAGGTGCGGGCCGGCCTGTCCTTCAGCCACGCCAGGCTCAGCGCGGCGTCCCGGCGGCTGTTCCACCTGCTGGGACACCTGTACGCGCCGGAGTTCGCGTCCTGGGTGTGCGCCGCGCTGCTCGACACCACGACGGACGGGATCGGCCCCCTGCTCGACGAGCTCGTGGCGGCCCAGCTCCTGCAGCCGTCCGGAACCGGTCGCGCCCGATACCGGCTGCACGACCTGGTCCGGTTGTTCGCCAGGGGGTCGGGGAGCGAGGATCCGCGGCCGGCGATCGCCAGGGCCCTCGGCGGCTGGCTGGCGCTCACGGAACGCGCGCACATCGCGGTGTCCGGCGGCGACTTCGCCACCTTGCACAGCGACGCGCCCCGCTGGACCGCGGGCCTGCCGGACCTGCCCGCGGATCCGCTGGCCTGGTACGACCTGGAGCGGCTCAACCTGATGACGGCGGTGCACCAGGCCGCCGCCGCGGGCCTCGACGAGCTGTGCTGGGACCTGGTCGCCAGCGGTTACACGCTCTTCCTCACCCGCGGGCACAACGACGACTGGGAGGAGACGCTCAGGGCGGCGCTGGCGTGCACCCGTCTGGCGGGCAACGCGCGCGGCACGGCGACCATGCTCATGGGGCTCGGGCTGCTGGGCACCTACCGGCACGACTACGCCGGCGCCGCCGAGGCGCTGGAGGAGTCGATGCGCCTCTTCCGCGAGATCGGCGAGCGGCAGGGCCTGGTGTACGCGCTGGGCGTGGCGGCGCACGTGGACGGGATGCTCGGCCGCTACGACCACGCGGTCGCGCTGCACGAGGAGGCGCTGGAGGTCCACCGCGCCTCCGGCGACCTCGGCGCCGAGGTCCTGCTGCTGCGCTCGCTCGGGCAGCTCCTGGTGGAGATAGGCCGCCTGGAGCACGCCAGGCCGCACCTGGAGCGGGCGCTCCTGGCCGGACGCGACGGTGACCGGCGGGTGCACGCCGAGGTCCTGTACTGGCTGGGGCAGCTCCACCTCGCCGCCGCTGAGGTGGGACCGGCCGAGTCGGCGTTCAAGGAGATGCTCGCGATCGCGGAGGACCTCGCCGACCCGCGCGAGGAGGCCGAGGCCCGCTACGGTCTCGGCCTGGTCCGCCTGAACACCGGGGCGCTCGGCGCCGCGGCCGGCCTCTTCAGGCAGGCCCTGGCGCTGAACCGGCCCCTCGGCGAACCGCTGACCGAGGGCCTGATCCGGACCGCTCTCGGCATCCTGCACTGCCGGAACGGCCAGCCGCGTCAGGCGATCGGCCATCTCACGGAGGCCGCCGGGATCTTCGACGCGATCGGCATCCCCCTGTGGAGCGGGCGGGCGTACCGGGCGCTCGCCGACGCGCACGAGGCCCACGGCGACCGGACCGCCGCCGACGCCGCCAGGAAACGCGCCCTCACCCTGTTCACCTCGGTGGGCGCGCCCGAAGCGGCCGACATCGCAGGACCCGACGCCGACCGACCACCCTGAGACCGCCGCCTGATGTGATCATTGGAGCAAACCACCCTACGGTTCTGACGTACTCGGTCTGGTCAGGTGACGGTCTCAGCGGTAGCGTTCGGCGAGCGCGTTGCCGATCGAGGCCAGGTGGTCTCGGACACCCGGAGGGCCGGTCACCTCGAGCCATTCGACCAGCCCGGCGAGCTCGCCGGCGAGCGTGTACTCGTCGTAGCCGCGGATCACGACCTCGATGCGGCCGTCGGCCGTGGAACCTCCCACCTCGAGCCGAGCACCGAGCCCCATCCGGAGTATGCCGATCCCGTGGGGAACGCAGACCGCCTGGACCTCCACCGGTGTTCGTCTGCGGTCGACCTCGTCGGCGATCTCGCGCCAGCTCTCGGCGAGGTCGAAGTCCTCGGGCCGGTGCACGGGATCGCCGGTCGGGTCGGCGGATGACACGCGGTCGATCCGGAAGGTCCGCCGGCCGGTCTCGGTGGTGGAGACGAGGTACCACGACGGGCCTTTGGCGACGATGCCCAGCGGGTGGACGGTTCTCTCGGTTTCGGCGCCGTCGCGGTCGACGTAGCCGAGCCGCACCTGGACGCCGCGGATCACCGCGTCCTGGAGCTCGTCGAGGAAGCGAGGCGGTCGGCGCTCGACCGGGCTCGACCCCCATCGCTGCGGGTCCATGACCAATGACGACGCTGCCGCCTCGGCCTGCGTCCGGAAGGGCTCCGGCAGGGCATGGACGAGCTTGCGCAGAGCCGCTTTCACGGCCGGCGTCGCAGCCGAGGCCGGGCCGGCGACCAGGAACAGGGCGCGGGCCTCGCTCGCGGTCAATCCGGACAGGTCGGTACGGGCGCCGCCCACCAGGCGCCAGCCGCCACCTCGGCCCTGCACCGAGTAGACGGGCACCCCGGCCATGGCCAGGGCGTCGAGGTCGCGGCGGGCGGTGCGCTCGGAGACCTCCAGCTCTCGGGAGACCTCTGCTGCTGTCACCTGCTCGCGCCGCTGCAGCATCAGAAGGATGGCCACCAGCCGGTCGGTTCGCACGCCGACAAAACTCTCACACGAAACCGGTCGTGGGGTGACCGGTTTCGGTCGGCAGGATGGCGATATGACCTCACCGGCGAGGTCGACCGCAAGCGAACACCCGGGCCTGTCAGGGGTGCGCCGGCGCCCGATCATCCGCAGAGACAATGAGGAACCCGCGATGCTCAATCCAACCGATTTTCCCGAGCCCACCCTTATTCCGGTCAACGGTGTGGAACTCGAAGTCTTCGAAGCAGGCCGAGAAAACGAGGGAAAGCCTGTCGTGCTTTGCCACGGCTGGCCGGAACACGCCTTCTCCTGGCGTCACCAGATGCCCGCCCTCGCCGCGGCCGGTTACCACGTCATCGCACCGAACCAGCGGGGTTACGGCAACTCGTCCCGCCCGACGGAGGTGACGGATTACGACATCGAACACCTGTCGGGTGACCTCGTCGCGCTTCTCGACCACTACGGATACCAAGACGCCACCTTCGTCGGCCATGACTGGGGTGCGTTCGTCGTCTGGGGACTGACCCTGTTGCACCCCGACCGTGTGAACAAGGTGATCAACCTGAGCCTGCCTTACCAGGAGCGCGGAGAAAGGCCGTGGATCGAGTTCATGGAAGACATGCTCGGCGGCGACTTCTACTTCGTCCACTTCAATCGGCGGCCGGGCGTCGCGGACGCCGTATTCGACGACAACACCTTCCAATTTCTTCGCAACATGTACCGCAAGAACGTGCCCTTCGCGGCCCCTGAGCCGGGCATGGCGCTGATGAATCTCGCCAGGGCGGACACACCACTCGGCGAGCCCGTCATGAGCGACAGCGAACTGGCCGTCTTCGTCTCGGCATTCGAATCATCGGGATTCACGGGCGGCATCAACTGGTACAGGAACCTCGACCGCAACTGGCGTCTGCTGGCGGACGTGAACCCGATCATCCAACAGCCCGCCCTCATGATCTACGGCGACCGGGACCTGGCGATCCCGAGGTCCGAGAACCTGACAGAGTTCGTGCCCAACGTGGAAGTGGTCGGCCTGGACTGCGGTCACTGGATCCAGCAGGAAAAGCCCGAAGACACGAACCAAGCGATCCTCAAGTGGCTGGAACAGCAGGATGTAGTGTCTCGCGACCCGGTTCGTGTCACCGGAAGCTCGTCGCCCTCCAGCACGCATGAGCCTCGGACCCACCATGAGTGAATCTTGACAAGGCCCAGATTTCACGCGAACTGAAGGTGGTCGGCTAGGTCAATCGGTCGTGCCGGCGTGCACGGCGATGATGCGCCAGCCGTGCTCCTCGCCGTACAGCCACGTACGGGTGTAGCGCATCCTGGCCGCGAACGGCGTACCGGAGACGGTCCCTTCGACGGTGCCGAGAAACCACGTCACCCCGGTGTGCCCATCGGCGAGCACGGTCAACTCCTCCTCGGCCACCTTCGTCATCACCTGCGCCCGAGTGCGGTGCAGCTCCAGGTCGTCCGCCTTGGTCGCGACGTTCCCACCGAAGGTGAAGATCAGCCGATCATCCAGAAGCCGATCCAGCGCCTCGGCATCTCCAGCGAGCTGCGCGGCCTGGAGTCGGCGCTCGGCGTCCCGCAAGTCCTCCATCATGAGGTCCACCCTCCCAGCCGGCGCCGTACCCGCGCCAGGACGTTCACGCTCGGCTGATCTTCGCAGTCCGATCCAGGGACTCCGATCGTCGGTGAGCGGGTGCCGGGTTCAGAAGGCACCCGCACTGACCCCGGCGCCCGCCTGGGGCGGCCTAGTGCCGGGCGTATTGCGCGGACCACGTGGCGATCTCGGCAAGCGGAGAAGGCGCGAGGGTGTAGATGCGGCGACCGGCGTGCTCGGTGTAGCTCACCAGAGCGGCCCGACGCAGGATGCCCAGGTGTTCTGAGACGGTCGACTGGCAGGTGGTGAAGCTGTTCGCGAGCTCCCCGGCCGTGCGCGGCCGTTCGAAGAGCAGTTCGATGATCTTCCGTCGGGTCGGATCGGCGATCGCTCGAAACGGATCTCCATCAGCCTGTGGTCGCCCCATCCCTCAATGATAGGGTATCGGCGAAACCCGATAGAAGGAGCGCCGTGCAGTTCATCTCCGTCGTGTCGGTGCCGGTCAGCGACCAGGACCGAGCCAAGAGCTTCTACCTCGACAAGCTAGGCTTCGACCTCATCGCCGAGTCCACTTTCGGCGATGAGATGCGCTGGATTCAGGTCGGCATCCCCGGCGCTCAGACCAGCCTGACCCTCGTGACCTGGTTCGATGAGATGCCGCCCGGGTCGCTGCGCGGCCTGGTCATCGATTGCGAAGATCTTGACAAAGAGTACCGCGCTCTCACCGAGCGCGGCGTTGCGTTCCTCGGCCCCCCGAGTCAGCAGCCCGGCGGTGTCTTCGCCATCCTCAGCGACCCCGATGGCAATCTCATCAGCCTCCGGCAGGCCGGCAGCTAAGGCCCCTGACGCCCAACGGCGATCGAGAGAGTGGCCTGCTACCGCATCGTTCGCCCTCCTGACGATCCGGCACAGGCGGGGATTGTCGGTGTTGCGGTTGCGCCAGGCGATGCAACGGCGGACCATGCTGCCCTGCTCGCGGTGGCGGGCGTGGCCGGTGCCGTTGAGAGTGAACGCCCGCAGCGCGGTGAACTGGTCCTCGATTCGGTTCATCCCCGAGGAATCGGTCGGCGTGTAGGCGATCTCGACGTTGTTCGCCTGCGCTCACCCGCCGAGCCGCTCGTCCTTCTTGGTGCTTGTGCGGGCTGAAGTTGTCACAGATGATCGCCATCCGGACGTCGGTCGGGTAGAGGCTGCGCAGGTAGCGGCAGAACTCCAGGAACTCACCGCGCCGCTTGCGCCTCTTGATGTGTCCGTACATCTTGTTGCGGCCCAGGTTCAGGGCGGCGAACAGGTGCCGTACCCCCTCGGTGCGGGTGTAGGTCGCGCGCATACGTGGTCGGGGTCCTTGTGCCTGCCGCCGCGGTCGGTGGCCGTCCACCGGCCCTGGACACTCACGGCGTCGAGATGGCCCGAACCCTGTATGACATCACGGGCGTCGACGGCGGGCGGGGGCTACGTGGCCTCCGAAAGGATCGAGGGCGTGCTGGACGGTCGGCACGGCACCATCGTCATCCAGCACGGCGGCCTGGCCGACGGCCCTGATCAGTCCAGCTACGGGAACATCATCCCCAATTCCGGGACCGGGGACCTGGCCGGGATCTCCGGCCAGGTGATGGAGTTCGAGCTCCAGGTGCTCACGCTCGCCTACAAGCTGTGACGCGTCAGGGCACCGGACTCCATCGCGACCCAGATCGCCCCGTCCGGACCGACGGCGAGGCCGTGAGGTTCCGCGCCCTCCAGCGGGAACTCCTCGATCTTCCCGTCGGTCGTGACACGGGCCAGCCTGCTGGCACCCCACTCGGTAAGCCAGAGCGCGCCGTCCGGCCCGGCCACGATGGCGTGCGGCCGGGCGGCGCGGTCGGGCAGCGGGAACTCGGTGATCGCGCCCGAGGTGTCGATCCGGCCGACCTGGCCGGCGCCGATCTCCACGAACCACAGCGCGTCATCCGGTCCCGCGGAGATGCCGACCGGTGCCGCGCCCGGTGTGGGCAGTGGGTACGTCGACGCCTCGCCGCCGGTCGTGATGCGGCCGATCGCGTTGCCCTGGTTGAGCGTGAACCACAGCGCGCCGTCCGGCCCTGCGGTGATCGCGGAGGGCATCGCGCCGGTGCCGGGCAGTGGGTACGACGACACCTGCCCGTCTGGGGTGATGCGTCCGATCCGGTCGTCCTGCAGTTGGGTGAACCACATGGCCCCGTCAGGGCCGGCGGCGATGCCGTACGGCGAGGCCACATCGAACGTGGTGACAACGCCGTCCACGGTGATCCGCCTGATCCGGCCGCCGGCGAACTCGGTGAACCACAGCGCGCCGTCCGGTCCCGGGGTGATGACCGTGGGCTGACCGTCGGCCGGATCGAGAGGGAACAGCGTGGGTTCCGCACCCGGCACGACCCGGCCGATGCGGCCCTGATGGACGAGGGTGAACCAGAGCGCGCCGTCGGGGCCGCAGGTGATGCCGTACGGTGAACCGTCGATCAACATGAAAGAGCGATCTCCTTACCGGTGAAGCGACGCCGTAGCGCCCGGTCGTGCGTGACCACCACGAGCGTGCCCTGGTAGTCGCCGAGCGCCTGCTCGAGCTCCTCGACCAGGGTGAGCGAGAGGTGGTTGGTGGGTTCGTCCAGCAGCAGCAGGTCGTGTTCGCCCGCCAGCACTTCGGCCAGCGCCAGTCGCCGCCGCTGGCCCTCGGACAGTGCGCCGACTTTGAGGTGCAGCGCCTCGCGGTGGAACAGGCCCGTCGCGAGCAGGGCTTCTGGGTCGCCGCCGTAGGTCTCCATGACCGTCTTTTCGGGGTCGAAGGTGACTTCCTGCGCGAGGTAACCTGCCCGCCGACCGGCCTGGGCCGCGATAGCCGCCAGCAGCGTCGACTTGCCCGCGCCGTTCGGCCCGGTGATCAGCAACCGGTCGCCCGGTTCGATCCGCAACCTGCCGTGGTCGACGTGCGTGCCGGCGCCCGCGAACCTGCCGCGGAAACACAAAGGCTTGGGCGGTCGCGGTACCGGGTCGGCTTCTAGGCGGCGCAGGCGTTCTGTGGCTTGCCGTACCCGCGAGGCGACCGAGCTTTGCACGCGGCCGGCGTTGCGGTCGTAGGCCATCTTGTTGTTGTCCTTCATCTCGCGGCCCCGCGCGACGCGGCGCGCCGTGGTCGCGGCGAACTCCTTGACCTGCTCAACCTCCTCCCGCCAGGCGGCGTAGGCCTGCTCCCAGCGCTGCCGGGCGGCCGCCTTGTCGGTCAGGAATCCGGTGTAGCCGCCGCCGAACCTGGTGATCGTGCCGCCCTCGACCTCGAGGATCGTCGTGGCCACCCGGTCCAGGAAGGTCCGGTCGTGTGAGATTGCCACCACCGTGCCCTTGTGGGCGCGCAGCCGGTCCTCCAGCCAGGTGAGCGCCGCCTCATCCAGGTGGTTGGTGGGCTCGTCGAGCAGCAGGATCTCTGGTGAGGCGGCCAGCACGCAGGCCAGGCCGAGCCGGGCCTGCTCGCCGCCCGACAGGGTCGACAGCTCGCGTGAGCGCTCGATCTGGGCCAGGCCGAGCCCGTGCATGGCCTTGTCGACACGGGCGTCGGCCTCGTATCCGTCACGGGCCTCGAAGGCGGTGAGCAGCTCGCCGTACAGGGTCAGGTCCTGCTCCTCGGCGGCGCGCTGCATGTCGCGCTCGAGTGCGCGCAGCTCGGCCAGCGCGGCGTCGACGGCCTGCTGGACGGTGTGGTCGTCGGGCAGGTTGAGGGTCTGGCCCAGGTAGCCGACGCCGCCGGCGGCCGCTACCGTCACCTCACCGTCGTCTGGCTGGTCCACCCCGGCGATGATCTTGAGCAGCGTGGACTTGCCGGAGCCGTTCTCGCCGACGACTCCGGCGCGCTCGCCGGGCCGGATGCTGAAGGTGAGCTGGTCAAGGACGCGGTGCTCGCCGTAGGACTTCGAGACTCCCCGGAGGGAAAGCTGTGTAGTCAGAGGTACTCCAATCGCAACTACTGTTGCTTTAAGCTAGCATGGAAATCCCTCCTAACGCAACTGGAGTAGACTTTGGACAAACGTCCCGGCGGTCGCAGCGCCCGCGTGCGCGACGCCGTACGACAGGCGACCCTCACCGAGCTGGCCGAGCACGGCTACAGCAGGTTGACGGTGGAGAACGTGGCGATCCGCTCGGGCGTGCACAAAACCACCGTGTACCGGCGATGGGGCAGCGCGGAGGGCCTGATCGCCGACGCGCTCGAACTGGCCAGGGAGGAGCCGTGGCCGCTGCCCGACACCGGCTCACTCCGCGAGGACCTGCGGGAGATCGCCGGGCTGGTGCGAAGCGGGTTCGCCGATCCGGTCGCCGGGCCGATCTCCGCCGCATTCGTGTCGGCCGCCGTACAGAGCACCGGGCCCGCGCAGGCGCTGCACGACTTCTTCGCCGCCCGCCACGAACAGGCAGCCGAAGTGGTGCGGCGGGCGGTCGCGCGGGGCGAGCTCCCTGCGGACACTGACGTGGCAGACGTGATCAGAACGGCCGTCGCGCCCATCTACTACCGGCTGTTCATCACCCACGAACCGGTCACCGAACGCGACGCTGAACGTGCGGCGGATGCTGCCCTCGCCGCCGCCCGCGCCGGCGTTCTGCACTCCTGACGCCCGATACGCAGGGGGTGGAGAAGCTTCAGGGGTGGAAAGGAAGCCGCAACGGGGGCCGTTGCGCGTCCGGACAGGCTCGCATGCGTGGCGAACACGCGGCACTCACCGGGCCCCTCCCTGGTCAGTCGCTGCGCATCGACGAAGCAGCGGCCCTTCCCTCACCGCCGGTCGTGTTGTCCGGCCGACTGATAGCGGTACTACGGCCGGGCCTCCTGGCAGCTACCCGGGCCGGACTTCCACCGGCGAGCGACGACGAGCCCACGAACAACCGGATCCACCAGTACGTCACGGCTTCACCTCCTGCTCTGCTGGACGCACGGAAAAGCCTCACTGATCGTGGTGCGACGTGGTGAGCTGACCGACAAGGCGTGGTCGCGGATCGAGCCGTTGCTGCCGGTGACCGATGGCCGGGTTGTCCCTGGCGCGATCACCGGCAGGTGGTCGACGGCATTTTGTGGCGGCTGCGCCCATCAACACGCGGCCGGAGCCCGCAAAAGGGGGACGACGGCGGGACGATCGATACGAAGCAATCGCAAAACCGGCAGGCGCTCGGACGATCCCGCAGCGGACTGACCACCAAGCTGCATCTGCTCGTCGAAGCCCGCGTCCGCCACACCGAATTGTCAGGCACTCCCTAGGGGGCCGGGCGCCCGCCTGGGTCGTCGGAGGCTTCCGCCGCGCGCGGGACACGGATCAGCTCCTCCACCCTGGCGCTGATCAGCGCGAGCGCCTCGTCCGGGGTGCGGCCGCGGGCGTAGGCGGTCTCGTACCGCCGCGCGCCGAGGGCGGCGCGGAGTTCGGGGGCGAGGCGTACGAGGTCGTGGTCGAGCGCTTCGAGGGCGCCGATCAGGACGTGGGCGGCGCCGAGCAGCTCAGCCGCCTCGATCCGGCGGCCCTGGAACGCCAGGAGGTGTGCCAGGTGGGCGGCGGTGATGGCGGCCAGTGACGGCTCTCCTGCGCAGGCGTCGAAGGCCCGGGCGAAGCGCTCCCCGGCCCGCACCGGGTCGTCCCGCTCCATGGCCAGTCTGGCCCGCGCGCACGCGAGCGTGACGGCGAAGACGGGGTCCTCGGACGGCCGGAGACGCGCTTCGGCCTGCTCGTAATGGGCCTCCGCGCCCGCCAGGTCGCCGTCTCGGCGGGCCAGGTCGCCGAGCGTGACCCGGATGTAGACCGGCAGGCCGTCGGGAACGCCCGGCAGCGCGGCCAGCGTTTCGAGCTCGGCGCGGGCGGTCGCCGTGTCGCCCGCGCGGGCCCGGGCCTCGGCCAGCCACACCCGCTGGGACGCGGCCTCGTCGGACGGGTCCAGCTCCCGCAGCAGCCGCACCGCCTCCTCCAGCGCGGCCACCGCCTCCCCGTACGCGCCCCCGTTCGTCAGCACGTCGGCCAGCGACGTCAGCGCCCACGCCAGCCCGGCCCGTTCCCCGCCGGCGCGGAACCCGGCGACCGCCACCTCCAGATCGTGGCCCATGCCCCCGGCGTCGCCCGCATTTCCCCGCAGAACGGCTCTGACGAGCCGCAGCATCGCCCTCGTCCAGGCGTCGGGATGCGACAGCCGCCGCTCGATCGCGTCCAGCGCCGCCGCCTCGTCCCCGCACGCGGCAGCCAGCACCGGCTCGACCAGGACGACGAGCGGATGCCCCGAAAACCACCCGGACTCGGCTCCGGGACGCCGCTCCCCCTGCTCCGGAATCAGGCCGGGTTCCGGGTGGCCGGGTGCTTCCTCCGGCAGCAGGTGGCGGACGTGGGCGGCGTCCCGCGCGTCCATTTCCAGGCCCGCCCAGGTGGTGGACGCCAGCAGGTGGAGGGCGGCCGTCACGGCCCTGGCCTCGGCGGGGGCGCGGCCGGGGGTGTCCAGGGCCAGGCGCGTCCAGGATTCCATGGCCGCCCGGTCGCCTCGTACCAGCCAGAACACCCCCAGCGCCACGCAGAGCCGCAGCGCTCCCGCGGCGTCGCCGGTCTCATGCGCGAAGCGGAGGGCGGCGAGCAGGTTGCCGCGTTCGGCGGCGAGCCGGGTGATCCACCGGAGCTGCCCGGCCTCGCGCAGCTCCGGTTCGGCGCGGGCGGCCAGGCCGGAGAAGTAGGCGGCGTGCGCGGCGCGCACCCGGGCGAGCTCCCCGGACTCGACCAGCTCGCGCAGCCCGTACTCCCTGATCGTCTCCAGCATCCGGTAGCGCTCGCCGTCGAACCGCAGCAGCGACCGGTCGGCGAGGGCCGCCAGCAGGTCAGGGCGGGCGGCGGCGACCGCCTCCGCGCTCTCCACGGTGATGCCGCCGGGGAAGGCCGCCAGCCTGCGGGCCAGCCGCCGCTCGTCCTCGTCCAGCAGGTCCCACGTCCAGGCGACCACCGCGCGCAGCGTACGGTGCCTCGGCTCGGCGGCCCTGCTGACCCCCGAGAGCAGGGCGAACCGGTCGTCCAGCCGGGCCGCCAGCTCGTCCAGCGGGAACGAGCGGAGCCGGGCCGCGGCCAGCTCGATCGCCAGCGGGAGGCCGTCCAGCCGCCGGCACACCTCGTCCACCAGTCCCGGGTCGCGCACCGTGAACCCCGGCCGCGCGGCCGCCGCCCGCTCGGCGAACAGCCGCGCCGCCGCCTCCGGCTCCAGCGGCGGCACCTGCAGCACGGTCTCCCCCGGCACGCCCAGCGGCTCCCGGCTGGTGGCGAGCACGCGCAGCCCCGGCGCGCGGCCCAGCAGGTACGTGACCACCCTGGCCACCTCGCCGGCCACCCGCTCACAACCGTCGAGCACCAGCAGCGACCCCGACAACGCCTCGGCCACCCGATCGAGCAACCGCCCCCCGCCGAACGCCCCCTCACGCACCCCGGCCACCCGCGCGAGAGCGACCACGACCCCGCCCTCCCCAGCATCCGGGAAGGGCCCCGCACGCCCCCGCTCGGGTGGAGGCGAAGCACCAGCGGATCCGGCAGCGCTGCTCCCGTGGGACCGAAGAGCCTCGCGGGCCTGAGACGGAGAGCTCTCGGCCGCAAGGTCCCCCACGGATCGAGGGGCGCCCCCGGCCGCGCTGCTCTCTCTGGGCTGAGGGGTGTCATGGGAAACGTCATGGGACGGGAAGCCGCCGGCCGCGCCGGGCTCGGGGGTGTCGCGGAAGCCGTCGTGGGGCGGAGAGCCGCCCGCTGCGGGCCGGGCGAGGTCAGGGGAGCCCGCTGTGCCGGGCTCGGAAGGTGCCGTGGGTGCGCGTTCCGGGGCGGTGGGGTCGCTCGTCGGCTCGCCCAGGGGGGACAGCTCGACCAGCCAGGCCGTGGGCGTGTGGCCGGCGACCTCGATGGCCAGGCGGGTCTTGCCGACGCCGCCCGGCCCCGTGAGCGTCACCAGCCGACCGGCACGCAGCGCCTCGGCCGTCGCCGCCGCGTCGTCCTCCCGTCCCACCAGGGACGTGAGCGGGGAGGGCAGGTTGCCGGAGCGCGGACGCGGCTCGTCGCGCAGCAGCTCCAGGTGGATCTCGCGCAGCTCGGGCCCGGGGTCGGTGCCCAGTTCGTCGGCCAGGAGCCGGCGGACGTCCTCGTACGCGGACAGGGCCTCGGCCCGCCTGCCCTCCGCGTGCAGGGCCCTGATGAGCAGACCGCGCAGCCTCTCCCGCAGCGGGTGCGCGGCCGCGAGCGCTTCCAGCTCGGCGACCAGCCCTTCGGACCGTCCGACGGCGAGCGACGCCTGCGCGTGGTCCTCGCGGGCCGCCAGCCGCAGCTCCTCCAGCCGCCGCCGCACCGGCTCGGGCACCTCGCCGGGCAGGTCGCCCCGCCACAGCCCGAGCCCCTCCCCCAGCAGCCGCAGCGCCGCCTCCGGCCGGCCGCCGGTCAGGGCCCGCCGCCCCTCTCCTGCGAGCCGCTCGAACCGGCGCGCGTCCACCGCGTCCGCCTCGACGTCGAGCCGGTAGCCGCCGTCCGCCGACACCAGCAGCCCGGCGGGCAGCGCCCGCCGCAGCCGGGACACCAGCGAGTGCAGCGAGTTGACCGGATCGCCCGGCGCCCCTTCGGGCCACAGCGCCTCGGCGAGCGCCCCCGCCGTCACGGTGCGCCCGGCGTCGAGCGCGAGCCGGGCCAGCAGCGTACGCAGCCGTCCACCGCCGACGGGCACCCGCTCCCCGCCGGCCACGACCTCGACCGGCCCGAGAATGTGCACCCGCATGCCCTCCAACGTAGTGCCCTGGCGCCCGGTAAAACTTCCGAGAAGGATGTGTCCGGACGGGGCGGGCGGCTCCGACGTCTCCGGTGAAAGGCATCGAGAGAAGGAGAAACCCGTGAAGTACATGATCATGCTGTACGGCTCGCAGCGGGACTACGACATGCTCACCGGCAAGGCCGTCGACGGCAGGCCCGCCTGGACGCAGGAGGAGATCGGCGCCCTGCACGCGTTCATGGGCAAGTGGAACGGCGACCTGGTCGAGTCCGGCGAGTTCGTCGACGCCCAGGGGCTGAACTCCCCGATGCTCACCCGGCGGGTGCGGCTGAAGGACGGGGTACCGGTCGTCACCGACGGCCCGTACGCCGAGACGCAGGAGGTCCTGGCCGGTTACACGATCGTGGAGTGCGACAGCTTCGACCGGGCGACGGAGGTCGCCGCGAGGCTGGCCGGCGCGCCGTACCCCTACGCCGCGCTCGACTCCGAGTGGCATGTGGACGTGCGGCCCATCCACGGCGGGGTGGACGAGATCGAGTGACTCCAGGCGGGGTCGAGGACCTGCTGCGCGAGCTGGCGCCGCAGGTCCTCGGCGCGCTCGTGCGCCGCTACGGCCACTTCGACACGGCCGAGGACGCCGTCCAGGAGGCGCTGCTCGCGGCGTCCCGGCAGTGGCCGGCGGAGGGCGTGCCGGACAGTCCGCGCGGCTGGCTGATCACCGTGGCCGCGCGCAGGCTCACCGACCTGCTCCGGGCCGAGCAGGCGCGGCGGCGCCGCGAGGACGTCGTAGCCGCGTGGCGGCTGCCCGAGGAGTGGCTGGCCCCGCCGGCCGACCGGCCGCCGCAGAGTGCCGACGACACGCTGGTGCTGCTGTTCATGTGCTGCCACCCGTCGCTGTCGCCGGCCTCGCAGATCGCGCTGACCCTGCGCGCGGTGGGCGGCCTGACCACGGCGGAGATCGCCCGGGCGTTCCTGGTGCCGGAGCCGACCATGACCAGACGCATCACCCGGGCCAAGCGGCAGATCAGGGAGAGCGGCATCCCGTTCGGCCTGCCGCCCGCCGCCGAACGGGCCGAGCGGCTGCGGGCGGTGCTGCACGTGCTCTACCTGATCTTCAACGAGGGGTACGCGAGCACGTCGGGCCCCCGGCTGCGGCGGGACGAGCTGTCGGCGGAGGCCATCCGGCTGACCCGCGTCGTGCGCCGGCTGGTGCCGGACGATCCGGAGGTGACCGGGCTGCTGGCGCTCATGCTGCTCACCGACGCCCGCCGCCCGGCCCGTACCTCTCCCGACGGGGCGCTGGTCCCGATGGCCGAGCAGGACCGCGACCGGTGGGACGCCGGGCTGGTCGCCGAGGGCGTCGCGCTGGTCTCCGAGGCGCTGCCGCGCGGCCCGACCGGCCCGTACCAGCTCCAGGCGGCGATTGCCGCCGTGCACGACGAGGCGCCCAGCGCCGCGGAGACCGACTGGCCGCAGATCGTGGCCCTGTACGAGCTGCTGCTGCGGGTCTCCGACACCCCGGTCGTCAGGCTCAACCACACCGTCGCCGTCGCCATGGCCCGCGGCCCGCACGAAGGGCTGGAGCTGCTCGGCGAGCTGGCCGCCGACGAGCGCATCGCCGGCGACCACCGGACGCACGCCGTCCGCGCCCACCTGCTGGAGATGGCGGGTGACCGGAAGGCGGCGCGCGAGGCGTACGAGGAGGCGGCGCGCCGCGCCGGCAGTCTGCCCCAGCAGCGGTACCTGAACGGGCGCGCTGCCCGGCTTGAGTGAATGACTTCAATTGCGAATGTTCGCAATTGCTGAGGTACCCTTCCTCATGTCGGACGTAGATATGGGGTGAGATGTGAGCGGGCCTTTCGCCGCCGCCATCAGGGAACGGGCACGCCAGGCGCACGCGGCGCTGGAGACGGCGCGCGCCGAAGACGACCCGGAGGCGCTGATCGTCGCCGAGGGCGAGTGGGACGACGTGAGGCGGATGGCCCGCGAGCACGACATCGAGCTCGGCCCGGAAGGCACGGTGGCCGAGTGAGGTCGGTGCCGCTCTACGAGGCCAAGGCGGAGCTGTTCCGCCTCCTCGGTCATCCCGTGCGGATCCGCGTCCTGGAGCTGCTGCAGGAGCGCCCCATGCCGGTGCGCGACCTGCTGGCCGCCATCGAGGTCGAGCCGACCGGGCTCTCGCAGCACCTGGCCGTGCTGCGCCGCTCCGGCATGGTGACCGCCCAGCGCGACGGCTCCACTGTCGTCTACTCCCTGGCCGGCGGCGACGTGGCGGAGCTGCTGCGGGCCGCCCGCCAGCTGCTGACCCAGCTGCTCACCGGGCAGCACGAGCTGCTGAGCGAGCTGTTGCAGGCGGAGACCAAGACCCGGTGAACCAGTTCTTCTCCTCGGTGCGTTCTCTCCTGCCCGCCCGCGCCGACCTGGTCGCGATGACCCGCCGCCCGCGACGCGACCTGCTCGCCGGGCTCACCGTCGCGATCGTGGCGCTGCCGCTGGCGCTCGGCTTCGGCATCTCGTCCGGCATGGGCGCGGAGGCGGGCCTGGCGACCGCAGTGGTCGCCGGCGCGCTGGCGGCCGTGTTCGGCGGCTCGGGGCTGCAGGTGTCCGGGCCGACCGGGGCGATGACCGTGGTGCTGGTGCCGATCATGGCCCAGCACGGCGCGTCCGGCGTGCTGACCGTCGGCGTGCTGGCCGGCCTCATGCTCATCGCGCTCGCGCTGGCCAAGGCCGGCAAGTACATGGCGCTGGTGCCCGCCCCCGTGGTCGAGGGCTTCACCATCGGCATCGCCTGCGTGATCGGGCTCCAGCAGGTGCCCGCCGCGCTGGGCGTGCCCACGCCGGAGGGCGAGAAGGTCGTCGTCGTCGCCTGGGAGGCCGTGCGGGACTTCGCGGCCCGGCCGCAGTGGTGGGCCGTCGGCATCGCGCTGGCCGTCGCCGCGATCATGATCGTGGGTGCCCGTTGGCGGCCGACCGTGCCGTTCTCGCTGCTGGCCGTGGCCGCCGCCACCGTCGCCGTCGCGCTGGCGGACCTGCCGGTGGCGACGATCGGCGAGCTGCCCGCCGGGCTGCCCGCGCCGTCGATCGGCTTCATCGACCCGGCCGCGCTGTCGTCCCTGATCGCCCCGGCGATCGCGGTCGCCGCGCTGGCCGGGCTGGAGTCGCTGCTGTCGGCGGCGGTGGCCGACGGCATGAGCGTCAACCACAAGCACGACCCGGACCGCGAGCTGTTCGGGCAGGGCCTGGCCAACCTGGTCTCACCCATGTTCGGCGGCGTCCCGGCCACCGGCGCCATCGCCCGCACGGCGGTGAACGTCCGCTCCGGCGCCTCCTCCCGGCTGGCGTCCCTGGCGCACGCCGGCATCCTGGCCGTGATCGTCTACACGGCGGCCGGGCTCGTGGCGAAGATCCCGCTGGCCGCGCTGGCCGGGGTGCTGCTGGCCACGGCCGTGCGGATGGTCGAGGTCGGCTCCGTCAAGGCGATGGTCCGCTCGACCCGCGGCGACGCGGTGGTGCTGGTGCTGACCGCGATCGCCACGCTGGCGCTCGACCTGGTCCAGGCCGTCATCCTCGGCCTGCTCGTGGCCGGGGCCCTGGCGCTGCGGTCGATCGCGCGCAACGTCCGCCTGGACGCGATGCCGATCCACAACGACCTGACCGGCGACCACACCGACCAGGAGCTCGACCTGCTGGCCGAGCACATCGTCGCCTACCGGCTGGACGGGCCGCTGTTCTTCGCCGCCGCGCACCGCTTCCTGCTGGAGCTGTCAGAGGTGGCCCACGTGTCGGTGGTGATCCTGCGCATGTCCCGCGTCACCACCATCGACGCCAGCGGCGCGCTCGTCCTCGGCGACGCCATCGCGCGCCTGCGGCACCGCGGCATCACCGTGTACGTCTCCGGCATCAGGAACGGGCACCACAAGCCGCTGCGCGCGCTGGGCGTGATCGAACGGCTGGCGGAGGAGGGCCGCGTGTTCGCCACCACCCCGGAGGCCATCGCCGCCGCCCGCGACCACCTCCACCACAAGGGCGTCATCCCCGCCACCACCGGCTGAGGCCCCACGGGTTGCCGTTATGGCAAAGATGTTTGCGATCAGGTGGGGTGCGGGCAGACCATTTCCCCGGAAGGGGAGGTGTCATGAGTCGTACGTACGAGGTGGTCGTGGTCGGCGGTGGGGTCGCCGGGCTGAGCGGGGCGGTCACGCTGGCCAGGGCGCGGCGGACGGTGCTGGTGGTGGACTCGGGCCGGTCGCGCGAGGAGCCCGCGATCCCGGGCGTGGGGCGGGAAGAGGTGGCGCGGTACGGGGGCGAGGTCGCCGACGGGACGGTCACCGAGGTCGGGCGGGTGGACGGCGGCTTCCGTGTCGCGCTGGCCGGCGGTTCCTCGGTGGTGGCGCGGCGGCTGCTGGTGGCCACCGGGGTGAGCGAGGAACTGCCCGGCGTGCCCGGCCTGGCCGGGCGGTGGGGGCGGGACGTCGTGCACTGCCCGGACCGCCACGGCTGGGAGATGCGTGACCGGCGCGTCGCCGTGCTCGCCACCGGCCCGATCGCGGCGCACCAGGCGCTGACGTGGCGGCAGTGGAGCGCGGACGTCACGCTGTTCCTGCACACCGCCCCCGAGCCTGCGGGCGAGGAGTACGAGCGGCTGGCCGCCCGTGACATCGCCCTGGTCAACGGGAAGGTCACCGGCCTGGAGGTGACCGGAGACGCGCTCACCGGCGTCACCATGGCCGACGGGCGGGTCATCGCCTGCGAGGTGCTGGTGGTCGCCCCGCGCGCATCCGCCCAGGCCGGCTTCCTCGCCGGGCTCGGCCTGGAGACCGAGGAGCAGCGGGTGGCCGGCGTCCCGGCCGGCGTGCGGCTGGCCGCCGACGCCACGGGCGCGACCGGTGTGCCGGGGGTGTGGGCGGCGGGCGGCGTCACCGACGTGACCGAGACCGCGCTCGGCGCCGCCGCCGCGGGCGTCCGCGCGGCCCGTGCGGTCAACGCCGACCTGATCGCCGAGGAGGCCCGCCACGCGGCCGAGACCCGTCCCGTCCCGTTCTCCGCCGAGGCGGAGCGCGGGGTCTCCGAAGGCGTGCAGAAGCGGCGCCTGCACAACAGGTACGCGGCGGACCAGGAGATGTCCGGTCAGCAGTGGTGGGACGCCCGCTACAGCGGGAGCACCCGGGTCTGGAGCGGCCGGCCGAACATGATCCTTTCCAGGGAGGTCCCGGCGCTGACCCCCGGCACCGCGCTCGACCTGGGGTGCGGTGAGGGCGGCGACGCGATCTGGCTCGCCGGTCAGGGCTGGCGCGTCACCGCGGCCGACATCTCGGGCGTGGCGCTGGAGCGCGCGGCCCGGTTCGCCGCCGAGGCAGGGGTGGCCGATGCGATCGACTTCCAGCGGCACGACTTCGGCGCGTCCTTCCCCGCGGGCACCTACGACCTGGTCTCGGCGCACTACCTGCACTCGTACCAGGATCTGCCGCGCGAGCGGATCCTGCGCGCGGCAGCCGGTGCGGTCGCGCCCGGCGGTGTGCTGCTGATCGTCGGCCACGCCGGGTGGCCGTCCTGGCAGGACGACCACCCGGACGTGCACCTACCGTCCGCGCGGGAGGTGCTGGACTCGCTGGAGCTGGCGGAGGGCGAGTGGGAGGTGGAGCTGTGCGAGGAGTTCGAGCGCGCCCAGGACGCGCCCGACGGCACCCCCGGCACCCGCACCGACAACGTGCTCAAGATCCGCCGACTGGACCCGGGCCGATGATCACGCGACCATGAGATGTGCTCACATCGTTCTGGTACGCCAATCCCGCCGCCCGCCACTGGAGCTGTGCGCTCCCGTCGGACCAGGCCAGGAAACTCCACGCCAAGCTGCCCGGCTACTCCCCCACCCCCCTCACCGAGCTGCCCGCGCTGGCCGGAGACCTGGGCGTGGGGCGGGTGCTGGTCAAGGACGAGTCGTCACGGCTGGGGCTGCCGGCGTTCAAGGCGCTGGGGGCGTCCTGGGCGATCCACCGCATCCTGGAACGGCGGGAGGGGCCGCTGACGCTGGTCACCGCCACCGACGGCAACCACGGCAGGGCCGTCGCCCGGATGGCCCGGCTGCTCGGGCAGCGGGCGCGGGTGTTCACCCCGGGCGGCGTGCACCCCGAGGCCGTGGCGGCCATCGCCGCCGAGGGCGCCGAGGTGACCGAGGTGCGCGGCAGCTACGACGAGGCGGTGCAGCGGGCGGCGTCGGCCGCCGGGGAGCCGGGCGCGGTGCTCGTGCAGGACACGGCCTGGGCCGGGTACGAGGAGACGCCCGGCTGGATCGTGGAAGGGTACGCGACCCTCTTCGCGGAGCTGGACGAGCAGCTCGGGGAGGCTCCCGGGCTGGTGGCGGTCCCGGCGGGCGTCGGCTCCCTGGCCCAGGCGGCGGTCGCCCACTACCGGGCCCGGCCGGGCGGCACCGCCGTCATGACCGTGGAGCCGGAGACCGCCGCGTGCGTGCTGGCCAGCCTGCTGGAGCGGCGGCCGGTGCGCGTCGAGACCGGCGACACCATCATGGCGGGGCTCAACTGCGGCACCCCGTCCAGCCTGGCCTGGCCGTACCTGCGTGACGGCCTGGACGCGGCCGTCGCCGTCGGGGACGCCGACAGCACCCGCGCCGCGAGAGAGCTCCTGGCTCTGGGCGTCGACGCGGGACCGTGCGGCGCGGCCTCGCTGGCCGGGGCCCGGGCCGCCCTGGACTCCGACGAGCGCCGCGCGTCGCTCGGCGTGCGGCCGGGCTCCACGGTGGTGCTGCTCAACACGGAAGGGACCACGGCGAACCCGGCGCTCTGCCCCGCGGGCAAGGACTGACCGCGGCTTTCAGCGGACTCTCAGACAGTGCCGGTATCCAGGAGGCCATGGACGCGAAGGTGCTGGTCGTCGACGACGAGCCGAACATCCGCGAGCTGCTCTCCGAGGCGCTGCTGCTCAACGGCTTCACCGTGACCACCGCGTCCAGCGGGTGGCGCGCGATGGACGCGGTGGCGCGGGAGAGGCCGGACATCGTGGTGCTCGACGTGATGCTCCCCGATCTGGACGGGTTCGCGGTCGCCCGGCGGCTGCGGGAGCGCGGCGAGAGCCCGATGGTGCTGTTCCTGACCGCCAAGGACGCGGTGTCCGACCGGATCGCCGGGCTCACCGCGGGTGGCGACGACTACGTGACGAAGCCGTTCAGCCTGGAGGAGGTGGTGCTGCGGGTCCGGGCGATCCTGCGCCGCGCCCGCCCGCCGGAGGACCGCGCGGGCGACGGCGTGCTCCGCTACGCGGACCTGGAGCTGGACGAGGAGGCGCACCAGGTGCGGCGGGCGGGCCGGGCCATCCACCTGTCGCCGACCGAGTTCAGCCTGCTCCGCTACCTGATGGTCAACGCCGAGCGGGTGGTGTCGAAGGGGCAGATCCTCGAAAGCGTGTGGGACTACGACTTCGACGGCGACAGCCGGATCGTCGAGTCGTACATCAGCTACCTGCGGCGCAAGATCGACGTGCTCGGCCCGCCGCTGATCCACACGCTGCGCGGCGTCGGCTACCGGTTGCGGGACCCGTCATGAGACGGGTCGTGAACCGGCCGTGGCCGCTGCGGCACCGGTTGCTGGCGGCGCTGGTCGGCCTGTCCGCCGCCGGGCTGGCGATCTTCGCGGTGTCCGGGGTGCTGCTGCTGGACCGTTCGCTGATGGCGCGGGCGGACGGCCAGCTCGCCGAGTTCGCCGACCGGGTCGGCAGGCGCCCGCCGCCGATCGCGCCGCCGCCGCGCCCTGACGAGGTGCGGGTGCCCACCCGGTTCGACGTGGACATCTACAGCCCGGCGGGGACGCTGCTGGAGGACGTGCCCACCGGCGCCCAGGACGGCCCGGCCGTGCCCGCCGAGCTCGTCGCCGGGCCGCCGCGCGGCCCGTTCACCGTGCCGGGCGAGGACGGCACGGGCGATTGGCGGGTGCTCGTCGTCCCGCTGCCGGACGGCAACCGGGCGGCGGTGTCGATGTCGCTGGAGTCCGACGACTCCACCGTGCGGGAGCTGCTGGTCATCCAGCTCGCGGCGGGCGGGCTGGTGCTGGGCCTGCTCGCCGCCGCCGCCCTGGCGGTGGTGCGGCTCGGGCTGCGCCCGCTCACCCGGATGGAGCGTACGGCCGAGGCCATCGCGGCCGGCGACATCGACCGCAGGGTCGCCGACAGCGACCCGCGCACCGAGACGGGCCGGCTCGGCACGGCGCTCAACGTGATGCTCGAACGCCTGGCCCGCGCGCTGCGCGAGCGCGAGCGCTCCGAGCGGCGGCTGCGCCACTTCGTCGCCGACGCCTCGCACGAGCTGCGCACGCCGCTCACCTCCATCCGCGGCTTCGCCGAGCTCTACCAGCACGGCGACGCGCCCAGGGACCCGGCGGCGGAGCGGCTGCTGCGCCGCATCGGGAGCGAGGCCGAGCGGATGGGCGTGCTGGTGGAGGACCTGCTGCTGCTCGCGCGCCTGGACCAGGAGCCCGCGCTGGAGCTGACCACGGCCGACCTGCACGTGCTGGCAGGTGACGTGGTGCACGCCGCGCACGCCCGCGACCGCGACCGTCCGGTCCGCCTGACGCTGTCCGACCGGCCGGTGCGGGTGAGGGGCGACGAGCACCGGCTGCACCAGGTCATCGCCAACCTCGTCGGCAACGCGCTCACCCACACCGCGCCCGGCACCCCGGTGCGGGTGACGGTCGGGCACGCCCGTGTCGGCCCGCCCGAGGGCGTGCACGCCGGGCCGGGGCCGGCTCCGGGCACCGAGGCCGCGCTGGTGGAGGTGGCTGACGAGGGTTCGGGCATCGACGCGGAGCACCTGCCGTACGTGTTCGACCGGTTCTACCGCGCCGATCCGAACCGCTCACGTGACCAGGGCGGCACCGGCCTGGGGCTGGCCATCGCCGCCGCGCTCGTCAGCGCCCACGGCGGCCGGATCGAGGTTTCCAGCTCCGGGCGGGGCACCCGCTTCCGCGTTCTGCTCCCGTCCGCCTGACCCTCACGGCGGGTTCACACACTATTCCCAGGTTCGTCGGGTCACATATCGGCATGCTGCGCCTTTTCAACCGGTACGAGATCAAGTACCTGATGGACGCGGGCCTCGTGGACGAGCTGCGCGCGGAGCTGGAGCGGCGGCTCGACCGGGACCGGCACTGCCCGGACGAGGGCTACGCCATCTGGAGCGCCTACTACGACACCCGGCACCTCCGGTTCTACTGGGAGAAGATCGAGGGCCTGAGGTTCCGCCGCAAGCTGCGCATCCGCCACTACGGCGACCGGTTCTCCGCCGCCGGGGACACGCCCGTGTTCGTGGAGATCAAGCAGCGGGTCAACCGGGTCACCCAGAAGCGGCGGGTACGCGTGCCGTACCTCGACGCGCTGCGGCTGTGCGACGGCCGCGAGATGATCGCCCACGAGCCATCCCAGCGCGCCTTCCTCGAAGAGGTGCTGGACCTGGTCTGCCGCCTGGACCTGCGGGCCACCGCCATGACCGGCTACACCCGCCACGCCTACCTGGGCAGGGACGCCGACACCGGGCTGCGGGTGACGTTCGACCGGCGGGTGCGGGGCCGCGACCGCGACTTCGGCTTCGGCGCCGACGCGCAGAACCGCTTCATCGTCCCGCCGCACAAGGCGATCATGGAGGTCAAGGCGAACGAGCGCGTCCCGTACTGGCTGACCGACCTGACCGCCAAGCGGAACCTGCAGGTCGTGCGGGTCTCCAAGTACTGCCAGAGCATCGAGGCGCACGGGCTGGCCCCGCGCTCCGTCTTCCACGTCCCCGATCATGATCTCTCGGAGGCATGACCCCCATGGACTTCTCGTTCCAGGACCTCTCGGGCACGTTCAGCGTGGCCGACGTCGCCATCGCGATGACGCTGTCGTTCGTGCTCAGCGCCATGATCGGCTGGGTGTACCGGGCGACGCACCGCAACGTCTCCTACAGCCAGTCGTACGTGCAGACGCTGGTCGTCCTCGGCATGCTCATCTCCCTGATCATGCTGGTCGTCGGCTCGAACATCGCCCGCGCGTTCGCCCTGGTCGGCGCCCTGTCGGTGGTCCGGTTCCGCAACGCCATCAAGGAGACCCGCGACGTCGGGTTCATCTTCCTGGTGATGGGCGTCGGCATGGCCGTCGGCACCCGCTTCTACCTGCTGGCGGTCGTCGCCGCGGTGACGATCTCGCTGATCGTCGTGGTGATGCACCGGTTCGACTGGTTCCAGCTGAACGTGCGCCGCCAGGTGGTGAAGGTGCAGGTGCCCGCCGACGAGGACCACACCCACGCCATCCAGGACGTGCTGATCCGCCACACCGACGAGTTCGAGCTGGTCAGCATGGAGTCGATCAGGGGCGGGGCGCTCACCGAGCTGATGTACACGGTGAAGATCAAGAAGGGTGGCGAGCCGGCCGACCTGATGGCGGCCCTGCGCGAACGCAACCACGGCCAGTCGGTCACCGTCCTGACCGGCTACGACCAGACCGACCTGTGACGAGGCTCAGGCGCCGGCTGCCGGTCAGGCTCCGGCAGAACGGGAAGCTCCTCGCCGCCTGCGCGGCCTTCCTGGGCGTGTGCTGGGGGGTGTTCGGCAGCGGCACGGTCCGCCCGTACGCGGTCTCGGTGTCCGGCGTCTCGGCCGTCGTCACCCAGGACGTCACGGGCACCAAGGACCTGTTCGACACCTCCGTCGCGCACGAGATCACGCTCACGTTCCGCGACGAGAGCTACCAGGACATGCTGACCGCGTACGTCAAGGACGGCGAGAAGGAGTACGTCGAAGCGGACCTGACCGTCGACGGCACCACGATCCCGAGCGTCGGCATCCGGCTCAAGGGCAACTCGACGCTGGCGGGGCTCACCTGGAAGGGGCAGAGCGCCGGCCGCCGTCCGGCCGGGAGACCCGGCGGCGAGCGCCCCGAGGGCTTCCGGCCGCCCGACGGTTTCCAGCCTCCTCGCGAGGGCGGCCGGGGGCGCGGCGGCATGGGCGGCTTCGGCGCCGCGCTGAAGGCGGAGGAGCCGGAGACCCTGCCCTGGCTGATCAGCTTCGACGAGTTCGCAGAGGGCCGCCGCTACCAGGGCCACTCGCAGGTCGCCGTCCGCCCCGTGACCGGCCGGGCCCCGACGATGCTCAACGAGGCGCTCGCCATCTCCACCGTCGGCGCCGCGGGCGAACCCACCCAGAGCTTCGCCTACAGCGCGTTCACCGTGAACGGCCGCAGCTCGGCGCCCCGCCTGGTGGTGGAGTACCTCGACGAGGGCTACGCCGAGAACCTGGGCGACGGCGTGCTGTACAAGTCGCTCGCCACCGGTTCCTTCACCTACAAGGGCGAGGACCAGACCCGGTACGCCTCCGACTTCAAACAGGTGAACAAGGTCGGCGGCACCGACCTGCAGCCCGTGATCAACCTGATCCGGTGGGTGGACGAGGCGTCCGACGAGGAGTTCGCGGCCGGGCTGCCCGCACGCCTGGAGGTGGAGTCGTTCGCCCGTTACGTGGCGCTGCAGGAGCTCATGCTCAACTTCGACGACATGAGCGGCCCGGGCAGGAACTACTACCTCTGGTACGACCTGGGCACCCGCAGGTTCCAGGTCGTCACCTGGGACCTCAACTTCGCCTACAGCGGCGACGCGTCCGGCGGCGGGCGGACGGGCGGTCACAAGCTGAAGGCACGCTTCCTGGCGACCCCCGCCTTCAAGAAGCTGTACGAGGAGCAGTACGCCGCACTCCACCGGAAACTCCTGGCCGGCGGCATCCTGTCGGGCCTGCTCGACGACATCGTCCGCGGCTACAAGCTCAACGCCGGAGCCGGCGCGGTCGACGCCGACGCCGAGACGCTCCGCGCCCTCCTGCGCGAGCGCGCCGAGGCGACGAGCGCCGGCTGAACCTGCCTCATACTTCAGGACCAACGGCGAATGAGCTCTCCAGCGGGATTCGGGTCAGGGGCGGCGGTTCCTAGGTTCGCCTCATGCCATCCCTGGTCGAACTCGTCCACCGGATCGACACCGCCACCCCGCCGGGCCGTGACCGCGCCGTCGACGGGCTGCGCGCGCTGGCGATCGCCGGCGTCGTGCTGGGCCACTGGCTGGTGACCGCCCTGGTGGCCGGCGGCGACACGCTGCGCGCCGGCAGCCCGCTGCGGGTCATGCCGGAGCTGGCGCCGGTGTCCTGGGTGCTCCAGACGCTGGCGGTGTTCTTCCTGGTGGGCGGGCTGGTGAACGGCCGCCGCCGCGGCCCGTACGGCGCGTGGCTGAAGGCACGGACGGCGCGGCTGTTCCGGCCGGTCGGCGCGCTCGCGGGGGTGTGGGCGGTGGCCGCGGGCGCGATGTTCGTGTCCGGGGCGGAGCTGGAGACGGTGCGCACGCTGGGCACGCTGGTGGTGTCGCCGCTCTGGTTCCTGCTGGTGTTCGCGCTGCTCACCGCGGCCACGCCGCTGGTGTCGCGGCTGCACCCGGCGTGGCCGCTCGCCGCCGTCGCCTGCGCCGACCTCGTCCGGTACGGGCTGGGCGGGCCTTCCTGGGCGGGCTGGGTGAACGTGGTGGCCGGCTGGCTGGTGCCGTACTGCCTGGGCCTGACCTGGGCCGCGCGCGGCCTGCCGGGGAGGGCGGCCGGGTGGGGGCTGGTGGCCGGTGGCGGGCTGGCGGCGATCGGGCTGGTGGCGTGGGGCGGGTACCCGGCGGCCATGGTCGGGGTGCCGGGCGCGCCGGTGTCCAACCTCGACCCGCCGACCCTGGCCGCCGTCGCCTTCGGGCTCGCCCAGTGCGGGGCGGCGGCGCTGCTGGCCGGCCCGCTGCGGCGGCTCCTGGCCAGGCCCGCGGCGTGGGCGGCGGTGGCCGCGGTCAACCTGGCGGCGATGACCGTCTTCCTCTGGCACCAGACCGCCATGATCGCCGTCACCGTCGCCGGCCTGCACGCCGGTGGCCGCCTGCCCGGCCTGCACACGGCGCCCGACGGGCTCGGCTGGGTGGCGGCCCGGCTGGCCTGGCTGCCGGCGTTCGCGGTCGCGCTGGCCCTGTGCTGCCTGCTCTTCCACACCTACGAGCGATCTTCCGTACGGGCTCCGCGCCGTAGGGTGGAGCCGTGATCGGGACCCTGCGGTCGGACCTGTGGACGGCGGCGGCCGATCCGCTCCCCCGCATGCGCGGCCCGCGCCCGCTGGCGCGGCTGCCGCACGTCCTGGTGGTGCTGTACGCGGTCCTCATGGTCGATGCCGCGGGCGGCCACGGCGACCCCACCTATTCGCCGCTGGCGATCGGGCAGGCGGCGGCGGTGGTGCTGGCCCTGTTCCGCCCGGTCCCGGCCTGGTGGGTGTCGCTCCTGGTGATGGCGGTCGGCTCGCAGACCGGCCTGCCGGTGCGGGAGCACCCGATCTACCTGTCGCCCGGCACGCCGTTCTCGTGGTCCAGTTTCGCGGCCGCGCTGCAGGCCATGCTGTTCCTGCTGGTGGCGTTGCGGGTCAGGCCGAGAGTGCTGGCCGAGATGGTGACGATCACCGTGCTGGTCGCGCTGGCCTTCCTGGTCGGCGAGCCGTGGGGCCACCACACGGGCGCGGCGGCGGTCTGGCTGGTCATCGTCCTGGCGGCGGCGGTCATCGGGGCCGCGCTGCGCGGCGCGCGGGTGGCCCGCACGCAGCTGGTCGTGCAGGAGGAGGTCACCGCCGAGGAGCGGGCGCGGCGGGCGGTGCTGGAGGCGCGCAACCGGATCGCCCGCGAGCTGCACGACGTGGTCGCCCATCACATGTCGGTGATCTCCATTCAGGCGCAGGTGGCCCCGCACCTGGTGGAGAACCCGTCGCAGGAGCTGAAGGACAACCTGGCGGGCATCCGGCAGAACGCGGTGGAGGCGCTCGCCGAGCTGCGCCGCGTCCTCGGCGTGCTCCGCTCGGCCGACGGGCCCGCGGACGACGCCCCGCAGCCGACGCTGGACCAGGTCGACGACCTGATCACCAAGGTCCGCACCGCCGGCCTCACCGTCACCGCCACGACCACCGGCGAGCCCAGGCCGCTGTCGCCCGGCATCGAGCTGTCGGCCTTCCGCATCCTCCAGGAAGCGCTCAGCAACGCCATGCGGCACGCCCCCGGCGCCTCCGTACGGGTCGAGATCGCGTACCGGCCCGGAACGCTCGCGCTCACCGTGCGCAACACCGCGCCGCGCCGCCCGGCCCCGTCCTCGCACGGGGCCGGGCTCGGCCTGCTCGGCATGCGCGAACGCGCCCACATGCTGGGCGGCGAGCTGGCCGCTGGTCCCACCCCCGACGGCGGCTACGAGGTCACCGCCGCGCTCCCCGCCGAGGACACCCCATGATCCGCGTGCTCGTCGCCGACGACCAGACGATGGTCCGCCAGGGCTTCACCGTGCTGCTGAACTCCGAGCCCGGCATCGAGGTCGTCGGGCAGGCGGTGGACGGACTGGACGCCGTCGCCAAGGTCGCCGAGCTCTCCCCCGACGTGGTGCTCATGGACATCCGCATGCCCGGGCTGAGCGGCATCGAGGCGACCCGCCGGGTCAGCGGCGCCGTCAAGGTGCTGGTGCTGACGACGTTCGACCTGGACGAGTACGTGTACGAGGCGCTGCGGGCGGGCGCCTCCGGGTTCCTGCTGAAGGACGCCTCGGCGGCGGAGCTGGCGCACGCGGTGCGGGTGGTGGCCGCCGGTGACGCCCTGCTGGCGCCAGGGGTGACCAGGCGGCTCATCACCGAGTTCTCCCGGATGGCCGGGCCCCGGCAGCGCATGGACCGCCTCGCCGGCCTGACCGAGCGCGAGACCGAGGTGCTGGCGCGGATCGCGCAGGGCCTGTCGAACGCGGAGATCGCCGAGCGGCTGGTGCTCGCCGAGCAGACGGTCAAGACCCACGTGAGCCGCATCCTGGTCAAGCTGGGCCTGCGCGACCGCACCCAGGCCGCCGTGTTCGCCTACGAGACAGGGTTGGTCCGCCCGCCGAACCCGTAGGGATTTCCTGCCGAACAGCGATCAGGGTGGCGTCAGACAGGCGCGTACTGAGCGGCCAGGGCTTACGGCTTCTTAACATCCATACTCCTAAAGTACTAGGAGACTAGATGAATGGAGAAGCTGTTGATCGAGTTCTACCTCGACAGCCGGTCCGGCGTCTCGCCCTATCAGCAGCTGGTCCAGCAGGTGCGGCACGCGCTGCGGCTGGGCCTGCTGCGCGTTGGTGACCAGCTTCCGACGGTCAAAGACGTGGTGGCGGGGCTGGCGATCAACCCCAACACGGTGCTCAAGGCCTACCGGGAGCTTGAGCACGAGGGCCTGGTGGCCGCCCGGCCGGGGGTCGGCACGTTCGTGACCGCGACGCTGGCCGGCGCCTCGCTGGCCGCGCACGGCCCGCTCCGCGCGGACCTGCGGCGCTGGCTGGAGAAGGCGCGCAGGGCCGGGCTCGACGACGAGAGCATCGAGGCCCTTTTCATGACCACCTTTCGGACCGCCTCCCAGGAGGAAATAGCGTGACTTCTGTCCTGCAAGCCCAGGAACTGGGCAAGAAGTACGGCAAACGCTGGGCGTTACGCGAGTGCACCGTCGACATCCCGGCCGGGCACGTGGTCGGCCTGGTGGGCCCGAACGGGGCGGGCAAGACCACACTGCTGAAGCTGGCCGCCGGCCAGCTCGAACCGACGGCGGGCACCATCACCGTGCTGGGCGGCCGGCCGGCCGGCGGCCCGGCGCAGCTGGCCAAGGTCGGGTTCGTCGCCCAGGACACCCCGGTCTACTCGGGGCTGACCGTCGCCGAGCACCTGCGCCTGGGCACCCGGCTCAACCCCCGCTGGGACGCCGGCCTCGCGCGGGAGCGGATCGCGCGGCTCGGCCTCCCCTCAGGCCACCGGGCGGGGAAGCTGTCCGGCGGCCAGCGCGCCCAGCTCGCCCTCACCCTGGGCCTGGCCAAGCGGCCCGAGCTGCTGATCCTGGACGAGCCGGTCGCCTCGCTCGACCCGCTCGCCCGCCGCGAGTTCCTGCAGGGGCTGATGGAGGCCACCGTCGAGCACGAGTTCAGCGTGGTGCTCTCCTCCCACCTGGTCGCCGACCTGGAGCGGGTCTGCGACTTCCTGATCGTGCTCGTCGACTCGCGCGTGCAGGTGGCGGGAGAGGTCGACCGGCTGCTGTCCACCCATCACCGGCTCACCGGCCCCCGCCGCGACCCCGCCCGGCTCCCCGCCGGCCAGCAGGTGATCTCCGCACGCCACACCGACCGGCAGAGCACGTACGTGATCCGCACCGACGCCCCGATCCACGACCCCGCCTGGACGGTCACCCGGCTCGACCTGGAGGACCTGGTCCTGGCCTACATGGACAGGTACGTCGCCGATGACCGGCGGCCCGTGCTGGAGGTGCGGCGATGATCTGGCTGACCTGGCGGCAGTTCCGCGGCTCGGCCGTGATGATGGCCGCCGTTCTCGGCGTGCTCGCCGCCGTCCTGGCCGTGACCGGCCCCGGCCTGGCCTCCGGTTACGCCTCCGGGATCGCCGCCTGCGCCCAGGACGGCAGCTGCGGCCGCTTCTACGACCGCTTCTTCGACACGTACCAGCTCCCGTT
The DNA here is from genome assembly GCF_040676925.1 of Nonomuraea sp. NPDC049486. Taxonomy (NCBI): domain Bacteria; kingdom Bacillati; phylum Actinomycetota; class Actinomycetes; order Streptosporangiales; family Streptosporangiaceae; genus Nonomuraea; species Nonomuraea sp. NPDC049486. The sequence continues at coordinate 121,149 of NZ_JBFAPV010000019.1, forward strand.
CATGGCCCTGACCCTCGTCGTGCTGCTCCTGCCCGCCCTGGCGGGACTCTTCTGGGGGGCGCCGCTGATCACCCGCGAGCTGGAGGCCGGGACGCACCTGCTGGTGTGGAACCAGAGCATCACCCGCGCCCGCTGGCTGACGGTCAAGCTCGGGCTCGTCGGCCTGGTCACCGTGGCCGCCGCCGGCCTGTGCGGCCTCATGGTGACCTGGTGGTCCGACCCTCTGGACAAGTCTGCCGCCGAGGGACTGGGCCTGATGGCTCCCCTGGTGTTCGGCGCGCGCGGCATCGCCCCGATGGGGTACGCGGCCTTCGCCTTCGTCCTCGGGGTGACCGTGGGCATGCTCGTGCGCCGCATGCTGCCCGCCATGGCCCTCACGCTGGCCCTGTTCGCCGTGGTCCAGCTCGCGATGCCGATGCTGGTCCGGCCCCATCTGATGTCCCCGGTCACGGCGTCCTTCGAGCTCGGCCAGGCGAACGTGGACGGCATCGGCGTGGACCGCGACGAGGGCGGCGCCGTGCACGTCATGCTGAGGTCGGCCGTTCCCGGTCACGCCGGCGCCTGGGTCCTGTCCAGCCAATTCGTCGACCCGTCCGGGCGCGCCGCCGGCGCGGAAGGCACCGTCGGCGTCTCCACCACGTCGGGACCCTGCGCGCCGTCCGGAGGCATGGACACGTGCGTGGCCGAGATCAACCGCCTCGGCTACCGGCAGCAGGCGACCTACCACCCCCTCGACCGTTTCTGGCCCTTCCAGTGGATCGAGACCGGGATCTACGTCCTGCTCACCGCCGGCCTGGCGTGGTTCTCCTTCTGGTGGACCAGGAGGCGTCTGTCATGACCGCCGCCAGGATCGCGGCGGCCGGGATCGCGCTCCTCCTGGCGGCGGCCTGTGCCGCGCCGACGCCACCGCGCGGCGAGGCGGGCACGGCGGCCGGCACGGTCTGCGCGCGCCCTCAGAGTCCGCCCGGTGCGGAGACGGCCACCACGATCGACGTCATCGAGCAGGCGTACTTCTGCATCCTCGGCAACTACTACGGCGGCGCCACGCTGGACGCCCGCACGCTGCTGCTCGCCGGATTCGCCGCCCTGACGCAGGAGCTGAACCGCAACGGCCGCGACGTGCCCGAGGCGGCCATGCCGGCGCTGACCGGTGACAGGAAAGCCGACTGGACCGCTTTCGAGACCGTCTACCGGAAGACCACCGACCAGGTGCCCGGCCTGCGCGACGAGCTGGCCGTGGTCACCCTGGAGGCCATGGTGGCGGCGCTCGGCGACAACCACGCCCGCTGGGCGCACGGCGTCGAACGGCACCCCGACGCCTACGACGGCGACGGCTACGGCCTGGGACTCCAGGCGAACGTCGACGGCCCGCAGGTGACGGGCAACCCCGGCACGGCCCTGCCCCCGCTGTTCGTCACCGCCGTGGAGGGCGGCGCGGCGCACGCCGCCGGTCTGCGCCCCGGCGACGTCATCGAGTCGATCGACGGCTCGGCGCCCTTCCTCGACGGGAAGGCCACCGCCGCGGTCGCCGCCCTCTACCCGCGCTACCCGCAGGCCCGCCCGGTCCGGCTGCGGCTGCTGCGGGAGAGCACCGGCCGCCGCTGGAGCGTGACGCTCAAGCCCGACCTCTACCAGCGGGACCTGGCCACCCTGCAGGCGGTGCGGTCGAAGCTGCTGGACGACGTCGCCTACGTGCGGTTGCGGGGGTTCGGTTCCGACGCCGCGAACAGGGTCCTCAAGGCGGTCGCGCGGCTGCGTACCGGACGGACGCTCTCCGGCGTCGTGCTGGACCTGCGCGGCAACGGCGGCGGCAGCCCCGTCGAGGCGGTCCGGCTGGTGAGCGCGTTCGCCCACGGCGAGGTCACCGCCTACCAGTGCACCGCGGAAGGCGACTGCGAGGCCATGCGGACCGACGACACCGTCGAACTGGTCGGCCTGCCGCTGGTGGTGCTCACCGACCGCGGCTGCGCGTCGGCGTGCGAGCACTTCAGCTCCGCGATCAAGGACCTGGGCGCCGGCCGGCTGGTCGGCACCAGGACCGCCGGGGTCGTCTCCGGCCCGGCGCAGCCGTACCTGCTGAGCGACAACACCCTGCTGAGCCTCCCCTCCAGGCACCACCTCGGTCCCGATCGCGAGGTGATCGACCGGATCGGCGTGCCGCCCGACCACCACGTGGCCCCGGCCCCGCGCGACGCGGCCGCCGGGCGCGACCCCGCGCTGGCCAAGGCCCTGACCTTGCTGCGGAAGTGAAGGGACCCTGCGATGAGACACCTCCTGGCGGTCCTGGCCGTCCTGGCCGTGTCGGCCTGCGCCGCGCCGACGCCGCCCCGCTCCGCCGCCCCGTCGCCCACGCCGACGGGCCCGGCGGTCCTGCCCGAGCCCTCCGGCGCCCACCCGGTCGGCACCACCGTCCTGCACCTGGAGGACACCTCCCGCCCCGACCCCTGGGACCTCGACGCCGAAGCCAGGGAGCTCAAGGTCACCCTGTGGTACCCGACCAGGCGGCGCGACGGGGAACGCGCGCCGTACATGACGCCGCGGGAATCGGAGCTGTTCCTCAAGGGCTCCAGGATCACGGGCGTTCCGTACGACGCGCTCAGCCGGACCCGCACCAACGCCGTCGAAGACGCCGAACCCGCGGGGCGGGACCTTCCGCTGGTCGTGCTGTCCCCGGGCTTCACCAAGCCGTTGAGCACGCTGACTTCCCTGGCCGAGGACCTGGCCAGCCGGGGGTACGTGGTGGCGGGGATCGACCACACCCACGAGAGCTACGCCACGACCCTGGCCGACGGCCGGGTGGCGGAGTGCCTCGCGTGTGACAGCGACGCCGATCCGGGATTCGGCGCGGGGGTGGTCCAGGTCCGGGCGGCCGACGTCTCCTTCGTGCTCGACCAGCTGCCGTCCCGGTGGGACGGCGCCGGGCTGATCGACCGCTCCAGGATCGCGATGGCCGGCCAGTCGATCGGCGGGGCGAGCTCGGTGGCCGTCATGGTGAAGGACTCCCGGGTACGCGCCGGCATCGACATGGACGGCACCACCTACGCCCGGATCCCCGAAGGCGGGTTCTCCAGGCCGTTCATGTTCATCGGCTCGCCGGAGCACGTCCCCGGCGGCCGGGACACCACGTGGGAGCGCGACTGGAAGCTGCTGACCGGGTGGAAGCGGTGGATCGTCATGAAGGGCGGGGACCACCAGTCCTTCACCGACCTCCCGGTGCTGGCGGGCGCCCTCGGCATCGGACCCGCCGGCCCCGAACTGGCGGCGGCGCGCGCCGCCGAGCTCACCCGGACGTATGTGGCGGCCTTCCTCGACCAGCATCTGAAGGCGGAACGGCAGCCCCTGCTGGACAAGCCGTCAGCGCGGTATCCCGAGGTCCAGCACTGCGCCCCGGGCGGCGGGGCCTGCCTCTAGCCGCACGTCCCGCCCGGCGCTCGGCGAGGTTCGCCCCGGCTCAGGCGGCCGGGGCGAACCTGGCGGCGTGGTCGCGGGCGAAGTCGGCGACGTCGCGCGGCGGGCGGCCGAGCAGGCCGGCGACCGCGTCGGTGGTGAAGTCGCCCCAGCCGGAGACGTACGCCCGCGCGTACTCCTCCAGCATGTCGGCGATCCATTCAGGGACACCGTGGCCGAGCAGCGTCTTGTGCTTGGCCTCGTCGCTGACCGGCAGATAGGCGACCGGCCTGCCGAGGACGCGGCCCAGCTCGGCCGCCACCTCGTCGAAGGTCAGCGAGCGCGGGCCGGTGAGCGTGTACGTCCGGCCGTGGTGACGGTCGGGGTCGTCGAGGAGCACGCGGGCGGCGCATTCGGCGATGTCGCGCACGTCGATCATGCCGACCCTGGACGAGGCGACGTTCAGCGAGAACGTGCCGGTGGCCGCGATGTCGCCCGTCTCGTTCAGCAGGTTCTGCATGAACCAGTGCGGGCGCAGGATCGTCCAGCGCAGGCCGGACCGTTCGAGCTCCTGGTCCGACAGCGCGTGCAGCCTGCCGCTGCGGTTCGGCGCGTCGTGCGCCGCGCCGATCACGGACAGGCGCACGACGCGCTCCACGCCGGCCTGGCGTGCCGCCCACACGGCGTTCATGCTGTTCTCCGGAGCGCGCGGGCTGTTCGGGGTGAGCAGCCACAGGTCCTGCACGCCCTCGAAGGCGGGCGTCAGTGACCGGGGGTCGCCGAGGTCGCCGACGACGACCTCGGCCCTGTCCCTCAGCCCGTCCGCCCTGGACGCGTCGCGGACGAGGGCGCGCAGGCGGACGTCGGCCCCTTCCAGCGCGTCGATCAGCGCGGTGGACACGGTTCCGGTGGCTCCGGTGATCAGTACGGTGCGTGACATGTTCGTTCTCCTTGTGACTATTTGGCAGATCCGGCGGTCGCCGGGTGGGCGGCGGGCCGCGGGGGTTTCCCGGCGGCCCGGCCGGTGGTGAGGCGCTCCAGGACCCAGAGCACGACGGTCCCGGCGGACAGGACGGCGCCCAGGACGCACACGGCGGTCCAGCCGCCGTGCACCCAGACCACCGAGGTCAGCGCGGAGCCCACCGCGCCGCCGACGAAGAAGGAGGTCATGAAGGCGGAGTTGATCCGGTTGCGGGCCTCGGGCCGCAGCGCGTAGATGACGTTCTGGCTGCTGTTGAGCACCGCCTGGTGCGCCAGGTCCAGCACGACCACGCCGGCGAGCAGCCAGATCAGGGAGCGCGTCCCGGCGGCGAGCGCCAGCCAGGACGCCGCCAGCAGGACCGTCCCCGCGCCGGTCACGATCTGCACGAGACCGCGGTCGGCCAGCCGTCCCGCGACCGTGGCGGTCAGCGCGCCCACGACGCCGACCAGGCCGAACAGGCCGATGCCCGACTCCGACCACTCGTACGGCGCCCCGGCCAGCAGGAAGGTCAGCGCCGTCCACAGCACGCTGAACGAGGCCAGGCTGAGGGCGCCGATGGCCGCCCGCCAGCGCAGCAGCGGCTCGTACCGGAACATCGCCATCGTGGAGCGCAGCAGCTTCGGGTACGACAGGCGCCCGCCGTCGCCGCCGAGCCGGGGCAGGAAGACCCGCAGCAGCACGGCCGTCAGCGCCATCAGGGCGGCGTTCACCCAGTAGACCGTCCGCCAGCCGCCCAGCTCCGACAGCGTGCCGGAGGCGGTGCGCGCCAGCAGCAGGCCGAGCATCAGCCCGGTCATCACCGTGCCGACCACGCGGCCGCGTTCGGCGGGGGCCGCCAGCGTCGCCGCGAACGGCACCACGACCTGCGCGCCGACCGAGGCCAGGCCGGTCAGGGCCGTGCTGACCAGGAGCACCGTGCCGTCGGCCGCGGTGGCCGACACCAGCAGGAACACCGCGGTCGCCGCGTAGAGCGACACGGCGAGCCGCCGCCGCTCCACCAGGTCGCCGAGCGGCACCAGCAGGATCAGCCCGAGCGCGTACCCGGCCTGCGCGGCCGTCACCGTGAGCGCCGCCATCGAGGGTCCGAGGCCGAGCTCCCTGCCGATCAGGTCGAGCAGCGGCTGCGCGAAGTAGTTGCCCGCGACCGCCAGCCCGGTCGCCACCGACATGAGCAGGAGCAGCCCGTGCGACAGGCCGCCCTCAGGATGGGGTCTTGGCGTCATGCGTCCCAGCCTGAGGCATGAGCGATCAATGAGTCCAACGCATGTTTGTCATCTCAACGATCGTGAATCACGATTGATCCATGGAGCTTCAGCAGATGCGCTACGTCGTCGCCGTCGCGGAGACGGCCAACTTCACCCGCGCCGCCGAGCAGTGCCTGGTCGTCCAGTCGGCGCTGAGCCACCAGATCGCGCGGCTGGAGCGCGAGCTGGGCGCCAAGCTGTTCGACCGCACGAGCCGCAGCGTCCGGCTGACCCCGGCGGGCGAGGCGTTCCTCCCCGCCGCCCGCCAAGCTCTCGACGCCGCCGAGCGGGCCAGGGCCGAGGTGGCGGCCGCCGCCGGCGAGATCCGCGGCCGGCTCGCCATCGGCGCCATCCCCACCGTCACGGCGGTCGATCTGCCGGTCGCGCTACGGCGCTTCCACCTGCGCCACCGGGAGGTACGCATCAGCCTGCGCTCCGGCGCGAGCGAGGAGTTCGTCGAACGGGTGCGGCAGGGCACGCTCGACGTCGCCTTCCTGGGGCTTCCCCTGGGCGTCCGGCCCAAGGGCGTCCGCGGCCGTGAGCTGGCACGCGGCGACCTCGTCGCCGTGGTCGCGCCCGGCCACCCGCTGGCCGACAAGGAGCACGTGAAGCTGGACCGGCTGGCGGACGAGCGGTTCGTCGACTTCCCCGCGGGCAGCGCCGGGCGGATCCAGTCCGACGAGGCCTTCGCGGCGGCCGGGGTGCGGCGCGAGGTCGCCTTCGAAGTGTCGACCCCCGATTTCATGGCTCGCCTGATCCGGCAGGGCCTGGGCGTCGGGATGCTGCCTGCGGCCTTCGTGTCCCAGCTCCCCGACCTGCCCGTGGTCCGGCTCAGCGACGCCCCGGCCCGCGTGGAGCATCTCATCTGGAGCCGGCACCGGCCCTCCCCCGCCGCCGCCGCGTTCCTGTCGGCGCTGGGCGTCCCGGCGTCGTCCGAGGAGGCCGAATCCGGCGCGTGAGAGGCGCCGACCGGCTCACCCCGCGGGCCGGTCGTTCCCGTGGAGCGCCTTGCGGAGCAGGGTGGCCAGCTGGTCCTGCTCGCGGGCGCTCAGGTTGGAGACGGCGGAGCGGGCGAACGCGAAGGACTCCTCGAAGGCGGCGTAGAGGCCGGCGCCCTCGGGGGTGCGGACGATCTGCCGGGAGCGGCGGTCGTCGGGATGGGGCTGACGGCGGACGAGGTCGCGCGCCTCCAGCCTGCGGATGATCTGGGTGATGTTGGAGGCGTCGCATCCGAGCTCGTCGGCCAGCTCGCCCATGCCGCGCTCCCGGGTCAGGCGCCCCAGCACGCAGGCCTGCGCCACGCTCAGCCCGTGTCGCACGGCGGCGGTCTCGAAGGCGCGGTCGTAGGCGTCGACGAAGTCGAACATCGCGCGTTCGGCGTCGGTCGACGCGGTGACGGGCCCTGTGGGTAGCGCCATGGCACCACCCTACCAAGAACTTGACTCACTCAAATATGTGTGCCAGGTTTAATGCTTGATTGACTCAAGCATCTACGAGAGGCATGCCGATGACGGTTACCAGCAAGGGACGGGCCCGGGAGTGGCACCTGGCCCGACGGCCGCGAGCACAGGCGTCGGCCGACGACTTCACGCTGGTCGAAGCCCCGATTCCCGACCTGCGGCCCGGTGAGGTCCTGGTCGCCAACACCCACCTGTCGGTCGACCCGTACATGCGTGGCCGGATGGACGACCGTCCGTCCTACATCCCGCCGTTCCCGCTGAACGCGCCGCTGGAGGGAGGAGCGGTCGGCGTGGTCGTCGAGTCCCGCGCCGGCGGTGTCAAGCCGGGCCAGGTGGTCGAGCACTTCCTGGGGCTGCGCGAGGCCGCCGTGGTCGACGCGGCCGGGGTCTCCCCGATCGACACCGGCGATCTGCCCGCCGAGAGCTATCTCGGCGTGCTCGGCACGACAGGCCTGAGCGCGTGGCTGGGCATCACCCGGATGGCGGAGGTACGTCCCGGCGACACGGTGTTCGTCACCGGAGCGGCGGGGGCGGTCGGGAGCGTCGCCGGTCAGATCGCCAGGCTGCGGGGAGCCGGGCGGGTGATCGGCAGCGCGGGATCGCCGGCCAAGGTGCGCCATCTGGTGGACGACCTCGGTTTCGACGCCGCCTTCGACTATCACGACGGCGCGGCCGAGGAGCTCCTCGCGCAGGCCGCGCCGGACGGCGTCGACGTGGTCTTCGACAACGTGGGCGGCGTCCAGCTGGAGGCCGCGATCGGCCGCCTGCGGGTCGGCGCCCGCCTGGCCCTGTGCGGGATGGCCAGCCAGTACGACGGCCGGGAGCCGCACGGCGTGCGCAACCTGTACGAGCTGGTCACCAGGCGGGCGACCGCACGCGGCTTCCTGGTCGGCGACCACCGGGACCAGATGCCCGCCTTCCGGGCCGAGGTGGGTTCCTGGGTGCGCTCGGGCCAGATCGTGCACCGGCAGACGGTGCTCGACGGCATCGAGCGGGTGCCCGAAGCCCTGCTGGGCCTGCTGCACGGCGGAACGTCCACGATCGGCAAGGCCGTCGTCCGGCTCGGGGAGCAGGCATGACCCGCACGGTGCTGGTGACCGGGGCCCGGGGCAAGACCGGCAGCGAGGTGACGGCCCGGCTGCGCCGCTCCGGGACCCTCGTCCGGGCCGGGTCGTCGCGGCCCGCCGCCGATCAGGTCCGCTTCGACTGGCACGACCCGGCCACCTGGCGCGAGGCGGCGGACGTGGACGCGATCTACCTGGTGCGCCCCGACCTTCCCGCCGCTCCCGACCTCATGGCCGGCCTGGTCGACGTGAACCCGGACGCCCATGTCGTCCTGGTGTCCGAGCAGGGGGCCGAATCGCTCGCGCCGGACCACTGGGCGCGCCGGGCCGAGGACGCGGTCGTCACCCGGGCCGCCTCCTGGACGCTGCTGCGCCCGTCCTGGTTCCATCAGGTCCTGACCGACCCCCGCTTCTACCGGGACGCCATCCGTGACGACCGCGTCCTGAGCCTGCCCTCGGGCGGCGGCCCGATCGCGTGGGTGGACGCGCGCGACATCGCCGACGTGGCCGTGGCCGCGCTCGGCGCGCCGGAGGATCACCGTGGCCGGGCGCACACGATCACCGGCCCGGAGGCGGTTCCGGTCGCGTCCGTCGCGCGGGAGCTCTCCGCGCGCCTGGGCCACCGGATCCGCGCCGAGGACCCGCCCCCGCACGAGACCCTGCACGGCCTCGACCCCTGGACGGCGGGCATCCTCGACGACCTCTACCACCGCGTCCGGCACGGCGGCTTCGCCGAGCTCTCGCCGGCCGTGAAGCGGATAACCGGCCGGGAGCCCACCTCGATGGGGGCGTTCATCGACGCCCACCTGGACGAATGGAGGACGAGCGAGTAGCGCTCAGCCGGCCGCGGCGCCGAACCACCGGGACAGCCCGCTGGTCAGCTCCCGCCGGTCGTCGCCGGCCCACGCCACGTGGCCGTCCGGCCGCAGCAGCACCGCGGGCACGTCCAGCTCCTCGCTGCTGTCGACGACGTGGTCGACCCGATCGGCCCACCCCTCCACCGAGAGCCGGCCGGTCCGGTCGAGCAGCAGTCCGCGACCGGCGCGCATCAGCTCGTAGAGCCGGCCGTTCTTCAGGGGCACGTCCCGCATCCGCCGGCCGAGCAGTTCGTGCCCCTCGCCGAGGTCGTAGCGGATCCCGATCGCGACGATCTTCTCGATCAGGTGGCGGTTCACGTCCTCGAAGTCCATCAGCTCCGACAGCAGCCGGCGCACCGCCTGCGGGCCGGGTTCGGTGGACATCAGCTCCGCCTGCGCGCGGGTGTTGTCGAGCACGTCGGCCGCCACCGGGTGCCGTTCGGCGTGGTAGCTGTCCAGCAGGCCTTCCGGCGCCCAGCCGGCGACCTCGGCGGCCAGCTTCCACCCGAGGTTGAACGCGTCCTGGATGCCGAGGTTGAGCCCCTGCCCGCCCATCGGCGGGTGGACGTGCGCGGCGTCGCCGGCCAGCAGCACCCGGCCGGTCCGGTACCGTTCGGCCAGCCGGGTGGCGTCGCCGAAGCGGGACAGCCAGCGGGGTGAGTGCACGCCGAAGTCGGTGTCGGCGACCTTCCGCAACTGCCGCCTGAACTCCTCAAGGGCAGGCGGGACCGAGCGGTCCTCGGCCACCCCCTCGGCCGGCACGACGACCCGATACAGGCCGCCGTCGCCGAAGGGCCCGACGCCGAACCTCAGCTGGGTCCTGCGGACCTCGGCCACCACGGCGGCCACCGTCTCCTGCGGCACCCCCACCTCCATCTCGCCCAGCAGCGTGTCGGCCCTGGAAGGCTCGCCGGGGAAGCCGACGCCGAGCAGCTTGCGCACCGTGCTGCGGCCGCCGTCGCAGCCGACGAGGTAGCGCGCGCGCAGCCGCGAGCCGTCGGCCAGCTCGGCGCTCACCCCGTGCTCGTCCTGGCTCAGCCCGGTCAGCTCGCGGCCCCGCCGGACGTCGGCGCCGAGCTCGGCGGCGCGCTCGGCCAGCAGGCGGTCGGTGACGGGCTGCGGGATGCCGAGGACGTACGGGTGGGTGGTGTCCAGCAGGCCGGGCGACGGCTTGGCGATGCCGGCGAAGAACCCGCCGAGCGGGTGCTTCCGGCCCTCCGCGAGGAAGCGTTCCAGCAGGCCGCGCTGGTCCATCACCTCGATGCTGCGCACGTGCAGGCCGAGGGAACGGACGTTCGGCGTCGGTTCGGTCTCCTTCTCCAGCACGACCACGCGCACGCCGTGCAGCCTCAGCTCGGCGGCCAGCATCATGCCGGTCGGCCCGCCACCGGCGATGATCACGTCAATCATGGAATCCCCCATTGTCGAGCTCGCGTGTCGGCCGACGATTCTGCGGTACGACCCGGGTCTTGCCGCAAGCCCCCCTGTCCGCTATACGTTGAGAGTGGCAAGAGGTGGGTGATCCCTCTTTGTCACGTCCTCCCCCCGTACCGTGCGCCGTTCGGCGCGTGATCCGTGCGGGATGTGCGACGGATGGCGGCTGATCCGCAGGAGTGGCGGCCGGGAGGATGCTCTGCATGGCTCCCGAACTCGCAACGAGGCAGCGGTCCGCGCCACCACCGGTGGGGCTGTTACGCCCTTACCTGGGAAGTTTCGCCGCCGTGGTCGTCCTGCAGGTGATCGGCTCGGTCGCGGGCCTGGCGCCGCTGCTGGCGGTCGCCGAACTGGGCCGCGCCCTGCTCTCGCCCGGCCCGCTCGATCACGGCCACGTCCGGATCGTGGTGATCGCGGGCGCGGCCGGCCTGCTCGTCCGGCTGGTGTTCACCGCGGCGTCGTCCGGCATCGGACATCTGCTCGACGACCGGGTGCAGCTGGCGTTCCGCCGGCGGCTGGCCGAGCGGCTGGGACGCGTGCCGATCGGCTGGTTCTCCCGGCGCCGTACGGGCGAGCTGGCGAAGGTCGTCGGCGACGACGTGAGCGCCGTGCACCCGTTCGTCGCCCACGCCCCCAGCGAGCTCGTCGCCGCCTTCGTGGTGCCGCTGGTGTCGCTGCTCTACCTGTTCGCCGTCGACTGGCGGCTCACCCTGATCACGCTCGTCCCGGTGGTGCTGGCGGTGGCGCTGGTGCCCTTGATGATGACCCCGGCCCGGCTGCGCGAGCAGAAGGCGTTCGACGCGGCCATGGGGCGCGTCGCGAACACGGTGGTCGAGTTCGTGCGGGGCATCGCGGTGGTCAAGGCGTTCGGCACGGGCGAGCGCGCCCACCGGAGGTTCGTGACGGCCGTGGACGAGTTCGTCGCCGTCTTCTTCCGCTGGGTGCGCGGCATGTCGGTGATCGCCGCGGGCATGCAGCTGGCGCTGTCGCCGCCGTTCGTGCTGCTGGCCGTGCTGGCCGGCGGCGCCGCCCTGATCACCTCCGGTGACCTGCCCCCGGCAGACCTGCTGCCCTTCCTGCTGCTCGGGCTCGGCCTGACCGCCCCGGTGGCGGCTCTGGGCCACGGCTTCGACGACATGCAGGCCGCCCGGCGCGCGGTCGGCCGCATCAAGGAAGTGCTCGCGGTGCCGCCGCTGCCCGAGCCCGTCCACCCGGCCGGACCCCGGGGGCACCGCGTGGAGCTGCGTGACGTCCGCTTCGGCTACGAAGCCGGCCGCGAGGTGCTGCGCGGGATCGACCTGGTGCTGGAGCCCGGCACGGTCACCGCGGTCGTCGGGCCGTCAGGAAGCGGGAAGTCCACGCTGGTCCAGCTGCTGCCCCGGTTCTACGACCCGACCGGCGGGTCGGTCACCCTCGGCGGCGTCGATCTGCGCGAGATCGGCAGCCGGGACCTCTACCGGCTGGTCTCCTTCGTCTTCCAGGACGTCCGGCTGCTGCGCGCCTCGGTGACGGACAACATCGCACTGGCGGTGCCGCACGCCGGCTTCAACGACATGGTCCGCGCCGCCCGGCTGGCGGACATCCACGACCGGATCGCCGAACTGCCTCGCGGATACGACACGGTCATCGGCGAAGAGGCCGGGCTGTCGGGCGGCGAGGCCCAGCGGATCTCGATCGCCCGCGCGCTGCTGGCCGACGCGCCCGTCCTGGTGCTCGACGAGGCGACCGCCTTCGCCGACCCGCGGACCGAACAGGCGGTGCGCCGGGCCCTGGCGACCCTGCGAGGCGACCGGACGATCCTGGTCATCGCCCACCGCCTGGAGACCATCGCCGACGCCGACACGATCGTGATGCTGGACGACGGGGTGATCGTCGAGCGGGGAAGCCCCGCCGAGCTGCTGGCACGGGACGGGGAGTTCGCCGCGTTCTCGCGGACCTACCGGTCGGCGACCGCCCTGACGCGAGGAGGAGAGCCTCGATGATCCGCATGCTGATGCGCGTGCTGGGACCCGAGTACGCCGGGCCGGTGCGCCGCACCGTGGCCCTGATGACGGTGACCGCGATGGTGGAGGGCCTGTCCTACGGGCTGCTCGTCCCGGTGCTGCGCGCCCTGTTCGGCGGCGAACCGGGCGGGGCCCGGCCCTGGCTGATCGCGTTCGGGGCCGCGGTCGCGGTCTACGCCGTGCTGCGCTACCTCAGCGACCTGTCCGGCATGCGCGTCGGGACCGTGCTGCTGCGCGGCATGTACCACCGGCTCGGCGACCATCTGGCGCGGCTGCCCATCGGCTGGTACGGCGGCGCCCGGGTCGGCGAGGTGTCGGTGCTGGCCAGCCGCGGCGTCCTGGAGGCGATGGGCGTGCTCGCGCACCTGCTGGGGCCGTACGTCTCGGCCTGTGTGACCCCGTCGACGATCGTCGTGGTGATGCTCGCCTTCGACTGGCGGCTGGGGCTGGCCGCGCTGGCCGCCGCCCCGGTCGTGGCGGCGATCCAGGTCTGGACGGGACGCTCGATGGCCGCGTCCGACGCCGAGCGGCACGAACGCGGCCACGAGGCCACCGGGCGCGTCATCGAGTATCTCCAGGCCCAGCCGGTGCTGCGGGCCGGCGGCCGGACCGGCGAACGCTTCCGGCTGCTGGACGACTCGCTGCGTGAACTCCAGCGCGCCTCCCGCCGCACCGTGCTGTCGGCGCTGCCGGGCGTGCTGGGGCTGACGCTCACGGTCCAGGCGGTGTTCACCGCGCTGCTGGCCCTGGGCGCCTACCTCGCGCTCGGCGGGCACATCGGCGCCGCCGAGCTCCTGGCGATCCTGGTGCTCGCCGCCCGCTGCGCCGATCCGCTGCTGTCGCTGTCGGACCTCGGCGGCAAGCTCCGCGCGGCGCGCGCCGAACTGGGCAGGCTCGACGCGGTGCTGAGCACCGAGCCGCTGCCGGAGGCCCCCGACCCGGTCCGGCCGGCGCACCATGGCCTGGAGTTCGACTCCGTCACCTTCCGCCAGGACGGCCGCACGGTGATCGACGACCTGTCCCTCTCCGTACCGGAAGGACAGCGGCTCGCCGTCGTCGGGCCGTCGGGCGCGGGCAAGAGCACCCTGCTGCAGCTGCTCGCGCGGTTCCACGACGTGGACGCGGGCGCGGTGCGGGTGGGAGGCGCCGACGTGCGCGATGTCGGCACCGAGGTGCTGACGTCGCGGATCGCCATCGTCTTCCAGGACGTCTACCTCTTCGACGGCACGATCGAGGAGAACGTACGGCTCGGCCGTCCCGACGCCGGCGAGGCCGAGCTGCGGGCGGCCGCGACGGCGGCGCGGCTGGACGAGGTGATCGAGCGGCTGCCCGGCGGCTGGGCGGCGAAGGTCGGCGAGGGCGGCGCGCTGCTGTCGGGCGGCGAGCGTCAGCGGGTCTCGATCGCGCGCGCCCTGCTGAAGGACGCGCCGATCGTGCTGCTGGACGAGGTGACCTCGGCGCTGGACCCGGTCAACGAGGCGGCCGTGCACGAGGGCGTCGAACGCCTGATGGCGGGCCGCACGGTGGTGATGGTGGCGCATCGGCTGCGGACCGTCCAGCGGGCCGACCGCGTCGTCTTCCTGGACGGCGGCCGGATCGTGGAGGAAGGCGGCCACGACGAACTGCTGCGCCGCGGCGGCCGCTACGCCGGCTTCTGGCACGGCTCCACCGCGCCGGATATTCGTTGGCGTCACGGTCGCCGGGCGGGTTAGCGTTGCCGCCGTCACGCGTCGGCGGATTGGAGAGACCGGATGCGTTCCCAGCTCATCGCGCTCTGCTTCGATGCGCACGACCCGCGAGGTCTCGCCCGCTTCTGGACCCAGATCCTGGGCTGGGAGACGCACGACGGCGTCACGCTCCTGCCGAACGACGACACCGGGTTCCAGATCCGGTGTCTTCCGTCCCAGGAGAAGAAGACCACCGAGAACCAGATCCACTTCGACCTGACGAGCCAGTCCTCCGAGGAGCAGGAGCGGACGGTGGCCAGGGCGCTCGAGCTCGGCGGCCGCCACATCGACATCGGGCAGAGCCCGGACGACGGTCACGTGGTGCTCGCCGACCCCGAGGGCAACGAGTTCTGCGTCATCGAGCCGGGCAACAAGTTCCTGGCCGACTGCGGGTTCATCGGTGCGCTCGCGTGCGACGGCTCGCAGGAGGTCGGATACTTCTGGAGCGCGGCGCTGGACTGGCCGCTGGTCTGGGACCAGGACCAGGAGACCGCGATCCGCTCGCCGCACGGCGGCCCCAAGATCACCTGGGGTGGTCCGCCGGTCGCGCCGAAGAACGGGAAGAACAGGCTCCACTTCGACCTCGCTCCGCCCGCGGACGGGGATCAGCTCGCCGAGGTCGACCGTCTCGTCTCCCTCGGAGCGACCCGGCTCGACGCCGGCCGGCCCGAAGGCGGCCGGGTGCTGATGGCCGACCCCGACGGCAACGAGTTCTGCCTGCTGACCCCCCGCTAGCGGCGCGGACCTCTCACGGCCGCACGCCGCCGGGAAAGCCGGTCCAGCGCAGGTCGGGCGGAAGATGGCTCATGTCGTTGAACATCACGACCGTGGGCGGAAGCCCGCTCCGATACTCGATGACCGTCAGCGCGGTGTTGGCGCTGTTGAGCCCGAGCCACCGCGACGGCGGCGCGTCCAGCGCGTGCCGCACCAGCCAGGCGATCTGGTAAGCGTGCGTCACCAGGACCTCGTGGGTGTCGGGCTGAGCCTTCTCGGGCGCCTGCGCGAACCGGGCGACCAGCGCCTCGGCCAGCCGGTGGCCCGAGGCCGCCTCGGTCTCGTCGTAGCCGTCGAAGAAGCCGGCCCAGGACGGCGGTGTCTCGGCCGGGGAGGGCACGTAGGGCACGTGGTCGACGAGTTCGGCGGCCTCGGCCACGGGCACGTCCGGCAGATGCCGGGAGAGTTCGTGCGCGCTCGCCGCGGCGCGTGACAGCGGAGAGTGCCACACGGCGCCGACCGGGAGGCCGGCGAGCCGTTCGCCCAGCAGCTCCACCTGCCGGCGGCCGACGCCGGTGAGTTCCCCGAACGCGTCGGCCGCGCCGTGGCGTGCCAGATAAAGGTGTCGTGTCGGCATGTTCAGGCGCGGGCGCGCGGCCCGCTTCCCCTTTCTCTGTGGTGGAAGGTCCGGTCACGCGTCCGTCGCCGTGACGGTGCCGCCGGTGCCGTCGACGGTGATGACGGCGCCGTCGCGCAGGCTGCCCGTCGCGTCCCGGACGCCGAGGACGGCGGGGATGGCGTGCTCGCGGGCGACGATCGCCGCGTGCGAGAGCACGCCGCCGGTCTCGGTGACGACACCGGCGGCGATGCGCAGCAGCGGCGTCCAGGCGGGGTCGGTGAAGGGGCAGACGAGGATGTCGCCCGGCCGCACCCGCGCGAAGTCGCCGGGGCCGCGGACGACCCTCGCGGTGCCGGTCACGGTCCCGTGGCTGCCCGGGGTCCCGGTGAGCGCGCCGGCCGGGGCGCCGGAAGACGCCGGTGGCGGGGGCGTCGCGGTGACCGGCCGCGCCTGCAGAACCCAGACGCGGCCGCCGGCGATCGCCCACTCGACGTCCTGCGGCCCGCCGAGTACGGCGGCGATCTCCTTGCCGAGCTCGGCCAGCCGGGTGGCGGTCGCGTCGTCGATCGCCGGTCGATCCCGCGTACGGGCGGGCACGTCGCGGGTGACGAGCCGCGCGCCGCGCCGGTCGAGGCGCGTGCGTTTGTCCGCGACGGTGCGGGTGACCGGCCCGTCCGCGGCGACGCGGTAGGAGTCGGGGGTGACCGTGCCCCCGACGACGCTCGGGCCGAGGCCGAAGGCCGCCTCGATCTCGGTCGCGCCGTCCGGGTCGGCGGGGGTGAACATGACCCCGGCCACCTCGGCGTCCAGATGACGTTGCACGATGACGGCCATGGCCAGATCACCGGGCGGCTCGGCGGCGGACCGGTAGCCGATGGCGCGGGCCGAGAACAGCGAGGCCCAGCAGGCACGTACGGCATCGCCGACGTCGCCGGCCCCGCGCACGGCGAGAAAGCTCTCGTGCTGACCGGCCGCCGACGCCTGCCCGGTGTCCTCGCCCGCCGCCGACGACCGCACCGCCACGGGCGGATCGCCCAGCTCGCCGAGCCCGCGTCCCAGCGCGTCGATCACGCTCGCGTGGACGGGACGCGCCTCGATCGCCCGCCGGGCCGCGTCGCCGTCCAGGCGGCCCAGGCCCAGGTCGCGGACGGCGGCGCGGTAGACGGCGAACGGGACGACGAAGCCGTCGGGAACCGGCCGGCCCGCGCTGAGCAACGCGCCGAGCGCGCCGGCCTTGCCCCCGCAGGTCTCGGCGACGGCCTCCTTGAGGGGTACGATCATCCGCGCCCTTTCAACGAAAAGTTGACAACATTTCGTTGAGTGTGGAGCATGAGGCGCATGTCACGCAACCACGACCCCGGTAGCGGCGCGCACGACGACCACGCCCAGGCGCGCCGCGAGCAGGACGCGCGGGAGCATCTTCAGAGCCTGGGGGCGGACGCGATCGGCGCCCGCCCGTGGCGGCCCGCACCCGTCCCTCCGTCGGCGGTCGACCTCGCGCAGTTCGCCCTCTGGCGCTCCGCCGACCTGGGGCCGGAGGGCATCCTGAGCGCGCTCGCTCTCCTGCCCGCCGCCCGCGCCGAGGTCGAAGGACTCGAATCGGGCCTGTTGTTCACGGCCCGCGCCGCGGGGCTGACCTGGGCGCAGATGGCGCACGCGATGGGGTTCAACTCCCCGCAGGCGTGCCAGCAGCGATACATCCGCCTGACGACCCGACAGGACTCCGACTCATGACACCCGACTCCTCGCCGGACCTCCTGGTCCTGCACGCCGTGCGCATCACCGGGTTCGCCGACACGCCGGTGCTCGCCCGGCGGTACGGGCTGGACCCGGCCGAGACGAAAGAGGCGCTGCTCGACGCCGAGGCACGCGGCTGGGTCGCGCACACCTCCTTCGCCGGCGACGGAGGCTGGTCGCTGACCGAGCGGGGCCGCGCCGAGAACGAGCGCCTGCTCGCGGCCGAGCTCGCCCGCGTCGGCGGCGCCGAGGAGGTCCAGGCCGTCTACCGCGCGTTCCTCCCGCTGAACGGCCGCCTCCGTCAAGCCTGCACCGACTGGCAGCTCCGGCCGGCCGCCGGCGACCGGCTCGCCACCAACGACCACTCCGACCCCGCCTGGGACGCCGCGGTGCTGCGCGAACTCGCCGCCGTCGGCCACGCGCTCACGCCGCTCGCCGACCGGCTCGGGAACGTCCTGACGCGCCTGCGCGGATACGACACCCGCTTCACCGCCGCGCTCACCCGCGCCCGGGCCGGGGACGGAGCCTGGGTCGACCGCACCGACGTCGACTCCTGCCATCGTGTCTGGTTCGAGCTCCACGAAGATCTCATCGCCACACTCGGCCTCGACCGGAACGCGCACCCCTGACCCAGTCCGTACGCGCGATGGAATGAGTGATGCTCGCCGACCGGCCCGCCGACGCGGGCGACCCGCTCATCGCCCGCCATCCGGAGCCTGATCCGGCCCGTGCCGGGATGCGCGAGCGCAGCACCCTCGCGGCGCGGCCGGTCCCCGGACCGGCCGCTGATCACCTTCACCGGCTGAGGCCGCGAAGGTCGTGGACGGCCTGGCCACCGTGATCGCCCCCGGGATGGCGTCCTCAAGACGGATGGAAAACATGACATAGGACGTCGGGTTTCAGACCAATCATGGGTTCACCGGTCGGCACCGACGGGGGCCGGGCACCACGGACAGACAAGGACCGCAATGCGCGAAACACCAGAAGATCTCAAGGAGCTTCAGGCCCTCCTGGACGCCTCGCTCTCCCGCTCCACCTCGCACCTGCGCTCGATCGTCACCACCGAGCACACCCTGACGGCGGAGCAGCTCACCCAGGTCCTCACCGGCATGTGCACCCTCGCGCTCTCGACCGTGACGGCGAAGGGCGAGCCGCGGATCAGCGGCGTGGACGGACACTTCCTGCACGGAAAGTGGCACTTCGGCACGGCGCCCGGCGCCGCCAAGGCGCGCCACCTCGCCGCCCGTCCCGCCGTCAGCGCCGCGCACATGCGCGGGGAGGATCTGGGCGTGTTCACCCACGGCACGGTGGAGATCCTCAACCCCCGGCACGGCGAACGGGACGCGGGCTGGCCGGACCTGCTCGCCTACCTCAAGAGCTTCTACGGCGACGATTCCTTCGACTGGGACAACGACGTGGTCTACTACCGGCTGCGTCCGCACTGGATGACCGTCTACGCCCCCGACGTCGACAAGCTCACCGCGGCGTCCCGGTCCTGATACGCGGCACGGGCGGCATCGAGACCGGCCAGGTGCTGAGAGACCTGGTGAAGCGGCCGCCCAGTGCCCTGGTGACGGGCGCCGCCGTGCAGTGGCGTGATCGGTTTGTTCGGCATGGGTGGGGTGCGTGCCCGCCCATGCTCTGCTGTGTCGCGAGAGGATGGACGAAGGTTGACTGCGTTCGTACGGGACGTTGCGAGTATGGACGGCGAGACCATCAAGGTGGTGGGGGCTCGTACCAACAACCTGCGGGACGTGTCGGTGAGCATACCCAAGGGGCGGCTCATCGCCTTCACCGGAGTGAGCGGCAGCGGCAAGACCTCGCTGGCCATCGACACCCTGCACAACGAGGCCCAGCTGCGGTATCTGGAGGGACTTTCGCCGTTCGTGCGGCAGTACATCACCCAGCGCAATCGGCCGAAGGTCGACCGCATCCTGGGACTCGGCGCGACGCTCGCGGTCGACCAGCGCCGTCTGAACCGCAACCCCCGGTCCACGGTCGCCACGATCACCGGCATCGACGGGCATCTGGGACTGCTGTACTCGCGCCTTCCCGCGATCGACGCCGACCCGGCGGAACACGGGAACGGGCCTCTGACCACCGCTCATTTCGACCGCAATACGCCTGAAGGGAGCTGTTCGGACTGCCACGGGGTGGGCGGGCGCTGGCAGGCGCAGGAGGACCTGGTCATCACCCATCCGGAGCTTCCGCTCTTCGAGGGGGCCTCCCCTTGGTACGCGAAGTGGCGGTCGGGGGAGCACGCGTTCGTGCCCGCCCTCGCCGAGAAGCGGGGAGTGGACCTCGGCCGGCCATGGCAGTCGCTGCCTGAGGAGTTCCGTCGCTGTGTGCTGTACGGCACGGGAGAGGAGAAGATCGAGGCCACCGTCGACATGACGAACAAGAACGAGACGGCCCAGGTGACCTACACCTCCAGCCAGCCGCTGCGGGGCGCGCTCGCCGAGGTGGAGCGGGTGTTCGTGAACGCCCAGACCTCCAGCGCCAAGGAGCGCTACCTGCCGTACATGCGCAAGCAGCCGTGCGGCACCTGCGGCGGCAGCGGGTACGACCAGGTGGCACGGTCCGTGCGGCTCGGCGGGTTCACCTATCCCGACCTGATCGAGGTAGAAGTCCGGGAGGTGCGCAGTTGGGCGAAGCGCGTGGCGGACGACCTGGACGCCCGGCAGCGCGAGGTGGGTGAGCCGCTGCTGCAGGACCTGGGCCGCAGGCTCGGGGTCCTCGACCGGCTCGGCCTGGCCCATCTCCAGCTGTCGCGGAGTGCGGCGACGCTGTCCGGGGGTGAGTTGCAGCGAACCCGGCTCGCCGCTCAGCTCAGTACCGAGCTGAGCGGCCTCGTCTTCGTCCTGGACGAGCCCGGGACCGGGCTGCATCCGGCGGACAAGGCGCACCTGCTCGACATCGCCCTGGAGCTGCGCAAGGCGGGCAACACGGTGCTCCTGGTCGAGCACGACCCCGAACTGATCGCCCGGACCGACTGGGTGATCGATATGGGGCCCGGTGCCGGCCGCCTCGGCGGTGAGATCCTGGTGTCGGGACCTCCCGCCGACGTGGCCGCCCACCCGGCGTCGCTGACCGGACGCTATCTGGCCGGTGAGGGGCCGCGGCTGCGTCGGACCCGCCGTCCGATCGGTGACGGAACCCGCTGGGTGGAGCTGCACGGCCTGCGCGCCCACAACCTGACCGCCGACCTGGTGCGTTTCCCCGCCGGTCGGCTCACCTGCCTGACCGGGGTGAGCGGCAGCGGCAAGAGCAGCCTGCTCGGGGCGCTCGCGGGGAGTGCGGAGGCCGCCCTGAACGGGACGATGACCGACACGGTGCAGCAGGTGATCGGCCTGGAAGGGTTCGACTGGGTCGCCGTCGTCGATCAGGAACCACTCGGGCGGACGCCGCGCTCCAACCCGGCCACCTACAGCAAGGCGTTCGACCTGGTCCGCAAGCTGTTCGCCGAGACCGACGTGGCGCGCGGACGCGGCGTCAATGCCTCCTGGTTCAGCTTCAACACCGCGGGCGGCGGCCGTTGCGAAACCTGCACCGGTTATGGCCGCAAGCTGGTCGACATGCACTTCCTGCCGGATGTGTGGGTGGTCTGCGACGCGTGCGAGGGCCGACGCTACAAGCCGGAGGCTCTGGAGATCAGGTATCAAGGGCTGGCCATCGATCAGGTGCTGGAGCTGACCGTCGCCGAGGCTGTGGAGCGGTTCTCCCGACCCCGGCAACTCGCGGAAACCCTGGGAGCCTTGAACCAGGTCGGACTCGGCTATCTCCAGCTCGGCCAGAGCGCCACAGAGCTGTCCGGCGGTGAGGCGCAGCGGCTGAGGCTGGCCTCCGCTATCCAGCGCGGCGCCGCAGGCCGCAAGGCGGGCCTCGTCGTCCTCGACGAACCCGTCTCGGGCCTGCACCCGTCCGACATCCAGCGGGTGGTGGACGCGCTCGACGTGCTGCTCGACTCGGGCAACACCGTCGTCGTGGCCGAACACGACATCCCCGTCGCCGCGTCCGCGGACTGGGTGATCGACCTGGGGCCGGGAGCCGGTCCGGATGGGGGCGCGGTGATCGCGGAGGGCACCCCGGACGCCGTCGCGTCCGCGGACACCCCGACCGCCGGTTTCTTCCGTCGGTACGCGGCGGGCCTGCCGCTCCTGGAAGTGCAAGAAGGCGCGCGCTGCTGAGGGGCGAGGTCCGGTGCGGCCGCTGGTGGTGGAGCGGCACCCCCAAGGGGGTTTCCCGTCCGGCGGCGTGCACCTGGACCTCACTCAGCTCCTTGATCCGCCGATGCACGTCCTGCCGCTGCCGGTAGCCGTAGGCGTCCCGTCCACGCGTGCCCATACGCCCGTATCCAGCCGCTCGCCGTACCTCTTGACCCGCGACCTCAGCTGCTCGGCCAGATAGTCCACCACCGGCCACGGCACCGCTGGCGGAAGCCCTTTGTACCGGACCGTCCAGATCTGGACGGCCACGCCCAGGCGATGGGAGTCCTGGCGCGATTCGGCGATCACGCCGAGCCGAGATGAATGCGCATCGAAACCAGGCGTCACGTTCCCCTCAAGATCATTCTCAGGGCCAACCCCGACCATGGCAGGCGTCACCCCGCCGAAATGGGCTAGCCGTTGCGGGGTGACGCGCTCGGGCTCATGGCAGTGGCCCGGCGCCGGACGGCGAAGACACCCTCAGCCGAGCCGCAGCTCCGCCGCGACCGCCCGTTCCCGCAGCTGCGCGGCCTCGGCGCGGGCCGCCTCCAGCTCGGCACGCAAGTCCTCCAGCCTCGACCGCTCCACCCGCAGCTCCAGCAGCGCCTGGTCACGCTGCCGCACCGCGGCGGCGGCCTCCTTCTCGACCCGCTCCCGCTCCCGCCGCACACTCTTCTCGACCTTGGCCGTCTCCGTCTCCGCGGCCTTGCGCGCCCGCGCCACCTCGACGTCCGCCGTCGCGCGCGCCTGTTCGGCCGCCTGCCTGGCCACGGCGGCCTCGTTCAGGGCGATGGCCCGCTCCCGCTCGGCCGCCGCCGCCGAGCGCTCGGCGCTCTCGGCACGCGCGACGGCCCGGTCACGCTCCTGCCCCGCCGCCTCCGCCCGGGCCAGCGCCCCCGCGACGTCCCGTTCGGCCTGCTCACGGGCGCGCACGGCCGCCGCCGTCTCCTCACGGGCGCGATCACGCTCCGCCACCGCCCGCTCGACATCCTGACCGGCCCGTACGGTCTGCGCCCGCGCCTCCTCAGCCCTGACCTCGGCCGCCTCCACCCGCTCGGCCAGCTCCTGAACGGCCTGGTCGCGGGCCCGCTCGGTCATCTCGACCCGGCGGAGCGCCTCCTCGGCCCGCTGATCGGCCGCCTCCGCGCGCCGGCCCGCCTCCTCGGCCGCCTGGAGCGCCTGGCGTTCGGTGCTCGCCGCTTCCCGCAACGCGGCCAGCGCCTGCTCGCGCGCCCGCTCGGCGTCGGCGAGCGCGGTGTCGCGCTCGGCCTCGGCTTCCTCCGTGCGCGCCCGCATCTCCTGGGCCTGCCGCCGCGCGTGCTCGGCCGCCTCACGGGCCAGCCGCACCTGCTCGAACGCCTGCTCCCTCTCGGTACGCGCGATGGCCACCCGGGTGTGCGCCTCGGCCTGAACGGCACTGATCCGCGCCTCGACCCCCGCCGGGCTCAGCTCGTCGGCCAGCGCCCTGGCCAGCGGCTCGATGGCCGCCGACAGACCGGTCTCCATACGCTCGTACAACTGCTCGGCCCTGGCCAGCGCCCCTTCCAGCCCGGGCGTGGCCCGCCGCAACTCCCGCTCCCGTTTCGCGGCGGCCTGGCAGTCACCGTCGGGACAGTATTCCTTCGGCCTCCCTCTCCCTCGCCTCTGCTCGATCGGCGCACCGCAGTGCTTGCACGGCGTCACCACCATGTCGGTTTCCGTCACGCCAGGATCCTAGCATTATTGATTTTCTGGAAAACAGTATCCGGAAAATCAGTTCTGTTGCGTACGAGACGAGCACAGGTTACTTGCGAGAAGGCAACATTCCCGCAAGTAACTATCCGAGACGACTCCCTTCATGTCCCGGAACTCATGTGCCGCGCAGGCTGAATGTCAGCGGAAACGCTGAGCTGTGACAACCGACGACGCAGACCTATGGCATTGAGAACCCCTTCGTATAGCCAGCATCCTGCGGTTTCAAGGTGCCACACACCGTCGAGCCCAGGCGGGAGTTCCACAGGTGCGCCAGGGAGGCACCGATTCCGCTCTGGCGCTGGTGCTGGCGGAGACGCTGGTATCCCAGATCACCCTCGTGCTCGAACAGGCGGTTCAGCTGCCGGGTGGCCTCGGCGGCCGCCGCGGCTGAATCGGGGAGCACGGTGAAGATGACCAAGGCCTTCATCGCGCTCAGGACCACCTTGGCCTTGGCCAGTTCGTCTTCCTTGAGCAGGAGGGTGTCCCACAACTCGATGATCTCGTCGTATCGCCGGGCGGGGGAGCCGATGAGCGCGTCCAGTTCGTCGCTGTCGAGGTTGGTGCACCTCTTGCCTGCGGTGCTCACGGGCACATCCTCCTGGTGATCGGGGCTGATACGGGGCGTGCTGGTCAGCGGCCCGGTGGTGGCTGCTGGGCGGTGGAAATGCGAGTGGCGTACACCCGGTAGGCCTTGCGTTCGGCCGGCCCGGCGCCCTCGGCGGCGAAGGCTGTGCTCTGTTGCAGCGCGGCGTGGTGGAGTTCGAGCGGCACGATGAGGCGGATGGAGTAGCCCTTGCCGCGGCGGATGATCCGCCCCCAGATGAGCATCTTGCGGATGGTGTCGTCGCCGACGGCCCGCAGGGGTCGGCGAGCAGGCCAGGCACGTCGAGCGTCACGGGCGTGTCCGCGGCAGGGCCCGACGGCTCCTCGGGAACGGACAGCGCGTCGAACTGGTCGGGGAGTCGGCGGGCGTGAGCGGCGTCCAGGCCGCGGCGGATGGTCTTGGGCGCGACGTGATGCTCGCGGGCCAGGGCCTTGACGGCGGCGCCTTGAGAGTAGGCGGTGACGACCTCGGCGGCCTTGTCCGCAGGGAGCGCGGTCGGGCGGCCGAAAGTCTTGCCGGAGGCCTCGGCGGCGGCGACGCCCTGGCGGGTGTTCTCGCTGATCATGTCCCGCTGGAACTCCAGCACCGAGGCCAGCACGTTGACCATCATCTTGGTGCCGGGATCATCGGCGGCCAGATCGATCCCCGACAGCAGCCCGGACTCCACCCGCAGGTGCAGGCCGCGGCGGAGGAGGACGGGCCGCAGGGCCAGGATGTCGGCGACCGAGCGAAACAGGCGGGCGGCGTCGGCGATGCGGATGGTGTCGCCGACTGCGGCCTCGTGCAGCAGCTTGGTGAACCCCGCCCGGTCCAGGGAGAGCTGGCGGCTGGAGGTGGCCGGGTCCTCGTAGACGGGGGCGCCGGAGGCGATCAGCGCGGCCAGGGCGTGCCGCCGGCGGGCGTCGGTCTGCTTGTCGGTGGAGTGTCGCAGGTAGACGCGGTCGGCCATGTCCGATCAGGTTCCTTCCCCGCAGGGTGGCCCGGGAGGTGTCCGGCGGGCTCTGATGCCACTTTGGGGGGCGAAAAGGAGGGGCGGAAGTGGGGATCGGATCTGATTGGATCGGCGTCCGGTTTCGGCAGGTCGGGGCGCTGGGTCCTGATTGGATCAAGCTAGGGGGCGTAGTCGGTCGATTGCGCCCCCGCTCGCCATCGGCTTGGCACGGCGGGGATCACGCTCTCGTCGTGCCGCCCCTGGGAGATCGTTTCTCGAAGCACACCTGGACCTCGATGATGACAGGCGTCGCCGTGGCTATCTGGGGTTGTTCGCATCTTTTCGCAGGGCCGGGAGATGTGATCTTGCCAGGCACGTAAAGGCACGTTGGCTGGCATGCTGGCATGCTGGGGTGAACGCGTGTTCAGGTCGTGGTGATGTTAGTTCGATGCCTGTCCGCGGGGCCCGGTCAGCGCAGCGGCTCGCCGTAGCTATAGGTGCCCGAGCTGCAGGCCGTGAGCAAGTCGGCGCGCTTCAACGCGGCTGGCTGGTGGGGTGTGCCGGCTGGGTGGCTGCCAGGCTGGTCAGGAGCTTGAGCCGCTCTTCGGAGGTGCTGCCCGGTTCCGTGGTGTAGATGGTGAGGTCGTACACTGTCCGGCTGGAGATGGGCAGGTCAAGGGACTGGTAGGTCAGCTCCAGGTCGCCGACCTGCGGGTGCCACAGCCGCTTGCCGCCAGCGTGGCGGATGCGCACGTCGTGGGCGGCCCACTGGCCGCGAAACGCGGTGCTGAGCGTGGACAGCTCGCCGACGAGGTCGCGTAGCGCCCGGTCGTGGGGCTCGCGTCCGGCCTCGGCGCGCAGCAGCGCGGCGCTGATGGCGGTGGCCGTGTCCCAGTCGGCGAAGAACCGCTGGGAGCCCGGGTCGAGGAAGATGTAGCGGGCGAGGTTGGCGCGGCCGTGCCGGGTGGTGGCAGGGCTGTCGAAGACCGGCGCGAGCAGGGCCCGAGCCAGCGCATTGTGGGCGACGATGTCCTGGCGGCCGTTGCGTACGAACGCCGCCGACATCGTCATGGAGTCCAGCAGCCACTGGACGCGCGGCGGGACCTGGACGTCCTTGCGGCGCGAAGGTGCGCGGCGGGCGGGCCGGGCGGCCTGGGCCAGGTCGAACAAGTAGGTGCGTTCGTCCTGGTCCAGGCGAAGGGCCTGGGCGACCGCGTCGAGTACCTCTTGCGATACGCCGCTGATGTGGCCCTTCTCCAGCCGGGTGTACCATTCGGTGCTCACACCGGCCAGCAGCGCGACCTCCTCGCGGCGCAGCCCGGGGACTCGGCGCCGACCGCCGGTGGGCAGCCCGACCTGCTCCGGAGTGAGCTTCGCGCGCCGGATGGCGAGGAAATCCCGGATCTGGTCGCGGTTGTCGGGCCGGTCGTCCATGCTCCCACGGTAACCGGAGGGTTCGCGCAGGCGCCGACGGTAAGGGGGTTGAGCTTATCCCCCCTATAAATGCGCTCTGTCTCGCGCCCGGCCAGGCGGGTTTCCTGGGATCAGCGAATCGAACGCGACCTGCGACACGGAGATGGACCCTGTCCGACCAGCTTTTGTAGTGGTGATCGGGCCGCCCATCGCCGTCGACGCCCTCCTGTGATGCACCACCAGGACCTCCAGCACCCGGGAGTATGACCATGACCGGCGAGACCGTACTGATCACGGCGCGACCAGCGGCATCGGCGCCCACACCGCACGATTGCTCCTCGACCGCGGCCACCGCGTGGCCGTCACCGGCCGCGACGAGACCAAACTCAAGTCCTTCCTCGACGAGACCGGCCACCCCGACCGGCTGCTCGGCATCATCGCCGCCGCCGCCGACTGGCCGGCCACCCAAGCCGCCGTGAGCCGCACCGTGGCACACTTCGGCGCCCTGCACCCGCGGTGGCCAACTTCGGCTTCATCCCCGCCGACCACCCACGCACCGTCGCCGACGGCGACCCGGAACCGTGGGCGCCCATGGTCCTCACCAACGTCCTCGGCCCCGCCCTGCTGGCCAACGCCGCCCTGCCTCACCTCGAGACCACGGGCGGGCGGCTGGTGCTCATCGGCAGCGTCGCCGGCCTGAAGAACAGCCCCGCCAACCTCTACTCCGCCACCAAATGGGCCGTCACCGGCATGGCCGAGAACCTGCGGATGTACGCCACCAGCCGCGGCGTCGGCGTCACGCTCGTCAACCCCGGCGTGACCGACACCGCCTTCTGGCAAGGCGGAGTCCCGCCCTTCGCCCTGTCCCCCGAGCCCATCGTCAAGGCCATCTGCTTCGCCCTCGGCCAGCCGGCCGACGTCGACCTCAACACCCTGACCATCCGGCCGGTCGGCCAGCCCGTCTGAGGCAGATCTGACACCCTGTGGCATCGCAGCCGGTCGTGAGCCGTGGTGTTCGTATCGGAAGCGAGACAGCCACCCCGGCAGGTGGCCAGAGATCTCCTGGTCAAGTCTGCGGATAGTCCGGCTCCATTTCCACCGCATGAATCTCACCTGCAAAGGAGAAGTCCATGAAACGCATCGCCAAGCGCGCGGCCCTGGCCACTCTGGCGTCCGTCGCGATGACGGCCTCACTTGCCGTCGTCCTCCCGACGGCGGCGTACGCGATCGATGAGGTCCCGTGCGGCGACCGGACCGACCTCGTGCGCGCCACAATCCACGCAACCAGCAGCTCGTCAGTCGACTACTGTTACGCCAACGCCGGAGAGGACATGTACGCCCTGAACATCTGGTGGGTCACCCGGATCTCGACCGGTAACAACCGCGTCCAGTGGTACGGGGACGGGAGGTGGCAGCCGGCTCAGCCGATCCCGAAGTGGACCGTGTTCACCTGGCCGAACCATCCCGGTGGGGTCCGCATCCAGGGGATCAGGATCCTCTGAACTGCCGGCGATATCGGGGCGGCGATCCTGCCCGATCGCCGCTCCGGCCGGCAAGGCCCCGGGGCACAGCCCCGGGAAAGCCGGGCTCCCACATTGAGGTCGCGAGTTCGCGTCACCGCCACTGACATCAACTGGCTCTGGCTCACTCACGATGATCAGCTACTCAGGGTGAGCTCGGCGAGAGGATCCCGGTGCTGTTTCTCGTTATCGCGATCTTGTAACGGACCCCACACGGAGATGGCCGCTCGTCAACGATCTGGTTTGTCGAGAACCTGATCACCATACGAGCGGCCGTGGGGATCATTGTGTTGCATGCTTCGGCAGGTGAGAACGCCTGCTGCCTTCGTTTGCTCTGCCCCGCGCTGCGGGAGATGGATGTCCTCAATGTTGAGGACCTCGGTGACACCATGCTGATCGCGGCGCGCACCGTGGCGAGTGAAGCCCCATGCCCGAAGTGTGGGCTGCCCTCGGCCCGGGTGCACAGCCGGTATCGCCGGACTGTTATGGGATCTGGCGACGGGCGGGCGGCCGGTCAAGGTCGAGCTGGAGGTGCGCCGCTTCTTCTGCGGCGAACCCTCTTGCGACCGAGAGATCTTCGCCGAGCAGGTCGGCGGGCTGACCCAGCGGCATGCCCGTCGCAGCACCGCCCTACGCACTCTTCTCACCTCGATCGCGATAGCACTTGCCGGGCGAGCCGGTGCCCGCATGGCCTACCTGGTCGGCGTGCCGGCCAGCCCATCCACGCTGCTACGGACACTGCGGGCGTTGCCCGATCCCGAGATAGGGAAGGTCACAGTGCTGGGCGTCGACGACTTCGCGAAGAAGCGCGGACACTCCTACGGCACCGCCCTGGTGGACATGGACACCCACCGTCCTATCGATCTGCTGGACGGCCGGACCGCCGATGACCTGGCCACGTGGCTGAAGGACCATCCCGGGGTGCAGGTGATCTGCCGAGACAGGGCCGGCTCCTACGCCGATGGCGCCTGTGCGCCGCTCGGTGTACTGGCTGATCTGCGAGACATCCTCGATCCCGAGTTGCTCGCCGAGGTACACCAGCACCTCATCGGGCACATCCAGCGGGTCGGTCAGAAACGCCCGACGTAGCGGGCTGTCGTCAGCTGGAGGGCGAAGCCGAGGCGGGCGTGTGTCCCATGCCGCTCGGCGATCAGCGCCCGATCCGCGTCGTCCAGGTAGAAGAACCGCTCCAACTCCGCCTGCGACGGAGCACCGAGAAACGGCCGTACGCGGCCGCCTCACCATCACTCAAGAACTCAACCGGCATAGACGCCGAAGGTTGGGCGGTCCTGGCAAGCAGGACGAGCGGAGGATCAAATAGTTAGCTGTAGCCACCCGCTAACGGGACTTTTCGTTCGGATGCTCGTCATGCCCCGTCACCTCCTAGTACTCCAGCCGCATTTAGTGATCGATGAGTCGTCGCTGCCGTTGGTAATGGCAGCGGCGGGCGCGGGTCTGATGCCGACGTCGCCACCGTGAGCAGCGGATCCGGTGGCTGGCGGGGTGCCGGGGCTGGGCGAGGTGGGCGTGCAGACGCCGGATCTCGTTGACGGTGAGCGGGATCAGCTCGCCGGAATCGTCACCGTTCGTACTGTCAGGTCGTGATCGTCCCGGTCGGCAGGGCCCCTATGTGGCCAGGCCCGAAAAAGTCTCTCCCTGTGCTGATGGCCTGTTGCGCCGGGCGGGCCAGCGGCGAGGAAGGCCAGGTGAGCGTGGGCGACCACGGCCAACGTGACGTGCCGATACCAGACCAGGTGCTTGCGGACCTGATAGTGGTCCAGTCCGACCTCGTTTCTTGGTGGCCTGGAAACACTCCTCCACGCTCCACCGCGATCCGGCCACCCGTACCATCTCCGGCCCGTGCACGCCGAGCTGGTGCGCGAGGTGCACACCGAGACCACCGTCCGCACCCCCACGCGCGTGGAGACCCGGCTGGAGCGGCAGCCGCCGAGCACCGCCCGCGACTGGGTCGAGCACCTGGCTGTGCTCCGGGCAGCTGCGCGCCAGCGGGGAGCTGGCCGCCCGGCACTGGGATCACCGCAAGCTGTGCCACGCCTTGATGGAAGCTCTCGTGGCACTGGGAGAGGCGCATCCGGGCGGACTGGACGAGCTGGCGGCGCGGCGCTGAAACCCCCTTACGCTTTCGTCCCGGATGTAGCAGGCAAGAGCGGAAATGGACCAAGGTATCTCCCCGCCGGATACGACCTCCGACCAAGATCGGATGCCGCCTTTTGTCCTGTCCGGGGGAGCCCTGCGACGTCCGGCTTACCTTGCGATCGATCTTGCGACGTCCGGAGTAACTCTGCATCCGACGTGCTGGGCGTTCGGACCTACGTTGGGCTATCCGCGCAGTTCGCGGCACAGCCGCTCTGAAGACTTCATCGGGAACAAACACACGCCGCCGCAGCGCCTGTCCTCGTGGCGATGACAGATCTGCCATCGCCACGAGGACGTCGGGGCGCGACCGAGGGGGACGTGACCGTGCGGCCTGTCTACGACCTGACCCGTCCTTAAGACGCCGGTGCCTTCCTCAGCGAGGAGAGCCCGAACACGCGCTTCGTGCCGTCCGGGAACGCCGCGCGCGACGCCGGGAAGGTCACCAACGTCCACCAGCTCACCAACCCGTACCGCTTCCACGACAGTCCCCGGCCGTCCGGCGATGAGGCCCTGGCCGCGCTGACCCTGCTCGCCGAGTTGGGGTTCGGCTTCTTCGGCACGATCGCCGCGCGGAGCGTGCGCGGCGCCCAGGCCGCCGCGGCCGCCGTCGTCGTCGTCGTCGAGGAGCTGACCGGCAGTACGGTGACCGGATGGGACCCGGACGAGTCCAGCCGCTCCATCAACGGCACATCGTCGTGCTACCCCGTGCACCAGGTTGACCGCCCGGCCGTCGTCCTGCCCGAGCCGCGCCAGACCCGCGGCGAGGGCGCCGCTCGGGACGGCAGATGTGTTCACAGCGTGTGTCACGGGTTGCTCCTCTCCTACCCGCACCGAGCGGGATCGGGGAGGAGGACCGACCCGGGACCGCAGACAATACGCGCCGTCGCCTTTCCGACAGAGTTTCCGTTGGGGGCGGAAGATCAGCATCTGGGGCAGATGGCCTCGCGCCGGACGCGCCAGGTGAAGGTGGTGCTTGCCTGGCCGCCGCCGACGGCCGTGACCGTGACGTTGTAGATTCCTATCGAGGGCGTGCCGGTGATCAAGCCGGTCGTCGTGTCGATGGTCAGCCCGGGCGGCAGATCGGTCGCCGACCAGGTGTAGGACCCGCTCCCGCCGGTGGCCTGCATCTGCAGCATCACGCTGTCCGCCGGGAGGCGCGTGCTCTGGGTGCCCGGGTTGACGACCGTCATCGCCGGCGGGGGCGTGGGCATATCCGGCGGCGGGCAGTCGAGCCATACCGGATCAGACCCCGTCGATCCGGTGATGAACTCCGGAGACCCCGACAGGTATTGGACCGTGGCGGTCGCCCGGCCCGAGTAATAGCCGGACTCGCACAACTCGCCCGGGGTGGGGGCGCCGAGGCCGAACAGGGGGACCAGGGTGGTGTACTGCCAAACATCGGTGCGGCCGCTCACGGTTACGCCGGGGCCGGCGACCAGTCCGTGGTAGAGCAACTCCACGGTGAGGTCGATGCGGCGCACTGGACCGTCGCACTGGACCGTCGCGCTGTAGTTGACGGTCTTGTTGTCGGTCTTGCTCGGTGGGCTGCCCGGCGAGACCCACCAGCAGACGTGGCCGTCGGGAAGGTCGGCGGATGCCGGGGTGGCGTCGATGCGGCGCGCTGGACCGTCGCACTGGACCGTCGCGCTGTAGTTGTCGGTCTTGCTCGGTGGGCTGCCCGGCGAGACGTACCAGCAGTTGTGGCCGTCGGGAACGGCGGCGGATGCCGGGGTGGCCAGGCCCAGGGATGCGATGGAGAAGGCAGCTGCGACCAGGGCCAGGAGGATGCGGGATAAATTGCGATACCACAGATTCACACGCATCGCTGGATGTTCTCACGGGACATCAGCGTCGACAATGGGTGAGCCCGGGTGTGGACGGTCAGGAATTTCTCCAGGTGGGCGGCCAGCCTGATCCAGGCTGGCGGCCATGAAATCTCCAGGTAGACGGACACGTAAAGTCTAGGTGGACGGTCAGGTGAGAGGGACGACACCCTTTCCGGCGAGTGCTTCGGCCAGGCGATGGGATTCACCGCTGGTCTCGACCATGTGGGCGTGG